>NZ_CP083451.1:3315000-3915000 GCF_020080045.1 Comamonas odontotermitis
AACGCGAAGCCTCGGGCAAGCGTGTCACCGCCATCGTCACGGCCGATGCGAGCGACGCGCATCGCCTGCAGGACGAGATGGCTTTTTTTGCGCCCGAGCTGCGCACCGCCCTTTTCCCGGATTGGGAAACGCTGCCGTACGACACCTTTTCGCCGCACCAGGATCTGATCAGCGAACGCCTGGCCACGCTGTGGCGCATCAGCCAGGGCGAGGCGGACGTGGTGCTGATCCCCGCCACCACGGCCCTGTACCGCCTGGCGCCGCCATCCTTCCTGGCAAGCTATACCTTCGCCTTCCAGGCCGGGCAGAAGCTCGACGAGGCCAAGCTCAAGGCGCAGCTCACGCTGGCTGGCTACAACCATGTGTCGCAGGTGGTCAGCCATGGCGAATACTCCGTGCGGGGCGGGCTGATCGATCTGTTTCCCATGGGCTCGCTCGTGCCCTACCGGGTCGATCTGTTTGACGACGAGATCGACTCCATCCGCACTTTCGACCCCGATACCCAACGCAGCCTGTACCCGGTCAAGGACGTGCGCCTGCTGCCTGGGCGCGAGTTCCCCATGGATGACGAGGCGCGTGCGCGCTTTCGCAACCGCTGGCGGGAGCTGTTGGAAGGCGACCCGACCAAGAGCCGCATCTACAAGGACATGGGCAACGGCGTGGCCACGGCCGGCATCGAATACTACCTGCCGCTGTTCTTTGACAGCACCGCCACCGTGTTTGATTACCTGGGGGCGCACGCCACCTTGGTGCTGCATGGCGATCTGGAGCCCGCTTTCCAGCGCTTCTGGCAAGACACCAAGGACCGCTACCGGCTGGTGCAGGGTGACCCGGAGCGCCCGGCGCTGCCGCCTGAAACCCTGTTCCTGACCGCAGACCAGTTCTACACCACCGCCAGGGAAACAGCCCAGTTTGCGCTGCGCCCGCAGGTGGAGGATGTGGAGGACGCAGCCGTTTTCCAGAAACTGGAAGACCTGGCCGTGGTGCGCGGCGCCGAAGACCCGCTTGCCAAACTGCAGCGGCACATTGCATCCGGCAAGGCACGCACGCTGCTCTTGGCGGAAAGCGATGGCAGGCGCGAGAGCCTGCTCGATTTCTTCCGTGCGAGCGGCCTGAACCCGCCAGCCTTTGATTCGCTGGCCGAGTTCCAGCAGACCACGGACGAGAAAATCGGCATCGCCACTGCTGCGCTTGCCAAGGGCTTTCGCTGGGCCGAGCAAGGGATCGACTTCGTCACCGAGACCGAACTGTTCGCCGCCACCGGCAGCGCACGCCGCCGCCGCAGGCAGGAACAGGCCAGCGATGTCGAGGCGCTGATCAAGGACCTGTCGGAGCTCAAGGTCGGCGACCCGGTGGTCCATGCCCAGCACGGCATTGGCCGCTACCATGGCCTCATCAACATGGATGTGGGCCAGAAGAACCCCGACGGCTCGCCCGCGCTGCAGGAGTTTCTGCACCTCGAATACGCAGACAAGGCGGTGCTGTATGTACCGGTAAGCCAGCTCGCGCAGATCAGCCGCTACACCGGAGTATCGGCAGACGAAGCTCCATTGCACAAACTGGGCAGCGGCCAGTGGGAAAAAGCCCGGCGCAAGGCCGCAGAACAGGTGCGCGACACGGCCGCCGAGCTGCTCAACATCTACGCCCGCCGCGCCGCGCGCGAGGGCCACGCCTTCCGCTATAGCCCGCAGGACTATGAGCAGTTCGCCAACGACTTCGGCTTTGATGAAACCGCCGACCAGCGCGCTGCCATCCACGCGGTGATTCAGGACATGATCTCGCCCCGCCCCATGGACCGGCTGGTGTGCGGCGATGTGGGCTTTGGCAAGACCGAGGTTGCGCTGCGCGCAGCCTTTGTCGCAGTGACCGGCGGCAAGCAGGTCGCACTGTTGGCGCCCACCACCTTGCTGGCCGAGCAGCACTACCAGACGCTGGTAGACCGTTTTTCCAAGTGGCCGATCAAGGTGGCGCTGGTGTCGCGCTTCCGCTCAGGCAAGGAAGTCAATGCCACCATCAAAGGGCTGGATGACGGCACGGTCGACATCGTGGTGGGTACGCACAAGCTCCTGTCGGAGAAGACCCAGTTCAAGAACCTGGGCCTGCTCATCATCGACGAAGAGCATCGTTTCGGCGTGCGCCACAAGGAAGCCATGAAGGCCATGCGCGCCGAGGTGGACGTGCTCACGCTTACCGCCACCCCCATTCCGCGCACCATGGGCATGGCGCTCGACGGGCTGCGCGATCTGTCCGTCATTGCCACGGCGCCGCAGCGGCGCCTGGCCATCAAGACCTTTGTGCGCAACGAAGGCACCGGTGTCATCCGCGAAGCCGTGCTGCGCGAATTGAAGCGCGGCGGCCAGGTCTACTTTCTGCACAACGAGGTCGAGACCATCGAGAACCGGCGCCAGAAGCTGGAAGAAATTCTGCCCGAAGCACGCATCGCCGTGGCCCACGGCCAGATGCCCGAGCGCGAGCTCGAACGCGTGATGCGCGACTTCGTCGCCCAGCGCTACAACATCCTGCTGTGCTCGACCATCATCGAGACCGGCATCGACGTGCCCAGCGCCAACACCATCATCATCAGCCGTGCCGACAAGTTTGGCCTGGCCCAGTTGCACCAGTTGCGTGGCCGCGTAGGCCGCAGCTATCACCAGGCCTACGCCTACCTGATGGTGCCGGACATGGAAGGCCTGACCAAGCAGGCGGCGCAGCGGCTCGAAGCCATTCAGCAGATGGAAGAACTGGGCAGCGGCTTCTACCTCGCCATGCACGACCTGGAAATCCGGGGCGCGGGCGAAGTGCTGGGCGACAACCAGAGCGGCAACATGATGGAGATCGGCTACCAGCTGTACAACGAGATGCTGTCCGAAGCCGTGCGCAGCCTGAAAAACGGCAAGGAGCCCGATCTGCTCTCGCCGATGGCGGCCACCACCGACATCAACCTGCACGCCCCGGCCCTGCTGCCCAACGACTACTGCGGCGATGTGCACCTGCGCCTGTCGTTCTACAAGAAGCTGGCAACCGCCAAGACGGCCGACCAGATCGACGGCCTGCTCGAAGAAATCGTCGACCGCTTCGGCAAGCTGCCGGCGCAGGCGCAGACGCTCATCGACGTACACCGCCTGCGGGTGCTGTGCGAGCCGTTTGGCGTGCAGAAGGTCGATGCGGCGCCGGGTGTGATCAGCATCAGCTTCCACCCCAACCCGCCCATCGACCCGATGACCATCATCGGCCTGATCCAGAAGAACAAGGCCATCAAGCTGGCTGGCAACGACAAGCTGCGCATCGAACGCGCCCTGCCCGAGGTAAAGGACCGCGTGCAGATGGTGCGCGATGTGGTGCGCAGCCTTGGCAAGCCGCTGGCAAACACCCCCAGGACCGAAGGTGCAACGGCGTAGAGTTGGCACAGAAAATATAGAAATATGACCGATGGCGCGCGCCCACTGTGCGCCAGCACTCTTTTATTCATAGCAAATTCTTCCCAGTCCTGCCCCGGTGGCCTCGATCCTCGTACCGCGCCATGGACAGCGCCTCTGGGTAGAATCAGCGCCAGACGCCCGCAGCGCCCAAGCAGCGACCCCATCCACGAAAGCATCCACCCCCATGACTGCCACGCCCCCGCCCACCATCGAAATCAAAGGCACGCTTCCCTTCAACAAGCTGGCTGATTACAAGCTGATCGCGTTCGACATGGATTCGACCCTGATCACCATCGAGTGCATCGACGAGATTGCCGACATCACCGGCAAGAAGGCCGAGGTGGCAGCCATCACCGAGGCGGCGATGCGCGGCGAGATTACCGATTACAAGGAAAGCCTGCGCCAGCGCATGGCTCTCCTCAAGGGCGTGCCGATTGCCGACATCGAGCGCGTGCTGCAGGAGCGCCTGCAGTTGACCCCAGGCGCCAAGACCTTGATCGACGCTGCCCATGCAGCAGGCCTCAAGGTGCTGCTGGTATCGGGCGGCTTCACCTTCTTTGCAGACCATGTCAAAGCCCAGTTGGGCATTGATTTTGTGCGCGCCAACATCTTTGAAGTGCAGGATGGCAAGCTCACCGGAGGCCTGGTGGAGCAAAGCTGGGGCGACATCTGCGACGGCGAGGAAAAGCGCCGCACGGTGCTGGGCCTGGCGTCGCTGATGGGCATTGCGCCTGCCCAGGTGATTGCCGTGGGCGATGGCAGCAACGACCTGCCGATGATGCGCGAGGTGGGCCTGTCCGTGGCCTACCATGCCAAGCCCCGCGTACGCGCCGAGGCCAAGGTGGCCATCAATCAGGGCGGTCTGGATCAATTGCTGGAAGTGTTTCCATAAACTCCTCCATGTCCAGCCGCAGGCCCAGCTCGCGGCTGAGCAGGTCATGCAGTTGGCGTGGGTCGATGGGCTTGTGCATCAGGGTGGCGCCCATGGTATTGGCCAGTTGCAACCGCCCTGGCGCGGTGTCGCCCGTCAGGATGATGTAGTGCGGCAGGTGCGTCTGCCATGGCGGGTAATGGGCAATCGCTTCGCGCATCGCCATCACCACCATGCTGCCGTCTTCGGTCTTTGACAGCCGCAAGTCGGTCAGCACCACATCGAACGGGCGGCTTGCACTGTCCTGCGCACGCCGCAGCAGGCGCTGCACCTGGCCAACGGTTGCCGCACTCGCCACCTCGCACTGCCACTGCTCCAGCATGCTTGACAGGCCAATGCGCACCAAAGGCTCGTCGTCCACTACCAGCACCCTCATGCCGGCAAGCGGCTCATACCCCGCATTGTCGGCGTCTTCCCACAGGCCCGACACCAGGCCATAGCCACCCGCAGGCGCGGCCTCTGCCATCAACGCAACGCGGAACACCGAGCCCTTGCCCAGCCGCGATGACAGCGACACCTGCACGTTCAGGATGTCTGCCAGCTCCCGCACGATGGCCAGCCCCAGGCCAAGCCCTTTGCCGCCGGGTCCATGGTCCTCACCGACCTGTCGGAACTCCTGAAAGATCAGCTCATGGTGGGTAGGCGCAATTCCCAGGCCTGTATCCCACACTTCAATGCAGCGCTGCAGGCCGCGCTTGCGCACTGCCAGCAGCACGCCACCCTGGTCGGTATAGCGCAGCGCGTTGGAGACCAGATTGCGCAACAGCATGAAAAGCAGCGACTGGTCGGTGTAGACCCAGTCCTCGCTGTCCCGCACCCGGAAAAGCAGGCCCGCCGCATCGGCCTGTGGGCCAAACTCCTTCTCCAGGCGGCGCAGAATGCCGGCAATGGCCACCGGCTGGAGCTTGGCGTCCAGCACGCCGGCCTCGATGCGCGAGTAGTCCATCAGCGTATCGAGCATCTCGCGGCTTGCGGCACTGGCCGCGCGCGCGTGCTCCAGCACGCTCGCCTGCGGCGGCGTCAGGCCCGAGCCGCGCAGGGTTTCCAGAAACAGGTTGAGTGCCTGCACCGGTTGGCGCAGGTCATGGCTCACACCGGCAAGGACACGGTTCTTGTCGTGCACCGCATTCTGCGCATGACGGGCATGGTCGCTCAGGTGCTTTTTGTACGACGCAATGGCATGCGCCAGCTGATCAATCTCATCGCCATGGAGGTCGGGCGCGGTGTGGATACCGCCGAATTCGTCATCGCGCACTTCGCGTTGCAGACTGACAATCCGCCGCGATACCGAGGCATCCATATAGATGCCGGCAGCGATCACAATCAGAATCAACGCAGTCACCAGCCAGTTGAGGCGCTCCTGCTGGTTGGCCACGTCGCGCGAGAGCTGGCGGCCTCTCTCATTGAGCTCGCGGCGCAGGTCTGCGGCCACATGGCTGGCCAGCAAGGAGAGCTTGGTGGCAAGAGCCTGGCTGCCCGCCACCAGCGCGTCGGTCTGCATCGCTGCTTCGCCATTGACCGAGGGCTCGAACACTGCGCCGCTCAACTGGCCCACCTTCACCCGAAGCGCTTCGCGCGCGGTGACCAGTTGCGGGCCCAGATCGCGCAGATCGCCACTCGCCACCAGCTCGGTCACCAGCTTGTCCAGCCACAGCATGCGGTCGGTCAGCTCCATCATGTTCAGGCGCCGTTCGCTCTGGCTGTTGCTTTGCCCCACCAGGCGCGCGTAGCTTGCCACCATCTCGCTTTGCTGCATCAACCGGGTGCTGGCAACCAGTTGCTCCATTTCGACGTTTGCCAGGCGCCGCACTTCCTGGTCAGTCCGCTTGAGCCCCCGGATCGCAAATACAAAGACCAGGGCAATGCCCAGTGCGACTACCGTCAGGATGATCAGCAGCCTGGCAGTGACCGAAGGCCTGGCGAGCTTCAAGGAGCGGGACATGCGCCTACGCCCATGAACACCAGACAGGAAAGACACCCTTGCGCGCGGCGGCCCGAAAGCCCCGCTTGGCAACGCCCGCCTTCATAACCTGGCTGTAGAGATGGAAAAACATGGTGATTCGTGCTTCTGTTCATTGGATTGCATTGAAACCCGTCACACCCCGATACCCGTGAACACCAATCGCTCCATCGCTCTGTTATTGAAAGGGCTTGCAGAGACTGCATGGCTTCACTCAGTTCTGCCAACGCAGGTTCTCTATCGCAAACACGGGGACCGGGCAGTGCTCCCACATACCTGTCAGCTCGCGACGGATGAAATTTCGCTCGGGCCGCAGCTGGATGAAGAGATTGACCGCATCCTCCGTGATCTGGCGCTGGGCCTGCCCCAACTGTTCGTTGCGTTCGGCGTCGCTGCGCGCGGCGCGGACCTTCTCCCAGATTTTCTTGAAGGCGCGGTTGTCATAGTTGAAGTAGTAGCCGTTGCGGGCGTAGATGTTCAGGTCCATGGGCTCGACGTGCATGATGACGGTCATGTCGTAGTCCTTCTGCTTGAATACCTTGTCCAGCCAGGTCGGCCAGTCCATGGTCACGATTTCGACCTGAATACCGATGGCCTCCATCTGCCGGGCCACGATCAGGCTGCCATAGCGCCCATAGTCCGTGGGCGGCAAGGCCAGCTTCAACACCGTACCCGGCGCCACCCCGGCTTCACGCAGCAATGCCTTGGCGCGTTCCACGTCATAGGGGTAGCGGTTCACCAGGTTCACGTACGCAGGGTGGAATGGCGAGAAATGCGAACCGATGGGCACAGCCTGGATCAGCGGCCCATAGATGCCATGGTATTCACGGCGGTCGATGGCATGGCTCAGCGCCCGGCGTACACGCACGTCATTGAGCGGCGCACGGGCATTGTTCAGCGCCACGATCTGCTTGCCCTCGACGCCGCGCGAAGTCATCACATAGTCGGACCGTCCCGCGAAGGCGCCAGTCAGCCGCGTTACGCTGCTCAGCACATCAATGCGGCCTTCGGCAAGCATGCTCTCCGTCTCGAACGAGGTGGTCATGAAAAGGAACTGCGCCTCACGTATCTGCGGTTTCTGGGAGTTCCACCAGGAGTCATTGCGCACCAGGCTCACCGAATGGCCGCGCTTCCACGGCTGCACCCTGTACGGCCCCGTGCCCACCGGTCGTACGGCATTGGTGTCGGCCGTATCGGGATGCACCATGACGGCGCCCGGCAGCGCCAGCGCATAAGGCAACAGACTGTCAGGTGCGGAAAGGTGGATGCGCAGCATCTGTTCATCCACTGCCTCGACCGACGCGACCTTGTCGAACCATTCGAGGTAGGCATTCATGCCCGTCATCTTCATCATGCGCTGCAGGCTGAAGACTGCCGTATCTGCATTGAATGGTTTGCCGTCGTGGTAGAGCACCTGCTTGCGCAGCTCGAAGTCGACCGTCTTTCCATCCTTGCTGACCTGCCACTGCGTTGCCAGCCGAGGCCGCACCTGACCTTCCCCGTCGATGAAGGTCAGGCCTTCATAGACGTTGGCATAGGTGATCTCACTGGCAGTCCCTGCGCTGGTCGTGGTGATGTCCAGCGATGGAGGCTCCAGTTGGATGCCGATGCGCAGGCTGTCCGAGCCAGCCCAGGCGGGCAGCAGACCCAGCCAGCACACCAGTCCCAACAACCATGACCGCCATTGCCGCAGCAGGCTGACAAGCTGCTGGCCCAACCCGCCTGCCGGGTGTCTGCGCTCAACTCCAGTGCCTTGCTCTGCCATACTGCATTCCTCCTGCCCACCGCCCGCGCCATCTGCTGCATGGGCTGGCGCTTGTGTCTACTTGATCGGCATGGCCGGCAGAACGCCACTGCGCTGCGCGTTCAGCACGGCCTGGGTACGGGTTTCAGCGCCAAAATGCTTCAACACCGATGCCACCTGGTTGCGGATGGTGTGCTCGCTCAGGCCAAACTGCCTGGCAATTGCCTTGTTGCTATAACCCTTGGCCAGCATCTTGAGCACTTCGTACTGGCGCACCGGTAGTTCGCTCTCTCCTTGCGCCAGCGGTGGCACGGTACAGAGGTTCACGGGTTTGCTGCGGCTGACTGGCTCCATTCCCGGGCTCCTGCGCAACCAGTGCTGAACCTGGGCGCATATCGCATCGGGTTGCATGGATTTGGACATGAAGCCTGACGCCCCCTGGCGCACTGCGTCCTTCATCAACTCCGGATGGTCATGGCCGGAGAGCATCACCACGAAGGCACGCGGCCAGCGCTTGCGCACATGGTCAATGCCGGCCAGTCCATCGCAGCCGGGCATGCTGATGTCCAGCAACACCAGATCTGCCCAACACTGCAGCGCAACCGCCTCCTCCACGGAACTCGCCTCATGAATATGGGCCTGCACCATGTCGCTGGTCGACAGCATCATTCGCAGCCCCTTGCGGAACATGGGGTGGTCATCAACCAGCACAACCGATGGCAATGGAAGCGTCATGTTCACCCCTCGTCTTTCTCTTTTGATAATTTTTGGTGCAAACGCATACATGTCGTTACCTTACATCCAAAACAATCCGTAACCAATAGTTCATTTGTACTAATTCCGATACAGCAATGACTTTGCCATCAATTTGCCCAACTATGAAAATTAACAAGCAATTGATAAATATATAAAAAACAATCAAATTGAACCATCGACCCGGCGCGGCTTAATCGATTTTTCCCGCCGTAGCCTAGTACATCTGAACTATTTACGATTGTTCACCAAAAAATGACGATGCAGCCATGCGAAGGCATTGCTGCGATGCAGTCAGTGCACTCGCACTTCCATCCGCCTGGCCTGCAGCAGGCGGATCCACCAATGCGAGGACGACATGAAAAAAACCACCACCTATCTGGCCGTTGGCTTGCTGACGGCGACCGCCCAGGTCCATGCACAGGGCTGGCTCGGCGAATCCGTGCCATGGCAGTTCCAGACCAGTGCCGACCGTGCCAACCGTGCCTTGGTCAACGATCTGGTAGAGAAGAAAAAAGGAGGCTACTACGACGCCTTCAAAAGCACCTACATCACCAACATCGAGCGGCAGGTCAACTGCAATTTCCAGCCCACCTCGGCTGGCAACAGCAGCGCTGCCGACCAGGCCAACAACGTGGCATCGCCAGTGACCAATGCCTCGTCGGGCACCAGTGCCAGCAGCACCGGCAGCTCCAGCGAGAGCCGCGACAACCTCGGCCGCGGCGGGGTCTCCAACAACAACCAGAGCAACACGGGGCCCATCACCAGCGGCGTGCAGGGCAGCCCCTCGACCACTACCACGGCGCCCATCAACAGCGATCGCTCCAATGGCCAGCAGGACATGCAGGTCGCGCAGAACAACAGCGGCAACCAGACCACGAACGTGAACGGCAGCTCCGCCTGCCAGTTCAGCTCCAGCGGTGCCATCAACTAAGCGCGGCGGAGGACACCATGCTCACACTCACCAAGCACACAGGTCCCGCACTGCAGGCGGGGCGCAGCAAAGTCCTGCCCCTGTCCACCCTGGCGTCCGCCTTGCTGTTGGGCGGCTGCGCGCTGCCCACCTACCAGCAGGTGCAGATGGCCGAAGGGGAAGCCGCTGTCATGCAAGGCCCCGGACCGCGCCACAACGGCACTCCGCTCGACGGCGTGCTGGCCTGCATGTCGCACCGCATCGTCGCGCAGCAGGGCGGAAGGGCCCCCCTGTCCGTGGCCGTCGGCGACATCAAGGACTACACCGGCAAGTACTCGCAGGGCGATGGCAATGTCGTCACCCAGGGCGGCGCACTGATGGTCTACTCGGCGCTGGGCAAGCTCGGCGGCGCGATTGACGTGCGGGAGCGCTTCGACACCCGCGTGGCCGAGCTGGAGCTGGCCTACACCGACCGGCGCCAGCTGGGAGACGGCAACTCGCATGCCCTTGCTGACGACAAGGGCCAGCGCGCCGTGCCCTGGCTTCCGTACTACGGTGGCTCCATCCTCAAGTCCGACTACTACATCATCGGCGGCCTGACCGAGGTGAACTACAACATCCAGTCCGGCGGCATCGAGGCCCAGGTCAACCAGATCGGTCCACGGTACCGGGTCTTCACCATGAATGTGGGTGCGGACCTGCGCATTGTCGAGACCCGAACCCTGCGTGTGGTGCGTGCCGTCAGCCTGCAAAAGCAGATCGTGGGCCGGGAAATCGGTGCCGGCATCTTCCGCTTCTTCGGCAGCAACCTGTTCGACATCAACGCCGGCAGCAAGGATCTGGAGCCCGTGCAGTTGGGCGTGCGCACCACGCTGGAGCAAGGCGTGATCGAGCTCATCAGCACCATCACCCAGACACCGGCAGCACCCTGCATGGAAAAACCAGGTACCGCCGAGCAGGTGAAGGCAACCGCCGCAGCACCGGAAGAACCTCCTCCCCCCTCTACCCCGGCCCAGCCCACTGCAGTTGCTCCGCAAGCCGCAGTGGCCACCGAGCCGCTGCAGGAAAGCACAGCCGCTGCACTCACTGCACTGGATGTGGTTTTCGAGGAGAACTCCAACCGCATTGCACAGCAATCGGCTACTGCGGCTGAAACCGTCTCCACGCGCCTGCGTGCCGGCCAGGGCGTGCGCATCGCCTTGCTCGCCCGCGAGCGCGAAGCCGACCAGAACCCCACCCGCCGCGACGAATTGACCGACGCGCGCATTCAGGCCTTTCGCGGCCTGCTGGCACAGCATGGCGTACCGCCCGATCAGATACGTGTCACCTGGCGGCCATCCCCAGGCGACAACACCGTGCATCGCTACGGCGCCGGCTACCGGCTGCTGACAAAGCTGCAGGTAACACCCTGAGACTTCACCGCATGTGGACTGGTATCAAAAACATAGCTGATAGCGCCCAGGTCAAAAGCGCTTGAGGCCAATTTCATCCCTTTTTCAAGAGTTCCTCCCCCGCCACGCTCCATTTTTCCAAGGAGAGCACCATGTCACGTCACACCACATCCCCATCACGCCGCCTTCCACGGCACCATCTGGCGCCCCTGGCCGCAGCCGTGGCCCTGCTGAGTGCTGCCCTCGGAGCGCAGGCACAGATCATCAGTGCTGGCCCGCCCTCGGTCATCGGGTCCACGCCATCACAAAGCAGCAGTGGCCCCATCACTGCAAATGGCGGTGCAAACCTGGTTCTCGGTACTCTGGACCCGGTAACCACCAACAACAGCAACAACAGCATTGGCTCCAGCGCTCACGGCAATGAGCACCAGTTGGCCCCTGGAGCCACAGAAGCGCTCTCCATCACCAGCCAGGCCGGAGCGGTGAACCCCGTTGTAGCCGCAACCCAGTTGGTCACAGGCGCGGTCACTGCCAATACCACCAACTCAACCATCGGCATCGACACCACCGGCGCTGTGAATGCGCTGGCCAATGCGGGCAGCCGCATCGGCGCCACGGCCAATGTCAGCGGCAACGAGGTGTCCTCTCAGGCCACAGGCAATTCCGACGTCGCAACCATGGCCATCAGCGCCCCAACCCTGGTGCTGGCCACGCCTGCGATTGCCGGCTCCGCACAAACAGCGGCAAGCAACATATCGGCCAACACTGCGGTGCGACTGCTGGGCGCCAGCATTCAGCCCCGCAGCGGCAGCTGGACGGATCTGACGATCAACGTCTCCGGCAACGCGGCAGACACCAACGCCACGGCCAACCAATCCAAAGCCGGCATCAGCGTCACCGCACCGGCAGATCTGACCATCTCCGCCAGCGGCGCGCTCATCAGCGGCGCGACCCAGCAGCAGGCCGGCACCACCAGAGCCATCAGCACCGTAGACACGCTCGGCACCCTGATCCAGGGCACCCTCATCTCGCCCAGCCCCTCGGACAGCAGTTTCAACACCAGCGGCAACCAGGCCACGGCATCGGCACAGGGCAACCAGCAAAGCAACCAGATTGCGGTAGCTGCAGGCTCCGTCCAGCTTGATGGCACACTGCCTGCGTTTGCCAACACGATCCAGACAGCCAGCGGCAGCACCCAGGCGCAGAGCGTCGTAGGGACGCTGGGCGTCAGCAACGGGTCTACCAATTCGTCGGGCAACCAATACATCGTCAACGGCAATACCGCAGGCGCCAGCGCCAGCGGCAATGCAGGAAGCACTGGTGTTTCCGTTCTGGCAGACAGCAACATCTCAGGTCCTGCGGCCATGGGACCCGAAGCCATTGTGACGGTGGGTAACACCCAGACCTTTGCGGGCACGGGGGTCAGCGCCCTCACCAAGATCACACTGCTGGGCTCCTCCATGGCTCCATCGCCTCTTGGCAACTCCAGCGGCGACACCCAGACCATTTCAGGGAACAAGGTCTACGCCTCTGCCCAGGGCTCGGATGCCACCAATACCGCCACCCTGCAAGCCAGCGGCGGCATCGACAATACCGGCGCTGCAATGACCAACCTGCAAAACCACGTAAGTGGCAATGTCAGCGCCACCACCGAGGTGACGGCACTGGGCAGCCGGGCACTCTTCTCCCAGGATGGAAGCCAGACGGTGACCGGCAACAGCCTGCAGGCCACGGCGCAAAGCACCCGGGCAAGCAATGCAGTCTCCATTACAGGCGGTGCGCTCGACTTCACCCCTGCAGCCATTGTCAATACCCAGACGCATACAGCGGGCAACACCAGCGCCACCGTGGATGTGGCGCAGTTGGGCAGCGTCCGCACCACGCTGGGCCCCTTGCCCATCAACACCTTCACCCGGGACCAGCAAACGGTGAGCGGCAACACCCTCACCGCCGTCGCCAGCAGCCAGACCGCCAGCAACCAGGCAGCGATCAGCGGCAGCAGCCTGGACAACGCGGGCGCGCTCATCGCCAACACGCAGACCCATGTCTCGGGCAATGTCAGCGCCACGGTGGCCAACCTCAACCAGGTCAGCCCTGCCCCAGCACCAAGCCCCATCATGACAATGGTGGGCGTTGGCGCACTGTCCTTGTCTGGCGGGCAAAGCGTCGTATCGGGCAACAACGCCAGCGCCGATGCCAACATCAACCTCGCGGCCAACAGTGCTGCACTGAAAAGTGACACCAGCATGAATGGCGCTGGCAGCGGTGCCATCCTGGGCAACGTGCAGGATGCGCAAGGCGGTAATGCAAGCTCGCTGGTACAGGTCGATTTCGGGGTGTCGGGCCTGCGCTCGGGCGGGCATGAGGCCATCGTCTCGGACAACAGCGCCAGAGCCAGCGCCAGCCAGAACCAGGCCATCAATGCCATCAGCCTGAAGGCCGGGACCAATCTGGTGGCGCCCACCCTTCAGTTGGGCAGTGACCAGAAGGCCGCTGGCAATACCAGCGCCACGGTCACCACCAACCTGCTGACCGGCACGGGCGCGGGCAACAGTGGAGCCACGACCGTCAGCGACAACCAGGCAAGCACCAGCGCACGCGCCAACGTTGCCAACAACGTACTCGCTCTTGACTCGGTCACCGCCAGCGGCGGCCTTGCAGGCGTGCTGTCGAACGTGCAGGCCAATGGTGGCCAGGTCAATGCCAACACCACCATGACAATCGGAGTGCAGGGCGCCCTTGACACGGGAGCCGTCACCGTCTCCGGCAACGCGGTCGATGCGCTGGGAGCAGGCAATGCCGCGCTCAACAGCATCAACGCTGCGGCAGGCACCGCCTTCAACGGCAACAGTGCGAATCTGTTGAACACGCAGACCAACAACGGCGCCATCACCGCCACTGCCGCGCTGAACGCTCCCGCAGGCCAGCCCATGGTGAGCGGCGGTGCCAGTGGCTCCAATCTGCTGAACAACACGGTCACCGCCACGGCCTATGGCAACAATGCAGTCAACCAGATCAACATTGTCGCCTTGCCCGGCCAATTGGCAGCCAGCACCAACCTGACCTCGACGCAGATCAACACCGGTGCGGTGACCGCCACTGCCGGTGGAAATATCAGCAGCGGCGGTGTGTCGACTGGCAACAATATCTCCGGCAACCGCATCAGCGCCGTGGCCGTGGGCAACAACTCGGTGTCGTCCATGACACTGGGCGTGAAATAAGCGGCACCCTCACTGCCGCCCGGGCGGACGCATCGTCCCTCGCCGTCCGCCCTTTTGCCCACCACCGGTGGGCTCTTTTGCCTCTGCCTTGCTCAGGGCAGCCCGTGATTTTGCACGGCGTCCGAAGCAGCGCAGAAGCACCATGCCCTACAATCAGCTTCAGCTTGCGCTACCCAGAACGAATAACCAAAGCGCAGCCTCCTGGCCACTGTTTCTGCTTGCAACGCGCAGCTTGATATCCGCAGTGGTGGCCCTCATCTCTCCAGGGTCGGCATGACACTGCATTCGCAGGCTGTCACCTGCCTTTGGCTGTTTTTCTTGAATGGGACACTTGTGAATTCTTCGTTTCGTACATCCGCCTCCGTGATCGCTTTGACCGTTGCTGGCCTGGTGCTGCCAGGGCTGGCCCATGCCAAGCGCATGGGTGGCGGTTTCAAATCGCGCCCTGCAGCTACGCAGAAGGCCGCGCCTGCGCCTGCAGCCACGCCCGCTGCCAATACAGCAACCAAAGCAGCCCCCGCCCCTGCTGCACAAACACCCGCCGCTACCAATTCTGCAGCAGCAGCGACGCCAGCCGCTCCTGCCGCTGCCGCCCGCCCCAGCATGATGGGCACCATGGGCGCCGCAGCCGTGGGCGCTGTTGCAGGCACCATGGCAGGCAGTGCCATGGCCGGAGCCATGGGTGGCGACAAGGCCAAGGAAGAGGCCGCCGCCAAGCAAGCCGAAGCCAAGAAGGCAGAAGCCGAGGCAGCCGACTTGCAGAAGAAGGCCGACGAAGCCAAGGCCAAGGCAGAAGCCGCACGCGCTGCTGCCAAGTAAGCAGCCCGCTCGGGCTGTACAGCCCGGTGGTTAAAAAACAAAAGCCCGCAATGCGGGCTTTTTTCTCGTTATGGGGCGAGAAAAGAACCCGGTCCCCCGTGCAGTGCGGTAGCTCCCAAGGTGCTGCCAGCAACCGCTCAACGCTTTGGCTCTGGCAATTGCTCGGCCAGCGCTGCGCGCAAGGGCCGCAGCAGCTCGCCCAGGCCGTTGTGGTCGATTTCATGCATCAGCGCCAGCAGCCTGCCCAGATCGCCCTTGGGAAAGCCTTCGCGGGCAAACCAGTTCAGATAGTTGCCGGGCAAATCAGCAATCGCGCGGCCCTGGTACTTGCCAAAAGGCATGGTGGTGGTCAGCAGGCGCAGCAACTGTGCAGGATCGGAGCCCAAGGCATTGGCGGAGGTCATGGCAGCAAGCATAGCGGAGCGAAACTGCGTCAATATCATATAAAGACATTAATCCTTATAACCAAATCTCTTTATATTCTTTGGACGAGGCTTTTTTTGCCGCTAGACTTGGCACCCATCTTGGTTCAGTCCCATCAAGAAAGACTTCATGTGTTGCCGGGGCTGGTCTTTTTACTATTGCAAAACACCATGTTCAAAAAAACGCTTTCCGTTCTCGCCATCGCGGCTCTGGCCGTGTCTGCCCACGCTGCCGACGTGGTTCTGAAAGTGGCTGCGACGCCCGTGCCGCACGCCGAAATTCTGAATTTCGTCAAACCCAAGCTCAAGACTGAGGGCGTGGACCTGCAGGTCAAGGAGTTCAGCGATTATGTGCAGCCCAACGCCGCCGTCGAAGACAAGCAGCTCGATGCCAACTTCTTCCAGCACCAGCCTTATCTCGACAGCTACAACAAGGACCGCAAGAGCAGCATCGTGGCCGTCCCCAATGGCAAGGTGCACGTGGAGCCCTTTGGCGCCTACTCCAGCAAGATCAAGAACATCAAGGATCTGAAGGACGGCGCAACCGTTGCCATCCCCAATGATCCCTCCAATGGCGGCCGCGCCCTGCTGCTGCTGCAAAAGCATGGCCTGATCGAGCTCAAGGACGCCACCAAGCTGACCTCCACCCCGCTGGACATCGCCAAGAACCCCAAGAAGCTGAAGTTCAAGGAACTGGAAGCGCCCCTCCTGCCACGCGCACTGGCAGACGTGGATGTGGCCCTGATCAACACCAACTACGCCATTGAGGCCAAGCTGAACCCGACCAAGGACGCGCTGTTCATCGAAAGCTCGGATTCGCCCTACACCAACATCGTTGCCGCCCGTGCCGATCGCGCCAATGACGAAGCCATTGCCAAGCTGACCCGCGCCCTGCACAGCGAAGATGTGAAGAAATTCATCCTGGAAAAGTACAAGGGCGCCGTGGTGCCTGCCAACTGAACTGACACCAGCACCTGCTTGCGGCGACAAACCTATGACCCCGACAAGGATTTAGCTGCCGTTAACAATGCTTGCATTGACCGCTGATTACAAAAGGCACTCATTGAGAGTGCCTTTTGTCTTGGTGGCTCCTGTAACATGAAGGGTCTGCGAAGGGCGATGGCCCCATTGCACCCCGATTCCGCGATTTCTCCCTCTGTATGTCCAAACTCATCGTGCACGGCGGCACACCCTTGCAGGGCCGCATCATTCCCTCGTCCAACAAAAACGCCGTGCTGCCCGTGCTATGCGCCACCCTGCTGACCAGCGAGCCGCTGGCCCTGCATGGCGTGCCTGACATCACCGACGTGCGCAAGATTCTCGATATCTTCGAGAAGCTCGGCTCCAGCGTTGACATGGACTACCAGACGGGTGAGCTGAGGCTGCACCACCGCGACACACATTTCGACGCCTGCAAGCACCACCTGCCCGAAGAGATGCGCTCATCCATCATGCTGGTGCCGCCGCTGCTGGCCCGCTTTGGCGTGGCGCGGCTGGAGGACAACGTCAAGGGCTGCACCCTGGGCGTGCGCGAGATCGATCCGCATATCGAGGTCTTCCGCCGCTTTGGCGGGCGCGTGGAGCACGGCGAAGGCTCGCTGATCGTGCGTGCCGACGAGAAACTGCACGCTACCCAGCACTGGCTGGATTACGCCTCCGTCACCACCACCGAGAACTTCGTGCTGTGCGCAGCCACGGCCCAGGGCACCTCAGTGCTGACCAATGCAGCCTGCGAGCCGCATGTGCAGGAGTTCTGCCGCTTCATGGCCATGCTGGGCGCGCAGATCGAAGGCATCGGCACTTCGCGTCTGACGGTGCATGGCGTGCAGAAGCTGGGCGGCGGCGATTTCCACTTCGAGGAAGACTTTCACGAAATCACCACCTTCCTGGCGCTCGGCGCCATCACCGGTGGTGACGTGCAGGTACGTAACCGCACGCCTGATAACTTTCCGCTGATCGACCGCACCTTTGCCAAGTTCGGCGTGCAGATCGAACACAAGGACGGCTGGTCGCGTGCCATCCGCACCGGCCCGCTCAAGGTCGAAACGCCCTTCACCCGCAATGTGCTCACCAAGGTCGAAGCGGCTCCCTGGCCTTACTTCCCGGTCGACCTGCTGCCGATCTTCATCGCCCTGGGCGTGCGCGCCGAAGGCAATGCCATGTTCTGGAACAAGGTGTACGACGGCGCTCTGGGCTGGACGGGCGAGCTGTCCAAGTTTGGCGCCCACGTCTTCTCGTCCGACCCGCACCGTATTGTGACCCTGGGCGGCAACCCGCTGAGCCCCGCCGTGGTCGAGAGCCCCTACATCATCCGCGTGGCCATCGCCCTGTTCATGGTGGCCGCCAGCATCCCCGGCCGCTCCGAGATTCGCAACGCCGCCCCCATCAAACGCGCGCATCCCCGTTTTGTTGAAAACCTGCAAAGCCTGGGCGCCAAGGTGGAATGGGCTGGCGAAAACTAAAGCTACACTTTAGATAGCAAAAAGCGCTTGCTGCATCTGCGGCAAGCGCTTTTTTATTACCCGTTTCAGCCAAGAAACGCCGTCAGACAACCGCCTGCGTATCTCTTGCAGCCTTCTGCGGCACGGGCGCTGTGGCAGGTGCTGGCCTTGAGGTGAGCGCGCTGCCCATGGCCGCCACCATGATGGCGCCGATGGCCGACCACTGGACCGGGCTCAGATGTTCCCCGAGCACCAGCATACCGGCAATCGCCGCAATGGCAGGTTCTGTGGCCAGCATGGTCGAGAACGTACCGGGCGACAGCCGCTTCAAGGCAAACATTTCGAGCGAATACGGGATCGCACTCGACACGGCGGCCACAGCCAGCCCGTAGAGCAGGATCGAAGGGCTCAGAAGCTTGGCGCCCGCCTCGGCAATGCCAAACGGCACCACCACAAATGCAGCGGCCAACAGCCCCAGCGACACGACCATGCCGCCATGCATATGGCCGGCCCGCTTGCCCAGCACGATGTAGCCGGCCCAGCAGGCGGCGGCAATGCCGGCATACAGCAGGCCCAGCGGATCGAGGTGCCCCACCTGCACGCCGAACATCGGCAGAATCAGCAGCATGAACAGACCCGTGGCCGCCAGCCCCAGCCAGAAAAAGTCCAGCCAGCGCCGCGATGTGAGCACGGCCACGGACAGCGGGCCGATGAACTCGATTGCCACCGTCACCCCGAACGGCAGGCGCTTGATCGCCATGTAGAACAGCAGGTTCATCAAACCCAGCACAGCGCCGAAGATGGCAATCTGCCGCAGATTGGCACGGCTTGGCCCAAAACGCCATGGGCGCCAGATGGCCAGCAGCAGCAGCGCCGAAAAGCCCACCCGCAGCGCCGTGGTGCCCTGCGCACCAACGACAGGAAACAAGTGCTTGGCAAAGCTAGTGCCCAGGCACAGAGATGTGACCGAAGCCAGGACCGCCACCGATGGCAGCACGCGCTGCCCCAAGGAATTTTGCATGGACGAGATAATATTGCGAAGCTGCCAAGTAAATTGCGCAAAATTGCACTGCAACATGCAACTTCCACTCTGTCCGCCATGGCAATGTGAGCCTCGCCGATGAAAGCCGATCTCGACCCCTTTGACTGGGCCATTCTGGCCATTCTGCAAAGGAACAACCTCACCCCGCAACGCGAAATTGCCGAACGGGTGCATCTGTCGCCCGCCGCCGTGCAGCGGCGCATTCGTCGCCTGCAGGACAGCGGGGTGATCGCGGCCAATACCGCCCAGCTCAACCCCGAAGCCGTCGGCCGGCCACTGACGATTCTGATCGAGGTGCAGCTGGTCAATGAGCTCGATGCACTGACCGCCGGATTTCGTACCCGCGTGGCGGCCGAGCCCGCCGTGCAGCAGTGCTACAGCACCACAGGGCACACGGATTACCTGCTCGTCGTCACGGCCGCCGACATGCAGGAGTACCAGGCCATCACCCAGCGACTGTTCGGCGGCGACCAGAACATCCAGCGCTTCACGACCTCCATCGCCCTGGCTACTCTCAAGCGCAGCCTGCAGATGCCATTGCCAGGCTGAACAAACCGTGTCCGCATCGGAGTCTGAATTCGCTATTCAAAATATAGCAATCCGTATTCACCGGCTGCACGGAATGGCCTGATCCATTGGTATATCTGCAGAATTTGGGCGTCCGTTTTAGGTCCATTTGGCAGCTTTCGCCCGCACTCTACCGAGCATTGCATTTGACCTTCTCACCACCATCTACTTGCTATCTGTAGCAGGCGGGCAGAAGCCTCCTGCGCTCTCTTCAAGAGGACGCACCATGCAAGACAACCACCCCACCATCATCCTCAGCGCCCAGGCCCTGGACCAACGCCTGCCGGGCATCGATCCGTTCATCTTCGGCATGTACCACCAGGACCGCTATCCCGCAGGCAATGGCCAGTTGGGTCCCGGGCAGGAGTTGCTGCAAGGCCGCGAGATCGGCATGGACTTCAGCGGCAAGGACGGCTTCAGCATGTACCACGGCGAGCAGGTGCCGGGTTTTCCTGCGCACCCGCACCGAGGGTTCGAGACAGTCACCATCGTGCGCAAGGGTCTGGTGGACCATGCAGACTCCCTGGGCGCCACAGCCCGCTATGGCGAAGGTGATGTGCAGTGGCTCACCACCGGCTCGGGCGTGCAGCATGGAGAGATGTTTCCCCTGGTGCACGAGGACAAGGACAACACGCTCGATCTGCTTCAGATCTGGCTGAACCTGCCCGCCAAGAACAAGATGGCGCCGCCCGATTTCACCATGTTCTGGGCGCATGACATTCCGCATGTGCGGCAATCCGATGCCCAGGGCCGCCAAAGCGAGGTGGAAGTGATTGCGGGCGATTACGTACCCGTTCATTCAGGCGCTGGCGACAGACCGACGCTGGCGAGGGCGCTGGTACCGCCCACCCATTCCTGGGCCAGCGAGCCGGGGGCTGATGTGGCGATCTGGATCATCCGCCTGGAGCCCGGTGCCAGCCTGGTGCTGCCCGCCGCCAGCAGCCAGGCGCGCCGCGCACTCTATCTGACAACAGGCTCTACCCTGACGGTGGACGGCCAGCGCTTTCACCAGCCGGTGATGGTGGAAGTGCTGCCCGATCACCCTGCGCCGCTGCGCAACGACGGCAACGAGGTGGTCGAAGTGCTAATGCTGCAAGGCAAGCCCATTGGCGAGCCCGTGGCATCTCACGGCCCGATTGTGATGAACACCCAGCAAGAGGTCATTCAGGCGGTGCATGATTTTCAGCGCACCCAGTTTGGCGGCTGGCCCTGGCCCAGCCATGCCCATACCCATGGCACCAGGGGCCGGTTTGCCCAGCATCCCGATGGCCGGGTGGAAACGCCGCAGGCCTGACCTGCCGCTACTCGAAGAAATGCCACAAAAGCAGAACCCGCCAATGGCGGGTTCTCTTCGTATTAATCAGTGCATGGCACCCATCCTGGGTGGAAATTGATATTCATCAAGATCGTAAATTACGCAGCGATCTGATCCAGCCCGCCATACACCCACCAAGCCAGGGTCAGCATCATCACGCCGGTCAGCCCATCAAGAATGCGCCAGGAAAGCGGATTGGCAAACAGCTTCTGCATGCGCTTGCCCGCATGTGCCAGGGTGACGAACCAGGTGAGGCTGGCACAGGCTGCGCCCAGCACAAACACCCATTTGAGCATGCCGTCCTGGCGGGCGCCGATGGAGCCGACCAGCACGACCGTATCCAGGTATACGTGCGGGTTGAACAAGGTGATGACCACCAGCGCGCCCAGCACGCTCCAGAGGCTGCGACGGGCGGCGGCGGTGGTCTTCTCGGCAGCGTCGCCATCGGCGCTCGCGCCCAAAGAAGCATCAGGCGCCGTCACCATGCGCCACAGCGCCATCAGGCCGTAGGCGAGCAGAAAGATCGCGCCGCCCAGCGTGAGGTAATAGGCCAGCCTGGGCGAATCGCCCAGCACTTGCGCCATGCCAGCCACACCGATACCGATCAGCAGGGCATCGGCCAGCACGCACCAGGCCACGCAGGCTCGGATGTGCTGCCCATTGACGGCCTGGCGCAGCACATACAGGTTCTGCGCGCCGATCGACACGATGAGGGACAGGCAGACGGTAAAGCCTGCCAGCCAGGTAGAAGTCATTGTTGTAGTCCACATAGGCGGTGATTGTGCGCCGCCGCAATAATTAAGTAAAATTAAATAATCTGAATCATATGAAGCAATGCTAAATGCTGGACTACCTGGGATTGGCCGCTCTTGCCGCCGTGGTGCGTGAAGGCAGCTTTGAGCGCGCCGCCAAGAAATTGCATGTCACGCCTTCGGCGGTGTCGCAGCGCGTCAAGCAGCTCGAAGAGCGCACCGGCCAGGTGCTGGTGCAGCGCGGCAACCCTTGCACCGGCACCGAGGCGGGTCGGCGCCTGTGCCTGCATCTGGAGCAGGTGGCACTGCTGGAAAACGAGCTGCGCCGCAGCAACCCCGATCTGCTGCCCGAGGCGCCGGTGGCACCCACGCTCAAGCTGGCGGTGAACGCGGATTCGCTCTCCACCTGGTTCATGGATGCCATGGCCGAGTTCACAGCGGGCGGCAATGAGCTGCTTGATCTGCGCATCGATGACCAGGACCACACGGCGCAGGCCCTGCGCGAGGGCGCCGTGATTGGCGCGGTCACCGGCACCAGCAGCCAGATCCCCGGATGCAATAGCTGGCCACTGGGAACCATGCGCTATGTTGCCGCTGCCAGCCCCGGCTTTGTGGCGCGCTACTTTGCGAACGGGGTGACCGCAGAGGCGCTGGCCCGTGCACCGATCATGACGTTCGACCGCAAGGACCGCCTGCAGGACCAGTGGATGCAGGCCAACGGTCTGGCCTCGCGCAACAGCGGTCCACGCCATTTCCTGCCGTCCAACTACGGCTACGTGCGCGCCTGCGAGATCGGCATGGGCTGGGGCATGCACCCGGAGGTGCTGATTGACGAGCAGTTGGCGCGCGGCCGCCTCGTGCCCTTGATTGCGGGCACGCCGCTGGACGTGCCCCTGTTCTGGGCCTTGCCGCGCAGCGCGCAAACCAGCCTTGGGCGGCTGACCGACTGCGTCATGCGGGCGGCGGCAGAGGTGCTGACGCCCGCTTGATCAACAGCCGCAGTATCGAAACTGTAGCAACTATGCCGCACTACCTTTGACCGCCTGACGCAAAATTCTGGTAAACCGCAGCAAGCACTCCTATCATTGCGGAAATAAAAACATCCACATCCTCGAGGGGCAGCGCCAGGCTGAGCGCGAGAAGGATGCCGCCCTCCACGGCGGCATGCCCAGCGGTCCCTGCAACACACTGCATGCCATGGCTTTATCCACCGATTTCACGCCTCTATCACTGGCCGTGCTGCCCCGCCGCAAGCGCAGCCTGCTCAAGCGCCTGCTGAGGCTTTTCGTGATTGCCTTGGTACTGCTGGCAATTGCAGGCGCCGCCGCCTGGTGGCAGTTGACCTACCCCGGCGTCAAAGCCCGTACCCTGCCCGCAACGGCGCAATCGCTGCGTGGCTCTGGGGGCGCCTCGGAGGAACGCCTGCAAGCCCATGTCAGAGCGCTGAGCGAGAACTTTCCCGGTCGCAGCTTTGACCAGCCCGCACAGCTCGATCTGGCGTCCAACTACATCCACGCCCAATTGCAAGCCCTGGGCGCCGCGCCTTCTCGCCAGCCCGTACGGGTGGATGGACAAGCGCACTACCACAATATCGTTGTGCGCCTCGGCCCCAAAAAAGGCGAGGCAGGGGGCGATGCGCCGCTGCTGGTGATTGGCGCGCATTACGACGCAGTGCGCACCAACGGTGTCGCAGCAGACTCTGCCCCAGATGCCCATAGCCACACGCCCGGTGCAGACGACAATGCAAGCGGCGTAGCGGGGTTGCTGGAACTGGCCCGCATGCTGGTCGCCCACCCACCCAGGCAACCTGTGGAACTGGTGGCATACACCTTGGAAGAACCACCCCAGTTCCGCACTCCGCAAATGGGCAGCTACCAGCACGCAGCTGCATTGGCCAACGCCAGGCAGCCGCTGCGCATGATGCTGTCGCTGGAAATGATTGGCTACTTTGACGACCGACCTGCCAGCCAGCACTATCCGGTGCCGGGCATGACAGCCATCTACCCCAGCGCAGGCAATTTTCTGGCGCTGATCGGGCAGTTGAGCCACTTTGCAGCAACGCGCGAAACCTATGCCCAAATGCTGGGTGGCGCACAGATCGACGCCGCTGGCACCGCGCCGCTGCCCGTGCGCGCACTCAGCGCGCCTGCGTCGCTGCGCGGCATCGATTACTCCGACCACCAGAACTACTGGCGCTTTGGCTACCCCGCGCTGATGGTGACGGACACCTCGTTCATGCGCAACCCGCATTACCACCGCAGCACGGACACCTGGGACAAACTCGATTACCGCCGCATGGCACAGGCGGTGAACGCCGTGCTGGCCGTGGCCCTGGCCGACCCTGCAGACCCCGGCCAGGGCGTTGTGCCCCGGGCCGGTGATTTTTTGCGCTAAATTGCATAGCTCAGGCAAGGCAGGCCCGCGCACAGGAATGCGCCTGGAGCGCGCCACCGGCCATGCATTGGACAGCAATGAAATTTTCTGCAGAACAGGCACCATGATTGAGGTACAGAACCTGATCGTTGACTACCCCGGCCACCGGGCATTGCATGGCATCAGCCTGCAGATTGCCGCGGGAACGGTCACGGCGCTCGTCGGCCCCAATGGCGCGGGCAAATCCACCTTGTTGCGCTGCATGGCCGGGCTGGAATCACCGCTCGCCGGCAGCGTGCATGTGGCTGAAGTGGATGTGCAGGAAAACCCGCGCCGCGCCCACCAGCACATGGGCTACCTGTCCGATTTCTTCGGCCTGTACGAGGCCTTGTCCGTTGCCCAGTGCCTGCAGTACGCGGCAGAAAGCCAGGGCCTGAGCCGCCAGGCCGCCGCCCAGCGCGTGCAAGCCGTGGCCCGCCAGTTGGCACTGACCGACAAGCTCGGCAATGCAGCGCGCAACCTCTCGCGCGGCCAGCGCCAGCGCGTGGCCATCGGCCAGGCCATCATCCACCAGCCGCAGGTGCTGCTGCTCGACGAGCCCGCCAGCGGGCTCGATCCGGAGGCGCGCAGCAGCCTCTCGGCCCTCTTTCGCCAGTTGCACGCCCAGGGCATGACCCTGGTGGTATCCAGCCATATCCTGAGCGAGCTGGATGAGTACTGCACGCACATCCTGTCGATCCGGGAGGGCCGCATCACCAGCCATGAAGCGCTGAATGCGGCCCCGCACACCAGCGGCACCGGCGCGCAGACGGGCGAACTGGTGATGCAGGTCGAGCTGGCTGCACCATTGGCAAACAGCAGTACGGCCCTGGATGGCTACCGGCTCGTGGACATGCGCGCCACTGGCGAGGCGAGCCACGCGCTTTGGCTTGCCCTGCCCGCCAACAGCGACGCCGCGCGCGTGCAACTGCTGCAACAACTGGTCGCCCACGGGGCCCAGGTGCTGAGCTACCACCCGGCCCGCACCAGCCTGCAGGAGCGCTACCAGCAGAGCCTGCAGACGGGTACCGCACCCGTCGCTGGTGCTCCTGCCGATCTTTTTGCCAAGGAGCCGGAATGAACCCGGAACTGCGCCGCCAGCTCTCGCTGGAGCTCACCTCGTCGCGCCTGGTGCTGATGCCCGCCATCCTGCTGCTGATGGCGGTCTGCGTCTTCATGATCGAGCAGCAGGAGCCGCTGCTCTACCTGCACCAGGGTGCGCTGGTCGTCATGGGCCTGCTCGCCGCCTGTGTAGGCACATTCACGGCCCTCTCCAGCATCAATGACGAGGTGAACGAACGCACCTGGGACCAGCAGCGCATGAGCGCCATGGGCCCCTGGCGCATGGCATGGGGCAAGTTACTGGGCGGCCCGAGCTACGCCTGGTACGGCGCCCTGCTGTGTGCGGCGGCAGCCTTTGCAAGCGGCGTGCTGCTGGGCCGCACCGGCCACACACTGCAGACCGTGCTGCTGTGTGTGCTGGGTGTGGGTGCGCTGCACTGCGCACTGATGGCCAGTCGGCTGTATGGCATGGACCCGGCCAAACCTGCAGGCAGCCGCAGCACCTGGGGGCTGGTGATCATCGTGTTCATTCTGGTGCAGATGGTTGGCGGCCTGGTCGTCGGGCTCGACAGCCTGCTCGGCAATCGGGAAGCGGTGCGCTGGTGGGGCATGCCGGTGGCAGCCCCTCGGCTGGCGCTGTTTCTCGCGGCATTCGCCCTGCTGCTGGGCCTGCTGGCGCTATGGCGCGCCATGGCCATGCAACTGTCGGTGCCCACCACGCCGTGGGCGTGGGCGCTGGGCAATGCGGCCGCCTGTGTGCTGCTGCTCGGCCTGGTACCAGACAACACGGCCCGCGTGCTCGGCGCCATCGCCTTGCTGGTGCTCGCCACCTACTATGCTGCGGCTCTGGAGAACCAGGTGGCCCAACGCTGGCGCAGCGTGCTCTACAACGCCCGCCATGGCCGGTGGCGGCGGGTCTTGCAAAGCCTGCCGCTATGGCCCGTGAGCTGGTGCATGGCTTTTGCGGTGCTGCTGCCCGCCTATATCCTGTGGAACGCAGACCCACTGGCGGCACGCGACCACCTCGGTCCCTTTGTGCTGATGGTATTGCTGCATGTGCTGCGCGACTGCGGCATCCATCTGTTCTTTGCGCTGCGCAACAGCTACCGCTCCCCGCTGGGCATGACGATGCTGGTATTGCTGGTACTGGGAGGCATCCTGCCCGCCATGCTCTGGTCCACCGGCCTTGCCCCGCTGTTCGAGCCCTTGTTTGGGGCCTTGGCCGCTCCGCTGCGCCACACCATGACCAATACCCCGGCCCTGGGCTGGTTGGCCTGGATCGGCATGCTGGTGCAGTTGGTCGCCGTGGCTGCGGCCATCCTGTGGCGCTTTCGACAGCTGGCCCCCACAGCACAAGGCACGCAGTGGCCGCTACAGGCAACCGGCAGCTGAACGCCAGGGGTCACCATGGCGCAGGCAAGGCCGGTGCTTGACCTCCGTCCAGTCCGGCGCACCGGGTGTTTTTTGCGCAAAGCAAGCTTGGCACTCACCCTGCGATGGCCTCAAGCTACCTATCTGCGAGCAAATACCCCCACATCACCCAATGCATCAGAACGCCGAAGAGCGATCCTCTTCGGCCTTGGCTGCCTGCCGCAACGGATGAAAGTTCAGCAGTCGGGTTGCCATCATGGTCTCGATCATGAAGCAGCACAGCGCCGACACGAAGCTCACCACCCCGAGGCCAAAGCTGATCATCGCCGCCATCGACCAGGCCCGCGCATCGATTTCCGCCGCCGCCGTCTGGCCGATGAACAGCAGGATGATGGTCAGCGCAATCAGCGCGCCACACCCCGTAAGCAGCCCGATGCAGACATTGGCCAGGCGCCCGCGCCGGCGCAGGAAACCCAACTCCAGCATGGAGCGCTGGATGTAATCCGCATCCTTGGAGGCGCTCATGCGGTCCTCGAGCACACGGCCACGGTCGATGATGCGCGCCAGCCGCCCGGCCACCGCACCGATCATTCCGGCCACGCCGGTCAAAAAGAAAACAGGAGCCACAGCAAGCTGGATGCTGTGGGTGATATTGCTGACGTCGATGGCCATGGTTGCGATAAAAACTTAGGGAAAACCAGTATTGCCAAACGATTTTAAAGATCAAGGCAGTACCTGTCTCAGCTATCGCAAGAAACGGGCCAAATAGAGGGCACTAGAGTGGTGCCTAAGCGACGCCCTTTGGAATCACTGGGAGAAATGGCGTCTGAATCTTATCCAGCATGCGCTATTAGCTACAAATTAAATAGCATATTGCAGTGACTCCTGGCAAAGTGGGAGGCCTCAATAGTGCGGCGGCAGCTCATCCCGCAGATTGCGTACGTTGGCGCCACCGCCCTGCTCGGGCAGGCGCTGCTGCACATCCAGCAGCATTTGCTGCAGGCGGTCAATCTGTTGCTGCTGCTTGTAGATCGTCAGGTTCAGATCTTCCAGCAGGTCTTCGGCGTAGGCCGATTTGATCTCCAGCGCTTCAACGCGGGCCTGGAGCTGTTCGGTAGTGGTCATGGCAAATCCTGCAAGTGCAAGTGCAAGTGCGTTCCGGAACGATAACGCCGGTGTGTGAAACCTCACACACCGGCGTCAGGAACGAAACGTGTTTATAAAATCAGAACGCCTTGGCCAGACGTGCCATGCCTTCTTCGATCTTGGGGATATCAGCCGTGGCAAAGGACAGGCGCAGGGTGGAAGGGTCGGGGTTCTGCGCAAAGAACGGCGTGCCGGGCACAAAGGCCACACCTTGCTCGATGGCCCGCTTGGCCAGAGCGTTGCCGTCCTTCTCCTGGCCGTTGGCTCCGGTCAGTTGCACCCAGATGAACATGCCGCCTTGCGGCTGCACAAAGCGCACCGCATCTCCCAGGTGGCTGCGCAGCGCATCGCCCATGGCCTTGCTGCGTGCCGCGTAGGTTGTACGCACACGTGCCAGCGTGGCTGGCATGCGGCCCGCCTTGAGGTACTGCGCAGCGGTGGCCTGCGTGAAGGTGCTGGTATGCGCATCGCTGAACTGCTTGCACATCACACATTTGGCCAGCAGCTCGGCCGGTGCGATCAGCCAGCCCAGGCGCAGGCCGGGGCTGAGCACCTTGCTCATGCTGCCGCAGTGGGCGAGATACTCGCGGCTGCCCGGCACGGTGTGGGAGAGCGCCAGCATGCTGGGGGGCGGGGGAGCGTCGAAGTACAGGTCACCATAGGGATCGTCTTCCACCACCAGGGTCTGGTGGCGCACGGCCATCTCCAGCACCTGCTTGCGGCGCTCCAGGCTCAGCAATGCACCGCTGGGGTTGCCAAAGGTGGGCACCAGGTACACCAGCTTGGGTTTGTGCTGGGCGATCAGCCGGTCCAGCTCTTCTGTGATCACGCCATGCTCGTCGATCGGTGCGCTGATGACTTCAGCCCCGTAGAGTCGGAAACACTGGATCGTGGCGAGAAAGGTCGGCCCTTCAACAATCACCTTGTCGCCGGGCGAGATCATGGTCTTGCCCAGCAGATCCAGCGCCTGCTGGCTTCCGGTCGTGGTGATCAGCTGCTCGGGCGCAAGATTCTGCACGCCCTTGCCAGCCATGAAGCTGGCAATCTGCTCGCGAAAAGGCTGGTAGCCCTCGGTGGCGCCGTACTGCAAGGCCGCGCCCGGCTCTTCCTTCAGTGCAGCATTCGCCGCCTGCTGCACACCATCCACATCGAACATGGCGGCATCTGGAAAGCCCCCGGCAAAGCTGATGATGCCGGGTTTGCCCAGCAGCTTGAACAGTTCACGGATGGCGGACGTCTCGACATTGTCGAGGCGAGAGGCGAAACGCAGTGTCATGGAGCTTTCTCTCAAGGATCAAAAACAGGACAGCCCGGCACCTGGGCCGGTGGCCAGTGCCGCAAATTCAGAGGTGCGCGGCATGGCAATTCTGCCATTTTGCAGCTTTTTGCCGCCCACAGGCGTCGCTCTGGCATCGGCCGACAACCAGCTCAGTGCCGGCGCGCCCCTGCGGGTGGCAGTTTTGAACAGGTTCTTGGGTTTTGCATACCCGCGCATCGTCTATGCTTGCAGCCAGACAGAATCTGCGGACGGGCGCTCCCGTTCTGCAGCCACAAAGCCTACGCCCCCTGGGCATGAATGACATGCGGATTGCCGGTTTCTTTTTTGCCATTGCCAAGCTGATCGCCTCGCTCCTGATGCTGGCCGGTGTGGTCTGGGCCTGCGGGGCTCTGTGGTTTCAGTTGGCGCAAACAGTCAAATCTGGCTCGGCGCGGGGCCTGATTCTGGGCATCTGGGTCGGCTTTGGCCTCTACAGCATCTATCTTTTGTGGCAGCAGCGCGTGCCCAAGGGCTTGCTGATCTACGGCGTGCTGCTGGGCGCCATTCTCGTGTGGTGGAGCACCATCCACCCCTCGAACACGCGCCGTTGGGCGCCCGATGTGGCCCAACAGCTATCCGGCAGCATCAGCGGCGACATCGCCACGCTGCACAATGTCCGCAATTTTGACTGGCAGACCGCCACCCGCGCCACCCCGCGCTGGGAAGACCGCAGCTATGACCTGAACCAGCTGGTATCGGTGGACATGGCCACCTCGTACTGGATGGGACCGGCCATTGCGCATACCCTGGTGTCGTTTGGCTTTGACGATGGCAAGGGCCCGCGCAGGTACCTGACGTTCTCGGTCGAAATCCGCAAGGAGGCGGGCGAGTCGTTCTCGGCCATTGGCGGCTTCTTCAAGCAGTTCGAACTGAGCCTGGTTGCCGCCGAAGAGCGCGACATTCTGCGCGTGCGCAGCAACCTGCGCGGCGAAGAGGTCTACCTCTACAGCATTCAGATGCCGCGCGCCGCCATGCGCTCGCTGTTTGCCGCCTATGTCGACAAGGCCAACGCCCTGGTGGAAACGCCTGCGTTCTACCACACGGTATTTGCCAATTGCACCACCATCGTGTTCGACATGGTACGCAGCATCGTTCCCGGCCTGCCGCTCGATTGGCGCCTGCTGGCCAGCGGCTATCTGCCGCAGTATGTGGACAGCCTGGGCGCGCTGGCCCGCCCCCATGATTTCGAAGCGCTGCGCAGCGCAGCCCATATCAATGACCGCGCCAGGGCAGCGCTGCCCGGCGAGGATTTTTCAGCAGCCATCCGCAAAGGCGTGCCGCAGGCGCCCGCCCTGCCCTGATCCGCTGCACAAATCTTGATGCGAATCAAGAATCAAGCGCTTGTCCGGCCATACAGCCGCGTCAGACGCCTTGCAGCAGCGGGCTGCGCAACTGGCTGTAGCCGCTGGCCTGGTCATAGGCGTGGCCGAGCTGCAGCACCGCCCAATCTGCCCGCAGGCCGCCCACGATCTGGATACCGGCCGGCAATCCCTGGGCGCTGATGCCGGCAGGCACGGCAAGCGTGGGCAGGCCCGCCATGGTGGCAGCAATCACCACTTCCATCCAGCGGTGGTAGGTGTCCATCTCGCGTTCGCCCACCATGTGCGGCCAGTCCAGTTCCACCGCGAATGGGTAGACCTGGGTGCCGGGCATCGCCAGATAGTCAAAGCGCTGCAGAAGGCCGTGCAGCTGGAGGTACCAGCTGCTGCGCACCTTGGCAGCCTCGTAGATGCGCATGCCTGACAGACGCATCCCACGCTCGATCTCCCACACCGCTTCGGGCTTGAGCAGGCTGCGCTTGGCCGGATCGGTGTAGAGCACCAGATTGGCACCCGCCACCTGCAGGCTGCGCACATCCAGCCAGGCCTCCCACAATTGCTCCAGATCGAAGTCGAGCACGGCAGGCTCCACCACCGCCCCCAGGCTGCGAAAGTGCTCCAGCGCCGCCTCCTGCTGCGCCAGCAGGCCGGGCTCCATGGCCAGATGGCCGCCCCAGTCGCCCAGCCACCCGATGCGCGCGCCCTGAAAATCGCGCTGCAGGCCGTCCACCGCAAAGGCACCGGTGGGCCACTCGCGCGCCAGCGGGGTGCGGGTGTCGGCGCCGGCCATCACCTGCATCTGCAGGGCCAGGTCGGGCACATTGCGAGCCATGGGGCCGTTGGTGCTGTACTGCTGCAGGAACAGTTCCTCAGCCGGGCCATAGGGCACGGCCCCCAGCGATGGCCGAAAGCCAAACACGTTGTTGAAGGCCGCTGGCGTGCGCAGCGAGCCCATCATGTCCGAGCCATCGGCAAACGGCAGCATATGCAAGGCGGTGGCAACTGCCGCGCCGCCCGAGCTGCCTCCGGCCGAGCGCGTGGGCGCCCAGGCGTTGCGTGTGGCGCCGTACACCAGGTTGTAGGTATGGCCGCCGAGGCCGAATTCGGGTGAATTGGTGCGGCCGACAAACACCGCACCGCTGGCGCGCATGCGCTCGAAGTGAATGGCATCGGCCTCGGACACCTGGCCTGCAAACAGTGGTGAGCCTCGCGTTGTCACCATGCCCTGCACCGGCAGAATGTCCTTGGGGGCTTGCGGAATGCCATGCAGCAGCCCGCGCGAGCGGCCCTGCGCCAGCTCCAGATCCAGCCGCTGCGCCTGGGTCAGCAGGGTTTCGCGGTCCTGCAGGGCCACAATGGCGTTGACCTGCGGGTTGAGCGCATCGATCTGCGCCAGGTAGGCATGCAGCACATCCACGCAGGAGACGTGGCGCGCATGGATGGCGGCGGACAGCGCAACACCCGATAGTTCGGTGATCTGGGCGGGCAGGTTGGGCATGGCGGCTCCTTGAAGGCTTGGCATCCATACTAACCAGCGCGCACAAATCCCCGGCAAGCCGACTGTCGCCTCCGTGCATGGCGATAATCGCGGTCAAATCCATCAACGACGGATGCAGATCAGGCGCAGGCCAGACGCTTGCCTGCCAGAGGCTCCCCCTTGGCACCTCGGCTTTGTGCCAGACCATGCATCAAAACAAGTTGCCCCCATGAAAACCGCCGATATCGAACCGTTTTTCGCCACGCTGAAGGCTGCCAACCCCTCGCCACAGACCGAGCTGGAGTACACCTCGGTGTTCGAGCTGCTCACCGCTGTGCTGCTGTCGGCCCAGGCCACCGATGTGGGCGTGAACAAGGCCACGCGCAAGCTCTTTCCGGTTGCCAACACACCGCAGGCCATTCTGGACCTGGGCCTCGAAGGCCTGGAGAGCCATATCAAGACCATTGGCCTGTACCGCAGCAAGGCCAAGCACCTGATGGAAACCTGCCGCATGCTGGTGCAGCTCCATGGCGGCAAGGTCCCCGACACCCGCGAAGCGCTGGAGGCCCTGCCAGGCGTGGGCCGCAAGACGGCCAATGTGGTGCTGAACGTGGCATTTGGCCAGCCGACCATGGCAGTCGATACGCACATCTTCCGCGTCGGCAACCGCACGGGTCTGGCACCTGGCAAGAACCCGCTGGAAGTGGAAAAGCAGCTGATGAAGCGCGTACCCGACGAATACGCCGTCGATTCGCACCACTGGCTGATTCTGCTGGGCCGCTATGTGTGCCAGGCGCGCAAACCGCGCTGCTGGGAATGCGTGGTGGCGCCCTACTGCGATTTCACGCCAAAGACGCCAGCGCCAGCTTCGGGCATGCGCTGAGCAGAAAACGCTACCAAAATAATAGCAAATTGCGCTTCCCCATTGGGCGCGAGCAGCCTCTTTTGATCAACTCTGCTGGCTGACCCCGGCAGATGCAAAGCTCGCCATCTCGCGCAGGATGGCGCAGGCCGACTGCAACAGCGGCCAGACCAGTGCAGCGCCCGAGCCTTCGCCCAGCCGCAGTTGCCAATCGAGCAGCAGCTGCGCATGCAGATGGGCCAGCATGCGCGTGTGGCCCGGCTCACCCGAGCGGTGGGCGTAGACGCAGCGCTCCAGCACGGCAGGCTGCAGGCGGCTGGCCACCAGCACGGCCGCCGTGGTGATGAAGCCATCGACCACAATCACGCGGCGCTCCACGGCAGCCTGCAGCACGGCACCCACCATGGTGGCGATCTCCAGCCCGCCCATCGCGCACAGTACATCCAGCGGCTCCTGCGCGCCAGCATGCAGGTCCAGCACCTGGCGCAGCACTTCCACCTTGCGCGCAAGGCCTGCCGCATCGAGCCCGGTGCCGACGCCAGTCACCGCCTCGATCGGTTCATTGCACAAACGCGCCAGCAGCAGCGAAGCGCTGGAGGTGTTGCCGATCCCCATCTCACCCAGCAGCAGTGCATTGCCCGGCAATTGCTGCACCAGCACCATGCCGTTGCGCAGGGCCATCGCGCATTGCTCTGCCGTCATCGCCGGGCCCGCGCTGCAATCGGCAGAACCGTAGGCAATCTTGCGGCGCCACAGACGGGGCTCGCCGGGCACGGGCAGCTTGTGCGCCGGGTCCTGCTCGCGCGCGGCAAAATCCCTGGCCACGCCGCAATCCACCACATTCAGTGCAATGCCGTTGTGCCGCGCCAGCACGCTGACGGCAGCGCCTCCTGCCAGAAAATTCTCGACCATCTGCCAGGTCACATCGACCGGATATGCCGAAACCCCCCGCGCCGCCAGGCCGTGATCGGCTGCAAACACCAGCATCTGCGGCGCCTGCAGCACAGGCTGCTCATCTCCCAGAATGCAGGCAATGCGCAGCGCGAGCTGCTCCAGCTGGCCCAGAGAGCCCACCGGCTTGGTCTTCTGATCAAGCAAATGCTGAACCCGGCTTTGCAGGCCAGCGTCGTGAAGCGAGGAAACGGAAGGGATGGATGCGATCGTGCGGATATCAGACATGGTGCGAAATGCTGGGGACAGGCTTGGGGCACAGCGGCGCAAGCCATCCAAGCCAGAGGCGCATAGTATCGCGCTACCGCCAACACGTTGCAGGGCCTCTGGCCCATACCAAAAGAAAACGCTCTGACCGGTTGCCCGGCCAGAGCGCAAATTCGGATGGGTGCACTGGCGTGTTACACACCCGTCCGAGAGAGCTCAGGCGTGATCGGATGCGTGCAGACGCACCTACGCGCTGCCTCAGAACGTGTTTACGATCTCAGGGCTTGGCCGGAACGGTGTAGGTGTATTCGCGCAGAATACCGCCGCCCTGCACGGAGCCGCTGTCCTGGCCGTTGGTCACCCGATCCACGCAGGCACGCCTGTCTTCTTCGACCCGAAACACGCCGCAGCGGGCCACGGCGTTGCCGGCGTACTGGTCACTGCTGCGGTCGGTCAGTTGTCCCTGTCGGCCGGCCTGAAGGGCGGCGGCGGCCTCTCGGGCGCTGGAGCTGCCATCGGCCACGTTGCGATCCGCGCGTTGATGGGCTTTGCCGCCCTTGTGCGGATGCTGCGCGTGTTTGGCGGGAGCTTTTTCGGGCGCGGCTGGCTGTGCAGACGCAAAACCGGTCACACCCAAGGCAACCGCAGCAATGGCAATTTGCAAGGATTGGCGGACAACATTTTTCATGGTGATCTTCCTTCTGTCTGGTAAGGGGCAATTGCAACCAACAGCATGCGTGTGATCCCTGGCTGTCGTTATCGGCCCAGCCCGCCAGACCATGCAGTCCATGGCCTACATGTCGCCATGACGCACATGTTGCTCATGCGCCACCGCCTTTTCGGCGCGTTCCGTGAACGCCCCTGACGCCCAGCTCTGACCACGGTCTTCACATATACCTAGTTTTGTTGTGATTTTTGAACATAACTGAAACCAAAATATTTGTTGTCAATTTAATTTCATTTATTAATTAATAATATAAATAAATTCTTTATAACAGAGGACAGGGATGAGAACCACGAGAGAAATGTTGGGGCTGTGCTCAGCCCTGCTGGTGTGCATTGCTGCGCACGCGGAAACCCCGGTGGCGGCCAATTCACAGTATTTCACCGGCTGGAAAATGGCCAAGTTTGTGACGGCGGTTCCCACGCCCACAGCAGGCGTGCCGATCAATGCGACGATCGGCGGGACTCCGTTCACGATCAACACCGTGGGCACACCGCCCACCACCTGGGCGACCTGGGGCAGCGGACAAAGCAACGCGCTCATGAGTTCTACCGATCTGCCGGCCAATATCGGGCTTCCGACGGACCCGGGCAATGTGTGGGAAGTGGGCGCGGGCGAGGTCTCGATGAAGTTCCAGGCGCCGATGGTGGTGGGAACGACCCTGTTCAGCCATGATTTCGACTCAACCGATGCCATGGAGTACCGCTTCTACCGCTGCGACGGCACGCAGGTGGATGCAAGCCTGGTCGAATACCTGCAGATCGCCACGGCCAACAACCCGGTGCAGACGCCTCCGGTGGCCAATGCCACCGATTCCTTCTGGAAATTGGCAAGCCCGACCACCGGCCCTCTCAATGGCACCACAGTGGGCCTGGTGGTAAAAGCTGCCGATGTCTGCGAAATCCGGGCCAAGGAACTGGGACTGCCAAGGCACTCCACCATTGACATGATGCTGGGCATTCCGCCCACCCCCAACCCGGTTGCCGACACCAGCAATACCGTGCAAGGCCAGCCCGTCACCCTGGATGTGCGCGCCAATGACACCACGTCCTCGCCACCGGCAACCCTCGCGCCGCCCACCATTGCGCAGCAACCCGCCAACGGCACGGTCACCGTCGATGGTTCCGGCAAGGTGGTCTACACACCCAACGCAGGATTTTCGGGGACCGATACGTTCACCTACCAAGTGTGCGTGCAGACCGCCCCCACCCAGTGCAAAACGGCTACGGTGAGCGTGAACGTGCTGGGAGCAACCGCCACGGCAGACTCTGCCGCCACCAAGGTGGATACGCCAGTGACCGTCAGCATTCTGGCCAACGACGCTTCTTCCGATCCTGCCAATGCCCCGCTGGCTGGGCCCGCCACAGCGGTTTCTGCCCCCACGCATGGCACCGTCGTCTACAACGCCGATGGCACTGCCACCTATACCCCTTCGGCAGGGTTTACCGGCACCGATACCTTCCAGTACCAGATCTGCACCGCGCAAGGCACTTACCCTACACCGGCGTGCGCGACGGCCCAGGTGACGGTGGTCGTAGCTCCCACCGTAACGCCACCAACGCCCGGTGCGACCTCATCCGTTCCGGTGGACAGCCCCTGGGCACTCTTGCTGGCATCGATGGGCCTGATGGCTCTGGCCGTGCGCCGGACCAAACGCTGATCTGACACGATCCGCATCGCCCCGTAACGGTAAAAGCGCCAGCGCATGATGAATGTGCTGGCGCTTTTCATTCGGTCAGACAGAAGGGCAGGTTTTACCGGAGCGCGAGAGCCTCCGCTTCAAACCACTCGCCAACGCCCTGCGCCAGCCGATCGAAAACCTGCTCCAGGCTGGGCGCGCCATGGCCGAACAGGGCATGAATGACCTCCCCGTTCTCGAACAAGCCATGCAGATAGGTGCCCAGCACCGCTGGGTTTCCGCCCTGCCACAACAGGCCCGGCAGCAGCTCGTGTGCGGGATGGCTGGTGCCCGCCTGCATGTCGGCTCGCAGTTGAGTCTGTCCATGGTGGATTTCATAACCGCGCACCTGCACGCCGCCCAAAGCCTGCCACGGCGCCTGCAAGGCAGGCAACGCGAACGCAGTGGGCTGCACCGTCTTGTCCTGCGCAAACAGGGTGGCCAGCGGCAGCAGGCCCAGACCGGCTGCGTTGCCATCGACGCCATGCAGATCGATCAACGCCTCGCCCAGCATCTGCAGGCCTCCGCAAATGCCCAGCACCCGCTTGCCTGCCTGGGCGTGCGCCGTCACGGCGGCATCCAGCCCCTGCGAGCGCATCCAGGCCAGATCGGCGGCCGTGGCCTTGCTGCCCGGCAGGATGACCCAATCGGCACCCGCCAGCTGCGAGGGCGAGCGGGCCCAGACCACCCGCACGCCCGGCACCTGCAGCAGCGGCTGAAATTCATCCAGATTGCTGATGCGCGGATAGGCAATGATGGCGATGGTGGTGTGCACCGCCTGCCCCGCGCCGGCGCTGCCACGGTCGTCAAACACGCCGTCTTCTTCCGGCAGGCCGTGCGCAAACTGCATGGGGATGCAGGCCACGGTAGGCACGCCGGTTCTCTCTTCCAGCATCTGCGGCGCGGGCGCGAGCAGGCTGGCATCGCCCCGGAACTTGTTGAGCACAAAGCCTTTGATGAGCGCCTGCTCCTCAGGAGGCAACAGAGCCCAGGTGCCATAGAGGTGCGCAAACGCGCCGCCCCGGTCGATGTCGGCCACCAGCAGGCAGTGCGCGTCGCAGTGGCGCGCCACGCGCATGTTGACCACGTCACTCGCGTGCAGGTTGATCTCGGCGGGCGAGCCCGCCCCTTCGATCACCACCACATCGTTTTCGGCGCGCAACTCATCCAGCGCCTGGGCGATCTGCGGCCAGACCCGGGCACTGCGGCCGCGCCAAGGCATGGCCGTCAGCTCGTCATTCACCTGGCCGAATAGCACGACCTGGCTTTTGGTATCGGCCTCGGGCTTGAGCAGCAGCGGGTTCATGCGCACATCGGGTACGGCGCCTGCGGCCAGCGCCTGCAGGTACTGCGCGGTACCAATCTCGCCCCACTGGCCATCAGGCGTGGCCACCACGCGCGCATTGTTGCTCATGTTCTGCGCCTTGAAGGGCGCCACCTTGTAGCCTTGCGCCCGGTACCAGGCACACAGCGCCGTGGCCACCCAGCTCTTGCCTGCACCGCTGCTGGTGCCCAGCACCATCACACACCGGGCGGTCATGCGTGCACCTTGGGTTGCAGGGGCAACACCATGCGCTGCAGGATGCGCTCCAGCGCATGGTCGCCATGCAGGCACAGGCCCGTGTGCACAGCCGAGGTCTGGATGATGCTGCTGCGCTTGGCAGTAAGCCAGTGAAAACGCGCGCGGAACGGCAATTGCGCAATCGGCCCGCCTTCAGGCCGGCCCTCGCAAATGGCGATGATGCTGCCCAGGTGCCGGTACACCATCTCCAGATCGGCCTGCGGGTCCAGCGCCAGCAGCCGCGCCTCATCCAGCGCCATGGCAGCCTGCAGGTAACCGCTGCGCTGGCAGGAGACGATCACCCCGGCGTTGATGAATTCCTCGCGCTCCACCCGGGGTACCACGCGCACGACAGCGTAGTCATATACATCATGCGCGTGCATCGATGGCTCCTTGCAACCAGCGGCCACGGTCCTGCAGACGGGCCAGAAAATAATTCACATAGGCGGCGCGGTGGGCCTGCGGATCGGCCAGCGCATCGCTGTGGCGGTCTTGCGCCGCCTGGTTCAGAAAGCAGTCGGGCACGGCCGCCACAATGGCCTCCAGCACCGGGGCAGTCAACTGCCCTGCCATCGCCGCGTCCACCTGTGCAAGCTGCGAGGCTTGCGGCAGCAGCACATGGTCCGCAATCGGGGCATAGGGCTTGCCAGGGTCAGCGACCACCCCTTCCCAGGCGTGGTGAAAGGTGAGCGTAGCCCCATGGTCGATCAGCCAGGGGCGGCGCTGCCACATCAGCAGATTGGTGTTGCGCGCCGTGCGGTCAACGTTGCTGACCAGGGTGTCGAACCACACCAGGCGCGATGCAAAGCCGCTGTCCACCATATCGACTGCGGGGTCGAAATTCACCGACCCGGGCAGGTAATCCAGCCCCACGTTCAGGCCGTCACTGGCACGTATCAGGTCCTGGATTTCAGGATCGGGTTCGGTCTGCGCCAGCTTGGCATCCAGCCGGGCCAGCACGATCTCGGGAATGGGCAAGCCAAGCGCCCGGGCAATGCCGCCCGAAATCAGCTCGGCCATCAGGGCGCGCACGCCCTGCCCCGCGCCGCGGAACTTGAGCACGTACAGGCCCAGATCGTCCGCCTCGACCACGGCGGGCATCGAGCCGCCTTCGCGCAAGGGGGTGACATAGCGCTCCACCACAACGGAGCGCAGGGAAGGAATTGGTGAGTCCATGCGAAATGGTAGCGCCGGTTGGATGCCCTCGGGGCTGGTCGCGCTGATTCTCTATGAGTTAGGGCAAAGCGCTCCAGGCCTGCTCCAGCGCTGCCTGCGACGCAGGCGGCAGCACGCCCAGGCGCACGTGGCCGGGCAAGCCGAAACTGGCACAGTCGCGCAGCTTGATGCCCTGCGTACGCAGGCAGGCCAGGCGTTGCACGAGTGCTTCTTCGTCCAGAGATGGCCGTGCCACAAAGTAATTGGCCTGGTGGCCGGGCTCCACCGCCCAGCCCAGCTGCTCACACAACGCCAGTTGCTGTCGCTTCCAGATTCGCAGGCTTTGCAGGCCCAGGGCCAGCCATTGCTGCACTTCGTCGGTCGTCCAGGCGTCCAGCATGGCCACGCCGTGCGCGCCCACCACCCAGGATGGCGCCAGCGCGTGCAGCGCGCAAAGCGCCTCATCCGTGGCGTGGAGCGGGGCAATCGCGTAGGCGGCACGCACCCCCGTCATGCCCAGGGCCTTGTTGGGCGTCCACAGCTGCCACAGGCCATCCAGGTTGCGCTGAGGTGCTTCACCTTCCAGCCACAGAGGGCGGTAGGCACAATCCAGAACATGCAAGCCCCGCCCTGCAGACGCTGAGACGGTATCCAACTGGCCAAGCGGGCTCGATGGCTCACAGAACCAGTGCAGATCACCATGCCCCATGCCAGCCTCTGCGCTGTCGCGCCGCTGCAGCGCCAGCCCCCACACCTGTGCGGCATGCGCATAGTCGCCGTAGTGGCGGCGGGGCAAGGTAACGGCCGATGCACCATTGCGCGCCGCATATTGGGTGATCCGGTGAATCAGCTCGCTGCTGCTGCCGCCGATGACGATGCGCCGCTCCTCCACCGCGTGAAAGGCCGCCAGCCGCTCCCGCAGCCCTGTATAGAGCGGATCGGGGTACTGCGCTACATGCGCAGCCTGCAGGGCCGCCACCGCCGCAGGGCACGGCCCGAAAGCGTTGCGGTTGGTGGAAAAATCGTGCGCGGGCACACCCAGCGCGTCGGTGCCGCCATGGAGGCCTTCAAGCATGGCGAGTCCCCATCCACAACGCTATTGAAAAAATAGCTACCAGCACGCATACCACCTGCGCCACAATCACTTTGGAGGCCAGCTTTACGGCCTGCTGCAGGTGCGGCGCCCCGGGTGCCATGCCCTGCGGATTCAGCTGGTACACCCCCGGCTTGGACAGGTGCACGCCCAGCGCCAGTGCCATCGCACCCATGGGCCAGCCGCCATTGGGCGAAGGCGTCACACGCGCATCACGCCGCAGTGCACCCCAGGCAACGCCGCCTGCCAGCAGCGCCAGCCAGGCGGCGGTAAGGCGTGCAGGCACCCAGTTGAGCACATCGTCCGCCCGCGCCGCCCATTTTCCAGCCCACTGCCAGTAACGGCGATCTTCGCCCTGCCCGCGCCAGCCGGGGTAGCCCCACATGGCATCTGCCGTGTTGGCCAGGCGGTACACCGCCGCACCTGGCACGCCTGCAATGGCAAACCAGAAGAGCGGCGCAATGACGGAGTCGCCCAGGTTCTCGGCCAGGGTTTCGATGGCGCTTTCACGCACGGTGGAGGCATCCAGTTGGGAGGTATCGCGGCTCACCAGCCACGACAGGCGCTCGCGGCCCGCTGGCAATGACTGCTGCAGCGCAGCTTCAACGGCCAGCACCTCGTCCCTCAGCATGCGCCAGGACAGCAGCGGCTTGAGCAGCACCCCCATGAACACACCAGCCAGCCACCAGGGCTGGTGGGGCAGCAGAAAGAGAATGGCCCAGTAGACTACAAAAACAATAGCTGCCAGCGCGCACCATGCAACCATTCCCAATACAAATCGCATCCAATCTTGCGACTGCTCTGCGCGGGGCGCTATGTATTTTCCTATCACGCCCAGCAGCTTGCCCATGTAGACGACCGGGTGCAGCCAGGCAGGTGGCTCGCCCCACAGCCGGTCCAGCGCCAAGGCCACCAGCACGGCAATCAAGGCGCACAGCAGATTCTGCGACCACAGCACCGCCGCATCTGGCGCGGCCGTGAGCGCCCGGTACAGCCAGCCCAGCGGGCTGAAGGACCAGGCGAGCAGTTCCGACCAGGTGATGGCCGTCATGCCGCAGGCGGCCCCTCGGTCCAGACATCGTCCATCAGCATGTCTTCCAGCGGTGCACGGCAGGCCCATTTCTCCTGTTGCAGCATCGGCTCGGCATAGTAGGCGGCAACAGGTCCCAGGCATAACACGCCCAGCGGGTGGGCGCCTGCTGGCATTTGCAGCAGTTGCGCCAGCGCCTGCGGATCGAAAATGGATACCCAGCCCATGCCCAGCCCTTCGGCGCGCACGGCCAGCCACAGGTTCTGGATGGCGCAGGCTGCACTGGCGATGTCCATCTCGGGCAGGGTGCGGCGGCCAAAGATGTGAGCCTCGCGCCCTGGCGGCATGGCCACCACCAGCACCTCGGCGGCATCCAGCACGCCCTGCACCTTGAGCTTCATGAAATCTTCCTCGCGCTCGCCCAGTGCGCGGGCAGTGCGTACGCGCTCCTCCTCGACCAGTGCATGGATGGTCTGGCGCAAGGCAGCGTTTTTCACGCGGATGAAACGCCAGGGCTGCATGAAGCCCACGCTGGGCGCATGGTGCGCCGCGCGCAAGAGGCGCAGCAATACCTCCTCAGGCACAGCGCCACCGGCAAAGTGACGCATGTCGCGCCGCTCGTAGATGGCCCGGTAGACAGCCGCGCGCTCCGCCTCGGTGAACGGCGTGGCGGCAATCATGGCCGCCGCTGGGGGAGGAATCGGTGTATCGGGCATGGTTCGATTGTGGACCTTTATGTCACCGGCGGGTCAGCAGGGCAACAGGACTGGAGTCCGTTAACGCTCAATCCTCAATGCCCCGTTGGGCAGGAATACCCGCCTGGAAGGCATGCTTGATGAGCTTCATCTCGGTTACCGTGTCGGCGATGTCGATGATCTCCTGCGGGCAGCGCCGGCCCGTGAGGCAGACGTGCACGTCCTTGGGTCGCGCAGCCAGCGTATCGAGCACCTCCTGCAACGGCAGCCAGCCGTAGATCAGCGGGTAGGTGACTTCATCGAGTACCACGAGGAAGTACTCGCCCGACAGGATGGCCGCCCGGGCCTTTTCCCAGCCGTCGCGCGCCAGCTGGCCCGACTGCTCCAGATCCTTGCTCTTCCAGCTGAAGCCGTCGCCCAGGCCTTCGATGGGCAGCCCCACCTGATCGGCCAGCCGGTGCTCGCCAAAGCGCGCCGTGGGCACCTTCATGAACTGGAACACCTTGACGGCCTTGCCCCGGCCCGTGGCACGGAAGGCCAGGCCAAAGGCAGCCGTGCTCTTGCCCTTGCCGTCGCCGGTGTTGACGATGACGAGGCCGCGGCGTTCACCCTCGGGCTTTTCGTAAGGTTTTTCGGTGGGAGGAGTTTCGATCTGCATGTTTTTCCTTCTCAGGGTTGCAAGCGGCACACACCACCCACAGCGTTTAAAAATTTGACGCATCCGGGATGAGACACGCCGGACAGAGCCGCCCAGGCAGCGGGATTCTTCATTTCGCCATACGCGGCAACGCCATCCACAGGCCATCGATGCTGCGCACCTGGATGCGGTCGTCAAACACCGCTTCGAGCGCCGCATGGGTGGCAAGATCGCTGCAGGCGCCCTGGTGTACCACCCGGCCCTCCTGCAGGATCAGCATGTCATCTGCCAGCAGCGCCACCGAGATTTCGTGCAGCACGCTGATGACTGTGGTGCCCTGGCTGGTGAGCGCACGCACGCTGTCCACCCAGTCGGTCTGGTGCGGCGGGTCGAGGTTGGCGAGCGGTTCATCCATCAGCAGCACCTGGGCCTGCACCGCCAGCGCCCGGGCCAGCAGCACCCGCTGGCGTTCACCGCCCGAGAGTTCCACCACCGGGCGGTGGCGCCACTCCCAGGCCTGGGTCTGGCGCAGGCAGCGCTCCACAATGGCGTGATCTTCGTGGCTGGGCGCCGCCAGCCAGGGCTGGTGCGGCAGGCGACCGAGCAAGGCCACATCCAGCACCGTCAAGTCTTCGGTGGTCACCTCACCCTGCCCCAGCCAGGCCAGCGCCTGGGCGCGCGCCTTGCGCGGCCACGACTGCAGCGGTTTGCCCAGCAGATGCACCTGGCCCTGCAGGCCATGCGCGGGCCACAGGCCGCTCAGGACCTTCAGCAGGCTCGATTTACCTGCGCCATTGGGGCCGACGATGCTGGTCCACCGGCCCTTGGCAAACCCGGCAGACAGGCCATGCAATATCGGCTTGGAATGCACGCTGGCGCATATCTGACGAGCAGCAATAGCTATGATTTCGGTAGTATTTTGCAGCATCACATGGCTCCTGCCGCCCGGGTACTGCGGTGCATGCGCCACAGCAGATAGGTGCCGCCCAGTGCGGCAGTCAGCACGCCTACCGGCAACTCCTGCGGCGCCACCAACCACCGCGCCAGAATGTCTGCGGCCAGCAGCAGCGTGCCGCCCATGGCAGCGGCCAACAAGGTGCTGCGGCCGTGGCCGATGCGCACCAGGCTGCGCACCAGGTGCGGTGCAGCCAGCCCCACAAAGGCAATCAGGCCAGTCTGGGCCACAGACGTTCCCGTCGCCAGCGCCAGCACCGCCACCAAGCCGTAGCGCAGTTGCGTCAGCGGCAAGCCCAGGCTGGTGGCCGTGGCTTCGCCCAGCGTCAGGCCATCGAGCACCCGCGAGCAGGCCCAGGTGGCCAGTGCACAGACCAGCAGTACCCCGCCCATCAGTGCGCAGCCCTCCCAGCCCACAAAGGCCGAAGTGCCCAGCGTGAAGGCCTGCATGGCTTGCAGGATGTCAGGGTGCTTCAATTCCAGCAGATCGCGCACGGCGCCCAGCACCACGCCCACAATCACACCCGCCAGCAAGAGGCGCAAGGTGTTTTGCACATTGCGCGCCAGCACCACGGTCAGGCCCACGGCGCAGGCAGCGCCGGCAAAGGCCATGCCCGTCATGCCCAGCCGGTAGACGAAGCTCAGGCTGGTGAGGGACGAGCCCATCAGCACCAGGCCCACGGCGCTGCCCAGCGATGCACCCGATGCGCTGCCCAGCAGGTACGGATCTGCCAGCGGGTTGCGAAACAGGCCTTGCGCCACCGCCCCGGCAAGGCCAAGCAGCGCGCCTGCCAGCCAGGCGCCCAGGGAGCGCGGCAGGCGGATGTCCATCACGATCTGCCAGGCGGTGGCGTCGTCCCGCATGCGCAGCACGCTCTCCCAGCCGGTGCTGCCCACGCTGGCGCCCACCATCAACAGCGCGACGGAAAGCAGCAGCAACACCAGCGCCAGCCAGCCGCTGCGGCGCTGGCCGGGGGCGCATTCGTGCCGTAGCGCCTGCTCTGCCGAAGCCGCCATCAACGCTGCCCTCCTTCGGCCGGCTTTTCTGCGCCTTGCTTTTTTGGTGCCTTGTCAATCAGGCACTGCGCAATCAGGTGGGCGGCCTCTGCCATGCGCGGGCCGGGGCGCACAATGGTGTAGGAATCCTGGTCGTTGAAGACACACAGGTTCCCGCCCTTGATGGCCTTGAGGCTGTTCCAGCCCGGGTAGCTGGTGGCAGCCTGCATGCTGCGATTGCCCAGCATGATCACGTCGGGCTGGGAGCGCAGCAGAAACTCGGGGCTCAGGCGCGGAAACGGCCCCAGTTCGGCAGGCACCACGTTGTCCACCCCCAGCTGGGCCAGAATTTCTCCGATGAAGGACTGCGGACCTGCCGCATACGGGCCCCGGCTCACTTCAAAATACACCCGGCTGTTCCTGGCAGAGGCAGGTACACGCTGCGCTGCATCGGCCACGCCCGCCTGCAGCTCGCGCCACACCCGGTCGGCACCTTCTGCTGCAGGCACGCCCAGCACCTGGCCCAGTTGTTGCAGCACCTTGTGCACACCGGCCTGCGATTTCACTTCCAGCGCCGCCACTTTCACGCCCAGCGCTTCCAGCCGCTCGGCCACCTTCGAGGCATGCGACATCAGCACCAGGTCAGGCTTGAGCGCCACGATGGATTCCACGCTCGGATCCAGCCCTCCGCCCACTATCGGCAGTTTCTTGACTGCCAGGGGCCAGTCCGAATAGCGATCCACCCCGACCAGCCGGTCGCACAGGCCCAGGGCGCAGGTGCTTTCGGTCAGCGAAGGCAGCAGGCTGACGATGCGCTGCGGCGGCCGTGCCAGTTGCACGGTCTTGCCACGATCGTCGGTGATGGGCTGGGGAGCGAGGCGCGCGGATTCGGCCAGCACCGGAATGGCTGCGGCACGCCCGGCGGTGGGCAATTCCTTCGCACTGGCCGCTACTGCGCCCAGCAATGCTGCTGCCACTGCGGTACCTGCGGTACGCACGGCAAGCAGCAGGAGGGAGGAATTTGGAAAATGCATAAAACGGGCCATCATTTCATGTGCAGAGGCAAACCTGCGGCCATCAGTGTGACGCGGTTGCACACCGCAGCCGTTTGTTGGTTGAGCACGCCCAGCGCATCGACAAAGGCGCGTACTTCGCGGCCCATGGGAATCACGCCCAGGCCGATCTCGTTGCTGACCAGGATGACCGGGCCGGGCGCACGCTCAATCGCTCCTAAAAAAAGAGCTTGTTGCGCTTGCCAGTTGTGCGCTAAAGCCTGATTTTTCTCAAGTTCTGGTGCAGGCATCAGCCAGTTGGTCAGCCACAGGGTCAGGCAATCGATGATCAGCAGATGCTGCGGCCCGCTGCATGCGGCTATCGCCTGCGCCACATCGCGCGGCGCTTCCACCGTGCCCAGTTGCGCCACGCGTGCGGCGCGGTCGCTCTGGTGGCGGGCAATGCGGGCTTTCATTTCATCGTCGTAGGCAGTGCCGGTGGCGATCAGACTGGCGGTGTAACCCGCGCCCTGCTGCAGCCATTGGCGCGCCAGCAGCTCTGCCTGCCGTGATTTACCGGATTTCTGCCCGCCCAGCAGCAAGAGCTTGAGCGCTGCACCATTCACTGAAAACGAAGGTTCTGCCATGGCTGCCATCTTATGCAGTCTCGGAGGCCGATGCGGCACACGCACCTGGCCAGTCCTGCTGTGCGGTCTGCTGCAAGGTCTGCAGTACATCCGCCCCCAGCAGCGCTGCCACGGCCTGCGGGCAGGAAGGGAACCAGGCATGGAAATAGCTGGCATGAATGCTGCCATGGCAGTACACCGCTTCCCCCTTGCCGCTTTCGGGTTCCTGGCCCGGCCGGCTGCTGCGAGCAACCAGGCCCGCATCGCTGTCCAGGCGTGAATAGTGGAAGGTGTGGCCACGCAGCACGCCCCAGGGCGTCGCCAGCTGTTGCATGCCCAGACCCGCCAGGCGCTGCTGCATGCGCGCCTGTGCAGGCAGCAGGCTCCACAGGCTGTGCCAGCGGCCCTCCAGATCGGTCAGTCCTTCGGCCAACGCCACCATGCCGCCGCATTCGGCCCACACGGGCTTGCCTTGCTCCACATGCGCCTGCAGATCGAGCTGCAACCCTGCATTGGCCTGCAGGGCCTGCAGGTGCAGCTCGGGGTAGCCACCGGGCAGCCACAAGGCATCGCACACAGGCAGGCGCTCGCCCGCCACGGGCGAAAAGAATGCCAGCTCCGCCCCCATGGCGCGCAGGCATTCCAGATTGGCCGCATAGATGAAACTGAAGGCCGCATCACGCGCCACGGCAATGCGACGCCCAGTCAGCAGCGCAGGTATCTCGGTCTCATCGTCCTGGGCTGCAAAATCCACCGACCAGCGCTCCTGCCAGTCCGACCAGGACAGTTGCCCCAGCGGCGTCTGGGCCAGCGCATCGGCTGCTGCATCGAGCCGCTCCAGCGCATCGGGCAGTTCCTGGGCTGCCACCAGACCCAGGTGGCGCTCCGGCAGCAGGTTGGCGCGCGGGGCTCCGCCCGCCAACGCCACGTGGGGCATCGCCCCGAGCCAGAGCGCCGGGTCGCGCAGGCCATCGCGCAGCAGTTCGCCGTGGTAGTTGCTTGCTACACGATTGGCCAGCGCTCCGGCAAGCTTCATGTCAGGATCAAAGTGCTGCATGCCATAGGCAATGGCGCCAAAGGTGCCAGCCATGGCCGATGCGTCAATGACGACGACCACCGATACACCAAGGGATTTGGCCAGATCTGCGGCGCTGCTTTCGCCATCAAACAAGCCCATCACACCTTCGATCAGCAGCACGTCATGGCAAAGGGCGGCCTGGTACAGGCGGGCACGCACATCGTGCTCGCCGTTCATCCAGCGGTCGAGCGTGTGCACATCACCGCCACTGGCGAGCCGGTGCCATTGCGGATCGAGAAAATCCGGCCCGCACTTGAACACCTGCACGCGCCGCCCGGCGCGCGCGTGCAGGCGCGCCAGCGCCGCCGTCACCGTCGTCTTGCCCTGCCCGGACGCGGGCGCCGCCACCAGCAGCGCCACGCACCGGGAGGTCTTCTGGCCATCGCTTCCACTCACCGCTGCATCCATCACCCTGTTATCTCCCGACTTCCTGATTTCCTGGATGCTCTTATTGGGGCATCCACTTGATGCCGATGTACGCGCTGCGCCCTTCCGAAGCGTAGGTGCGTGCGGTTTCGTACTTCTTGTCCGCCAGGTTGTTGATGCGGGCGATCAGGCTGAAATCCTTGGCAATCTGCGTGCTGGCCGACAAGTTGAACAAGGTGTAGCCGCCCAGCACATTGGTGTTGGCCGCGTTGTCATAGCGCTTGGCAGTGGCCTGCATTTCGGCGCCCAGGGTCCAGCCGGCCACGCGCGTGTCACCACCCAGCGTGGCATAGCGCTTGGCGCGGCGCGCCAGCAATTTGTCCGTGGTCTGGTCGCGCGGGTTCTGGAAATCCACCGAGCCATGCAGGTTGAACTGGCCCAGCTTGGTGGTGCCGGCCAGGGTGATGCCTTCGAGACGTGCCTTGCCGACGTTCGCGTAGCAGCCACCGAAAGCACCATCCTTGCCAACGCAAGTACCCGTACCGCCCACCCAGTTGATCAGGTTGGTGACGTTGTTGCGGTACACGGTGGCAGAGAAGCTGTCTGCGCCCTGTGCCCAGCGCAGGCCCAATTCGGCATTCTTGCTTTTCTCCGGAGCCAGCGATGCGTCGCCGTACTCGCTGAACCGCTGGTACAGCGTGGGCGCGCGGAAGGCGGTCCCCACGGTTGCGGTGGCGCGCCAGTTGGGTGCAAATTCGTAGCCATAGGCTGCGCTGCCCGTGGTCTTGCCGCCGAATTCACTGTCGTCGTCGCGGCGCAGGTTCAACTGCACGGTGTGTGCACCGCTGTGCATGCCGTAGCCCAGCGCCAACGCATTCTGGCTGCGGTCGCGGTCGATGCCGCCGTTCACCAGCGAATCCTCACGGCGCTCCAGCGCGGCCGTCATGGTGTGAATGCCGTAACGCCACTCGTTCTGGAACAGGTAGTTGTGCAGGCGGGTATCGGTCTGGTAGGGCGATGGCCGGGTTTCGTAGTAATCGCGCGATTGGGTGAGTTGCAGCTTGGTGCTGTAGTGGTCGGTCCACTTGGCCTGCCAGTTCAGGCCCAACGCATACATCTTGTTGATGCTGCGGTCATCTTCCTTGGGGGAGACGTCGTAGCCCGAATTCATGTTGCTGGCCATCATGGTGGCTTCCAGCCGGTGCTGCTGGTTGAGCTGGTAGCCCAGGCGCGCATTGACCGCGTTGTTGCGGTAGCCGTCCTTGTCGGGGTTGGCGGTAGGGGTGGTGCGCGCGTTGAAGCCATCCGATTGTGCGCGGTTGAGGCCAATCGAGTAATCCCACGCCCCTTCGCCACCAGAGATGCCGGCTTCGGCCGTATAGGTGCCACGGTTGCCAACGCCAAAGCCCACATAGGGCTTGGGCGCGCCTTCGCCCTTCTTGGTGAAGATCTGCACCACGCCACCCATGGCATCCGACCCATACACGGCCGCTGCCGGGCCGCGCAGCACTTCAACGCGGTCGATGAGCGCCAGCGGAAGGTTTTGCCACGAGGCACCGCCGGTGGACTGCGAATCGACACGCACGCCATCCACATACACGGCGGTAAAGCGCGTCTCGGCACCTCGAATGAACAAGCTGGTACTGGTGCCCGGGCCGCCATTGCGGGTCATCTGGATACCCGGCACGCGTGCCAGCACATCGGCCACACCGCCTGGCCCCTGACGCTCGATGGTCTTGCTGTCGATGATGGACATATCGGCCGTCAGATCGGACAGCGGTTGCTCGATGCGGTTGGCGGTGACTACCATCGCCTCCAGGGTTTTACCCTCTGTTTCATTCGTAGTCTGGGCCTGTGCCGACAGGCTGGCAGCCATCAGGGCCGCCGTCAGAGCAATACAGGTGTGTGGCGAGCGCAACGAAGAAAAAACGATAGCAGAATCGGGCGCGCACAGGCGCACCACTGGCGAATGGGAATGCATCTACATCTCAAGCGATGAAGTACCCCGCGCCAGCCTCCCCGCCGGCAAATGGGGAAAAACAGAAGCGGCGCGCTATGCAGCGCACCGCCATCCACAGTGTTGGCCGGTATCCGGGCTGACGATGACACAGCGCGCGCCTTCCCAGAGACTTGTTCAAGGTATCCAGTGGCTTAGAGTGCGGGCTGCGGAGGGCAAAATACCGTCCATCGCTTACCGTTGCGGGGGCAGCGCAGGTTGAGCATGGCTTGTAGGGCACAAGCGCACTCCCCTGCTTCCCGTTGAACTGCCAGAATGTGAACCACCATGGCGAGCACCAACGGGTACAATTTTATCGTCTTTACTGTTGCGCTTTAATAAAACTGTCTCTCTATGGTCACTACGCCTTCTTTGGACCTGATGCTTGAGCGGGTGGAAACTTTGCTGACCCGCTACGAACAACTGCAGCGCGCGCATGCCACTCTGCAGGAACAGGTGGATACCCTCACCCATGAACGCGACTCCCTACAATCGCGCCTGACGGCCGCCCGCTCGCGCGTTGACGCGCTGATCGAACGCCTGCCCAAGACTTTTGACCAGGACGAATCATGAAGCAGCTTGAAGTTCACATCATGCAGCAAAGCTATATGCTGGGCTGTCCCGAAGGCCAGGAAGAGCGACTGATGGCCGCCGTCAAGCAGGTGGATGAAGCCATGTGCGGCATCCGCGACGCCGGCAAGATTCGTGGGCGCGAGCGCATCGCCGTGCTGGCTGCCCTCAACATGGCCTTTGATCTGCTCGATCTGAAAACCCAGAACACCGAGCTGAACCAGGAAGCCGAACAGGCCCGTACCCAGGCGGCCCAGGTTGAGCAGGCCGAACCCGCTACCGCCCAGGCTTCGCTCGACTGGGAGGAGCCCCGCCTGCAATCCATCATGCAGCGCCTCGATGCCGCCACTGGACAACCAGCCGCAGGCAATGCGGCGCAGACGGTGTAGGTTTTCGCAAAACACCTCCATCGGTTCGCACACAACACCAGATCGCGGCCGCATGCAAGCATTTGCTGAAAAATCGGCATTGAGCCCATATTCAGCAATCAGTGGTCGCTATTGTTTTTGCCCAGCCTCTGGGCATTGAATTGGTTTTTTACGGCCATCCACCCCTGGCTGCCGGTACAATGGAGTCGTTCGCAGCCCTGCCAGACTTTATAGTTCCTTGAACCAATGCTCTACGAGCACGGGCTTGGTACATCACCTATTGAGCGTGATCGTCTCGCGTCAGATGAACCCAACGATAGGTTGCCCTTGCCCACCTGAACCCCCGGTTCAGGATGACGGTCTGGTGGATCCGCTGCGAACACCTGTTTTCGGCCTGGCTGGCCTGATCCGAAGCAATGAGGCCAGCCACTTTCAACTTCTCCTCTCCGCCGCGGCGGGGTTTCAGGCCACCTGGTTCAGGTGGCCTTTTTACTGGGCGTACCACAACCGTCCAGGTGGATACTGGTGCCCATGACTGATCCCATCGTTCTGCTTCCGCTCTCGTGCGTGGGCTTGATCACCGGCTTTCTGGCGGGCCTGCTTGGCATCGGCGGGGGCATGGTGCTGGTGCCTTTCATGACCTACATCCTGGGCACCCAGGCCGTTGCCCCGGAACTGGCCATCAAGATGGCGATTGCCACGTCGATGGCAACCATCATGTTCACCTCCATCTCCAGCGTGCGCGCCCACCACCAGCGCGGCGCCGTGCGCTGGGACATCGCCCGGCGCCTTGCGCCCGGCATCGTGCTGGGCGGACTGGTCGCGAGCCTGGGCATCTTTTCGCTGCTCAAAGGCCAGTATCTGGGCCTGTTCTTCGGGCTGTTTGTCGGCTACTCGGCACTGCGCATGTTTCGCAAATCCCAAACCGCAGCCACGCGCACCATGCCGGGCACAGGTGGCCAACTGGCAGCCGGCGGCGTGATCGGTTGCCTCTCGGGGCTGGTTGGTGCAGGCGGGGCCTTCATCAGCGTGCCGTTCATGACCTGGTGCAATGTGCCCATCCACAACGCAGTGGCCACCAGCGCAGCGCTGGGCTTCCCGATCGCCGTGACCAATGTGCTGGGCTTCATGGTGGCGGGGCTGCATGTACAAGGCCTGCCGCCCCACTCGCTGGGTTATATCTGGCTGCCCGGCCTGCTTGCGGTATCCATATGCAGCGTGCTGACCGCGCCACTGGGCGCCAGGGCAGCGCACCGGCTGCCAGTGGCCCAGCTCAAGAAGATATTTGGCGGCATTCTGCTGTGCCTGGCGGTCTACATGCTCTACAAGAGCCTGAGGGCCTGGTAACGCGTTGAGCCTCAGGCAGGCTCCTAGATGATTTTCGAGAACCGGGCCCGCGTGCGATCCGCCTGCAGGTGCTTGTCAAACACCATGGCCACGCCACGCACAAAGTACCAGCCCAGCTCGGTCACGGACACGGCATCGCCAGTGATCTGAACCAGCCCCTGCTCCTGCATGCTGCGCAGTTGCTCCAGCTCGGCGGCAAAGTACTGGCGAAAATCGATCAGCCAGGCCTGCTCCACCGATTCGATCACCAGGCTGCCCTGGCACATCAGGCCCATGATCACAGAGCGGCGCAGCATGTCATCGCGCGAGAGTGCCAGGCCTCGCACCACAGGAATCTGCCCCTGGTCGATCAGGTCGTAGTACTCCTCCAGCGTCTTGGCATTCTGGCTGTAGGTAGCGCCGATCTTGCCAATGGCCGAGACACCCAGCGCCAGCAGATCGCAATCGGGCTGCGTGCTGTAGCCTTGAAAATTGCGGTGCAGGCGCCCTTGGCGCTTGGCCACGGCCAGTGCATCATCAGGCAGCGCGAAGTGGTCCATACCTACATAGACGTATCCGCCCGCCTGCAGGGCTTCCAGCGCCTGGGCCAGCATGGTCAGCTTGTCAACGGGCTTGGGAAGATCCTGCACGACAATGCGGCGTTGGGGCTTGAAACGTTCAGGCAGATGCGCATAGGCATACAGCGCAATACGATCGGGCCGCAGTTGGCTCACCAGTTCCATCGTGCGTGCAAAACTGACCGGCGTCTGGTGAGGCAGGCCGTAGATCAGGTCAATATTGATGGATTCAAAGCCAATCAACCGCGCCTGGGCCATCAGGGAAAAAACCTGCTCCGAGGGCTGCTCGCGGTGCACTGCCTTTTGCACTTGCGGGTCAAAATCCTGCACGCCGAAACTCAGGCGATTGAAGCCCAGTCGAAACAGGTGTGCGAGGCGCTCCCCGCTCACGGTCCGTGGATCGACCTCGATCGAGTATTCACCCCCCGGCTGCAGCTGGAACCGGCTTTTGAACATGTCCATCAGGCGTGAGAGCCCATCGTCGGAGAGGAAGGTGGGCGATCCGCCGCCGAGGTGCAGCTGGCTCACGGTCTGGCGGGCCGGGCAGTGGGCCAGTTGCAGATCCAGTTCACGCTCCAGATAATCCAGGTATTCGTCGGCGCGTTCGGGATGCTTGGTGATGATCTTGTTGCAGGCGCAGTAGTAGCACAGTGATTCGCAGAACGGAATGTGCACATACAGCGACAAGGGTGCCAGGCGGGTACCCAGCCCCGTTCGCCGCTGCTCCAGCGCCTGCTTGTAGCCATTCGCACCAAAGGCTTCAACAAATCGGTCTGCGGTAGGATACGAAGTGTAACGGGGGCCGGGTACATCAAACCGGCGCAACAAATCGGGGGTCAGGGAAATCATGGTCTCAATTCCGTACGGATGCCCCAATGTGCCGCAACCGGCCGGCCACGTCCTTGACTTACATCAAGAGTATTTTTTTGTCTGCGTAGACAATGGAAGCATTCAAGGAACCTCCGCCCCCGCGCGATCTTTTTGTGAACGGATATTGACTCATGACAGCCAACACAATCAAAGTGGTCTGCTCCAACTGCAACCTGCGAGAGCTGTGCATGCCCGTGGGTCTGTCGCCCGACCAGATGGATCGCATCGATGAGATCGTGGCCACGCGCCGCAGAATCAAGCGCGGGGGAGCGCTGTTTCGCAACGGCGAGGCGTTCACATCGCTGTACGCGATTCGCACCGGTTTTTTCAAGACCAGCGTGGCCACCGAAGATGGACGCGATCAGGTCACCGGTTTTCAGATGGCAGGCGAAATCATTGGCCTGGACGGCATCGTCAACGACCAGCATTCCTGTGATGCCATTGCGCTGGAAGATGCGGAAGTCTGCGTGATGCCCTATTCCAAGCTGGAAGAGCTGTCGCGCGAAGTGAATGCCTTGCAGCACCACGTTCACAAGGTGATGAGCCGCGAAATCGTGCGCGAGCACGGTGTGATGCTGCTGCTGGGCAGCATGCGCGCCGAGGAACGCCTGGCCGCATTCGTGCTCAATCTGGTGCAGCGCCTGCACGCGCGGGGCTTCTCGCAGTCCGAGCTGATACTGCGCATGACGCGGGAAGAAATCGGCAGCTATCTGGGCCTGAAGCTGGAGACCGTGAGCCGCACCTTCTCCAAGTTCGCGGAAGACGGCATCATCGAAGTCAAGCAGCGCCATGTACGCATCCTGGATACCGACAAGCTGCAGGCCCTGATTAACAGCCAGCAATGCACGGTCTGAGCGGGCCTGCCGTGCTCCCGGCAAACATATGCTGCCATTGTCTGCTCTGACACAGCGCAAGGCAGCCTTTGCGCCAATGGGTTAAGGTACAAACATGCAGCCGCCCCGGCTGCACCCTCGAAAGGAGCTGAAGATGTACAACCATATCCTGCTCGCCACCGATGGATCCGAGCTGTCCGAAAAAGCAGTGCAGCATGCGCTTGCTCTGGCCAAGCTGGGACAGACCCAGATCACTGTGGTCAATATCTCGCCCAACTACCCCCGCAGTTACTTTGAAGGCAGCGCGGTCATCGACCTCAAGGAGGTGGAACGTATCCAGCAAGGCTGGCTGGACGCTGCCCAGGTCGTGGTCGACAAGGTCGTTGCCCAGGGAACTGCAGTGGGCGTGCCGGTAAAGGGCATTGTTCTGCAATCCGATCTGGTGGCCGAATCGCTGCTCAAGACCGCGGAAAAGGAACACTGTGACCTGATCGTCATGGCCTCGCATGGCTATCGCGGCATCAAGCGCCTGCTGCTGGGCAGCGAGACCCAGCATGTGTTGACGCATGCCACGATTCCGGTGCTGGTACTGCGGTGAGTTTCTGGCAAATCCGGCCTGCAGCGCATGCGGGCCAAGGACAGCCACCTTGTTTTCAGTAGCAGAGCGAACGGCAGGTTTGAGTGCCCGCCGCTTATAAAAAGAGAAGGCTTTTGGCCTTCTCTTTTGCTTTACGGCCTCCAGCCCCCCTGGTTCATGGATTGGCTTGAAGGCGCCAAGAGCTTCAACCCTTGAACAGGTCCTGGTATTGCGCCCGCAGCAGATTCTTTTGCACCTTGCCCATGGTGTTGCGCGGCAACTCGTTCACCACAAAGCAGCGCTTGGGAATCTTGAAATTGGCCAGCTGTTTTTTCAGCGTCGCAATGATGCCTTCGGCATCTGCGGCCTGGCCTGGCTTGGCAATGACCACGGCAACCCCCACTTCGCCAAAGTCAGGGTGCGGTACGCCAACCAGGGCACTTTCGGCCACGCCGGGCAGTTCGTTGATGAAGCCTTCGATCTCTGCAGGGTAGACGTTGTAGCCGCCCGAGATGATCAAATCCTTGCTGCGGCCCACAATCGTCACGTAGCCGCGCGCGTCCACCTTGCCGACATCACCGGTCTTGAACCAGGCATCCTTCGTGAACTCTTCGGCGGTCTTCTCCGGCATGCGCCAATAGCCACTGAACACATTGGGGCCTTGTACCTGGATGTTGCCGATCTCGCCAGCCGGTAGCGGCTGACCATCATCGCCCTGCACGCGCACGCCCACACCCGGCAGTGGAAAGCCGACGGTGCCGCCCCGGCGCTCGTCCTGCCCGTCGTAGCGGCTGTCGGCACGGTAGGGGTTGGAGACAAGCATGATGGTTTCGCTCATGCCGTAGCGCTCCAGGATGGTGTGGCCGGTGCGCTCCTGCCATTCGCGGAAGGTCTCGATCAGGAGCGGCGCGGAGCCGGAAATGAAGAGGCGCATGTTCCGGGTGGCGGCCCTCGTGAGCGTGGGCTCGGCCAGCATGCGTACATACAGGGTGGGAACACCCATGAAGACGGTAGCGCGCTCCATCGCAGCGATCACGGCCTTGGGCTCGAACTTGGAGAACCAGATCATCTTGCTGCCATTGAGCAGAGCCGCATGGATGGCGACGAACAGGCCGTGCACATGGAAGATCGGCAGTGCATGGATCAGCACGTCACCCTCCTTCCAGCCCCAGTAGTCCTTCAGCATCACTGCATTGCTCAGCAGGTTGCCGTGGCTCAGCATGGCCCCCTTGCTGCGGCCGGTGGTGCCACTGGTGTACAGAATGGCGGCCATGTCGTCGACTTGCCTGACGGCAGGCTCATGCGTATCGGCACAGTGCACAGCACGCTCCAGCAAGGTGCCGCTGCGGTCATCGCCCAACGTGAAAACGCTTTGTGTGCCGCACTGGAAGGCGATTTTGGACACCCAGCCAAAGTTCTGCGGCGAGCACACCACCACGGCTGGTTCCGCATTGGTGATGAAATATTCGATCTCGGCACTTTGGTAGGCGGTGTTCAGCGGCAGGAAAACGTAGCCTGCTCGCAGGGTGGCCAGGTACAGCGCCATGGCTTCCACCGATTTCTCGACCTGTACCGCCACGCGGCTGCCTGCGGGTATCTTCAGGCTGCCCAGCAGATTGGCAATGCGGGCACTCATGCGGTCCAGATCACGCCAGCTGTAGTTCAGCGGCTCACCGCTGGCCGATGTGGTCTCCACGGCGATGGCATCCAGGTCTTTGGGAAAGGCTGCGCGCAGCGCGCAAAACAGGTTGTCGTTTTTCATGTCTGTCTCTGGTTGGTTAGGTCCTGGGCGTCTTGGCAGGCGCCTTCAGAATTGGGGAGCCCGCTTGGCCACAAAGGCTGCAATGCCTTCGCGGTGTTCGGCAGAATCGGCATAAGCGTATGGCTGCGCCAGAGTGGGGGCCGCCATGTCGCCTGCCGTCAGCGCACGCAGGGTTTGTTTGTTGAGCCTTGCCGCCTGGGGAGCCAGACTCGCCACGCGCGCCGCAGTTTCGGCAACGTGCGCGGCCAGCAGGTCAGGTTCCATGCAGCGGCTGACAAACCCGGCGGCCTGCATCTGGTCTGCGCCAAACACCGCAGCTTCGAGCAGCATCTGCCGGGCTTTCATGGCGCCCACCTGGCTGGCTACCAGCGCAGCTTCCTTGGGTGCCATCGGAAAACCCAGCTTGGCAATGGGCGCGCCAAACTTGGCATTGGTGGCGGCAATACGGATGTCGCAGCAACTGGCAATCTCCACCCCGGCGCCCATGCAGGCGCCACGGATGACCGCGATGACGGGGATGTCACAACGGAGCATGGCATCCAGGCCTGTCCAGACTTCGCCTTCGTGAAAAGCAGCCAGGGTGTCAGGGGCGAAGCGAAAGCGCTCGTACTCCGAGATATCGCCACCGGCGCAGAACGCATCCCCTTCACCTTCAATCACGATGCAGCGCACATCCGGATTGCTCTGCAAGCTCTCAAAAACAGAGCGTAGCGCCCGCCACATGTCGCGCGACATGGCATTGAGCTTGCCCGGGTGGCTGAGCACCACGCGCACGATATGCGCATGGACCCGGCCATCCGCCGCCACCCACGCCTCCTGCCTGATCTGACCTGCCATCACCCCACTCCCATGTGATTCGATTCCTGCATCCGTCAATGGCTGGCCAGCTTCGCAGGCGGAATGTCTTCCAGGCCTGCGCCTTGCATTTTCACCATCGGTTGATGAAGAAACGGAATGCATGCCTTTATTCGATCTTGGCACCCGAGGCCTTGACCACCGCCGCCCAGCGCTTGACCTCGTCGTTCACAAAGGCGGCAAACTGCGGCTGCGTCATGCTGCCATAGTCCGCCCCATTTTTCGCCCAGACCGCCTTGATTTCTTCGGAAGCCCCCATTCGCCTGACCTCCTCCACCATGCGCGCCTGCACCTCGGGTGCCGTTCCCTTGACGGCCCACAGGCCGTACCAGGTGGTGACGTTGTAGTCGGGCAGCCCCACTTCGGCAGCACAGGGCACATCAGGCAGTGAGGGGTTGCGCTTGTCACCGGCCACCATCAGGCATTTGATGCGGCCCGCAGCAATGTGCGCCGCCGATGAGCCCAAGCCGTCAAACAGCATGTCCACATTGCCCGCTATCAAATCCTGCAGTGCCGGCCCCGCACCCTTGTAGGGCACATGCAGGATATCGGTCTTGCTCTGTATCTTGAACAACTCGCCTGCCAGATGGTGGCTGGAGCCTGCCCCCGCAGATGCGAATGTCATCTTGCCGGGGTTGGCCTTGAGCTGGGCCAGCAGCTCCTGCATGTTCTTGATAGGCAGTTTCTTGGGGTTGATGACCAGCACCTGCGGCACTGTCGCGAGCAGCGCCAGCGGCACCAGATCCTTCTGGATGTCGTAATCGAGCTTGGGATAGACCGAGGGTGCGATCACGTGGTGCGTGCCGCCCATGAAGAAGGTATAGCCATCGTGCGGCTGGCGCGCCGCGTAGCTGGCGCCCAGGGTTCCACCCGCGCCGCCCTTGTTGTCGATCACGAGGGTTTTGCCGGTGGTCTTGGAGAACTGCGAGGACAGCGGGCGCGCGAACGCGTCCGTACCGCCGCCCGCAGGAAAGGGCACCACCCAGGTCACCGGTTTGCTTGGCCAGTCCTTGGCAGATTCCGCCATGGCCCATAGCGGTAGACCGCCCGCCGCCATGCCTGCTGCCATCTGGCCCAGGAAATGCCGGCGCGGCAAGGGGTGGAAAGAAATTCCAGGATTGCGCTTGCTCATGTTTGTCTCCTTGCTATTTTTTGCTGCCGCGGGGTGGAACCTGTTCCGGCTCTCTGCTGCAGCCTGTCTCCTGCACTACCAAACCGGCCCGGCAGACGGATGGGCCAGCGTCGATGCTCCTTCTTCACTGCCGTAGGGCGGCAAATTGCAACCAATCACTCGTCAATAAGAGCTGCAGGCGCCTGTCGCTATTGGTTTTCAAGGTCTTTTCCATCGAAAACCGAATAAAGACAGGCGCAACCAGCTATTGTTTCTGAAGGCCTGCTCAAACCTTGGCCTGCGATTCAATCGCCGATGACACCGGCACCTTGCCCTGGGCTAGCAGGCTGCGGTGTTTGTCCAGGCGCTTCAAGTCATACAGGTAGTTCACCATCAACCCGTAGGATTGCTTGACGCCCTTGGCAGAAGGGTCGCCCGCCCAGTTGAGCCGCTCCACCCGCGCGCCATTGCCCAGATGGAAACGCGCCACAGGGTCCACAGGCCGGCCCTGCACCAGGGTCTTGCCCAGGTAGACGGCGGCGGCATGGGTCAGCAGCTTGGCCTGTACGCTGTCGGCGGCAAGCTCGGTGGGCTTGTCATACATGGCCAGCCATTGCGCGCCATCCATGGTCTTGTTGCCCAGTTCCTTGGCGAGGTCCGCACGCAGGCGCTTGTCAGCGCCTTCCCAGACGGCATCTGCATGCTTGCCCAGCCAGTGGCGAAAGCCCGGAATGGGCGACAGGGTGGCAAAGGTGCGCAGCTTGGGAAACTCCTGCAGCAATTGCTCCACCACGTTCTTGATCAGGGAATCGCCAAAGCTCACGCCGCGCAATCCTGTCTGTGTATTGCTGATGGAATAGAAGATAGCCGTGCTTGCCTTGGTCAGATCAGCTGCGGCGGCCGCTTCATCGAGCAGGGGCGTGATGGAATCGGACATCTTGCCGACCAGCGCCACCTCCACAAAGATCAGCGGCTCGCCCGGCAGACGGGGGTGAAAGAAGCCATAGCAGCGACGGTCACTGTCGAGCCGGTTTTTCAGATCGGCCCAGCTGCGGATGTCGTGCACGGCTTCGTATTTGATGAGTTTTTCCAGCAGCGACGCAGGCGAATCCCAGTTGAGGCTGCGCATTTCCAGAAACGCCACGTCAAACCAGGTGGAGAACAGGTACTCCAGATCGGCATCGAGCGTACCGAGCCACTCCTCGGTCTTGAGCAGCGGCAGCAGATCGGCACGCAGATCCAGCAAAAAACGCATGCCTTGGGGCGGTACGGCAAAGCGCTGCAGCAGACGCATGCGCGGGGTCTGCAAGGCGCGGCGCAAGTGCTTTTCGGCAGCGCCCATGCCAGAGGTGCCCAGCGCATCCTCATAACGCTGGCGCGCCTGCTGGATCTTGGCCACATCGGGCACGAACTGATCGCACAGCAGGCGCCACAGATCCTGCCGCTCTGCGGGTGCCGCACCGGCATACCACTGCATCACCTGCTCGGCCAGGCGTCCGCCCTCCACATCGCTCACCTCGCTGGCAGCCGCCCCCTGCAAGTCAGCCAGTACACGGCGCAGCTCGCGCGGGGACAAGGCCTCGGCGCCACGGCGCAAGGTGGCCTTGAGGCGCTCGGTCGTGTTGCGCTCCCCTTCAGGTACATCGTTGCCCAACTCGGCAGGAATGCCAACCGAGCGCAACCAGGCCGCGCTTTTTTGCAACCAGCCGGAGGCCATCGACCCGATATCGGTGGCAGCGCTTGCTGCGGTTTCGTTGGATTCAGAGGTCTTGGTCATAAGGCGATTCTCGACAGGGACAAGGTGGTCATGCGCTGCAAAGCCTTGCGCTGCTGCAGCAAATGGTGGCGCATGGCTTGCTCGGCAGCATCTGGCTTGCCCGCCACCATGGCTTCGTAAATGTTCAGGTGCTCCTGCAGGCTGCCCGCCAGGCGGCCGGGCGCACTCAGTTGCTGCAGACGCGCCAGCCGCAGGATGCGACGCAGATCGGCAATGGTCTGCGCCAGCCAACGGTTATCGGCCAACGTGATGAAGGCTTCATGAATCTGGTGGTTCATGCGGTAATAACCCGCAATATCGCCCGATTGGGCGCAATGCGTGAGCTGCTCGTGCATCACGTCGAGCACGGCGCGGTCGGCGGCGCTCAGCTTGTGGGTGGCTTCGAACGCCGCCCGTCCTTCGAGCAGAGCAATCACCGGAAAGATGTCATCCAGGTCACGGTCGGTGATCTTCTCGACAAAGCAGCCCCGGCGCGGCTCGTGGCGAAGCAGCCCCTCCGAGACCAGCAGCTTGAGCGCCTCGCGCAGCGGCGTGCGCGATACTTCCAGTTGATCGCACAGGGCCTTCTCATCCAGCAATTCGCCGGGCTCCAGCTCGCCCGCAAAAATGAGGTCGCGGACCTGGGTGGCGACGGTGTCATGCAAGGGTTGCGCGGCTGTGGCCATTCACGTGCTTCCTCAAGACAATGAAGAATCCGCAGTTGCAGGAAACGCTGTCCAGCCATGCGAGCGATATGCACAGGCATGTCGAACTCAGTAACCATTGCGTGCGGCTGCTGTAATTATGGAAAATAACACAGCATTTCGCATTGCGTATTTACACCAAGTCCGCTCTGTTACCGTTGCCTGACACCCCCTGCCCGCAGCTTGCCTCAAGCCTCGAAATGACCCGGCAATAAAAAAGCAGGCACAAAGGCCTGCCTGGTGTGGAGCGGTAGAGGATCAGTCCTTGCCGTACGGATCAAAGTCAAAGTACTTGTCGGCAATCTTCTTGTAAGTGCCGTTGGTGCGGATCGCGGCGATCGCATCGTTCAGCTCCTTCTTCAGCTCCGGCTGGCCCTTGCGCAAGGCAATGCTGGCACCTTCACCAAAAATCTTCTTGTCGACCAGCGTGTCGCTGACGAATTCGAATTTCTGGCCTTCCGGCTTCTTCAGGAAACCATAGGCGATTTCAACGCTGTCAGCCACGGAACCATCGAGGCGGCCCGAATTGATGTCCAGGTAGACGGGGTCGCGGCCAGGGTAGGACACCACATCGGCACCTGCGGGCTTCAGATAGGCCAGCGCCCATTTTTCCTGAATGCTGGCCTTGAGCACGCCAATCTTCTTGCCCTTGAGCGATTCGGGGCCGGTGTACTTGAAGCCCTTGGGCATCACGACACGGGCGCCGGTGTGGTAGTACTTATTGGTGAAATCCACCACGCGGGCACGGTCTTCGGTCTTGGCCATGGAGCTGATGATCACGTCGTACTTCTTGGCCTGCAGTCCGGGAATCATGCCGTCCCACACCTGCTCGACAAACACGCACTTGCGCTTGATCTGCTCGCACACCGCATTGGCGATATCGATATCGAAACCTGCGGGCTGGCCCGATGGCAGCTTGTAGGTGAAGGGCTCGTACGACAGATCGACGGCCACCTTCAGGTCCTGCTGGGCAAACGCCTTTGCAGACAGGCCCATCAGCGCACAGGCGGCCAGGGTAACAGCCAAAACTTTCTTCATTCCACGACTCCAAGAACTAGACGGATGAGGGAGGCCGTGCCACAGGCGCAGCCATTGGCGGACGCGTGGCAGCCTTTGTTTGAAACAAACGGTCAGTATAGTGCCGGCCCGGGCCCCGTCAGGGGTTTGTCACACGGCTGCCGCAATGGGCTGGCTGCGGCCGCGGTTCCACAGGAAGAGGCCAAACAGCACCATGGGTACGCACAGCCACTGGCCCATGCTCATGCCCAGCGACAGCAGGCCCAGGAAATCGTCCGGCTCGCGGAAGTACTCGGCCGTGAAGCGCAGCACACCATACCCCACCATGAAGATGCCTGCCACCTGGCCTTCACCACGCGGCTTGCGCGAGTACCACCACAGCAGAATGAACAGCAGCACACCTTCCAGCAGAAACTGGTAGATCTGCGACGGGTGGCGCGGCAGCATGGACCCGCTTTGCGGAAACACCATGGCCCAGGGCAGCTCGGGGCTGGCAAAGCGGCCCCACAACTCGCCGTTGATGAAGTTGCCGATGCGACCCGATGCCAGCCCCAGTGGGATGCAGGGCGCTACAAAATCGGCCACTTGCAGCCAGGGGCGCCCCTTGAGCCGGGCAAACAGCAGCATGGACACGATCACACCGATCAGCCCACCGTGGAAACTCATGCCGCCTTGCCAGATGGCAAACACTTCCAGCGGATGGCTCAGGTAATAACCCGGTTTGTAGAACAGGCAGTAGCCCAGGCGCCCCCCTGCAATCACACCCAGCACGCCATAGAACAGAATATCTTCCACGTCCTTGCGCACCCAGCGCGACGGTGTGGTGATCGATGCAAAAGGCTGGTCCTTGAGGCGGCGAATGCCCAGCAGCAGGAACAGGCCAAAGGCAACCAGATACGTCAGGCCATACCAATGCACGGCCAGCGGACCGATCTTGATGGCGATGGGATCGAATTGGGGATACATCAGCATGGCAGGCATTGTGCCGTAGAACCTTGGCCGCCCTGTGAGAACGTGTTTACGATCTCGGCGCAACTGCGTTGGCGCCAGCAGGCGAATTCGGTACAGTGGAATATGGTCTGCATCCGGGTACCGGCAGGCATCCGCCAGGGCCAGCGCATTCGATTACACAATCAACGGCAATGTTTTGTCGCTTTTATTTTCGCCGTTTTGACAATTTTCAATCGTCATTTTCGACGATTTGAATTCATTGAGTTTAATTTTCAATGCAATATGTCAGAAAAGCTTCCTGCGGGCGATATACTGCCCGGGCGAATGCAGTCCGGCACTCGCTAGAATCCCTTTTTCCGCCACGAGCGTACACATTGCCATGACCTCCACCAGCGTTCCTCTGACCGGTAGTATTGTTGCCCTGATCACTCCCATGCAAGCCGATGGCAGCGTGGATTACGGCAGCCTGCGAAAACTGATCGACTGGCATATTGCCGAGGGCACCAATTGCATTGGCGTGGTCGGCACCTCCGGGGAATCGCCCACGGTGACCGTGGAAGAGCACATGGAGATCATCCGTGTGGCAGTGGAGCAAGCCGACAAGCGCGTCCCCATCATGGCCGGCTGCGGCGCCAACTCTACCCATGAAGCCATCACGCTGGCCAAGTATGCCAAGAGTGTGGGCGCTGACAGCCAGCTGCAGGTCGTCCCCTACTACAACAAGCCTACGCAGGAAGGTCAGTACCAGCATTTCAAGGCCATTGCCGAGGCGGTGGGTGATCTGCCGATCTTCCTGTACAACGTGCCCGGCCGAACCGTCGCCGACATGCAGTACGAGACCGTGCTGCGCCTGGCCGAACTGCCAGGCATTGTCGGCATCAAGGAAGCAACCGGAAACATCGAGCGCGCGCAGTGGCTGATCAAGGATGCGCCGGCAAATTTCGGCATCTACTCGGGCGACGACCCGACCGCAGTCGCCCTGATGCTGTGCGGCGGCCACGGCAATGTGAGCGTGACCGCCAACGTCGCGCCACGACTGATGAGCCAGTTGTGCGAAGCGGCAATTGCCAAGGATGTGCGTCGGGCTATGGAAATTCAGAATAAACTGCTGCCGCTGCACAAGAGCCTGTTCTTGGAGGCCAATCCCATTCCTGTAAAGTGGGCGGCCAACAAGATGGGGCTGTGTGGCCCAACCCTGCGCCTGCCAATGACTGAGCTCTCACCCAGCCTGCATGGCACGGTGGAAGCTGCGATGCGTGAAGTCGGCCTGCTGTAACAAGGCTTTCCACGCGTTGTCTCTGTTAAGGATTTGAACGTGAATTCCCTCGCAAAACTTAGCGTCCTCGGCCTGTCGATCACTTTGGCTGCCTGCAGCAGCACCAGCGACCTGCTCTCTGGTGACAAGATCGACTACAAGAGTGCCACCAAGGGCCCGACGCTGGAAGTGCCTCCCGACCTGACCCAGCTGTCCAAGGACACCCGCTACGTGGTGCCTGGCGGCACCGTGTCTGCGGCTGCCTACCAGGTGCAGCAGGACAACAAGCCCAAGGGGCAGGTCAACGCCGCCGTCAGCAAGATCGGCGATGTGCAGATCGAGCGCGATGGCAACCAGCGCTGGCTGGTGATCGACCGCTCCGCCGACAAGGTGTGGGAACCCGTCAAGGACTTCTGGCAGGAAAGCGGTTTCTCGCTGACCATCGATCGCCCGGACATCGGCATCATGGAAACCGACTGGGCCGAAAACCGCGCCAAGCTGCCGCAGGATTTCATCCGCAAGTCCATTGGCAAGATCTTCGACTCGATCTACTCGACCGGCGAGCAGGACAAGTTCCGCACCCGCATCGAACGTCGCCCTGACGGCAAGACCGAAATCTACGTGAGCCACCGCGGCATGGAAGAAGTCTATTCCAACAAGGAAAAGGACAGCACCATCTGGCAGCCACGCAAAGCCGATCCAGAACTGGAAACCGAGTTCCTGCGTCGCATCATGGTCAAGCTGGGCGTGAGTGAAGAGCAGTCCAAGGCGATTGCGGCGGCACCACTGGCGCCTGTCACCACCTCCAAGATCGCCACGCAAAATGGTGCCCCGGTGCTGGAAGTGGCCGATCCGTTCGACCGCACATGGCGCCGCGTTGGCCTTGCACTTGATCGCACGGGCTTTACCGTCGAGGATCGCGACCGCAGCCAGGGCATCTACTACGTGCGCTACATCGATCCGACCGATCTGAACAAGAAGCCCGATGGTTTCTTTGCCAAGATCTTCAATCGCAACCCCGATGCACCCGAGCCGATCAAGTACCGCATCCAGGTCAAGAGCGACAACGCCACCAGCGTGGTTTCGGTGCTGAGTGCCAGCGGCCAGGCAGACACATCGGCCAATGCCCAGCGCATTGTGAAGGTGCTGGCTGACGACATGAAGTAAGCCTTCAAAGCCGCCTCAACCAACCGCAAGCCACTGCCTCACCGCAGTGGCTTTCTCATGGTGCGGAACCGCCTGCGCTCCCAATCCTTGCTGGCCCCAGAAGGACCACCAGCATGCTTGTAGCGAGGGACTCCGTAACGCTGCCAATGCCTGCGCTTGCGCTTTGCTTCCGCCTAAAAGAAATCCACCTCCAGCGTGACTGGCATACACCTTCATTCATTTTTTAATAGCAAATAACACCAACCAGGCAAAGTGCCTTCTTGCGTTCCGTTGCGCTGCCTGCATCCGTAAACATCGAAATCCCAAAAAGCAAAAGCCCGCGCGAAGCACGGGCTTTGTAGATTGACCGAAGCCGCCTGCGGCACAGGGCCACAGGCAACGCCATCAATTACTTGGTGGCAGCATCCTTGGCAGCGGTAGCAGCGTTCGAAGCGGCATCAGCAGCAGCCTTGGCAGCGTCAGCAGCAGCGGCGCCAGCGTCCTTGGCGGCATCCTTGGCAGCGTCAGCAGCGTTGCCAGCAGCAGCAGCGGCATCCTTGGCAGCTTCCTTGGTGGCATCAGCAGCAGCAGCACCGGCATCCTTGGCGGCGTCAACAGCGTTCGAAGCAGCGGTACCAGCAGCAGCGGCAGCGTCCTTGGCGGCATCAGCAGCGGCGTTGGCAGCATCCTTGGCGGCTTCAACAGCAGGTGCAGGAGCTTCAACAGGAGCTGGCGCAGGAGCAGCAGCTTCTTCCTTCTTGCCGCAGGCGGCCAGTGCAACAGCAGCGATCAACGAAGCGAGAACAACGGACTTCTTCATTTGGATATTCCTAACCACGGTGGATTCTTGTGATTCAAATCAGAGGCAAACGATTTACCCCAGGCAGAGCGTGCACAGCACTAGGCTTTTAACGCACCAGACTCGTCGTGGGATTATAGGGATTACCCCTGAACACCGACTATGCCTGTGTTGCCGTTATTGTTGCTGCTTAGCAACAATTTATCGAACTTGACGAACTCCGCTTACAAGCCCAGCACGCTGGCTGGCAACGCCGGAGCGCTCTGATGTCTGATCCACTCCTGCAGCATCTCACCCCGGGGCGCGATGACTGCACGTGCTGCACTGGCCACGCCAACGCAGCGCTCCACGTCAAGCCGCTCTACCACCCATTGCGGCGACCACAGCACACTGGGCACCAGCGACACATCGCGCGCCTGCAGCAGGCGGCATTGCAGCTTGTGGTCCCACACCGTGCGCCATTGCATCCAGCGCGGATGGCGGCGCGGCAATGCATCAAAGCGATAGGCCAGCACGGTCATCCGGCGTCCGTGCCGAGCCCAGCGTTGCAGCAGGTCGGTAGCCGCGCGCGTTCCCCATGGCCAATCGGCGAAATCCGGATCGGCCACGATCAGCTCGGGCCACCGCTCGTCTGCTGCCCTTTGCAAGAAATGCAACACATGGTTATCGAATGCGGCTCGCCCCTCGAACCGGCCTTCGCATGGCGCAGTTGCAACTGCCACTGGAGCAGATGCGGCGCCGGATACGGATGGTGGAGGCAAAGGCTCCTGCATGTCCGTCATGGCGAATGCGTCATTCAGAGACCGCGTGGGCCCAGCCGTCTTCGCACCACTGCGACAGCAGCGACAGTGCGTCGTCGCTGGCCCCACTCACATCGCGTCGATCAAGGCGGCGTGTATCGGCAAGTTTCTTCATCAGGGTGAAATCCTTGCCGCCAGCCCGGTAGCTCTCGCCATTGATGAAGACGTGGTGACCGTCGTACATCATGCGTGTCTTGCGGTCCAGGGCCACCGCCTCCAGCATCGCAGGATTGCCTTCAGGCTCAAACCAGACGTTGGCCTTGGGCTCGGTAAGCGACTCGCCCAGCGCCCGGGCCAGCGCCAACGGCTCTGCCAGGCGCTTTTCCAGACCGATGCGGGCAAATTCCAGCATCTCGGGCGGAATGGCACCGGGCGCCTCCACCGCTGCCTGCTTGGGATCCTTGTAGATGGGCGTGGCAGCCTTCGCACTGCTATCGCAGTCGTCCACATCGTCAACATCCGACAGGCGCATGAGCAGATCGCCTGCCAGTTCATGCTGCGCCGGAGAACGAAAACCGATGGAGTACGTCATGCACTCGCCTTCAGCCACGCCATCGTGGGCGTAGCGCGGCGGCAGGTACAGCATGTCACCCGGCTCCAGCAGGTATTCCTCCTCCGCCTCGAATTCGGCCAGTATCTTGAGCGGAATGCCGTCCTTGAGCGCCAGGTTCTTCTGTTTGCCAATGCGCCAGCGGCGTTTGCCATGTGCCTGCAGCAAAAACACGTCGTAGCTGTCAAAATGCGGCCCCACACCGCCGCCATTGCTCGCATAGCTGATCATCAGATCGTCAAGGCGGGCTGCAGGAACAAAGGCAAAGCGTTGCAGCAACTGATGCGCCGCAGTATTGTGCAGATCGACCCCTTGCACCAGCAAGGTCCAGTCCTCGGTCTTGAGCGAGGGGATCGCGCGGCGGCTGAACGGGCCGTGCTTGATGCTCCAGGCGCCGCCCTTCTGCTGAATCAAGCGCGATTCCACGCCCTCCTGCCCCGCCAGTTCAAACAGTTCTGCACGCGGCAGTGGCAATTGCAGATTTTTCCAGTCGGTCACGGCGCCGCGCACCAGCAGCGGCTTCTTCTGCCAGTAACGGCGCATGAACTGGGCTGGAGAGAGTCCGCCGAGCAGCGGCAGTGCTTGTTCGATTTGCATGGATTTCCCGGAATTGCGATGGCACCAGATGGCCAAACTGCGACAATTGTCCTATGGAAATCACTGATCAATGCGTGGTCGCGCTGACCTGGACCCTCAAAGACACACTGGGCGAAGAGCTGGACGTGCTCGACGAGCCCGTGGAATTCCTCGTCGGCGGCAATGATTTGCTCTCCCGCGTGGAACAGGCCTTGCAAGGCCACACGGTGGGCGACCGCCTGCAACTGCACCTGGAACCCGAAGACGCCTTTGGCGACTACGACGAGGAAAAGGTCTTTCTGGAGCCCCGCGCCCTCTTCCCCAAGGACTTGGAGGAAGGTATTACCATCGACGGCCATGCCTTGCCCCAGGGCACCAATCCTGATGCGCCGCGTGACATGCTCTACACCGTGACTGAGCTGTACCCCGAGCATGTGGTGCTGGACGGCAACCACCCGCTTGCGGGCATTGCGATCCGCTTGGACATCAAGGTGGAAGCCGTGCGCGAAGCCACCGAAGAGGAAATCGGCAACGGCACCTGTGGCACCGGCTTTTTCAAGGTGCAGCCGCAAGCGCCAGGCAACAACCTGCTGCACTGAGCAACACTGTTTTCTGCATCAAGGCAAAAGCCGCAACCGGGCGCCCGGATTGCGGCTTTTTTGATGGTTTTGGCCTCGGGAGCCCGCCCTGCGGGCGGCAGCCCATCAATATGCATAGCAAATACGGCCACCAAGCAGACCTTGGCCGTGACCGGCAGCGGCCTCAAGAGAGCTACAGCCTATTAACGACTTACCTCACTTCGGCATTCACTGACCTTACCGCTTGCTGCGCGCGGCAAACCAGGCGTCCACATCCTTCTGAAACGCAGGCAACACAGCCATCTGCGGTTCGGAATGCTCCACCGTCGCAGCAGGCTGGTCCATCGGCGGTTTTGCATCACCAGCAATAGGCGCAGACTGCACCAACTCCTCCGCCGCAGCGGGCAGCTTGGCCTCCCACTGTTCCACCAGGGTTTTGGCCTTATCGAAGGCATCGCTCAGGTTGGCCGCCTGAGGCAGGCTTTCCTTGAACAAGGCCCGCCCAAAATAGGTGAAATCGTTCTCATCGGCGCAGCCAAATGATGTGCGGTCCGCACGTGATGCCGTCAGCACCCAGGTGGTGGGGCCCTGCAGCGGCGCGATGAAGCCGCCCGAATAGCAGGCCGAAACCACCACCACCTGCCGACGGATGCCCGATGCCTTCAGGAGCTCACCCAGACGCCTGGCCGAGAGTTGCGGGATCTGCAAGCCACGCATGCCCAATTGCAGATCGTGCTCACGCGAGCCATGGCTGGTCAGGTACACAAACAGCAGATCGCGCTCCTTGTTCATCTTCTGGCCCAGAGCCCCCAAGGCACGTTCGATGCTGGCCGTGGTGGCCAGCGGCAGACGGGCGACGGAGCTGCGGCTATTGGCCAGCAGCATGCTGCGCCCTTGCGTTCCATAACGCTGGGCAAATTCCTGGCTGACGTATTCGGCCTCGCGGCGGAACACCTCCTGTGTGCCATCACCCGCAATGAAGAGCGCGTACATCTGCGCAGCCGTGCCACCGCTGGGCTGCAGCGCTGCCATCTGCCGGGCCAACAAGGCGTTTTGCGCATACAGAGCCTGCTCATTGTTGCGAGCGGCCTGCTCGGGACTGTTGTCTTCGGGCACACCGGCCTCGCCAGCGCTCACCAGCTTGCCACGCCGCCATTGGCCGGTCTGCACGGGCTTGCCTCTCTTGGCGAAGGTCAAGGTACCGCGGCCATGCGGCTGGTCTTTGGCAAACTGGCCTTCGTACACATCGCCATTGGCATACACCATGCGCCCCTTGCCATAGGCCGCCGCCGCGTAGAGCGCGCCGGTGTAGCGATCTCCGTTGGGGTAGTCGATCTCGCCTTCGTCGGCACTGGAGCCGTCGAAATCCGCACGGATGCGTTTGCCGTCGGCCAACTGCAACTCGCCCCTGCCCTTGGCCTGGCCGTCACGCATTTCCACTTTGAAGACCACGCCTCCGGGATAGGTCACCTCCATCAGGCCATCAGCCTGGAAGTTCTTGAACGGCCCTGTCATGGTCTGGCCGCCTGCTTCTGTCAGGGTGCCATGCACAAAATGGCCCTTCTCGAACCGCCCTTCGTAGCGGTTGCCGTTGGGGGCCGAGAGCACACCCTGCCCGTCGTATTCGCCATCGACAAAGTGGCCCTCGTACACTTCGCCCTCCTTGCTGGTGTAGCGCCCCGCGCCGTTCAGGTCGCCATCCTTGAACAGCCCCTGGTACACGCCATAGGCCAGGGTAAGCGTGCCCTGCCCTTCCATACGACCCTGGTGAAAGGCGCCTTCGTAGCGCCGCAACTCGTTCCACACCAGCCGGCCCGTACCCTCCAGCATGCCACCCTTGAGCGGGCCGTAGTACCTGCCGCCATCGGGCAGCACCAGGGCAGGTGTTTCGGCCTGCACACCGGGTACCGGCGCGGGCAGGGCCTGCGCAGCATACAGCTGGCAAGCAGCCGCCATGCACGCGGCCAAAACGGAAGTGCGAAGGGAAAAATGACGGGAGCGGGTGTTCATCACATGGGATCCATTGCGATCTGTAGAGACGTGCAAAGCACTGTGCCACAGCTGCAGGGGCTGGCAGCCAGGCTTGTTGGATGGATCCCACGCGAAGCTGCAGGATTGCGCCCATTGCGTACTAGAGGCCACATTCGACGAAAGGGGTGGATTGCCAGTCCGATCCATACTGCCAGAGCAGACGTTCATTTACATGTCAGGCCTATTCTTGGAAATGAATTTCTGTATTGACAGAAATAAATGAATATCTAGAATCACAAACATGCAACTGTCCGACATCCAAAAACAATTTGTACTGCACTGGGGCGAGATGGGTTCGCTGTGGGGCGTGAACCGCACGGTGGCGCAGATCCATGCGCTGCTGTTTGTGCATGGCAAGCCGCTGAACGCCGAGCAACTGAGCGAAACCTTGAACGTGGCGCGGTCGAACATCAGCAACAGCCTGAAGGAATTGCAGGCCTGGAACCTGATCAGGGTTACCCACGCATTGGGCGACCGGCGCGATTACTTCGAGACCAGCGTGGATGTCTGGGAGCTTTTCCGCACCATTGTGCGCGAACGCAAGGAGCGCGAATTCGATCCGACCACCCGGCTGTTGCAGTCACTGGTGGCAAGCCCTGATTTCGAGCGCGAGAGCGCTGACGCGCAGGACCGCATCCGCGCCACCATGGAACTGATGGACAAGCTCGGGGCGTGGAGCGAAGAGATGCTGCGCCTGTCACCCGCCACGCTGGACAGGATTCTGACGCTGGGTGCCACTGTGCAGCGCTTTGTGCGCGGCGCGCCTGCCCCTGTCGACAACCTGGAGGCCAGCACCAGCCAACCCTGATGCACGGGCCTGCCACGGAGAGTGCAGGCCTTTTTTATCACTCTTGATTTCTGTTCAGACAGAAATATCGAAAGAAATCTATGCCAGCATCCGCATCTGCTCCCACACAGTTCCCGCTGACGATCTACTACGACGCCAGTTGCCGCATGTGCAATGCGGAGATGACCAACCTGATGCTGCGCAACGATGCTGGCAGGCTCATTTTTGTGGACGCGAGCAGCGCCGATCTGCGTGATGCTCCAGCCACCAAGGACGCGTTGATGCGCGCCATCCATGGCGTGGCCGCCGACGGCAGGGTCTACATCGGTGTGGACTGCCTCGTCCGCGCCTACCTGGGCATTGGCTGGGCGTGGGTGCCGAATCTGGTGAACCTGCCAGGCATGGCGACGGCTGCACGCAAGCTCTATCCCTGGATTGCACGCAATCGCTACCGCTTGCCGCAAACACCCATCGTGTGGGTGTTCGAACGCGCCATGCGCCGCGCAGCGCAACGTGCCGCCACCCGCAGCGCCGCTTGCGCTGGCGGTACATGCGATACGGATCGACCACAGCACTGAATCACTCAGGAGAATGTCATGAGCAACAGCCACCCCCCATCTCCTCCACCCACAGACCAGACGGTGCTGCTATGTGGTGCCCAGGGTTTTATTGGCCAGGCGCTGGCCGCGCAACTGCGCTTGCAAGGATTTCATGTCATAGCGGCCAGCAGAAGTGCGCAGAATGCTATCAATTATGCAGCAATGCGCCACACATCCGACTGGCTGCCGCACCTGCAGAACGTCCAGATGGTCATCAATGCCGTAGGGAGCCTGCGCAGCCAGCCCGGTGCCGGCGGCGCAAATCTTGAGACGCTGCACCACATCGCACCCCAGGCCCTGTTCGATGCCTGCGCGCAGGCAGGCGTGCGGCGCGTACTGCAGCTGTCCGCCCTGGGCGTGGAAGGCAACGATACCGACTATGCCCGTACCAAGCGCGCGGCCGACGCCCATCTGCTGCGGCTGACGGCGCAAGGCCTGCTCGATGGCCTCGTTGTGCGGCCCAGCATTGTCATGGGCGCGCGTGGCGCAAGCACCCAGTTGTTTCTCAATCTGGCCAGACTGCCAGTGCTGGTGCTGCCTGCGGTGATGCGAGAGCGCCTGATTCAGCCGGTCGTTGCCAGCGAACTCGCCGAGGCCATGGCGCGGCTGCTGCTGTCGCCCACCACCGGGGTGGTGGAACTCGGCGGCCCGGTACAGCTGACCATGGCTGCCATGATTGCCAGCCTGCGCCAGCAAGCCGGGCATGCGGCGCCTGTCACCATCACCCTGCCCCGCTTTGCCAGCCTTGCCAGCGCACGGCTGGGTGATGCATTTGCAGCAAGCCCCTGGTGCAGCGCATCGCTGGAACTGGCTTCGCACGACAACAGCTGCGACCCCGCCTCCATGGCGCACTGGCTGGGACGCACACCCACCTCACCGGCGCAGATGCTGGCAGCCATTCTCCCTGTAAGCAGCTAGGAACCGGCCAGTAGCGCCTATCCATCAATCGCCAAACGCCAGCCAACAGGTAGCAAGTCACCGTCTCCTCTCTCCGCTATGCCAGCCTTGTCAGGCTTTCAGCCGATACCTCTGGTTTATCCGCATAAATACCGTTTGCATTTGGGTCGAAATTTATTTAACCTATTAAATAAATGAAGACCTCACTCAAACACCGCAACCTGCCCAGCCTGCTTTTGCAGGCGCGGGAATCGATCATGGGGCATACGCGGCCATTTCTGCGCTCGCACGGGCTGTCCGATCAGCAATGGCGTGTACTGCGCGTGCTGGGCAATGGCGAATCGCTGGAAACGGGCAAAGTAGCCCAGCAAGCCTTTCTCCTCGGCCCCAGCCTGACTGGCGTGCTCAGCCGCATGGAACGCGACGGCCTGATCGAGCGCCAGAAGGACCCGGCGGACCAGCGCCGCTCAGTGGTCAGCGCGACTCCCCACGGACTGAACCTGGCTCGTCAACTCTCCAAGGATATCGCTCTGCACTACCAGGGGCTGGAGCAGGCATTTGGCAAAGACCAGCTCGAGGCGCTTTACCAACTGCTCGATGAGTTGATTGCACTGGAGCATTCATGATCACCAGCTTCCCCGCAGCGTGCGCCACGGTGTACGGCGTGCTACTCAACGACCGCGCCACCTTGCAGCGCCTCGCGCCCCAGTTCGACAGCGCGCCCTACAAGGCTGCGCCCCGCGCCCCGGTGCTCTACATCAAGCCGCGCAACACCTTTGCAGGCAACCACGCTGCAGTGGCCATTCCTGCCGATCCTGGCGAAGTGCGCATCGATGCCACGATCGGTCTGGTGATTGGCAGCACTGCCACCCGCGTGCCCGCAAGCAAGGCCATGGAGCATGTGGCGGCTTATGCAGTGGTGAGCGATGTCACACTGCCGCACGAGAACTACTACCGCCCCGCCATTCGTCAGCGCGACCGCGATGGCTTTTGCCCCATGGGTGAAGTGGTAGCGACCCGTGATTTTGATGTGAGTCAAGCAGCGCTGCACATCGCTATCAATGGCCAACCGGTGTACGAGCGCCGCTTTGACCAGTTGGTACGCCCGGCAGCCCAGTTGATTGCCGATGTGACGGAATTCATGACCTTGTCTGCAGGCGACGTCTTGCTGCTGGGCTCGGGCGAAGGATCTCCGGTGGCGCGTCCAGGCGATACGGTACGCATCACGGTACCCGGTCTGGGCGAGCTTTGCCACACCGTGATCCTGGAGGTGCAGCCATGAAGCACGGGCGTGTTGTCTACCAGGGCCAGACCGTAGCCGTGACCGAAAGCGCCGATGGCAATGTGCAATTGCCGGATGGCAGCATCGTCGCAGAGGCCGCTGTGCAGTGGCTCCCCCCCATGGATTTCGGCACCATCTTCGCGCTGGGCCTGAACTACGCGGACCATGCCAAGGAAATCGCCTTTAACAAGGCCCCCGAGGAACCGCTGGTGTTCCTCAAGGGGCCGAATGCGCTCAATGGCCACCGCTGCCGCACACGCCGACCATCTGACGTCACCTATATGCACTTCGAGTGCGAACTGGGCGTGGTGATCGGCAAGACCTGCCGCAACGTCAAGAAGGAAGACGCGTACAGTGTGGTTGCCGGTTACGTCACCGCCAACGACTATGCGATCCGCGACTACCTGGAGAACTACTACCGCCCCAATCTGCGCGTCAAGAACCGCGACGGCGCAACGCCGGTGGGGCCCTGGCTGGTGGATGCGGCTGATATCGCAGACCCGATGCATCTGCGCCTGCGCAGCTGGGTCAACGGCGAGTTGAAGCAGGACGGCAACACGGCCGACATGGTGCACAGCATCCCTTCGCTGATCGCTCACCTGTCGAGCATGATGACCCTGAACCCCGGCGACCTGATCCTGACCGGAACGCCTGACGGTGTAGCCGATTCCAGGGTGGGCGACGAAATCGTGACCGAGATCGAAGGCGTTGGCCGCCTCGTGAATTTCATTGGTGGTGATGAACTGTTAAGCGTGCACTGAGAACGCAAACACGTTCTGAAAGCCACCGCAGGAGACACAAGCATGCGTATTGACCATTTGATCAACGGCAAGAGCGTTGCCGGCAAAGACTATTTTGAAACCATCAACCCTGCCACGCAGGAAGTGCTGGCCGAGGTGGCCTCGGGCGGTGCCGCCGAGGCCGACGCTGCGGTAGCGGCAGCCAAGGAAGCATTTCCCAAGTGGGCGAACACGCCCGCCACAGAGCGTGCCAGGCTGGTGCGCAAACTCGGCGACCTGATCGCCCTGCATGTGCCAGAGATCGCCGAGACGGAGACCAACGACTGTGGTCAGGTGATCGCGCAGACCGGCAAGCAACTGGTGCCGCGTGCGGCCGACAACTTCTACTACTTTGCCGAAATGTGCACGCGGGTCGATGGCCACACCTACCCGACGCCTACGCATCTGAACTACACGCTCTTCCACCCGGTGGGTGTGTGTGCGCTGATCTCGCCGTGGAACGTTCCTTTCATGACGGCCACCTGGAAAGTCGCGCCATGCCTGGCTTTCGGCAACACCGCCGTGCTCAAGATGAGCGAGCTCTCGCCCATGACGGCCGCACGCCTGGGCGAGCTGGCCCTCGAAGCCGGCATTCCTGCAGGTGTGCTCAACCTGGTGCATGGCTACGGCAAAGATGCAGGCGAGCCGCTGGTGGCGCACCGCGACGTGCGGGCCGTCTCATTCACAGGATCGACGCAGACCGGCAACCGCATCGTGCAGGCCGCGAGCCTCAAGAAGTTCAGCATGGAGTTGGGCGGCAAGAGCCCCTTTGTGGTCTTCGATGACGCCGACTTTGACCGCGCACTCGATGCCGCCATCTTCATGATCTTCTCCAACAATGGCGAGCGCTGCACGGCTGGCAGCCGCATCCTGGTGCAAAAGAGCATCTATGTGAAGTTCGCCGACCGCTTCGCCGAGCGCGCCCGGCGCATTACTGTGGGCGACCCGCTCGACGAAAAAACCATCGTCGGCCCCATGATCAGCCAGGCCCATCTGGCCAAGGTACGCCATTACATCGAACTGGGCCTCCAGGAAGGCGCCAGCATGCTGTGCGGCGGCCTGGACGCGCCTGTGGTGCCAGACCGCGTGAAAAATGGCAATTACGTTTTGCCCACCGTGTTTGCCGAGGTGAACAACCGCATGCGCATTGCACAGGACGAGATCTTCGGCCCGGTAGCCTGCATCATCCCGTTCAGCGATGAAGCCGAAGCCATACGCCTGGCCAACGACACCCAGTACGGGCTCTCCAGCTATGTATGGACCGAAAACATCGGCAAGGCCCACCGTGTGGCTGCGGCCATCGAGGCAGGCATGTGCTTTGTCAACAGCCAGAACGTCCGCGACCTGCGCCAGCCGTTTGGTGGCACCAAGGCATCGGGCACGGGCCGCGAAGGCGGCACCTGGAGCTACGAGGTGTTCTGCGAACCCAAGAATGTGGCTGTCTCCATGGGTTCACACCACATTCCTCACTGGGGAGTCTGAACAGTACGCCATCAAAGAATAGCGATCAACGCAATCGCAGAGCGCACCCGGCATACAAACGAAGGAGACATAGATGCAACGCCGCCAATTCATCCAATCCGCTGTTGGCACGATTGCCACGCTACCTGCGTGGCAGCTCGCCCGCGCAGACGCCTGGCCCAGCCGCCCTGTACGCATCATCGTTCCATTCACGCCTGGAGGAACCACGGACGTGGTGACACGCCTGGTCAGCAATGAACTGGGCAAAAGCCTGGGGCAATCGGTGATTGTGGAGAACAAGCCGGGTGCAGGCACCGTGATCGGCGTGGACGCCGTAGCCAAGGCCGCGCCCGACGGCTACACCTTCGGTACCATCGCCAACAGCTTCACGGCCAACAAGACGCTGATCAAGAGCCTGCCCTACGACAGCGCCAGAGATCTGCGTCCTGTGGCGCTGATGGGGCTGTCGGAGCATGTGCTGGCCACCCATCCGGCCAGTGGGCTCAAAACCCTTGCAGACCTGAAAAAAGCGGCACTGGCCAAGCCCGGCTCGCTCAGCTACGCATCGTTTGGCAATGGTACATCTGCGCATCTGTCTGGCGCCCTGCTCTGCCAGATGCTCGGCATCGACATGGTGCATGTGCCCTACAAGGGCCAGGGCCCGGCCATGGCAGACCTGATCGGCGGACAGGTCACCGTCATGTTTGGCAACTGGCCCGAGTTCCGGGGCCAGATCGCCGGCGGCAAGCTGGTGGCATTGGGCATGGCGACCTTGCAGCGATCGCAGTTTGCACCCGATGTGCCTACCCTTGCGGAACAGGGCGCGGCGCTGGAATCCAATTCCTGGCAGGGCCTGCTGGCGCCCGCCAAGACCAGCGATGCCATCGTGCAGCGCCTGAACCAGGATGTGAACCTGGCACTGGCAAGCCCCGCCGTCATCAAGACGTTCCAGGAGGGCGGCATTGTCTCGAAGGCCGGCAGCGTGGAACAGTTTGCAGCCTTCATCCGCAGCGAGGAAGATAAATACGCCAGGATCATCCGCGCTGCCAACATCAGCATCGGCTAGGGGGGCTCATGAGCTTGTACGCAATGCAGAAGTTCCTCTTCCACCTGAACCGCGAACCCGAAGTGCAGCGCCGCTATCGCGAAGACCGAGAAGCGCTGCTCGCCGGCTATCCGTTGACCGACGAGGAGCGCGATGCCATCCACCACGGAGATATCGGCAAGCTGTATGTACTGGGTTGCAACGGCCAGTTGCTGATGCACTTTGCCCCCCTTTTGGGTCTGGCCTGGGCTGACTATCTGCAGGCCATGCGCGACGGAGTTGCAAAGTACGGCCCGGTACGCGCCGGCGTGTATGCGATGACAACGGCAGTGGACGAGAAAGTAGCAGGGGTTTGATATGAGTCTGGTTTTTGCAGGCGTATGCAGCCACGCCCCCGGGATTACCGGCCGCGCCCATCTGGCCGATCCAGCGGTGAAGGATGCGTTCCACGCCGCATTCCACGGCATGGGGGCGCAATTGGCAGCAGCCCGGCCTGATGCGGTCATCGTCATCGCGGCCGAGCATTTTGCGAACTTCTTCATGAACAACATGCCCGCCTATGCAATCGGCATGGCCGCGCAGTACGAGGGGCCAATTGAAGATCCACAGTGGCTGGGCATTGAAAAGCGCACGATCCCCGGCAACCCCGATCTGTCTCGCCGCATCATCACCGAAGTGCTGCAAACCGTGGATACCGCCTTTGCCGAAGAGTGGAGATTCGACCACGGCATCATGGTGCCGCTGCACTTTCTTACCCCACATTTCGACACGGACATCATCCCTGTCAACATCAACTGCCAGGGGCCTCCGCTGACACCGCTGCACCGCGCCTGGGCCTTTGGCGAAGCACTGCGCCGCGCCTGCGACAAGGCGCCTGAGCGCATTGCGATCATCGGTACCGGCGGCATCTCGCACTGGCCTGCCACGCCCGACTCGGGCAAGATCAACTGGGAGTGGGACCAGCAGTTCATGGATCGCTGGTGCCGCAACGACAAGGATGCCATGCTTGGCTACACCGATGCCGAAACCTACCGCGATGGAGGCCAGGGCGGCTTCGAAATCCGTACCTTCATCAGCGTGGCAGCCGCCGCACGCGGGCCGGGCCAAGTGCTCTACTGTGAGCCCATCCCCATCTTTGCGGTAAGTTGTACTGCGGCCACCATGGAGGTGCGGTGATGCCCCATGTCGTCGTGCTCTACACCGGCAATCTCGACCAACGCAGTGACATGGCGGCCCTGTGCCGCAGCCTCGCCGACACCATGCTCACCGTGCACGCCGAGGACGGCAGCCAGGTCTTCCCCACCGGCGGCACGCGTGTGCTCGCCTACCCTGCACCGCACTTTGCCGTAGCCGATGGCGGTGCGGCGGGCAAGGCGGCAGGCGGCGATGGCGACTACCACTTTGCCTACATCAACCTGCGCATGGGCAAGGGGCGATCAAACGCTGTCAAGACCCAAGCAGGCGACGCGCTGCTGGCCTGCGCCAAAGCACACTTTGCCACCCTGTTGGATGAACGGCACATGGGCCTGACCGTGCAGGTCGACGAAAGCCCCGGCCAGGTCTATGACGGCAAGCACAGCAGCCTGCACCCTCTTTTCAGATAGCGCCCTGAGTGGTTTCGCTGGCCCCATGTCACGCATTCAAGCAACGAACAACTGAGATGTTTACCCAAGAGCTTCTTTCCCAACTGGCCCAGGAACTTGACCACAGCGAGAGAACGCGCGTGCAGATCGAGCACTTCTCCAAACGCTATCCCGGGATGACCGTGGACGACGGTTACCGCGTGGCACGCGAATGGGTGCGTCTGCAGATCGCAGGTGGCCGCAAGGTCATTGGCCACAAGATCGGCCTCACCTCGCGTGCCATGCAGCTGTCCAGCCAGATCGACGAGCCCGACTACGGCACCCTGCTCGACAACATGCTCTACACCTGCAGCAACGGCCAGGTACTGGACATTCCCATCCAGAACTTCATTGCACCGCGTGTCGAGGTGGAGTTGGCTTTTGTGCTGAAAAAGCCGCTCAAAGGCCCAGGCCTCGCGGAAGGCAGGCAGCTTGGCATTGCCGACGTGCTCGATGCCACTGACTATGTGACGCCAGCCATTGAAATCATTGACGCGCGCATCGAACAGCTGGACCGTCACACGAAGGCCATGCGCAAGGTGTACGACACCATCAGCGACAATGCTGCCAATGCCGGTATCGTCATGGGTGCCGGGCGAGCCGCACCGACAGAGGTGGATCTACCTTGGTGCGGCGCTATTCTGCGCCAGAACGGCGCAGTGGAAGAGACGGGCCTCGCAGCAGGCGTGCAAGGCCACCCTGCGGTGGGCGTAGCCTGGCTCGCCAACAAGCTGGCACCGTGGGGCGAATTCTTGAACGCTGGCGAAATCGTTCTGGCCGGCTCCTTCACCCGCCCTGTTGCGGCCAAGGCGGGAGATGTGTTCGAAGCCGACTACGGAAGACTGGGCAAGCTGGAATTCCGCTTCGTATGAGCAGATAGTAAAAAGCAGAGAGCTGGCAGCATGCGCGGCCAGCTCTCTCTTTTTTGGGGATTCTCGACAGCGGATCAGAACCGCGCACCAATAGATCAACGGATCAGCGGATCAATGTGCGACAGCCTCCTGCCTTCCCGCGCCCAGATAGGTATCGATGATGCGCTGGTCGTGCAGCAGATCGCGTGCATTGCCGCTGAGCGCCACGGCGCCCATCTCCAGCACATAGGCGCGGTCTGCCACCTTCAGCGCAGCACGCGCATTCTGCTCCACCAGCAGCACCGATACGCCGCGATCACGCAGCGATGCCACCACCTGCAGCACCTCGCGCACAATCAGTGGTGCCAGGCCCAGCGATGGCTCATCGAGCATCAGCAGGCGCGGCTTGGCCATCAGTGCGCGGCCAATGGCCAGCATCTGCCGCTCACCGCCCGACAACGTGGATGCCATCTGCGCACGGCGCTCCTGCAGGCGCGGAAAGATGTCAAACACCTCCTGCAGGCGCGCTCCCTGGTCACGCTCGCCCTTGCGCCACAGCGAGAATCCGCCCAGCCGCAGATTGTCTTCCACCGACATCTCGCCAAACAGTTCACGCTTCTCCGGCACCAGCCCTACGCCATGCGACACCATGGCCTCCACCGTGGGGCGAGCGATCACGCCACCCGACAGGGATACCTGGCCCTTGGAGGGCAGCAGACCCATGGCCGCCGACAGCAAGGTCGTCTTGCCCGCGCCATTGGGGCCAATCACGGTCACGATCTCTCCTGCCGCCACATGCAGATCGACCTGGTGCACGGCTTCCACCGGCCCGTACGATACGCACAACTGCGACAGCTGCAACAAGTGAGGGGTGCTGTTCATGCGGCCACCTCGTCTTCATCGGCGCCACCCAGATAGGCATCCAGCACGCGCTGGTTCGATTGAATCTCGGCAGGTGTTCCCGTGGCAATCACGGTGCCGAACTCCAGTACCGTGATGCGGTCAGCCAGGTTCATCACAAACTCCATGTCATGCTCCACCACCAGAATACCCAAACCTTCGGCGCGCAACTGGCGCAGCAACTGGGCAAGCGATTGCTTCTCTAGGTGCCGCAGGCCCGCCGCCGGTTCGTCCAGCAGCAAGGCTGCGGGCTGTCCCGCCAAGGCGCGAGCGATTTCGACAATGCGCTGCTGACCCAAGGCCAACGACCCCGCAGGCACATCGGCAAACGCGCCCAGGCCGCAGCGTTCGATCTGCTTGCGCGCCTCGGCCAGCAACGACGCCTCTTCGTGCCTGTCCAGTCGCAGCATGGATGCCAACCACCCCTTGTGCGCACGCAGATGGGCACCCAAGGCCACGTTTTCCAGTACCGTGCGCTGGCCCAGCAGGCGCACATGCTGAAAAGTACGCCCCAGGCCCAATGCGGCAAACCTGCGTGATGGCGCATCGGCCATGACATGGCCCATCAGTTGCACCTGGCCTTCGGTCGGCGAATCCACGCCCGAGATCATGTTGAAGAACGTACTCTTGCCTGCACCGTTCGGCCCGATCAGCGCGTGCACCTCCCCGGCCTTCAGCGACATGGACACATCATTGTTTGCGACCAGGCCACCAAAGCGCTTGGTGACATGCTCGGCTGCCAACAAGGTGGTGCCTGCCGCAGGCGCCGTGCGCTGGTCCAGCGGATGAGATGTGGCCTGGACCTGCCTGCCTGCAGGCTGTTTGATCCAGCGCGCAGTCAAGCGCTGCAAGGTGGGCCACAGCCCCTGGTCAAAACGCTGCAGCACCAGCACCATCAGCAGGCCGAAAACGATCACTTCAAAATTTCCGCTGGTGCCCAGCAGGGCGGGCAGAATGTCCTGCAGCTTCTCCTTCAGCAAGGTGATCAGGGTAGCGCCCAGCACGGCACCCCAGAGGTGACCCGCACCACCCACCACTGCCATGAACAGGTACTCGATACCGATGTTCAGGTTGAAGGGCGCGGGGCTCACAAAGCGCTGCATGTGCGCATACAGCCAGCCGGACAGGGTAGCGAGCAACGCGGCCAGCACAAACAGCTTGACGCGGTGGCGCGCGGTGTTGATGCCCATTGATTCGGCCATCACCTGCCCGCCCTTGAGCGAGCGGATCGCCCGCCCTTCTCGCGAATCGAGCAGATTGCTCAGCAGCCACAGTGCCAGCAGCAGCACGACCCAGACGAGCACACCCATGACCCGGGGCGACGCAAAGGAGGCGCCTGCAATCACCAATGGTGGAATGCCTGTGATGCCGGTCTGGCCACCCAGAAATTCCATGTTGCCAAACAGGTAGTACAGACTCAGGCCCCAGGCAATGGTGCACAGCGGCAGATAGTGCCCTTGGAGCTTGACGGTGACGGACCCCAGCACCCAGGCAACGATGAAGGTGATCACAAAGCCCAGCACCAGGCCCACCCACGGCAGGCCGGCCGCGCCCACCGCACTGCCGAAAAACTGTACCGCCACCGGCGACGTGCATGCCCACGCCGTGGCATAGGCGCCGATGCCGACAAAGGCGGCCTGCCCAAACGATGTCATGCCGCCCACTCCGGTCAGCAACACCAGGCCGGCAGCCACCATGGCATAGAGGCCAATGTAGCTCAGGATCACCACGGTGAAATCAGGCAGAAATCCCCAGGCCAGTGCAAACAGCACAATGGCGGCGGCGGTGAGCATCCGGGGAGTGACAACACCTGCAGCGCTTGCGGGCGCGGAGTTGGCCATGGGGCCAGATTTGGGTACCGGCGCGCTCATTCTTCTTCCTCCACATGGCGGCTGTTGCGCGATCTCCACCACAGCACCGGAATAATCATCGCAAACACCAGCACCTCCTTGTACGCGCTGGCCCAGAAGGTGGAAAAGGACTCCAGCAGGCCCACCAGCAGCGCGCCTGCCAGTGCCAACGGATAGCTGGCAAGACCGCCGATGATGGCCGCTACAAAGCCTTTGAGCCCCACCATGAATCCGGTGTCGTAATACACCGTGGTGAGCGGCGCGATCAGCAAGCCCGAGATGGCGCCGATCAAGGCAGCGAGAGCAAAGCTCAGATCGCCCGCCAGCGCAGTTGGAATGCCCATCAGGCGCGCGCCTACCCGGTTGATGGCAGTTGCGCGCAAGGCCTTGCCGAGCATTGATCGTTCAAAAAACACGAACAGCGATATCACCAGTACCAGCGCAACACCCAGCACCACCAGGGACTGGCCCGAAATGGAAATGTCCGCAATGTCGAACTTGGACTCCGAGAAGGGCGTGGTACGCGAGCCCTCTGCACCAAAGAACAGCAGGCCCAAGCCCACCAGCACGCCGTGAAGCGCGACCGAAATGATGAGCAGCAGCAGCACGGAAGCATTTGCCACTGGCCGGTACGCCACACGGTAGAGCAACGGGCCCATGGGCATCACCAGCACCAAAGCAGTGATCGACTGCAGCAGCAGCGAACTGGGCTTGACGCCCAGGGCCAGCACCGCCGCCACGGCGGGAAAGCCTATGCACCACAGCAGGGTTGCGGGCCAACTGCCGCCCTGGCCGGAACGGGCACGCCACAGCTCCGCCACGAGCGCAACGGCAGCCATGACCAACAGCAGCCACAACGTGGAAGGCGTCTTGCCCGCCTGCATCATGGCCATGGTGAGCGCGCCATAGGCGACAAACTCTCCCTGCGGAATGAAAATGATGCGTGTGACGGAAAACACCAGCACCAGGGCCACCGCCATCAGCCCGTAGATGGCGCCATTGACGATGCCGTCCTGCCCCAGCAGCAAGGCAATTTGCAAATCCATAGTCGACTTTCGAAAACGCGGAAAGATGAAACACCCCGGAGCTGCCTTGCGGCGCACCGCAAGGGAAACTGCGGCCCCATCAGCAAAACGGCTTTTGCTGACCGTCTCGCAGATGGGGCCGCGCCTGTTTCATGCGTTGCAGGCGTATATCAGGGTTGGTACTTCCAGGTGCCGTTTTCGATCTTGACCATCACCACACCATTCTGGATGCCGAGGTGGTCAGTGGGTGACATGGAGAAAATGCCGTGTGCGCCAGGTACATTCTTGGTCTGCTCCAAGGCATCGCGCAACGCCGCGCGGAACTCCGGTGTGCCAGGCTGCGCCTTTTTCAGCGCTTCGGGCACAGCGGCGAACAGGATCTTTCCTGCATCCCATGCATGTGCGCCAAAAGTGGCTGCAGTGCCCTTGCCATACTTGCCCTCATAGGCCTTGACGTAATCCACGCCCTCCTTCTTGACCGGGTTGCTGTCAGGCAACTGATCGGCCACCAACACCGGGCCCGCAGGCAGGAAAGTGCCTTCCACGTCCTTGCCGCCTACGCGCAGAAAATCTGCATTGGCCACACCGTGGGTCTGGTAGTACTTGCCCTTGTAGCCACGCTCCTTGAGGGTTTTCTCCGGCAGGGCCGCCGGTGTGCCCGAACCCGCCACCAGCACCGCATCGGGCTTGGCAGCCATCAGCTTCAGTGCCTGACCGGTCACGGACGTGTCCGCGCGCGAAAAGGCTTCGGTCGCCACGATCTTCAAGCCCTTGGCTTCACCGGCCTTTTTGAACTCCTGCAGCCAGCTCTCGCCATAGGCATCGTTGAAGCCGATGTAGCCGACGGTCTTGACGCCACTCTTGGCCATATGGTCTGCAATGGCACCTGCCATCAGTCCATCGTTCTGGGGCGTCTTGAAGACCCACTTCTTCCTGTCGTCCATCGGCTCGATGATCTTCGCAGAAGCCGCCAGGGTGATCATGGGGGTCTTGCCTTCTGCCACCACGTCGATCATTGCCAGAGAGTTGGGCGTGATGCTGGAGCCGATGATGATGTCGGCCTTGCTCTCGCTGATCAGCTTGCGGGTGTTGGAGACGGCTGCGGTGGTGTCGGACGCATCATCGAGAATGATGTAGTTGACCTTCTGCCCCCCAATGGTCTGCGGCATCAGCGCAATTGTGTTTTTCTCCGGAATGCCCAGTGATGCAGCCGGGCCGGTTGCCGACAGCACCACACCCACATTGATGTCGGCCCAGGCCGAACCCCATGCTGCAGCCAGTGCGGCAGCAACAATTCCCAGTTTTGCAAAGCGCTTCATATATTGTCTCCTTGAAGATGGCTCTTACTAAACGACCCCTACGATTGCGGTGATGGCTGCGATGCAATGGGCAATGTCGGTGCGAGATCCATGGCTATCACAACGGCACAACAATTTAACTTATTAAATAATTTTTCACCAGTATTTTTCAGCGTTTCTGACCTGGGGTTTGCACTGCCCCTACGCCTCCCAGAAACAGATCGGCGACAACAGGCGCCATGGCGTCGTAGCTCAAGGCACCATGGGGCTTGAGCCAGGTGAACATCCAGTTCATCATGCCGAACAACAGCATGGTGAGTGCCTTGGTCAGCCCCGCCTGGTCCGTCTGGGGGCGCAGCTCACGCACAGCGCGTGCCACGCTCTCCACCACCTGACGTTCACCGTTCAGAATCCGCTCCTGATCCTCTTCATTCAAGAAACGCACATCCTCGGTCAGCACCCGGTGCTCGTTGACGGCATGGGCATACTCCTGCACAAAGCGCTCGATCAACAAGCGCAGGCGAGGCTCGGCAGGCAGCTGCTGATCCACCCCGTCCACCAGGGCAATCAGTCGCGTGATATGCGCATCGCAAATCTCAAGCAGCAACGCATTCTTGTCCTTGAAGTAATGGTAGAGCGCCGGCTTGGACAGGCCACAGGCACTCGCCACCTCATTCATCGAGGTTGCCGCGTAGCCTGCGCGGGCAAACAGCTCCGCAGCCTGGTGCAGGATATGTTCTCTCTGGTCTTCATAACCGGGTGCCCGTCCTCGAGCCATGGCGTCTTCCTTGTTGATGATGGTGGCGCTCATCATGCCTCAAACCATTCTCCCTTCCAGGGTATCAACGCTCATCAAATGAGAGCACAACGCGCTCTGTCAACGGGTGCGCCTGGCAGGTGAGGATGAAGCCATCGGCCACCTCCTTTTTATCCAAGGCAAAGTTGCGCTCCATCCGCACCTCGCCTTCCACCAGCTTGGCCCGGCAGGTACCGCATACACCGGAGGTGCATGAATAAGGTACCTCCATGCCAGCAGCAGATGCCGCATCGAGAATGCTGGGCTGTCCTTTGGTAAACGGAATCTCGCGTGACAGGCCATCACGGATGATCACAATGCGCGCGGCCTCGGCGTCTCCTGGCTTGGCTTCGTGCACCACAGCGCCCACCGTGCCAGCAGCCTGCAGCGCCACGCCAAAGCGCTCAATATGGATGCGCTCTTCCGGAACCCCTGCAGCCAGCAAGGCAGCCTCGGCCTCGTCATTCATCTGGAAAGGGCCGCAGACATAGACATGGTCAATGCGACCAGCCGGCACTACGCTTGCCAGAAATTCACCGATCTTTTCACGGTTCATCGTGCCGCTGTTGATCGGCGCATCGGTGTGCTCGTCCGAAAACACGTGCTGCAGCACCAGACGCGACATGTAGCGGTTCTTGAGGTCTTCGATCTCTTCCTTGAACATGGTCGAGCGCAATGCGCGGTTGCCATAGATCAGGGTGAACCGGCTTGCGGGCTCGCGCGCCAGCACGGTCTTCATGATCGAGAGAATCGGCGTGATGCCGCTGCCACCAGCAATGCCCACATGGTGGCGGGCGGCATCGCTTTCGATGGGTACGAAGAACCGCCCTTGCGGCGCCATCACCTGGATAGTGTCACCGGGCTGCAGGTGTTCGTTGATCCAGTTGGAGAACACGCCGCCGCGCACCTTGCGCACGCCCACGCGCAACTCACCATCGTCTACGCCTGCGCAGATCGAATAGGAACGGCGCAGGTCCTGGCCGTCGATATTCGCGCGCAAGGTCAGATACTGGCCCTGTGTGAAGCCAAATACTTCGCGCAGGTCCGTGGGCACGTCAAACGACACCACCACCGCTTCTTGCGTATCCGGCTCGATCTTGCGCACGCGCAGCGGATGGAAACTGATGCTCATACTGGATTCCTCAACTCAAATAGGCTTGAAGTGCTCAAAGGGTTCGCGGCAAGCCAGGCACCGGTACAAGGCCTTGCAGGCAGTGGCACCAAAGGCGGACAGCCGCTCTGTCTGCGCGCTTCCGCAACGCGGGCACGCGGGTGTTGCAGTGCTCATGCTGCGGCCGAAGAACCGGATCGGCACTGCGGCATCCTTGTCCACCATGCCTGGCGGCGCGATGCCGTATTCGGCCAGCTTGCGCCGGCCTTCTGCACTGATCCAGTCCGTCGTCCAGGCAGGTGCGCGGCGCAACGTCACCCTCGCAGGTCCCAGTCCTGCGGCGTCGATGGCGGCCAACACATCGCTCTCGATCACCTCGGTCGCCGGGCAGCCCGAGTAGGTCGGCGTCAGCACGATCTCCAGCCCCGCCTCCCCGGCAACCACGTCGCGCACAATGCCCAGGTCGCACACCGATACGGCAGGCACCTCGGGGTCCAGCACGGTGTGGAGCACTTTCCAGGCGGCACTCACCCGTGCTTCCTGCGCAAGGTCAGCTGCATGCATCACCATGCTCCTGCAGGAAAGGCGCGCTGCAGATATTGCATATCGGCCAGGATGAAGCCCATGTGCTCGCTATGGCGGCCGCGCTTGCCTTCGCTCAGAAACTGTGACGCTGCGGGCTCTGCCAACTGCGCCTCGGCCAGAACTTCACCCATTTGTGCGTACCAGTCATCCTTCAATGCAGACCAGCGCGGGCCCCAGCCAGCATCTGCGGCGGCCTCGTCAGCTGCGTCGGTATCGAACAACTCCGGCGCATAGCGCCACAGTTGTTTCACCGCAGCTTCCATGCGGGTGCGCGACTCGTCCGTGCCATCACCCAGCCGCACCACCCAGTCTGCGGAGTGCTGCTGGTGGTATCGCACTTCTTTCACGGCCTTGGCGGCAATCGCGCGCAACTCTTCATTGCAGCTCTCCACGCTCACCTGCTCCCACAGCAGCATCAGCCAGGTGGCGAGCATGGTGTTGCGCAACACGGAGAATGCAAAATCTCCTCGTGGCAATTCGGCCAGCGTCACGTTGAAGTAATCGCGTTCATTGCGCAGAAAAGCCAGCTGATCTTCATCATGGCCGTTCCCTTCCACCTGCCCGGCCAGGGTGAGCACGGCGCGCGCCTGCCCGATCAGATCGAGCGCAATGTTGGACATGGCAATGTCCTCTTCCAGGACCGGTGCATGGCCACACCATTCACTGATGCGTTGGGCCAGGATCAGGCAGCTGTCGCCGATGCGCAGCAGGTATTGCGTCGCGGGCGTAAGTGCAAGTTGTATGGATTCAGCAGGCATGGTTTCTCCCGGGATCACATGTGATCCACTTCCTTGGGCAACTGGAAGAAGGTGGGGTGGCGATACACCTTGTCTTCTGCAGGATCGAAATACATGTCCTTGTCACCGGGATCGCTCGCCACAATCTGCTCGGATTGCACCACCCACACGCTGCAGCCTTCCTGCCGACGGGTGTACACATCACGCGCCATCTGGATGGCCATTCTGGCGTCCGCTGCATGCAGGCTGCCGCAGTGCTTGTGGTCCAGGCCTGCCTTGCTGCGCACAAATACCTCCCACAGAGGCCATTCCATTTTGATACTGTCGTTCATGCGGCCTCCTTGATGGCGCGACTCTGTTGTTTGCGGGCATGGGCCAGCGCTGCTTCGCGCACCCAGGCCCCGTTGTCCCAGGCTTGCACACGGGCACCCAACCGCTCCTGGTTGCAGGGCCCGTCTCCGGCAATCACGCGCCAGAATTCATCCCAATCGATGGGCCCGTGGTCATGGGCACCACGCGCCTCGTTCCATTTCAGCTCCGGGTCCGGCAGAGTCACGCCCAGGATCTGCGCCTGCTCCACGGTCGCGTCGATGAACTTCTGGCGCAGCTCATCGTTGGAGACACGCTTGATGCCCCAGCGCATCGATTGCGCACTGTTGGGCGATTGGTCATCGGGTGGACCGAACATCATGATCGATGGCCACCACCAGCGGTTGACCGCGTCCTGCACCATGTCCTTCTGTGCCTGGGTGCCGCTCTTCATCATCGTGAGCAACGCGTCAAAGCCCTGACGCTGGTGAAAGCTCTCCTCGCGGCAGATGCGGATCATGGCACGTGCATAGGGTGCATAGGAGCAGCGGCAGATCGGCACCTGGTTCATGATGGCCGCGCCATCCACCAGCCAGCCGATGGTGCCGATATCGGCCCAGGTCAGCGTGGGGTAGTTGAAGATGGAGCTGTACTTGGCCTTGCCGCTGTGCAGCGCGTCAAGCATCTGGTCACGCGAGGTGCCCAGTGTTTCAGCCGCCGCGTACAGATACAGGCCATGACCACCCTCGTCCTGCACCTTGGCCAGCAGAATGGCCTTGCGCTTGAGGGTGGGCGCACGGCTGATCCAGTTGCCTTCGGGCAGCATGCCGACGATCTCCGAGTGCGCATGCTGGCTGATCTGGCGCAGCAAGGTCTTGCGGTAATGGTCGGGCATCCAGTCCTTGGCTTCGATGAACTCGCCCGCGTCGATGCGCTCATCAAAGCGCTCCTGCAGGCGCGCCTCTTCGGCAGAGCGAACGGGCTTGTTGCCGTCTCCCGGCTCTTTGCCCATGGTGTCCATGGCTTGGGTGTACATGGTGAACCTCCTGAAATGTGTGGGTCGTACTGGATTTGCTCAATAGCGGAGTACCTGAACCGAAGTGGCACGGCGATCCACCTCTGCAGCTGTCAGCGCTTCGCGCTTGCAGCCAAAGTTCTGGAAGAGCTCCATCTGATCGGCGTAATGCGGCGACTTGGTGCCATCCGGCGCAACAAAGCCGCTCTGGCCGGGCGGTGCAGCAGTGCACAGGCTCACGCCCTTGGCACCGAGCACCACCTTGTCGTTCTGGGTACCGCGGTTCATATAACTTGGCAGCGTGAGCAACTCATCGGCATTGGCTTGCGGCGCACCGATGAAGTTCTTGGTCAGAAAGACATGCCTGGTGACAGGCATGCGCCATGCGGCGGTATCCGCGCCATGGCGCTGCTGCAACTCTTTCATGGCTTCGGCCAGCGTAGCGCGCAGTACCGTGTTCTTGTCCTGGCCGTTGAAGAAGTCATAGGTCTGCGGTACACCCGCCTTGGCACCCAGGAGCGCGTTGTAGACCAGCTTGAGCCCATTGCCTGGCCGAATGCTCGCCACCTGCGTATCGCCTGCATAGCCGCCACCTGCATAGGCGGCAAACACCTCAGGCGGCAGATCATCGGCCAGCACCGCCTTGAAAAGAACCGGCAGCCAGGTCATCATCAGCGTCGTGGCCGGGCTGTCATAGCTGCCACGCTCCGATGGGTCTTCATTGAGCATATTCCAGCCAGCCAGAAGTTGTGCTGCGCGGCGGGCCGGATCATTGGGAGGCAGGCCGCGCGTGGCCTCGGCCACAAAGGGCAGCAGATAGCGCGCATTGGTGTCTGCGTAGGCGGTGGCACGGTTGAGGTCCCACAACTCCTCAGGGGTGAGACGGGCCTTGGCATTGAGCCTGGCGCTGAATTCGTTCACACGGTCCACCACCGAATAGTTGCCGCCGTCACTCACGGCGCCGGGTGCCGACTGGTTGTTCCAGTTCACCACATAGCCCTGCTCCGGATTGAGCACCTGCGGGTCCTCGCGGAAAGGCCGGATGCCTTCCCACTCCATGGAGCCGTCGCCCAATGCAGGAAGGCGGATATCCTGGTGTGCAGGGCGGATCGGCAGGCGACCGGGCGAAACGTAGCCGATGTTCCCTTCGGTGTCTGCGTAATACCAGTTGATGGTGATGGCCACGCGCGAAGCCTGGGCCAGCCATTGCAGCCAGTTCTGCGCCCGCATTGAGTGGATCCAGCCCAGCAGGGACTCCAGCTCGTAACCGTCCCAGCTGCGCTTCATCGAGTAGGCAACGCCGTTGGGTATGTCGAAGTTGGTGACCGTGCCATGCACCGTCGAAAAAATATCCAAGCTCTGGTCGGCTTCTGCCTTGACCTTGATGGTCTCGGTCCGCTTCGCCATGGTTCGCATCGTGCCGTTGAACCGGTACTCATGTGGATTGGCCGGGTTCAGCTGCTCCTGGTACATGTCGTTCACATCCAGCGGGCCCGCTGTGGCGCCCCAGGCGATCTTGCCGTTGGTACCGAACAGCACCACAGGGTGCGCAAAGGGGGTGTTTCCGGTCACATCGAAACCTGCGCCGTGCAGGCCGATGCCAAACACGTATGACGGGTTGAACCAGTTGAACTGCGGCCCATTGATGAAGACCGTGCTGCCGTCGCTCGTCTTTTGGGGACCGGCGATCCAGAGGTTGCTGGCAATCGGCCGCTGCCAGGGCTGCGCAACGCCTCGGTGCGCGGCATCCATTTCGTCGCGCGCTGCCAGCAATTCTGGTGAGACGGGCGCGAGCTTGGCCATGTGCCCGTCATTCGTGGCGATCGGTCGGATTGCACCATTGATGCGAGGCACCGTGGTGGGAGCCCGGGTGTCTTCCACCCAGCGGATCTGATCGAACAACTGCCTGCCCTGCACATCGCCGTTGGCCTTGCGCAACTGCTCCAGCAGGCGCAGATTGGCGAGCTCGCTGCTCACATTGGAATAGCGGTTGGCCATGGTACCGACCCAGATCATGGCCACGTCGTAGCCCGACCAGTCAGCCTTGGGCTCAAAGCCGGCATCAATGAACTGTTTGGGCAACAAGGTGGCACGCGCTGCCAGCACCTCGTTCACGCGGGCATTGAAGCCGGCAGCATAGCCATCGAAGATGGCCTTGTCGTCTGGTGACAGACGGGCCATCTGGCCTCTGATCGATTCCGGCGAGAAACTGGCGCGACTGCCCTTGTCGAGCGCGACGTAGGCCGGCCCCATTACTTCGGAGACGGTGCCCAGCACAGCGCGGCGTGCCATCTCCATCTGGAAAAGGCGGTCTTGCGCCACTGCATAGCCAAAACCATGGAACAGTCCGCGCACGTCATTGGCGTATACGTGCGGTACACCGAAGTCATCACGCTTGATGGTGACCTGGCCATGCATCGTTGCAGCGCCCATCGGGGCAACGGCAGTCGAGGCACAGCCCGCTGCCAGCAGTGCGGCAGCAGTGATCAGGGAAATGCGGCGGAGCGTGAAGGTCATGGGGTTGGCCTGGAGCAGGGAATCAAGTTGAACAATGGTCTGTCAGGCCATCAACGGGGCCGCTTGTCGAACACGCGCCGGGCCTTGCCGGTCTGCGTGCGCTCGATACCATCCGGATCGAACACCCGCACCATCGTGGAGATGCCCACCAGCGTCTTGATGCGGTGCTGCACCCATTGCGCGATTTCAATGCGCTCGCCATCGGCCATGCCGCGCAGCTCGGGCACCAATTCGCAATGCACCTCCACAGTGTCCAGCAGCCCCTCACGGTTGATATGCAGCTGATACACGCCAGTGAGCTTCTGGTGCGCCAGCACGATCTCTTCCACCTGGGTGGGAAAGACATTGACGCCACGGATGATCATCATGTCGTCGCTGCGGCCCACGATCTTGCCCATGCGGCGGAAGGAGCGCGCCGTCGGCGGCAGCAGGCGTGTCAGATCGCGTGTGCGGTAGCGGATGATGGGCATGGCCTCCTTGGACAGGGAGGTGAAGACCAGCTCGCCTTCTTCGCCATCGGCCACCACTTCGCCGGTGTCCGGGTTGATGATCTCGGGGTAGAAATGGTCTTCCCAGATGACCGGGCCGTCCTTGGTTTCAACGCACTCGCTGGCCACGCCCGGGCCCATCACTTCGGACAAGCCATAGATATCCACGGCATCCAGACCCGCCTTGTGCTCGATATCCTTGCGCATGGCTTCGGTCCAGGGCTCGGCGCCAAAGATGCCAATCTTGAGCGAGCTGGCGGCAGCGTCCAGCCCCTGGCGCTGGAACTCTTCCACCAGCACCTGCATGTAGCTAGGAGTCACCATGATGATGTCGGGCTTGAAGTCGGTGATCAGTTGCACCTGCTTCTCCGTCTGTCCACCCGACATGGGCACCACGGTGCAGCCAGCGCGTTCCGCTCCGTAATGCGCCCCCAGGCCACCGGTGAACAGGCCATAGCCATAGGCCACATGCACCATGTCACCCTGGCGCCCACCGGCTGCACGAATGGAACGCGCCACCAGATCCGCCCAGGTATTGATGTCCTTGAGCGTATAGCCCACGACAGTCGGCTTTCCTGTCGTGCCACTAGAGGCGTGCACGCGCGCCACCTTGTTGCGCGGCACGGCAAACATCCCGAAGGGGTAGTTGTCGCGCAATTCCTTCTTGGTGGTGAATGGAAACTTTGCCAGGTCCTTGAGACTCTTCAGATCCGACGGATGCACGCCTTTGGCATCAAAGGCCTGGCGGTAATGCGGCACGTTCTCATAGGCGTGCTGCAGCGACCAGCGCAGGCGCTGCAGCTGCAAGGCCTCGATTTCGTCGCGGCTGGCAGTCTCTATGGGGTCGAAAACGTTGACTGGGGAAACTCGGTCATTCATGGTGGGAACCTCTAGGCATCTTGACAATCAGTCTTGGGCGGGCACGGTCTGCTTGCCCTTCATGCGGTATGAACGCCCCCGGAACAGGGCGATCACCTCTCCCGCCCCATTGCAGATCCGTACGTCGTACACGCCGGTACGGCCTGCCTGTGAAACCTCTCTGGCTTCGGCCACCAGCACGTCGCCGGGCTTGCCGGGCGCCACAAAATCCACCGACAGGCCCGATGCCACTGTCATTTCGTTGTAGCTGTTGCAGGCATAGGCAAAGGCGGTATCGCCCAAGGTCGTGATATAGCCGCCATGGCAGATGTCAAAGCCATTGAGCATGTCGCTGCGCACCACCATCTCGATGGTGGCCTCGCCTGGTGCCATGTGGGTGACGCGCATGCCCAGCCCCTGCGCAGCACGGTCACGGGCAAACATGCCGTCGCGCACGCGCTCGGCGAGCTGCTGCGAAGTCATCGCGGCGGAAATGGTGGCATCCATTGGCAATCTCCAGAATGAAAGGTGTGCATCAGCGATCACTGAAAGCGGGTGCGCGCTTGGCCATGAAGGCAGCAACCCCTTCCAGGTAGTCGTGGGCGCTGCCCAGCCGCTTTTGCTCGCGTGCTTCCAGCGCGAGCGATGCGGAAAATTCGAGGTCCTGCGCCGCATCCATGGCGCGGCGCGTGGTCACGAGGGCCTGGGTCGGCATGGAGACAAGGCGGCTGGCAAGGATTTCCACCTCCGCCAGAAAGGTGGTATCCGGCACACAGCGCCATATCAACCCGATGCGCTCTGCCTCGGCTGCGGGCAGCTTGTCACCCAGCAATGCCATGCCCAGTGCGCGCTGGCGCCCCACCAGGCGCGGCAGCAACCAAGTGCCTCCACTGTCAGGCAGCAAGCCGATCTTGGTGAACGCCTGGATGAAATTGGCCGATTCTGCCGCCACCACCAGGTCGCAGCACAACGCGATATTGGCGCCCGCGCCAGCCGCCACGCCATTGACCGCCGCGATCACCGGAACCGGCATGGCGCGCAACTGCTCGCACAGGGGCTGGTAATGGCGCTCGATCAGCACGCTCAAATCCGTAGGCTCCTCGCCTGCAGGCGCTGGTGCGGCACCCTCATCGGCCAGATCCTGCCCTGCGCAGAAACCACGCCCGGCTCCAGTCAGCACCACGCAGCGCACGTCAGCATCGGCAGCCGCTGCCCGCAACGCAGATGCCAGTGCGCGGTGCATGGCCTGCGTGAAACTGTTGAGCGCTTGCGAGCGATTGAGCGTAATGATGCATACGCTGCCCCGGCGCTCCTGCAGCACCAGCGGTTCGCCGGATGGATTCGTGGTTGGGCTCGCTTCTGGCATGTCCGTGCTTTCTACAACGTGGTACCTGGCTGGCTTTTGTCGTTGATGCTGGTCAAATTTCAGCAAATCTCTTTGACCGACCGTTCGGTAAATAATATACTGACTCTCAGGTGTTGATGCAAGTCATAAAAGCCTCAGAGAAAACCCGCAGTCACCAAAAAATTTGCCTTGGTTCATGCGGTGGCTTTCTGGCGTCTATTGCAGCATCCGCACCCAACCCCCACCCACCCGGAGACATGCATGACCTTGTTTGACAAGCACCAAGCCTTGCTGGACCAAGCCGTCCGCGCCGCCAAGACCCGCGAATACTGGAGCGCCTTTCCCGAAAACCCCTCACCCAAGGTGTATGGCGAAACGGCGCAGGCCGACGGTCAGGCTGCCGCCCAGGCATATTTCAACAGCGACTTTCCGCTCGAGCAGACCGCAACACGCGGCTGGGTGGCGACCGAGCAATCGCCCTACGGCGTGGCTTTGAATGTGCGCTACCCCGATTGCGCACCAGCAGATCTGGTGGCTGCAGCACAGGCAGCGGAGCCCGGCTGGCAAGCGCTGGGCGCGCAAGGCCGTGTCGGCCTGCTGCTGGAGGCGCTCACCCGCATCCACCAGCGCACGCACGAGATCACCCACGCCGTCATGCTGACCAGTGGCCAGGGCCCGATGATGGCCTTCCAGGCGGGAGGGCCTCATGCGCAGGACCGCGCACTCGAAGCCATTGCCTATGCATGGATGGCGCAAGCCGACATTCCTGCATCCGCGCACTGGGAAAAGCCGCAGGGCAAGAATCCGCCCCTGGTCATGCAAAAGCATTTCGAGGTGGTGGGACGCGGCATCGGCCTGGTGCTGGGTTGCGCCACCTTCCCCACCTGGAACACCTATCCCGGCCTGTTCGCCAGCCTGGCGACCGGCAACCCGGTCATCGTCAAGCCGCACCCCAATGCCGTGCTGCCCATGGCAATCACGATTGCGATTCTGCGTGATGTGCTGCGCGAGCAAGGCCTTGACCCCAATGTGGTGCAGCTGGGCCTGTGCCCCCATAACGAAGACACGCAGGCGCTCGCAACCAATCCTGCGGTGGCACTGATCGACTTTACCGGCAGCACCGCCTTTGGCAACTGGCTGCAGAGCAATGCCAAGCAGGCGCGCCTGTATGCCGAGATGGCAGGCGTCAACACCGTGATCCTCGAATCGGCCAGCGATTACGCGGCCACCATAAAGAACCTCGCCTTCACGCTGGCGCTGTACAGCGGGCAGATGTGCACCACCACGCAGAACATCCTGATTCCGCAGGACGGCATCGCCACCAACGAAGGGCACAAGAGCTTTGACCAGATCGGCCGGGATCTGGGCGCGGCGCTGGCCACCCTGCTGGACGATCCGCGCGTGGCCACTGCGGTGCTGGGGGCGATTGCATCGCCTGCCACATCCGAGCGAATTGCGACCTCTGCACGAGTGGGCCGCGTGGTACACGCTTCACAAAAGATAGCACATCCGCAGTTTCCGCAAGCGGTGTTGCAGACGCCGCAACTGGTTGCGCTGACCGAGGCCGACGGCGCCATCTACAACCAGGAATGCTTTGGCCCGGTGGCGTACCTGGTGGCGGTCAAGGATGGTGCGGCAGCCCTGTCCGTTGCGCAGAACACCCTGCAGCAGCATGGCGCGCTCACGCTGGGCGTGTACTCGCAGAACCCGGCCTATATCGATCAGGCCGTACGGGTCAGCCTGCGCGGCAGGGTGGCGCTGTCCATCAATCTGACACAGGGCATTTACGTCAATCAATCCGCGGCGTTCTCTGATTTCCATGCCACCGGCGGCAATCCGGCTGCCAATGCCAGCTACACCAACCTGGCCTTTGTGGCAGACCGGTTTGTGGTGGTGCAACGCCGCGCCCACGTGTAACGCACGTCTATCGATGAAAAAAGCTGCCAGCGCCCATTGATAGGGCGCTGGCAGCTATCATTTTTTTAATTTAGATATCTTGGCCGTGATGGCCGACGCATATTGTCTGGCGCTTACAGGCCCAGCGCGCGCAGGTCCAACTTGCCATCCTTCATGGGCGGGCACCAGTAGTACGAATTCTTCACCGGATTGGACATCTGGAACAAGCCATCGACAATGCCGTCCTCCTCGCCCGCCATGCGGCGCATCTGCACCTCAAAAGCGTAGAAACTGCGGCCAAAGCCCGCAAAGATGGTGCCGATCTCGTCGCTGCCATCCGCCTTGACTCGCCACCAGGGCATGTTGCGCCGCAAAATGAACGCTTCGGGCGTGAAGCTCTCCTGTGCGGTGCGCTTGACGTGGGCGGACTCGGGCGCATCTTCTAGCTCCTCGTTGTCCGACAGGCGGCGACCAATCATGTGATCCTTCTGCAGGGCCGTCATGCGAGCAAAGGCCTCCTGGTCGTGCAGCCATTCCTGCACCGCAAAGTAGCTGCCGCCATCCAGCCCCTGCCCCATGCCATCGGCAATGGCCGCGTGCACGGCTTCGCCATCCTTCGGGTTTTCGGTGCCGTCTTCATAGCCCGTCAGGTCGCGCACCACATCCTTGCCATTCCATCCGTGGCGGAAGCAGTCGAGCACCTGCACGCAGGTGAATGCAGGCGCCAGAAAAGCAGCCGCCTCGCGCGACGCCTTGAGCAAGTCGCCCTGCTCGGCGCCACGCAGCCACAGGCACAGCGCGTGCGGCGTCAGCGGCAACTCGCCCTTGGGCCCCTTGATGGAAGGAAAGTTGCGCAGCCCCGGCACCTGCACGCCCAGCAATTGGGCCAGTGGCTCGCCCAGGGCCACCACGGCATTCACGCCATCGGCCCAGTTCTGCAATTGGCCAAGCGCCTTGCGCACGGCTACCGCGTCACCGGACACGTTCCAAAATTGATAGCGGCTGACCGCTGGCAGATCTTGCAGGATTCCTGGCTGGTGTAATGGCTTCATGGCATCTTCAAGTGAATTGGCTGGCATGCAACCTCTTTGTGCACACCCACCGTGGTGATTTTCAACCGCCCATTGTGTACCAGTCTGGCTTCATGAGCGGCTTCTTCGGCTTTGCGCTGTCTTACCGTCGATAGAGCATTCAGGCCTCGTCGCCCGCGCGTTGCGGGGGGCTCTCCACGCCCAGCGCATCGCACAGTTGCTGCACCGTGGCACGCAGCTGGGCAACTTCCGTCTCCAGGGATTCCACACGGTGCTGCAGGCCGGCGGATACAGGCGCACTGCCGGTTGCACTTTGCAGTGCTGCCACATCAACGGGGCCGCACAGCAGATGTGCCCAGCGCTGCTCGCGCGCGCCTGCAGCGCGTGGCAGTTGCAGCACCAGTGGGCCGCCTTTCTCTTCGCTGCGCTCGCGCAGTTCCTCCAGAAAGGCCTCGACCGAAGAAATATCAGCAAAGCGGTGCCAGCGCTCGGAATTGATACGCAGCTCCCCGGCAGTCTGCGGGCCGCGCAACATGAGAAGCGACAGCAGCACCGCCGATTGATCGGGCACACCCACACCGCGCGGAAAGTTGTGTTCCCAGCGGGTGGCTCGGCTGCCGCTGATCTGCACTGCCAGCCCCTGCTGGCGCAGCTCGTCCAGCGCCTCTGCGGCTTCGCCTTCGGTCACCTCCATCACGGGATCGCGGCTGGATTTCTGGTTGCAGCCGGTGACCAGGGCATTGAGCGTGAGCGGGTAGCTGTCCGGCACGGTACGGGCTTTTTCCATCAAGGTGGCAAGCACACGAGCCTTGACAGGAGTCAACGGGTTTGAGCGGTGATCGAAGGGCATAAAGAGTTTCCTGAAATATTGCGCACATCGTAAACAGGTTCTGATTCCATTCCCGCTCCACCCGACTGCTTTGTAGGCATTGCCAACCGGCTCTTTCACTGCGCTTTTCTGATGGTGTGTGGCCGTTGCAACGCGTTCACCGAGCTGAGCAGCGTCAGAACCCTGCGGTCTCTCTTTCAGTAAATGGCTGAATCTGTGCGATCAATGTCATTGCGGCCAAAGCATTTTTTTCGCACACTGGCGGCATGCCTCTCCCCCAGCCACCTGCCTCAAACGCCGCCACCTGTGCCGCCCAACCAGGCCACCGCGTGGTCTGCGTGACCTACCCGCGCGCAATGAGCCTGGACATCACCGGCCCCATGCAGGTGTTTGCCACAGCCAACGATGTGCGCAGGCGCCAGGGCCTGCCAGCCTTCTACCAGCTGACTTTTGCCGGGCTGGATGCGGGGCCGGTCATGCTGTCTTGCGGACTGCAGATGGTTGCGAGCCACGGCCTGCGCCAGTTGCGCCTTGCGGCCAATACCACGGTGCTGATCCCTGGGGGAGACGGCATCGAAGACGCCCAGCACAACGCAGCGCTGCGCCAGTGGGTGCAGCGCGTGGCGCCCAGGGTGCAGCGGCTCGGCTCGGTATGCTCGGGCGCTCTGGTGCTGGCGCGCGCGGGCCTGCTCGATGGCCTGCCTGCCACCACACACTGGTGTCGCCTGCAGGATCTGGCGGGGCTCGCACGTAATATCCATATCGATGGTGACCGGCTCCACACCTACGACGCCGCGCATCCACAGCAGCGGCACATCTTCACTTCGGCCGGAGTCACCTCAGGCATTGATCTGGCCATCAGCCTGGTGGAGGCCGATCTGGGCCGTGCCATGGCGCTCGCCGTAGCGCGACAGTTGGTGATGTTTGTGCGCAGGCCGGGCGGGCAGGCCCAGTTCAGCCCATTGCTGGCCGCCGAAACCACCCAGGCGCCGCGCCTCGCGCGCCTGCTGGAGTGGATTCCCAGCCGCCTGGGCGACGACCTGGGCGTCGAACAACTTGCGGCCCAGGCCTGCTTGCCGCCACGCACTCTGGCCCGCGTTTTCCGACAGGAATTGGGAACCTCACCCGGCAAGTATGTAGAGCGGGTGCGGGTCGAAGCCGCTGCCACCTTGCTGAGCCAACGGCAAGCGTCGATTGCCACCGTGGCGCGGCTGTGCGGTTTCGGTCACCCGGAAAACCTGCGCCGTAGCTTTCACAAGACGCTGGCAGTCAGTCCACAAGCCTTTGCCGAGCGTTTTGGCGCAGGCTAGGCGGCTGCCGTTTCCTCTTTCTTACAAAAACCTGCCCTGATGACCGCCATCAGGGTGCGGAACGCTCATTTTTGATAACAAGGAAAGCTCTGTATGCTCGTGCGCCGCCACCCTCAACTGCTCACGCTCAGCATTGCCCAGGCGCTGTACTGGTCGTGCTCCATCATCGGCATCGCGCTCACGGCACTGGTGGGGCAGCGCCTGGCACCATGGCCGGTGCTCGCCACCGTACCGCTGACCCTGCTTGTCGCTGGCAACCTGCTGGCAATTGGGCGCCTCTCGCGCTGGATGCAACGCCATGGCCGCGCGCGCGGCCTGCAATATGGCGCGCTGATGGGCGTGGCCGCTGGGCTGCTGGCTGCCTGGGCGGTGTACATCGGCAGCTTTGCGTTGTTTTGCGGCGCCATGGTGCTGCTGGGCTGTTACCAGGCATCAGCCGGGTTTTATCGTTTTGCGGCGCTTGATGGCATGGAGCCACAGTACAAGGGCAGCGCCGCAGCCTGGGTACTGGCCGGCGGCATTGCAGCCGCCCTGCTCGCTCCCAGCCTGGCCATTCATGCCTCAGGGGCGCTCACCATGCCCATGGCGGGTGCCTATGTAGCGATTGCAGCCCTCGCGCTACTAGCCTGCGCACTGCTGCAGCTCCTTCCCGCCAGCCTGAAAGCGCCGATGACCGGTGCAGCCTCCTCTGGCTCCAGCGCCAGCCTTTCGCGTCGCCAACTGTGGCAGCGTCCCGCCATTCGCCAGGCCATCATGCTCAGCGCCTGCGGCCATGGCTTGATGATTCTGGTGATGAATGCCACACCGCTGGCCATGCATGGCGCGGGGCACTCGTTGGCAAACTCCACCCATGTCATCCAGTGGCATGTGCTGGGCATGTTTGTGCCATCGCTCGTTGCTGGCAAGGCGGTGGATCGGTTTGGCGCGCGCCGCATCGCCTGGCTGGGAGCAGTGCTGCTGGCCATCAGCGCTGCGGTGGCGCTGACAGGGCAGGCGTTCTTTCCGTTTCTGGTCAGTTCCTTGCTGTTGGGCGCAGGTTGGAACCTGATGATTCTTGCAGGAACGACCCTGCTGTCGCAGGCCTGCACCCCGCAAGAGGCACCGCAGGCCCAGCCCTTGATGGAATGGGCCAACAATGGCAGTGCGGCGGCCATGTCCTTCAGTTGCGGCGTTCTGATCCAGACCCTGGGCTGGTCTGCGATCAACGCAGTCATGCTGCTGGTTTTGGCAGCGCTGGGCTATTCCCTGCTGCGCCAGGCCCGCCAACCCGTATTGGCCGAGTGAGGCACGCGGTGCGGGTACTCAGCGCAGCGCAAGAACGCCGCGCAAAAAGCCTGCCTGTGCCTGCTGGGCTTGCGGCAAGTTAAACAGCGTATGCGGCGCGCCTGGAATCAGGACAATGCTTGAGACTTTGTTCATGGCCAGGGCTTCTGCGCAATGGCCTTTTGCATCCGGGTTGTCCAACCATGGGTTGGCCTTGGAAAAATACATGTCGGTACTGCTCATGATATTGAGCACCGGCAGCGTCTGCGGCAACTGCGAACGGTGGGCCTGCACATGGTAGTTGTCCTCACAACTCCAGCTGAAGATCATGCGACCCTTCTCCTGCGGCGCGGATGCTGCCTGGTAACGCGCTACCGCCACCGCGCCTTCGCTGGTACCGGCAATCACCAGCCGCTGCGGATCGGCCCAAGGCAGCGCAGTTACGGCGCCAACCGCTGCAGCCAGTTCCTGTGCGCGCATGGCGTGAATCTTTTCATAAATTTCCGGCGCCACGGGTGACTTGTAAGTCATGCGGTCCGCCAGTTGCATGGAGTCAGCGGTCAAGCTCGCAATGCCCAGCGAATCTGCAAGCCACTGCTGCCATGTCTTGATGGCCGGAGCCACACCCGAAGATCCATGCACAAACACCACCAGTGGCGCCTTGCCACGCGTTGGTGGCGCATTCTTCAGCAAGCCCGCGTACACCGCCCCACTGGTTACGGAAGCAGGCAGTACCACCCAGGCGTTTTCAACGGCCGCTTTCAGGCTGGCATCGGTATGCACCCAAGCCGATCCCTGGACGGAGCCCATTGGCGTAGCCTGCTTTGGAGATGGCGTCTCTTGCGCAGTGAGCGATCCACTCGATGCACACGCCGACAATACGGCCACAGCGCAGACGGCCATCGACATTCTGAAATAGCGATACAAATCCACCTCCTTGTGATCAGGCCCGTCACCCCTCTTCCGCTTGTACACCCCGTGGAAAGCAGCCAACGCCAGCCTGGGTAGCTTATCGCCCCAAAATGCCCAGCCCATACTGATATTGATCAAGCTGCAAGCCTGCCATGTCCGTCCGGTAAGCGCAGAGGCATCAAATTCAATAGCAGGCATCGTCACCAGACGGTGGCCCCCGCGTCGCGCGAGCGACTGGCAGCCCGACTGGAGGAACTTGCCGGGGGACTTGCGCGCTCTACAGTGCGTTGGCAATCACACCACCAGGAGACACCATGTACACCCCATCCCCTTCATACCGCCTACACATCAATGGATGGATAGCGGCAGCAGGCATTGCTTTGTGCGCAGCACCAGTGTGGGCTGGCAGCATCGAGGCTGCCGAATTCAACAGCCCGACCTTGCAGCGCAGCTGGACCTACAACGTCTATCTGCCCACAGGCTACGACACCAACAGCAAGCTGCGCTACCCGGTGATGTATCTGTTGCACGGCAATGATGGCGCGCGCAACGACTGGCCCGTCAAGGGCAACCTGCTGCAGACTGCCGACCAGTTGATCCAGAGCGGCCAGATCCCGCCCGCCATCATCGTGATGCCCGATGCCGGCACCACCTGGTATGTTGATCTGAAAGAAAAGATGGAAACCGCTTTCTTCAATGACCTGGTGCCGCATGTCGAAGGCAAGTACCGTACCCTCAAGACCCGTGATGGCCGCGTGATTGGCGGCCTGTCGATGGGCGGATACGGTGCGCTGCGCTACGTGCTCAAGTACCCGGAGAAATTCCAGGCTGCTGCTCTGCTGAGCCCGGCCATCTACAACCCTGAGCCGCCCGCCGACTCCTCTGCCCGGTTTGTGAAGGTGTTTGCCGAGCCCAATACCGACGGCGCGTACAGCCGAACGGTTTGGCAAAGCTACAACTACCCGGTGCTGTGGGAGCAGTTCCTGGCCAAAAAGGTCAGCGTGCCGATGTACATCAACAGCGGCGATGACGATGAGTTCATGATCGAATCCGAAGCCACCCAGCTCTACAGCCTGCTGCGCAAGAACAAGCAGCCGGCCGAGTTGCGCATCGTCAACGGCAAGCATGAATGGCCCGTGTGGGAAAGCACCGTGGGCGATGCGCTGAAGTATGTTTTCCGCACCGTGCGCCGTCCGCAGTCTGACCAATAGGCAGCGCGCTCTGAAAAAAAGCGCTTTCCTTGTCAGAACGCGCAGGAAAAAGGGATCCGGCCTGCGGATCCCTTTTTCACACCAGCAACGGTGCTTACAGGTTGCCGACCATCTGCTCCGGCACCACCCATTGGTCGAACTGCTCGGCCGTCACATGGCCGCTGGCAATCGCCGCATCACGCAGGCTGGAGCCTTCCTTGTGCGCCTTCTTGGCGATGAAAGCTGCCTTGTCGTAGCCGATGTGGGTGTTCAGCGCCGTCACCAGCATCAACGAACGCCCGACCAGCTCTGCAATGCGCTCGCGGTTGGGCTCAATCCCCACAGCGCAATGGTCATTGAAGCTGACCATGCCATCGGCGAGCAACCGCACGCTTTGCAGGAAGTTATGCGCCACCAGCGGACGGAATACATTGAGCTCGAAATTGCCCGATGCGCCCCCAAAGTTGATGGCCACGTCGTTGCCGAACACCTGGGCGCACAGCATGGTCATGGCTTCGCACTGCGTGGGGTTGACCTTGCCCGGCATGATGGAAGAGCCCGGCTCGTTCTCGGGAATGGAGAGCTCACCCAGGCCGCTGCGCGGGCCACTGGCCAGCCACCGCACATCATTGGCAATCTTCATCAGGCTGGCAGCCAAGGTCTTGAGGGCACCATGCGCATGCACCAGACCATCGCAACTGGCCAGCGATTCAAACTTGTTGGGCGAGGTGATGAAGGGGTAGCCGGTGATGGCCGCCAGCTCCTGTGCCACGCCTTCCGCATAGCCCTTGGGTGCATTCAAGCCCGTGCCCACCGCCGTGCCGCCCAGCGCCAGCTCGTACAAATGCGGCAGCGCGGCCTTGATGTGGCGCTCGCCATGCTCCAGCTGTGCCACCCATCCTGAAATTTCCTGCCCCAGTGTCAATGGCGTGGCATCCTGCAGATGGGTGCGGCCGATCTTGACGATGTCGGCAAATTCGATGCTCTTGGCCTTGAGCGTACGGTGCAGTTGCGCAATCGCAGGCAGCAGCTTTTGCTCGACGGCCGTCACCGCCGCCACATGCATGGCCGTGGGGTAGACGTCGTTGCTCGACTGGCTCTTGTTCACATCGTCATTGGGGTGCACCAGGCGTGATTCGCCGCGCTCACCGCCGAGCAGCTCGCTTGCACGGTTGGCCAGTACCTCGTTGACATTCATGTTGGTCTGCGTACCCGAGCCCGTTTGCCACACCACCAGCGGAAACTCATCCGGGTGCTGGCCTGCAATCACTTCGTCGGCTGCAGCCACGATGGCCCGCGCTTTCCTTTCATCCAGCAGGCCCAGCTTGTGGTTGACCGTGGCAGAGGCCCTCTTCACCTGGGCCAGCGCGTGAATGATCTCGCGCGGCTGGTGTTCACCACTGATATTGAAGTTCTGGATCGAGCGCTGTGTCTGCGCGCCCCATAGCTTGTTGCTGGGCACATCGATCAAACCGAACGTATCTTTTTCCTGCCGAACCGCCGCCATGAAATGACTCCTGATGAAAAATGATGATTCCTGACCCTGCGCTCAGCCCTTGCCCAACTCACGCCAGCTCTTTTCGCTGATGGCAACACCGAACTTTCTGGCCGCACTCCGTATGCGCGACCATGCATAGTCACGCTCATCATCGCTGACATCGCCCACCTGGTTGAAACGGGCAACCGCGTTGCGCACATGGGATGCATCTTCCCGCGGCAATTTGCGCTGGTGAGGAAAGGCGAATTCATCATTGGGCAATGCATTGCGGTGCCTGGTATCCAGTTCACTCATGACAACCTCTCTGGTCTTTGAGCCGCGGGGCAGCTACCACAGCCATCGCCACTGGCGACTCACCCCATTGCACCATGTCCTGTGCGAGCCCGCCTGACAGGAAATGCCGTCAATTCAAACAGCACTGATCTCTCATCCCACAAATCCAGGAGACCAGCGTCGGTTACAAATTTCGACCCGCGCATGGCGCCATCCATGAATAATTGGCTGCACCATCTGCCCCATGGGCACCAGCCATATTCAATCCAAAACCAAGGAATTCCATGCGCATCTCTCGTCCATCCATCGCCTCCCGATATACCGCACGCGTCACTGCAGCTTGTCTGATTGCAGCAGCGATACCACTGACCGCGTCCGCACTCGACTACCCTGCCCGCAAGGCCGGCCTGTGGCAGATCACCACCAACGGCACCACCGGGGCCACCAAGAACCCCGAACAGGTCACGCTGCAGTGCGTGGACAAGGCCAGCGACCAGGCGCTCCAGAAGATGGGGGCAGGCATGATGGCCGGCATGAAATGCGAGAAAAATGACAACGCCAAGGAAGGCAACAAGTATGTGGGCCACTCCATCTGCCAGATGGGACCGTCCAAGCTGGAATCCAAAAGCGTGATGTCCGGTGATTTCGAGCAGGAATACACCATGACTGCCGACTCGACCTTCAGCCCGCCAATGGCCGGTATCTCGGGCAGCAAAACCACCATGGTTGCCAAATGGATCGGGCCCTGTAAGGCAGACCAGAAACCAGGGGACGTGATCGTCAATGGACAAAAGATGAACCTGCTGAACATGGGCGCCAAGCCGTAAAGCCTGCGGCAGACGCCGCCGGGACACAGCGCAGGACACCTCCGGGTGTCCTTTTTTGTCACCTGTACGAGCTAGCGACCCGCCACAGACCACATTTCGTGCCATGTATTCCTGACAGTCTTATAGAAGAGTTCTCGGGCTTTGCCTGCACGGGAATCCCAGTAGCGCCGATAATTAGCGGGTTTTCCCGCGCCAGCCAGGCGCCCTATAACCCGAGAAGCTTCACGATGACCACCTCCATCCGTCAGCAGGACCTGATCGACTCGATCGCAGGCGCCCTCCAGTACATCAGCTACTACCACACGCCCGATTTCATCCAGCACCTGGCCCGCGCCTATGAGCGCGAGCAGAGCCCGGCGGCCAAGGATGCGATGGCGCAGATCCTGACCAACTCGAAGATGAGCGCCACCGGCCAGCGCCCCATCTGCCAGGACACAGGTATCGTGAACGTGTTCCTCAAGGTGGGCATGGATGTCAAATGGGAAGGCTTCACCATGGGCCTGGAAGATGCCATCAACGAAGGCGTGCGCCGTGGCTACAACCACCCCGACAACACGCTGCGCGCCTCTGTTGTGGCCGACCCGCAATTCGCCCGCAAGAACACGAAGGACAACACGCCTGCCGTCATCAACGTGCAGATCGTGCCCGGCGACAAGCTCGACGTGACCGTGGCAGCCAAGGGCGGCGGCTCGGAGAACAAGTCCAAGATGATCATGATGAACCCGAGCGACAACCTCGTCGACTGGGTTCTGAAGACCGTACCCACCATGGGCGCTGGCTGGTGCCCACCGGGCATGCTGGGCATCGGCATCGGCGGTACTGCAGAGAAAGCTGTCCTCTTGGCCAAGGAAAGCCTGATGGAAGACCTGAACATGTACGAGCTGCAGCAAAAGGCGGCTCGGGGTGAAAAACTCGATCAGGTCGAAGAACTGCGTCTGGAACTCTTCGAAAAGGTCAATGCCCTGGGCATTGGCGCGCAAGGCCTGGGCGGTCTGACCACGGTGCTGGACGTCAAGATCAACATGTACCCCACGCACGCGGCCTCCAAGCCCGTGGCCATGATCCCCAATTGCGCAGCCACGCGCCACGCCCATTTCGTGATGGACGGCTCGGGCCCCGTGTACCTGGAAGCGCCTTCGCTGGATCTGTGGCCCAAGATCGAATGGGCCCCCGACTACAACAAGTCCAAGCGCGTCGACCTGAACACCCTGACCAAGGAAGAAGTGGCCAGCTGGAAACCCGGCGACACCATCTTGCTCAACGGCAAGATGCTCACCGGCCGCGACGCAGCGCACAAGCGCATCCAGGACATGCTGGCCAAGGGCGAAAAGCTGCCCGTGGACTTCACCAACCGCGTGATCTACTACGTGGGCCCCGTAGACCCCGTGCGCGACGAAGTCGTTGGCCCTGCAGGCCCCACCACCGCCACCCGCATGGACAAGTTCACCGACATGATGCTGTCCAAGACCGGCCTGATCGCGATGATCGGCAAGTCCGAACGCGGCCCGGTCGCCATCGAGGCCATCAAGAACCACAAGAGTGCCTACCTGATGGCCGTGGGCGGCGCCGCCTACCTCGTCTCCAAGGCCATCAAGCACGCCAAGGTTGTGGGCTTTGAAGACCTGGGCATGGAAGCCATCTACGAGTTCGACGTGGTCGACATGCCCGTGACCGTGGCTGTCGATGCCGGCGGCACCAGCGCCCACAACACCGGCCCCGCCGAGTGGAGCAAGCGCATCGCCTCGGGCGAGTTCAAAGGCATTGCCCTGGCTGGCGCCTGATGCACTGAGCTGCCCAGCATTGGAGTAAACAGGACCGCCTTTGGGCGGTTTTGTTCTTTTTGGGGGATGTGCCAGACGCCTGCAGCCAGCCCATGCCCGTCGCAAAGCCAGCGCGCTGAATTGCACCCGGTTACGCAACTGGCGGAACCTGCGGTACAACGCCTTGTCCAATAGGCTCTTTCACGACCAGGATCACCGCCCATGACCGCTGACGAAATCCGCGCCACATTAACGATTTGCCTGCTGGCATCCTTTGCCGATGGCGAGAAACATGACCGTGAACGCGAGCAGATCCGCCAGGTCGCCGAAGGACTGGCCGGTGACCATCAGGTGAACCTGCCCAGCCTGTACCAGGATGTGCTGCTGCGCCGGGTGCAATTGGCCGATGTGCAAGCACAGCTCAGCAGCGCTGATTCGCGCCAGCTGGCATACGAAATGGCCGTGTGCGTGTGCGAGGCTGACGGCCAGACCAGCGCCAAGGAAGAAGCCTTCCTTGCATCGCTGCGGCAAGCCTGGCAGCTCGGTGGCAATACTGCCAGCGCGGCTGTTACAGCGGCTGCAAGTCCTGCGCCAATGACGCCCCCGACTTTTGAGCGCGATGCCCAGACCATTGCCGAGGCGCCGCTCAGGGCAGCCACACCCCAAGGGGCTGTGCCTGTTGCCATCGGCAGTGGCCCGGTTCCGCACCCGGCAGCTGTTGATACCCTGCCCAGCGGAGCCGACCAGCGCCGCCCCAGCCAGCTGACCGCAGCCGACATGGATAGCAAGATTCTCAAGGCGTCGATTCTGAACGGTGCCATCGAGCTGCTGCCAGAAAACCTCTCCACCCTCGCCATCATTCCGCTGCAGATGCGATTGGTCTACCAGATTGGCCAGAGCTACGGCTATGAGCTGGATCGTGGTCACATCAAGGACCTGCTGGCTGCACTGGGTGTCGGCCTGACATCGCAATACCTGGAGCAAGCTGGCCGCAAGCTGCTCGGTGGCCTGCTAGGCAAGGCTGGCAAAGGCCTGTTGGGCGGGCTGGGCCGCCAGGCCGTCAGCAGCGGCATGAGCTTTGCCAGCACCTACGCACTGGGCCATGTAGCCAACCAGTACTATGCAGGAGGCCGCCAGTTATCCACAGAGATGCTGAAAAACGCCTACCAGCATGTGATGCAGGACGGACGCGTGCTGCAGGAGCGCTACCTGCCGCAGATGCAGGAGACCGCGCGCGGGCTGAATACGGCCAAGATCATGCAGATGGTGCGGGGGGCCTAAACACCCACGTGTTCATACCCAGGCTGCCTGCGGCATACTCGGCAGCTCGCTTTTTGCCCCCGCAATATGATCGATCTGCCCTTCTCCCAAGCCTGTGAAAACAACCGAGAGCCGATCCTGGCCGTGCTGCGCGATGCAATGAAGGGACGGCGCCATGTATTGGAGATTGGCTCAGGCACGGGCCAGCACAGCGTGTACTTTGCGCCGCAGTTGCCACAGCTGGTATGGCAAACCAGCGATCTGCCTGAGCACCATGCCGGCATCCGGGCCTGGCATGCCGCGCACCCGGCGCCCAATCTGCGCGCGCCGCTGCCACTGGATCTGAACACGGCGCAGTGGCCCCAGACCGCTGACGGTGCTTTTGACGCCGTTTTCACGGCCAATACCCTGCACATCATTGCGTGGCCCCTGGTAGAAAACCTGGTGGCACTCGTGGGCGCTCACCTGCCGGTGGATGGAATCTTTGCCGTCTATGGCCCTTTCAACGATGGAGGCCAATTCACCAGCGACAGCAACCGTGCCTTCGACGCCTGGCTGCGCCAGCGCGATGCGCAAAGCGGCATCCGCCACTTTGAGGATGTGCTGGCGCTCGCCCAACACCATGGCCTGCAGCTGCTGCAAGACCACGCCATGCCAGCCAATAACCGCGCGCTGGTGTTCCAGCGCCAGGGCAAATGATGGCGATGACAGATGATCTGCAGCACTGGCAGGTACGTTGTCAGCAACTGGCCGCGCAGGAGATGGATCAGGATGCGGCCCACGACACCTCGCACCTGCAGCGCGTATGGGGAAATGCGCAGCAACTGCTGCAACAATACCCTCAGGCTGATGCATTGGTCGTGCTGGCTGCCTGCTATTTGCATGATGTGGTGAACCTGCCCAAAAGCCACCCCGATCGCGCGCAGGCATCACGCATGGCTGCCGAACGTGCCACCGAACTGCTGCTCGCCCAAGGCTTTCCCGCAGAGAAGCTGGAGTCCGTGGCCCATGCCATTGCAGCCCACAGCTTTTCTGCCCGGATCACGCCCGCCACCCTGGAAGCACAGATCGTGCAGGATGCCGACCGGCTTGATGCCCTGGGCCCTGTGGGCCTGGCGCGCATGTTCCATATCGGCGGCCAGTTGGGCCGCACGCTGGCGCATGCAACAGATCCGCTTGGCACAGAGCGCACCTTGGACGACCAACAGTTCACGCTGGACCATATCGCCGCCAAGCTACTGCAGTTACCTCCCACCATGCAGACCGCAGCGGGCAGGCAGAAGGCAGAGCGACGCGCGCAGTGGGTTGCAGATTTTCGCCAGGCCTTCGTGCAGCAGTGGAATGCAACCCCTACCGCCCAGGCGCAGGGCTGACCGGAGCACCGCAGCGCCCGCCCGTCGTCCATCGACTGAAAAGCAAAAGGCCTGCATTCCCATGCAGGCCTTTCATCATCAGGCAGCGCCGCTTACTTCTTGAGGCACTCGCTCATGAAAGCCTTGCGCTCGTCACCCTTCTTGCCGGTAGCGTCCACGTTGCAGGCCTTCATGCGTTCCTGCTGGCGCTTGCGGCCATCAGACAGGCAACTGGACATGAACTGCTTGCGGTCGTCACCCTTGAGTTCCTTGGTCTTGGCTTCGGTGTTGCAGGTGCCCATCAGCTGTTGTTGCGCGGTGGGTGCCTTGTCGGCAGCCAAGGCAAACTGGGATGCCAGCGCGATACCGGCGAGAACGATGAGTTTTTTCATGGAATAGGCTCTTTTAAAAACTACGCCGAAGACCAGCGCAGGCGCATTTCGGCACAAGTTGCACGCGCTGTCAATGGGCCATACGCGCTCTGCCTACCAAGAACTACATTTTGCGAAAATTTTTTCGCCGCAGACATAAAAAAAGCAGCCACACGGGCTGCTTCAAGGTGATGTTGCACATGGCTCAGTCAACCAGGCCCACGTAGACGTGCTGCACGTCGTCATCGTTTTCAAGACCGGCCAGAAAGGCTTGCACTTCTTCCTGTGCCTCGGGGGGCAAGCCACCCATGCTCACGGGGTTTTTGGCCTTGTAGCCCAGCTTGGCAGACAGCACCTTGATGCCTTGCTCAGGCAGCGCCTTGCTCACGGTGTCCAGGTCGGTGGGCTCGGTGATGAACAGGGTCACACCCTCTTCCTCGCCCGGCTCGAAATCCTGCGCACCCGCTTCGATGGCTGCCAGCTCCACATCTGCGCCGTTTTCAGCTTCGCCTTCAATCATGCCGACATGGTCAAAATCCCAGGCCACAGCCGTCAGCTGCCCCTTGCGGAAGCACACACGCATATTGGGGGCGGTGCGGTTGGGGTTGTCGGTCAGGCATTCCACCATCACCGGCACGCGGTGCGGAGCATAGCCTTCGAACAGCACGGTCGAGTAATTGACCGCATCCGCCCCTGCGCCAGAGCCCTTCTTGATGGCACGCTCTAGCGTATCCTTGGGCATGGATGCCTTGCGGGCAGCTTCCACTGCCATGCGCAGGCGCGAGTTGCTGGCCGGGTCTCCTCCGCCCAAGCGTGCGGCCACGGTGATTTCCTTGACCAGTTTGCCGAAGAGTTTGCCTTTGGCATCGGCGACCAGCGCCTTGCCCTTTGCTTTCCATTGCGCGCCCATGGCTGCGATTTCCTTGTTGTTGGTTTGGCAGCGCGAGAGCTGCGGATGGTGCGCCTTCGTGCCGAAGCCGCTCCCATTTGACGAAGGCAAATTTATACACCCGCGCCCATTGTCCTGCTTGCACAACGGCCAGAGGCTGAGTCAGGATTATGGGTCAAAGCAACAGATATTCTGCATCGAATCATTCCCATATTTTTATATTGCAGCGCTTTAAATCAAAGCGCCTATAGCTATCATTTTTGATATTCGTATCCCAAGGCACAATGCAGATATGGCAGTTTTGCAAAATCTGTGGGGCTGGGTCATACGACAGCGTGTCCCCTTGCTGTGCACAGCGGCAGGGCTGGTGCTGTCTTTTGTCTTTCTGGGCCTGCCTGGTTTTGCCAGCTATTGGCCGGCCGAGCAGTTGTTTCTCCTTGCTGGCGACGCAGCGCTGCTCGATCGCATCCAGGGCGACAAGCTGTGGCCGGTGCTCATCTCGGCCAGCTTTCTTCAGGCACTGCTGATCACCCCCGCCCACTGCCTGTTGCGCCGCTGGCAGCCCACCTTGCCTCGCGCCTTGCATGTGGTAGCCACGGTGCTGCTGGTGCTCACAGTCAGCATTGTCGCCACATCGTTGATGCTGTTGGCCCAGGTGGATGCATAGGTACCCGGGCCTGCCTACAATCTGCGGCACCTTGTTGACGGACAGCATACACAGCCATGCCTACTCCCACCTCTCCCATTGGCGTCTTTGACAGCGGCATCGGCGGCCTGAGTGTGCTGCAGGCACTGCGCGAAGTACTGCCTGGCGAGCGCTTTGTGTATCTGGCCGATAGCGGCAATGCGCCCTATGGCGAACGAGGAGACGCCTTTGTGCAGGCGCGCAGCGCCCGTATCACCGACTGGATGCGCAACCAGCACGATGTGAAGGCCTTGGTCATCGCCTGCAACACCGCCACGGCAGCGGCCATTGACAGCCTGCGCGATGGCAATCCCGGCCTGCCCATCATTGGCGTGGAGCCTGCGCTCAAGCCTGCCGCCCTGTACAGCAAAACCCACAAGGTGGGGGTGATTGCCACGCAAGGCACAGTGAGCAGCCATCGCTTTGCCGCGCTGCAGGCTGCCCATTCGGCGCATACACAATTTGTAGTACAGGCCTGTGCGGGCCTTGCGCGGGCCATTGAGGACAGCACTCTCCCCAGTATTTCAGCGTCTCAGAATGCTACACAAATAAGAGCACTTTGCGCACAATACACAAGCGCCATGGGCACGTTTGGCACTGCGCCTGGCGAGATCGACACCTTGGTGCTGGGCTGCACGCATTACGTATTCGCAGCCGATACCCTACGCAGTCTGGTGGGCCCCGGAGTCACCCTGGTCGACACCGGCACCCCGGTGGCCCGGCGCACGTACAGCCTGCTGCATGCCACCGGCATGCTGCGCAAGCAGGACGTGGAGATGGGGACGGCGGCAGAGGCTTGCCAGCTCTTCACCACAGGCGATGTTTCCGCTCTGCGCCATGCAGCAGAGCAATGGCTGGGTCTGCCGACGACATGCGCCAGTTCAGCGGCCATCGCCTGAATCGTCGCTGTCTCGGGCATCTTTCCACAACCGCTTGCCGCCAGCATCCAGCCATGTCAGATACAGCCGCGTCTCCAGCTCCAGCTGGTGGTAGGCGGGCTCCATGTATTCGCACAACTGGTAGAACGCCTTGTTGTGGTCTGTTTCGCGCAGATGGGCCAGCTCGTGCACGGCGATCATCCGCAGGAATGGCTCAGGCGCGTGCTTGAACAGGCTACCAATGCGAATCTCATGCCGCGACTGGGTTTTGCCACCATGGTTCTTGCCACTGCGCATATGAATGCCCAGCGCCTGGTACACCAGTTGCAGCTTGCTGTCATAGACCACCTTGGCCAGCGGCGCAGCATTGCGCATGTACTCGGTCTTCAATCCGGTCACATAGCCATGCAAGGCCTTGTCCGAGCGCATCTGGTGCGCCTCTGGGTGGCGCTGCAGCAACCAATCGCCCAGCTTGCCCGATTGCACCAGACCCATCGCCTGCTGCTGCAGACTGGGCGGGTAGGCTTGCAGATAGGGCAATGGAACAGAGGAAGTCATGGCTGGAAAGCAGCCAAGGCAGCACGTGGCTGCCTTGGTCAGAAAAACAAAACTACAAAATTGATAGCTGTCAGCGCCCATCCATCAAGCGCTAACACCCCATTCAATGCAAATGACGGGGGCGGCGGCCACCGCCGTGCCCGCCCGAGCCACCGGCACCACGCGGCGGCTTGCCGATCTCCAGCGAATCAACCAGGGCATCAAACCGCTGGCTGAACAGCTTGTCGATCTCACCTACAACGCCTTGCAGCTCGCTCGCATCAAAGTGGCGCTCCATCATGTTGACCACATCCTGCACCAGCATGTCGCGCTGCACCTGCATGATGGCTGCGGGCGTCGGGCCGACGAACAGCATCATGAAGTCATCGCGCGACTCTGCGCTGCGGTCCTGGTCTTCGTCGTCGAACTCGGCGTCGTAGAACGTAACCTCGATGGCCGCGCCCTGCTCGGCCAGCTCGTTCAGGTTCATGCACATGTCATCAAGCGCCTGGCGGAAATCGTCGTCACCGCGTACCGTCCAGCACATCTGCAGGATATGGTCCTTGGGCTCGAACAGGATGCCGGGCTCTTCCTCGTAGGCGCTTTCAGCGCCATCGACCAGCGACTTCGCGCCCGCATACTGCCACAGGGGCTTCAAGGCCTCCTGCAGCTGGTCGAAGCCGACATCGGCCCGCAGCAACACCTGGCCGTGGACATGGATCTCAAAGGGTGGGTTGTAACTGGGCATGTTCTGTACCTTCCTCAATCGAAGCCGCCGCTTGCGCCAGCTGCTCCACACTAGATGACACGGCACGCCGCATCGCCGTTGCGCAGGCCGCCCACCCGAGCGGCGCCGCATCCACACTATCAGGCATTGTGCCCGGTTTGTCGATGACACCCGAAGAAAAAGCCAACAGGGCAGGCCTGTTGGCTTCGCTTGACTGGTGCCTCGGGCCGGGATCGAACCGGCACGCCACTTTCGCGGCACGGGATTTTAAGTCCCGGGTGTCTACCAATTTCACCACCGAGGCAGCACATCCGCTTATTCTAGCGGGGCAAGCCCTGCAGTTTGGCGATTTGTGAGCCGACAACAAAAAAGGAAGCCGAGGCTTCCTTCTTGTCGTATTGGAGCGGGAAAACGGTCTCGAACCGTCGACCTCAACCTTGGCAAGGTTGCGCTCTACCAACTGAGCTATTCCCGCATTGCCAGCATGATCTGCATCACACCAGCCTTGAAAACTGGAGCGGGAAAACGGTCTCGAACCGTCGACCTCAACCTTGGCAAGGTTGCGCTCTACCAACTGAGCTATTCCCGCATTGCCAGCATGATCTGCATCACACCAGCTTTGAAAACTGGAGCGGGAAAACGGTCTCGAACCGTCGACCTCAACCTTGGCAAGGTTGCGCTCTACCAACTGAGCTATTCCCGCAAAAATGTTCGTTTTTCCACGAACCCAAAACATACTGACAAGCATCTTTTGGAGGCGCGAACCAGAGTCGAACTGGTCTAACCGGATTTGCAATCCGGGGCATAACCGCTTTGCTATCGCGCCTTGGATTGTTTGCAGCACCGGTACACCAGCACTACGAATCTGGAGCGGGAAAACGGTCTCGAACCGTCGACCTCAACCTTGGCAAGGTTGCGCTCTACCAACTGAGCTATTCCCGCATGTATCCGTTTTATCGGAAGACAGCGATTATATACCGTCTCCGCGATGGAATGCATTGTATCGCACTTTTTTTGGCGTTTGAGCGAAACGGCCCCGTTTTATTCGCGCGAAGCCGTTTCGCTTTCCCGTCAGTGCTTGACCGCCCGACTGCGGCGTGCAGGCTCTGCCTTGGCCGCCGTGGCAGCCACAGCAGCGGCAGGCACAACCGGGGTATCCGCCGAAGCGTCATCAGTCAAAGGCATGGGCTTGGCTTCCAGAGCAATGTCCAGCACCTTGTCGATCCAGCGCACGGGCACGATTTCCATGGCGCTCTTGACGTTGTCTGGAATCTCGGCCAGGTCCTTGACGTTCTCTTCAGGGATCAGCACCGTCTTGATGCCGCCTCGCAGTGCCGCCAGCAGCTTTTCCTTCAAACCGCCAATCGCCGTCACCTCGCCACGCAGCGTGATTTCGCCCGTCATGGCCACATCGGCGCGCACGGGAATGCCGCTGAGGGCCGATACCAGCGCCGTCGTCATCGCCGCACCTGCGCTCGGGCCATCCTTGGGAGTGGCGCCATCGGGCACGTGGATGTGGATATCGCGCTTTTCAAACACGTCATCACGGATACCCAGCGAACGGGCACGGCTGCGCACCACGGTGCGGGCAGCCTCCACCGATTCCTTCATCACATCGCCCAGCGAGCCGGTGCGGTTGATGACGCCCTTGCCGGGCATGGCCGCCGCTTCAATGGTCAGCAGATCGCCGCCCACTTCCGTCCATGCCAGACCGACTACCTGGCCGACCTGGTTCTTCTGCTCGGCGTGGCCATAGGTGAACTTGCGCACACCCAGATAGTCGGGCAGGTTGTCAGCGGTCACCAACACCGGCGCCTGCACCTTGCCCAGCTGGATGTTCTTGACCACCTTGCGGCAGATCTTGGAGAGTTCGCGCTCCAGCGAACGCACACCAGCTTCGCGGGTGTAGTAACGCACGATGTCGCGCACGGCGTCTTCACGCAGCTCCAGCTCGCCATCCTTGACGCCGTTGTTCTCGATCTGCTTGGGCAACAGGTAGCGCATGGCGATATTGGTCTTCTCGTCTTCGGTATAGCCCGAGAGACGGATCACCTCCATGCGGTCCAGCAACGCCGGTGGAATGTTCATGGAGTTGGAAGTCGCCACGAACATCACATCGCTCAGATCGAAGTCAACCTCGACATAGTGGTCGCCGAACTTGCTGTTCTGCTCCGGATCCAGCACCTCAAGCAAGGCACTCGATGGATCGCCACGGAAATCCATGCCCAGCTTGTCGATCTCGTCCAGCAGGAACAGCGGGTTGCGGGTGCCCACCTTGGTCAGGCTCTGCAACACCTTGCCCGGCATGGCGCCGATGTAGGTGCGGCGGTGGCCGCGGATTTCCGCCTCGTCACGCATGCCACCCAGCGCCATGCGCACGTACTTGCGGCCCGTGGCCTTGGCAATCGACTGGCCCAGTGAGGTCTTGCCCACGCCAGGGGGCCCCACCAGGCACAGGATGGGCGCCTTGACCTTGTCTACGCGCTGCTGCACAGCAAGATACTCAAGAATGCGGTCCTTGACCTTTTCCAGGCCATAGTGGTCAGCATTGAGCACCTCTTCGGCGGCCACCAAATCCTTTTTGACCTTGGTCTTCTTGCTCCAGGGCAGATTCGTCAAGGTTTCGAGGAAGTTGCGCACCACCGAAGCCTCTGCCGACATCGGCGACATCAGCTTGAGCTTCTTCAACTCGGCCTCTGCCTTCTTGCGCGCTTCCTGCGGCATCTTGGCCAGCTGGATCTTCTTTTCCAGCTCTTCAAGGTCAGCACCGTCCTCGCCTTCGCCCAGTTCCTTCTGGATGGCCTTGACCTGCTCGTTCAGATAGAAGTCGCGCTGGCTCTTTTCCATCTGCTTTTTGACGCGTCCGCGGATCTTCTTGTCGACATTGAGGATATCGACTTCGCGTTCGAGCTGGTCGTACAGGTTCTCCAGCCGGTCCTGCACGTTCTGCAACTCCAGCACAGCCTGCTTGTTTTCCAGCTTGAGCGGCAGATGCGCCGCAATGGTATCGGCCAGACGTCCTGCGTCCTCCAGACCGGCAATCGAGGTCAGGATCTCGGAGGGGATCTTCTTGTTGAGCTTGACGTACTGGTCAAACTGCTGCATCACGGCACGGCGCAATGCTTCGATCTCGCTGGCCTTCTCGGCCGCATCGCCCGGCTCCACAGGAGCTACCTTGGCGGTGAAATATTCTTCGCCTTCTGCGATTTCAACCACCTGGGCACGCTGCACGCCTTCGACCAGCACCTTGACCGTGCCGTCGGGCAGCTTGAGCATCTGGAGGATGGTGGAGACGCAGCCTACATCGAACATGTCGGCTACCGAGGGATCGTCCTTGGCGGCCGTCTTCTGCGCCACCAGCATGATCTTGCGGTCGGCCTCCATGGCCGTCTCCAGCGCCTTGATGCTCTTGGGGCGGCCCACAAACAGCGGGATCACCATGTGCGGGAATACCACAACGTCCCGAAGCGGGAGCATGGGCAATTCCGAAGGGAGAGTGGTGAGGGATTGGGTATCGGACATGAAAATCCTTTTAAAACTTTTACGAAGATGCTTCGCAAAAGCAATTTTTCAACCCTGCGGCTTGCGAAAAACCACGGGTAGGGACAGAGATCGCCTCTCACAGGCACCCACAGCCTGCCAAAGGGCAGAGCCTGCAAAAGCAGGCTCATCAAAAACAATAGCTACTGGCGGTTACCAGATATAGGCTGAGGCACTCAAGCCTTCTTGGCGGCTTCCCGGTAGACCAACAGTGGCGGCTTTCCTTCGTTGATGGTTGCCTCCTCAACAACGACCTTGGCGACATTGTCGGTCGTCGGCAGGTCGAACATGGTGGTCATCAGCGATTGCTCCAGAATGGAACGCAGGCCACGGGCACCCGTCTTGCGCGCCAGCGCCTTCTTGGCAATGGCGGTCAGGGCGTCGGGACGCACTTCCAGTTCCACCCCTTCCATGCCCAGGAGCTTGTTGTACTGCTTGACCAAGGCGTTCTTGGGCTGGGTCAGGATCTGCACCAGGGCATCTTCCGACAGCTCGGCGAGTGCCGTCACCACGGGCAGGCGCCCCACCAACTCGGGAATGATGCCGAACTTGATCAGGTCTTCAGGCTCGATATCTCGGAAAGTTTCCGAGATGGAGCGCTGCTGCTTGCTCTTGACCGTGGCACTGAAACCGATACCGGATGCTTCGGAGCGGTTCTCGATCACCTTTTCCAGACCTGCGAACGCACCGCCGCAGATGAACAGGATGTTGGTGGTGTCCACCTGCAGAAAATCCTGGTTCGGGTGCTTGCGGCCGCCTTGCGGAGGAATCGAAGCCATCGTGCCCTCAATCAGTTTAAGCAGCGCCTGCTGCACACCCTCGCCAGACACGTCACGGGTGATCGATGGGTTGTCGGCCTTGCGGGTGATCTTGTCGATTTCATCGATATAGACGATGCCACGCTGGGCACGCTCCACATCGTAGTTGCAGCTTTGCAGCAGCTTCTGAACGATGTTTTCCACGTCCTCGCCCACATAACCGGCTTCGGTCAAGGTGGTGGCATCGGCCATCACAAACGGCACGTTCAGCTGACGCGCCAGCGTCTGGGCCAGCAAGGTCTTGCCGGAGCCCGTCGGGCCGATCAGGAGGATGTTGCTCTTGGCCAGCTCCACCTCGTCCTTGCCAGCCTTGTCCTTGTGCAGCAAACGCTTGTAGTGGTTGTATACCGCCACGGCCAAGGTGCGCTTGGCAGGGTCCTGGCCAATCACATAGTTGTCCAGATTGGCCTTGATATCGGCTGGCGTTGGCAGGTCATTGCCCTTGAGCTTTTCCCCTTCCTTGCCTTCTGCCGCCACTTCGTCGCGCACGATGTCGTTGCACAGGTTGATGCACTCATCGCAAATGAACACGGATGGGCCTGCAATGAGTTTCTTGACCTCATGCTGGCTTTTGCCGCAGAACGAGCAGTACAGGGTTTTTTCGCTGGATGAGCCTTTTTTCTCGGCCATGGGGGCAATGCCTTCAATCGAATCTATATGGAAACAATGATAACCAACTACAAAGCGGCCTCAACCGGGTAGGGTTGAGGCCGCCTTTACCGGTTTGGTTTGATCCTGCTTATGGGCGCTTTTCTACCACAGTATCAATCAGACCGTATTCATGCGCCTCGTTCGCCGTCATGAAGTAGTCGCGCTCGGTGTCGTTCTTGACCTTCTCGTAGCTCTGGCCCGTGCGTTCGGCCAGGATGCGGTTCATCTGTTCCTTGGTACGGATGATGTCGCGGGCATGGATTTCGATATCCGTTGCCTGGCCGCGCGCGCCGCCCAGCACCTGGTGGATCATGATCTTGGAATTGGGCAGCGAATAGCGCTTGCCCTTCTCGCCCGCAGCCAGCAGGAACGCACCCATGCTGGCTGCAAAGCCCAGGCACATGGTGGAGACCTGCGGCTTGATGAACTGCATGGTGTCATAGATGGCCATACCAGCCGTCACGCTGCCGCCTGGCGAGTTGATGTAGAGGGAAATGTCCTTGTCTGGATTTTCGCTCTCCAGAAACAGTAACTGGGCAACCACCAGGTTGGCCGTCTGGTCGTTCACTTCGCCGACCAGGAAAATCACGCGGTCCTTGAGCAGGCGCGAGTAAATATCAAACGAGCGCTCTCCACGGCCCGATTGCTCGATCACCATCGGGATCAAACCCAAGTTCTGAATATCTTGTGCGCTCATTGCATCTCCATTGAGGATAGGTGGAAGCTAGCTTCGAATTCTGTGTGAATCGACTAACTGTACCCCAACAAAATGGGGCCTGCGCCCAAAAGCACAAGCCCCTGCGTGGGTTGGCCGTCAAACGGGGGGTTGCCGACGCGGCAATCCCCTGTCTGCCACAGCCGATCAGGCCTGCTGGCCCATCAGTTCGTCGAACGACACCGTCTTGTCGGTGACCTTGGCCTTGCCCAGCACGAAATCCGTCACATTGTTTTCAATCACGACGGCTTCGACTTCGGCCAGACGCTGGCGGTCGCCAAAGTACCAACGCACCACATCTTCAGGCTTTTCGTAGCTCGAAGCCAGATCGTCCACATGGGCCTTGATCTGCTCGGGCGTTGCTTCCAGCTTGTTGGACTTGACCAGCTCGGCCACCACCAGGCCCAGGCGCACGCGACGCTCGGCTTGTGGCAGGAACACGTCAGCAGGGATTTCTGCCTTGTCGGCATCCTTGATGCCGCGCTGCTTCAGCTCGGCACGGGCGCCTTCGAGCAGACGACCGACTTCAGCGTCGATGCTGGCCTTGGGCAGGTCCAGTTCGGCCTTGGACACCAAGGCTTCCATCACGGCTTGCTTGTTGCGCGACTGAACGCGGAACTTCACTTCACGCTCCAGGTTCTTCTTGATGTCGGCACGCAGTCCTTCAACGGAGCCGTCGGCAATGCCCAGGGTCTTGGCAAAGGCCTCGGTCACTTCGGGCAGGTTGGCGGCTTCCACCTTCTTGACGGTCACCAGGAAGTCGGCGGTCTTGCCAGCCACATCCTTACCGTGGTAGTCCTCAGGGAATGCCAGAGGGAAAGTCTTGGACTCACCCGTCTTCATGCCGCGCACTGCGTCTTCGAATTCCTTGAGCATCTGGCCTTCGCCGATCAGGAACTGGAAGCCTTCGGCCTTGCCGCCGGCAAAGGGTTCGCCGTCGATCTTGCCTTCGAAGTCCACGGTCACGCGGTCGCCGTCCACAGCGGCTGCATCAGCAGGACGCTGGGCAAACGTGCGGCGCTGCTTGCGCAGGATGTCGATGGTCTTGTCGATGGCGGCGTCGTCCACATCGGCGGTCAGCTTTTCCACTTCTGCAGTGGCCAGATCGCCGATCTTGACTTCAGGGAACACTTCGAACACGGCGTCGAATGCCAGTTCACCCTCTGGAGCACCTTCCTTTTCGGTGATCTTGGGCTGGCCTGCCACACGCAGTTCTGCTTCATTGGCAGCCTTGGCAAACGCCTCACCCACCTTTTCGTTCAGCACTTCGTACTGGACAGAATAGCCATAGCGCTGTGCCACCACATTCATTGGCACCTTGCCTGGACGGAAGCCGTCCATCTTCACGGTGCGAGCCAGGCGCTTCAAGCGGCTGTCCACTTCGGTCTGCACCGAAGCCAGGGGCAAGCTCAGCGAGATCTTGCGCTCGAGCTTCTCAAGGGTTTCAACATTCACTGCCATGGTAATTCCTAGTTGGGCACGAACCCTGCTGGCAACAACACCGATGCAGTGCACCGGCACTGTCTCGTACCTGGGTTCCATCGAAGCGGCGCCCGAGCGGCAAATTTGCCCATCAACACGCCAAAAATCAATGGCTTATAGCGCATGCATCACAAATACCTTGGGTATGGCAATGCCTGGCGCAGTAAGCCGAAACCAAGCATTATATATAATTGCCGTCCGGTGGCCGCAATTTAAAGGAATGAGCCAGCCACGCCCAATAACACGCCGCCACACCCCTGCCAGCGGGCAGGCATGTCAGCGCATGGGGCCGGTCTGCTCCAGCACCAGCCAGGCGGCGCGAATGAACTCGTAATCCGGTGCACTGGCCTGCAATGCAAGCAGGCGCTCGTAACATTTCTTCCAGGTGGCTTGGCTGATCTGAGAGCCATAGGCCTGGGATTTGAAGTCGGGTGACAGAATCCAGGCCACCAGCAGGCGCGGGTCCGTCTGGGGATCCAGCACGATGGACAGCATTGCATCGGCACGCGCCGTACCGTTCTCGGCCTGCATCAGGTTGGCCATCGCCGACAACCACAATTGCAGGTTGCGCACCACCAGGCTCCCAAGCCCCGGCTGCAAGCGCAGCACGACCCCCTGCCATTTGCCCAGAAAACCGCGAACAGCCTGAAGCTCCTCTGCATCCATCTTCTGCAGGGTGGAGGGTTTGCCCCACACTTCCACAAGCTTGATTCGGCTGGGCATCATGTCGCCTTGCAGCAGCAGCTTCATGATCTCCATCCGCCAGGGCTTGCTGGCACGCGGGTACAGTGCCGCCAGGCTGCGGTAGAACAGGGGTTCGGCCAGTTGCTTTTTGCCCCAGGCGGCGACCAGGAACGGCACGTTCTCATCAGCAGCTCCCGTGCCCATCAAAACCCGAATGGCATCGGGCTTCAATACGTCCTCTCCGCTTTCGATGGTTTTCTGCATTTCGGCACGCAAGGCCAGCAGTGTGGCTGTATCGCGCAGCTCGTCTTGCAGGTCCCGCATTTGCTGCAGCAGCATCAGCTTCTCTGTTACGGTGCGGGCCTGCTGGAAGCGCTCTATGAGTTCACGCATGTTGCGTGCTGCAGCCTCCTGGCTCTCCGCCGTGGAGCTGACCGGCTCAGGTGACAGCAAGGCATCCAGCGTTTGCGCATGGATTTGCGGCGCCCCTAGCAGTAACACGCAGAACGCCGCTTGCTGGATTTTTGTCATTACAGATATCTGTGCTGCATGAATGGCTGAACCAGCGACAAATCATGCCAGCAAGCCGCCGATTGTCAATCCAGAGACAGGCCGAAATCCTCATTTTTTGTTGGCACAAGCCTGCACCTGCAAATAAAAAGCCGGCCCCAGGAGAAGCCGGCTTTCAAACAAGGCATGCACACCTTCTGGTAGAAGGATTGCCATCTAATTGTGGTGCGCGGGGGGGGACTCGAACCCCCACAGTGTTGCCACCGTCAGGACCTAAACCTGGTGCGTCTACCAATTTCGCCACCCGCGCGGTCCGGGTCATGGCAGGCGCCATATCCCGTTCAGGTCAATCCGCAATTCTACATGCAAGACCTGCGCCTTCTGGTCCGTTCTGCGCAAAAAAGCGCTGCATCTGCCTGCAATCGGCTGCTCAGACAGCAGCGGACAGCGGGGTGTCGCTGTGCTCCTTCTTCACGCGGAACCAGGCGGCATACATGGCAGGCAGCGCCAGCAAGGTCAGCACCGTGGCCACGATCAACCCGCCCATGATGGCTATCGCCATCGGCCCCCAGAAGATGCTGCGCGAGAGCGGAATCATCGCCAGCACTGCGGCAGCTGCCGTCAGCGCAATCGGGCGCAGGCGGTGCGTGGCCGCTTCGACGATGGCGTCGAAGGTGGACAGCCCCGCAGCATGGTTGGCCTCGATCTGATCGATCAGGATGACGGAGTTGCGCTGGATCATACCCATGAGCGCAATCACGCCCAAAAGCGCCACAAAGCCGAACGGCCGGTTCAACAGCAGCAGCGCCGCCGTCACCCCCGAAATTCCCAGGAAACCAGTGAGGTAGACGAGCACCGAGCGGCTGAAGCTGTGCAACTGCAGCATCAGCAGGGTAAAGACGAGGAACACCATGATTGGCATGCCTGCCATGATCGAGTCCGAGCCCTTGGCGCTTTCTTCCACGGCGCCGGCGATCTCGATGCGGTATTGGTTCAGTCCCTTGGCTGCCCAGCCCTCTTGCAGCTTCTGCAGATCGGGCCAAAGCTTTTGCGTGACGGTCGGGCCCTGCAGTCCGGCCACCACATCGCCCTGCACCGTGATGGAGTACTCGCGCCCCTGCCGCCACAGAATGCCCGGCTCCCACACGAAGGTGGGTTTGGCGATCTGCGACAGCGGAATCGCCCGCCCGCTGCTGGATGCCACATAGGCATTGCCCACATCGGTGACCGCCTTGCGCTCGTCCACGGGCTGGCGCAGCACCATGTCGATCAGCTTGTCGCCTTCGCGGTACTGACCGATGGTGTTGCCCGACAGCTGGGTGCGCGTGGCCTGGGCAATGTCCTGGTTGCTCACGCCCAGGGCCCGGGCCTTGCTCTGGTCCACCTCCAGGCGCAGCACCTTGATGGCTTCGTTCCAGTTGTCGTTCACGCCGCGCATGTCTGGCGATGCTTCCAGCTTCGCGCGCACCTCGTTGGCCAGCTCACGCAGCAGCTTGGGGTCTTGCCCCATGACGCGAAACTGCACCGGATACGGCACCGGTGGCCCGCTGGGCAACAACTTCACGCGCGCCCGCACCTCAGGAAACTCCTGCGCCAGCATGGTTGGCAGCTGTTGCATCAACCGGTCGCGCTCGGCCAGATTGGTGGGCAGCAGTATCAGCTGCGATACGTTGGACTGCGGGAAGATCTGGTCGAGCGGCAGATAAAAGCGCGGCACGCCCGAACCGACCCAGGAAGTGACCGATTCCATGCCCTGCTGCTCCTGCATGCGCTTTTCGATGCGCTGGGTCACCTCTTCATTCGCAGCTACGCTGGCGCCCTCGGGCAGCCACACGTCCAGCAGGATTTCAGTGCGGTTTGAGTCGGGGAAGAACTGCTGCTGCACCTTTGTCATGCCGAACAGGCCCAGTGCAAACACCAGCAGGGTGGCGCCAATCGTCAGCCAGCGGTGTTCCACGCACCAGCCCACGGTGCGGCGAAAGCGGTTGTAGAACGGCGTGTCAAACATTTCGTGGTGACCAGCGCCTTCGCTCTCCGGCGCATGCCTGGGCTTTTTGAGGAATACGGTTCCCAAATACGGAACAAAGTACACCGATGCCACCCAGCTGATAACCAGCGCAATCACCGTCACCGCAAAGATGGCGAAGGTGTACTCACCGGTGGTGGATTTGGCAATGCCAATGGGCATGAAGCCCGCTGCCGTAATCAGGGTGCCGGTCAGCATCGGTTTGGCCGTGATGTCGTAGGCCGCCGTGGCCGCACTTACCTTGTCGTAGCCCTCCTCGAGCTTGCGCACCATCATCTCCACGGCAATGATCGCGTCGTCCACCAGAAGGCCCAGCGCAATGATCAGCGACCCCAGCGACACCTTGTGCAAGCCGATTCCCCAATACCACATGGCCAGGAAGGTAGCCGCCAGCACCAGCGGAATGGTGATGCCCACCACCAGGCCCGGGCGCGGATCGACGGAGACACGGCGCCACAGCGGCTCCTTGCCCTTGCGGATGTGCAGTCCCAGGCTCAAAAAGCTCACCGCCAGCACGATCACCACTGCCTCGATCAAGGTCTGCACAAATTCATTGACCGAGGTTGCCACGGCCTTGGGCTGGTCCTGCACGTTTGCGAGGCCCATGCCAGCGGGCAGGGTCGGAGCAATTTTGTCCACGGCCGCACGCAGGTTCTTGCCCAGCGCAATCACGTCGCCGCCCTTGCGCATCGAGATGCCCAGCGCCACCGTGGGTCGCCCCTGGTAGTGCACCTTGGTCTTGGCCGGATCGATGTAGCCACGGTAGATGTCGGCAATATCGCCCAGCTTGAGCTGCACGCCCGCCGGCCCCCGGATGGGCATGGCCTTGACATCGTCCAGCCGCGTGAATTCGCCCGTCACCTCGACCTGTACGCGGTCAGCGCTGGCCTGCACCTCGCCACCGCTTTGCACGGCGTTCTGCTGGCCCAGCTGGCCAATGACCTGGTTCATGTCCAGCCCCAGTTGCGCCAGCTTCGCACGCGAGATTTCGATGAACAGCTTCTCGTCCTGTACCCCAAACAGCTCCACCTTGGCTACATCCTTGACGCGCAGCAAGCTCTGGCGCACGCTGTCGGCGTACTCCTTCAACTCGGCGTAGCTGTAGCCATCACCCTGCAGCGCGTAGATCACGCCGTACACATCGCCAAAGTCGTCATTGAAGAACGGCCCCAGCACGCCTTGCGGCAGGGTGACCCGCATATCGCTCACCTTTTTCCGCACGGTCAGCCAAGTTTGCGGCACGTCGCCCGGCTTGGTGTCTTCGCGCAGGTTCAGGATGATGAGCATCTCACCCGGCTTGGAGTAACTCACGATCTTGTCGGCGTTGGGAACATCCTGCAGGGTGCGCTCGATCTTGTCGGTCACCTGCTCAGCCACCTGCTGCGCCGTAGCACCCGGCCACGCGGCAGACACCACCATGGCGCGGAAGGTGAAGGGCGGGTCTTCATCCTGACCCAGCTGGAAGTAGGCCCCCAGGCCCAGCAGCAGCAGCACGATGAGCAGGTAGCGCGTGAGCGGGATATGCTGCAGCGCCCAGCGCGACAGGTTGAAGCCTTTGGTGTCCAGGTGCTTTTCCTGGTCGCTCTGCAGCGGCGTGCCTGGTGTTGCGTTGTCTTGCATGGCCACCTCTTACTTGGTCGCCGCAGGCAGCGTCTCACCAGAGCCACCAGACACTACAGAATTGGTAGCATCTGGCGCCTTGCTGTCTTGCGCAGGAGCGTATTTTGATTGAAAAACGGTCACCTTCTGCCCGGCATTGAGCACATGCACCCCGGCAATCACCACCTGCTGGCCCGGCTGCAGGCCGCTTTGGATGACGGCATCGTTGCCGTCCATGCGCGCCACCTTTACCGGCTGCGGCTGCACGGCCGAGGTTGCCGGGTCAAACACCCAGACGTTGCTGACACCCGCCTTGTCCCACAGTGCCGCCAACGGCAGCTTGATGACGCCTGCATCCTGCGTTGTATTCGCCTGCACGCTCTGCGGAATGACGGTGACCGTTGCGCCCAGCTTGGGCAGCACATCGGTATCGGCCGCATCGAGCGATGCCTTGATCTGGTAGGTACGCGTGGCAGCGTCTGCGCTGGCAGCCACTTCGCGGATGTGTGCGCTGAGCGTCTGCCCGTCGGGCCACACCAACACCTGCGCCAGCTGCCCGGCCTTGAACTGGGCAATGCGATCCTCGGGCACGGCAAACACGGCGTCGCGTGCGCCGTCCTTGGCAATGCGCAGCACCGGGCTGCCTGCGGCCACCACCTGACCGGGCTCCACATTGACCGCAGTCACAACGCCCGCCACATCGGCCACCAGGCGCGTATAGGCGGTCTGGTTGCCCTGGGCAGCGGCATTGGCTTTGGCCTGGTCCAGCTGGGCCTGCGCCGACTTGAGCGACGCCGCATGGCGCTCCATCTCTGCCGCGCTGATGAAATTCTTGTCGCGCAGTTCTTTGAAACGGTGGTAATTGGCAGCCGCCAGATCGCGCTGCGTCACTGCGGCCTGTACCTGGGCCTGGGCGCCCTGCGCAGCCAGCGCGTAATCCGCGCCATCGAGTTGCGCCAGCAACTGGCCGGGTTTCACCGCCTGGCCCAGCTCCACATTGCGGCTGAGCACCTTGCCCGCCACGCGAAAACCGAGCTGCGCTTCGGTACGCGCGCGAATATCACCGGCAAATTCGGCCTTGGCCACCAAAGGAGCCGCACCCACCGTTTGCAGCTTGACGGCGCGGATTGGCTCGGGTGGCGGTTCTTTCTTGGAGCAGGCCGCTATCAAAATGACAGCTGCCAGCGCAGCAGCCGTGCGCACAGAACGCTTGAAAAGAACTTGAGACATGGTAGTGGGCCGGAATAAGGAGAACAGACCGCCACGGCAGCTCCCATCCATTTCATGGGTCCTCCCGGCAGTCATTTAATGACCAATGGGTCATTAATCTAGGGTTTTCATCCCCAGTTGTCAATCGGCTCCCATGGCAAAACGCTTGCTGTCCCGGCAAAGCATTGCGGGCGCACCTCGGTGGCCCCTGGCCATGGACGGCATGGCTGGCCCGTCAGCCCACCCCGGCTCGGGCAACACCGCTCGTGGATCGGCTAGCATCCCGGCTGTGAACGAATCCCGCCCCCCTGCCCACCGAGGCGCCGCGCCAGCGGTCACCCACTACGAGAACTTTCCCGTCGCCTCGTGGCTGTGCCCGCCTGCACTGCGCTCCCCTATCGCCGCCATCTACCACTTTGCCCGTACAGCCGACGACATTGCCGACGAAGGTGACGCCACTGCCGCCCAACGCATTGCCGAGTTGCAGGCCTACCGCGACGAACTCGCCCGCATTGCCAAGGGCGAGACACCTGCAGACCGCTGGCGCGGCGTGTTTGCGCCGCTGCAGGCCACCATTGATCAGTGGCAATTGCCAGTACCGCTGCTGGACGACCTGATCAGCGCCTTCATGCAGGACATCGGCAAGACCGAGAATGCCAAGACCTATGAAAATCGGGCAGAGCTGCTGGATTACTGCCGCCGCTCGGCCAACCCGGTGGGGCGCCTGCTACTGCATCTGTATGGCGTGCAGGACGCTACATCGCTGGTACAGAGCGACGCCATCTGCAGCGCGCTGCAGTTGATCAATTTCTGGCAGGACTTGAGCGTGGACATTCCGCGCGGGCGCTACTACCTCACCGATGCTGACCGCGCACAACACGGTGTCAGCCTGACCGCCATGCAGCAACGCCAGGACAGCCCGGCATTGCGTCAGTTGGTCATGCAGCAGGCACGCTGGGCCCGCGAGTTGATGAACAGCGGCGCCCCGCTGGTGCACCGCGTTCCCGGCCGCGCCGGCTGGGAACTGCGCCTGGTGGTGCAAGGCGGCCTGCGCATTCTGGACAAGGTTGATACCCTCCAAGGCCGCAGCCTGTGGGAGCGGCGCACCATCGGCAAGACAGACGTGCCGCGCATGCTCTGGCGCAGCCTGTGGATGTAGACATCTGCTGCCCATAAAAGAGGCCGAACCCGCAGGGATTCGGCCTGAAAAGGGGTTCAAGACCCCCGAGGAGAGTGCTTACAAAATGTGGTGCGGCAAGAAGCGCTTCAGCCCAACTGTACCGGCACGAAAATCTTCTGCCCGTTGCGCTCGATCAACAAGGCCACCGATTTGTCGGATTGCGCCACTTGTTTACGCAGTTCGTCAATTCCCGTCACCGCAGCGCCGTTGATGGACAGCACCACGTCCCCCGGCTGCACGCCAGCCAGGGCTGCCGGGCCAGCCGCCTGCTCTACGATCAGGCCGCTCTTGCTGCCGCTGGCCTGCTTTTCCTGCGGCGTCAGCTCGCGCAGCGCCAGGCCCAGCTTGCCTTTGCCCACCTTGTCCTTGCTGGCCACCTGATCGCCCTTGTCGGTATTGCCGCCCAATGTGGCCTGCACCGTGGTCTGCTTGCCCTGGCGCCAGACCTGCAGGCTCGCTTCTGCGCCGGGCCTGGCGGTGGCAATGGCGGCGGGCAGGTCATTGGAGGAAACGATGGCCTGGCCGTTGTAGCCGGTGATCACATCGCCGGGCTGCAGGCCTGCCTTCTCGGCAGGGCCGCCCTTTTCCACACTCGCCACCAGCGCGCCTTCGGGCTTGGGCAGCTTGAATGAATCGGCAAATGCCTGATTCACTTCCTGGATCACGACGCCCAGCCGCGCGTGGTTCACCTTGCCGTGCTCCACAATCTGGTCCTTGATGTTGACTGCCAGGTCGATCGGGATCGCAAACGACAGGCCCTGGTAGCCGCCGCTCTTGCTGTAGATCTGCGAGTTGATGCCAACCACCTCGCCCCGGGTGTTCAAAAGCGGCCCCCCCGAATTTCCGGGGTTGACAGCCACATCGGTCTGGATGAAAGGAACTGCGCTGTCATCGGGCAAGGCACGCCCCTTGGCGCTGACCACACCGGCAGTCACCGAATTCTCGAAACCGAAAGGCGAACCGATGGCCAATACCCACTCGCCCTGCTGAACGGCCTTGGAATCGCCCAGCCGTGCGACTGGCAGGTCCTTGGCGTCGATCTTGATGACGGCGATATCGGTCTTGGGGTCGGTACCCAGCACCTTGGCCTTGAATTCGCGGCGGTCGGTGAGTTTGACGGTCACGGTTTTGGCGCCCTTGACCACGTGCGCATTGGTCAGGATCGTGCCATCGGGGCTGATGATGAAACCCGAGCCCTCGCCCGCCGTCGGCACTTCCTGCGGAATCTGGCGGCCGAAGCCGCGCATGCCCTGCTGCGGCACTGCAAAGCCAAACTGCTTGAAGAACTGCAGCATCGGATCGCCAGGATCGATCTGCTGGCCGCGATTGGCAGACGGGGCAGTGTCGCCGTCATCATCATCGTCCTCGTCGTTGCCGACCTTGCGCGTGCCACGCACGCTGATATTGACCACAGCAGGCCCAGCCTGTGCAGTGATGGCGGTGAAATTGGGCAGATTGACCGATGGCGCCATGGCGCCCGGGGCCTGTGCCACGGCAGCAGGCACGTTCTGCGCGTTCGCGCTCCAGTGCACGTGCTGCATGGCGGTGGCGCCAACGCCACCCAGCACACCGGCGGTGAGCAAGGCAGCCACCAGCTTCTTGGAACCCAGTTGGAGAGAAGGGGTCGACATTTTTGAACTCCTCTGATGCATTCAGTCTGTTGATGCCGCTACTGTGCATGCGCAGACTTAGAGGAAACTTAGACGGGAGTGGGAAACCGCTGCAAACTCCCCCGCAAATGCCTGGGCAGGTCAAAGGAATATGGCAGCTTAACTATTAAATTGATAGCAATTTGCACAACCGACTGGCGATACGGAAAGCCTTTTCCTGCGCTCCACTTGAAAAGGCATTTTCAGGACCGATTGCACCGCACCGGACATTGCGGCGCAAGATTCGCAGCAAGCCCGGACTTCTAGCCAACGACACTGCATTTCGTCCTTTCAACGCGCTCTCCGCAATGCAGCAGTCTTCACCACTTCCCTCTCCCTTTCAGCGCCTGTCTCTCGCCAATCTGGCTGCGCAGTCTGCCGAGCAGCTGAGCCTCGCAACCGTGCCCCTGGTCGCCGTGCTGGTGCTGGGCAGCAGCGTGGGCGACATCGGCCTGCTGACAGCCATGGGAACCCTGCCGTTCCTGCTGCTCTCGCTGCCGCTGGGCAGCCTGGCCGATCGTATGCCGCGCCAGCAATTGATGCTGTGGGGCGAGGTGCTGCGACTCACCGCCCTGCTGCTCATGCTGGTTGCCCTGCACAGTTCGCATTTACAAGTGGGGTGGTTGGCCGCGCTCAGCTTTGCGGGGGCCATCGGCACGGTGGCTTTCAGCGTGGCGACTCCTGGTCTGGTGTCCGATCTGGTTCCACGCCCGGCCCTGGCTCAGGCCAATGCCCGCCTGGAAGTGGCCCGCAGCATTGCATTTGCCAGCGGCCCTGCTGTGGCGGGGAGCCTGGTGGCATGGGCTGGCAGCCTGCCTACGATGGCACTCGCGGTTGCACTGTCTGGCTTTGCCGTTCTCGCGCTTCTCGGGCTGCGCTCCGGTGCAACGCCCGCTCTGGCACAGCAGCTTCCACAACGCAGGCACCTGCTGCGTGAAGTGGGAGAAGGCGCGCGTTTCGTCTGTCAGCACGCCTTGCTGATGCCTTTGCTGGTGACAGGCGCGGTATTCAATCTGGCCTGGTTCATGCTGCAGACCGCCTTCGTGCCCTATGCCGTTCGCAGCCTGGGCATGGACGCCGGGGCCGTAGGCATGACCATGGCCTGCTATGGCGCGGGCATGCTGGCAGGTGCACTGGCCAGCCCGCGCCTGATGGCTGCCCTGCCCTTTGGCCGGGCTGTGCAACTGGGGCCGGTGGCGGGCTTGGCGGCTGCAGCATGTCTGGCGGCGACCCTGGCATGGCCTGGTTCTGCCCTAGCAGGTCTGTGCTTTTTCCTGCTCGGATCGGGCCCCATGGTGTGGACCATCAGCACCACCACCTTGCGCCAGCACGTCACACCCAATGCCTTGCTGGGCCGCGTGTCCTCGGTGTTTCTGATGGTGAACGCCGGTGCCCGGCCCATTGGCGCCGCCCTGGGCGGCTGGGTGGGCACGGGTTGGGGCGAAGGCACCTGCCTGCTTGTTGCCCTGGCAGGCTTTGCCGTGCAGGTGGTCGTTATTTTTGCGTCCCCATTTTCGCGACTGCAGCATATGCCCCGGATACAGGCTCAGCCATAGGCATATGGCATAGGCACAGACAAAAGTTCCACTCGCCCATCACTGGTCTCTTCTCGATCCAAGCCTTCCATTGCAAGCCGATCAGGCACCAGTAATTGCAACAGGATCAAAAAACACCCGCACCCGCAATCCGCCCAGAAGGGGCGAATCATCCAATGCCAGGCGGGCGCCATGCTGGCGCGCCACCGCATTCACGATGGCCAGGCCCAGGCCGCTGCCATGGGCCGCCGTGCCCGGCACCCGGTAGAAGCGGTCGAGCACACGCTCCCGCTCAGCAAAGGCAATGCTGGCTCCGCTGTCCTCCACGCTCAGCACCGCAGGGCCTCCGGCATCATTGCTGCCATTGGCATCCTTGCCCCAACTGCAGCGCACCTGGCCTCCCTCAGGCGTATAGCGCAGCGCGTTTTCCAGCAGATTGCGCAGCAGAAGCGCCAGCGCATCTGGCTGGCCGGCAATGGCAGGTGATGCAGCATCGGCTGCAAACGCCAGATGCAAGCCAGCCTGCTGTGCCTGCGGCTGCAGCTCTTCCACCGTGCGCTGGCACAGCACGGCCATGTCCACGGGTTGCGGCGCAGCAGCCTGCATCTGTCCCGCTTCCTGCCGGGCCAGCGACAGCAGTTGCTCCACCATGCGGGTGGCCCGGTCGATACCGGCAGTGACGCGCTCACCGGCAATGCGGCGGGCTGCGTCATCCGGGGCGCGAGCCAGGCTTTGCACCTGCAGGCGCAGGGCTGCCAGGGGCGAACGCAGCTCATGGGCTGCATCCCCCACAAAGCGCTGCAGTGCATCAAATGCGGCCTGGAGACGGGCCAATAGCAGGTTCATCTCTTGCACCAGGGGCTGCACCTCTTGCGGCAGGTCGGCGTCAGGCAATGGCGAGAGGTCGTCGGCCCGCCGCGCAGCCAGCTGGCTGCGTGTACGCTGCAGTGGCGCCAGGGTGCGCGTCACCACCCACCACACCACCAGCATGATGAGCGGCGCAAGCAGCAGGACAGGCACGATGGAGCGCAGTGCCACATCGCCCGCCATTTTGCGACGGGATGCGGCCTCCTGCGCCACCTGTATCACCTGCGTCGGCGTTTGCAGCGCATAGATGCGGTACGCCGTACCGTGCGCCCGGGCATCGCTGAAGCCCAGCACCGCCACCTGGGGCAGCAGGCGGGCATTGCTCGAACGGTAGAGCATGATGCCGTCGGCACGCCAGATCTGGACAATCATGTCCTGCGCCTTGGCCTGCGGGTCGGCCAGCGCATCGGACGCGACCTCCGACGCCAGCCCTGCCGACAAGGCCAGCGCGATACGCTGCATCTGGCCATCGAACAGTGCTTCGGTCTCCGTACGCGCCGTGCGGTAGATACTGAAGGCCTGTAGGCAAGCGGCCACCGCCACCACGGCAAGCAAGGCCCAGGTCAGCCTCGCCCGCAGCGAGAAAGGCTTGGCCGTCTGCATCTGGAGACCAGCGGCCCCAGTAGAAGAACGAGACTCCCCGGAAGCGTTCTGCGTCACTGCGCGCTCCCGGCGTCTGGCTGCTCCGCGGGCACCAGATAGCCCAGGCCACGCACGTTCTGGATCAGGTCCGCCCCCAATTTCTTGCGCACGCCGTGGATATAGACCTCGACGGCATTGCTGCTGATGTCGTCCCGCCAGGAATACAGTTTCTCTTCCAGCTGGGGACGGGACAGCACCCTGCCTGGGCGGGCGATCAGAGGCTCCAGCACCGCCCATTCGCGGGCCGACAGGCCGACCGGGCTGCCATCAACGAAGGCTTCGTGCGTGGCCGGTACGATGCGCACCTTGCCCCATACATACTCCGGCTCGGCCCTGCCGCTGGCACGGCGCACCAGTGCGCGGATGCGGGCAAACAGTTCGTCGAGGTCATAAGGCTTGATGATGTAGTCGTCCGCCCCGGCGTCCAGCCCGGCGACCCGGTCGGCAATGGCGTCACGCGCAGTGGCAATCAGCACGGGTACGCGCATCTTTCGGGCGCGTATGCCACGCAGCACCTGCAGGCCATCCACGCGGGGCAGGCCCAAGTCCAGCAGCACCAGGTCATAGCCGCCGGTGGACAGTGCGGTTTCCGCCATGGCACCGTCCTTGACCCAGTCCACCGCCCAGGATTCGGCGCGCAGCGCGTCCAGCACCACCTCGCCAATCATCTGATCATCTTCTACCAGCAGTATGCGCATGCCAGGATTATGGCGCCCAGAAGGAAAAAGGGCTGGCAGCCCCAATGGCCGCCAGCCCTATCCCGGAACAATGGGCGTAAAAAAATCAGCTGCAAACAGTGTGTCAATCACACTGCCTGCAGCTGACCTTCACGCACGGCATTGGTTGACCAATGCCATCGGCAACATCTGCATGTTCTCACCCTCATGAGACAGATGTGCTCTCCTCTTCCCCCTCCTTGGAGAGCTTTATTGTATTGAAATTACACTGTAGATATATATAAACTATTAAAAAGAAGTCTGATCCGCAATTAAATTACGGTGCTTCGAGGCATCTCCTGCGCCAAAAACAGATGAATGGAAACGCTTAGCTTTTGTTTTTCATGGGAGAAATGCCGTGCTTCCCATGAAAAGCCGCCCAACTCATGCAATTGTGAACAAATTTGATAGCAGTCTCTTTCATGCGCAACATGGACCCCGGCGCGCTGAATAACCCAATGCCCGCGTTGGATATGCCCCAAGCCCCGGCCAGCCGGCCTCCTGCGGCTTGTGCTTGCGCCATGGGACAATACGCCCCCTATGACCACGCCCCAGCAGTACGTTCAAGACAAGGCCGCCGCATCCGGCAGCAGCTTCTACTACGCCTTTCTCTTTCTTCCCAAGGACCGCCGGGCCGCCATCACGGCCTTCTATGCCTTTTGCCGCGAAGTGGATGATGTCGTCGATGAAGTGAGCGACCCGGGCGTTGCAGCAACCAAGCTGGCCTGGTGGCAGTCCGAAGTCAGAAAGAGCTTTGCGGGCCAGCCCAGCCACCCGGTGATGCAGGCGCTGATGCCTTATGCCGCGCAGTTCGGGATCCAGGCCGAGCATCTGCTGGCTGTCATCGAAGGCTGCCAGATGGATCTGGAGCAGACGCGCTACCTCGACTTTACCGGCCTGCAGCGCTATTGCCATCTGGTGGCAGGGGTGGTGGGCGAAGTTGCCGCACGCATTTTTGGCCAGACCAGTGAGCAGACCACGCAGTACGCCCACAAGCTGGGACTGGCGTTTCAGTTGACCAACATCATCCGTGATGTGGGCGAAGACGCCATGCGCGGCCGCATCTACCTGCCGGTGGAGGAGTTGCAGCAGTTCGATGTGAAGGCTCACGAGGTTCTGAACCGCAAGTACTCCGACCGCTTTGCCGCGCTGATGCGTTTTCAGGCCGAGCGGGCACACCGGCTGTACGACGAGGCCTTTGCGCTGCTGCCCCCGCAGGATCGGCGCACGCAAAAACCCGGCCTGATGATGGCCAGCATCTATCGCACCCTGCTGCGCGAGATCGAGGCAGACCAGTTTCAGGTGCTGCACCAGCGCGTGAGCCTGACGCCACTGCGCAAGCTGTGGCTGGCCTGGCGCGTGCAGGCGCTGGGGCGCATGTAGGCCGGCATGGCGACGCACAAGCGCATTGCCGTCATCGGCGGCGGCTGGGCCGGCATGGCCGCTGCAGTAGAACTGGCCTTCACCACACCGCACAAAGTTACCGTGTACGAAGCCGCCGCCCAATGGGGCGGGCGTGCACGCGGTCTGGCCTTGCAACTGCCCAATGGGGAGACATGCACGGCCGACAACGGCCAGCACATCCTGATCGGCGCCTACACCGCCTGCCGCACGCTCATGGAGCGCGTGGGCATTCATGCCGAAGCGGCTTTCACCCAGGTGCCGCTGTCCCTGCGCTACCCCGATGGCAGTGGCATCCGGTTTCCGGACTGGCCCACGCCCTGGGACGCACTGTGGGGCATTGCCAGCGCGCGGGGCTGGTCGCTGGCCGAGCGGGCACAGCTGCTCGCCCGCGCCACGCGCTGGCGGCTTCAGGGCTTTGGTTGTGCGCCGAGGGCAACCGTGGCCGATCTGTGCGCAGGGTTGCCACAGCGCCTGCTGACCGAGTTCTTTGATCCGCTGTGCATATCGGCACTGAACACACCTATCGACCAGGCCAGCGGCCGCGTTTTCCTGCGGGTGCTGCAAGACAGCCTGTTTGCCATCCGCAAGGGCTCGCAGTTCTGGCTGCCGCAGATCGATCTGGGCAACCTCTTTCCCGGCACAGCGGTGCAGTGGCTGGCCGCGCGCGGCCATAGCGGCTATACCAGCCGGCGCGTGCAGCACATCAGCGCCGCGCCCCAGGGCGGCTGGCTGGTTCAGGGCATTCCGTTCGATGCCGTGGTGCTGGCCGCATCGCCCTGGGAGGCGGCGCGCCTGGTGGCAGACGCGCAGATACCCGCTGCCGACTGGCTGCAGGCGACCTGCGCGCTGGAGCATACGGCCATCGCCACTGTCTATGCCTGGAACCCGGCTGCGCCCCCATCCGGCCACAGCCTGCCTGCGCCACTACTGGCATTGCGCAGTACGGCCGAGCACCCTGCGCAGTTCGTGTTCGACCGTGGTCAATTAGGCGGCCCCGCTGGCTTGCTGGCTTTCGTCATCAGCACCAGCGTGGGCGGTCGGGCACAGATCGAGCAGCAAGTCATCGCCCAGGCGCAGGCCCAGTTGGGCCTGGCTCTGCAGCCACTGCAAACCGTGGTGGAAAAGCGCGCCACCTTTGCCTGCACGCCGAGCCTGGTGCGGCCTGATATTCAGGTGGCGCCCGCATTGGTGGCCTGCGGCGACTACATCGATGGCCCCTACCCCGCCACGCTGGAAGGCGCGGTACGCAGTGGAGTTGCGGCGGCACGTGCGCTGGCCCATCTTTAACGCTATCCAATCAATAGCTTTCTGCGCAATACCAGAAAGCGCTGCAAGCCGATTTCTTCTGTTTCAATAAAGTTTATCGGGCCGCTCGCCCAAGCAGCAGGCACAGCTCGGTCAGATCGCGCACCATGGCCTGGGGTGCCTGGCTGGCAAGCGGCCACTGCAGATGGGTGGCACTAACGGCAGCCTGGTGGTAATCCAGCTCCTGGCGTTGCACCCAGGCAGCCTGCATGCCGCAGGCCAGTGCGCCTTCCACATCCAGCGCGGCATCGTCTCCCACATGCAGAAATGCCGCCAGCGGCACAGCAATCGCCTGCGATGCCGCCGTGAAAATGCCCGCATGGGGCTTGGCCACACCCACCTCATGGGCGCTGGCACAAGCAGCAAACCAGGGCGCAAGCCCGACCCAATCCAGCCGGGCATTGCCGTTGGAGACGGCCACCAGGGGATAGCGCGCCGACAGCCACGCCAGCGAATCCTCCACCTCGGCAAACCATGTCACCTGGTTGCGCGCCGCGTAAAACTGCGCAAACGTGGGCTCGACGAGTGCCTCGTCCTCCCCGGCCTGCAGCAGCGCGCGGCGGATGAACTGCTGCCGGAAATGCGTCATGTCGTGGGCCTTGTGCACATAGTCGTCACGTACCGACTGGCGGATGGCTCCGGCCACCGCCTTGTCCTGCAGCAAGGTGGCCGTTGCGGGTGCATGTTCGCTCAGGAAGCGGTGCTGCGCTGCTTCGGCAGCCTTGAGGGTGGGTAGCACGGGCCACAGGGTGTCATCCAGGTCAAGGCTGATGGCACGGATACGGTCAAGATCAAGCATGGCATGTATTTTGCCTACTTTGAACAAGCTCTTGGCCCTCACCCCCACGGCCAAGCTGCCCAAGCTGCGACAATGGCCGCATGGTTTCAAGCCCCAGCCCTCTCCCAGGCACCGAACCCCAGAACACCACCGGCATTCTGCTGTGCAACCTGGGCACGCCCGACGCTCCTACCCCCGCCGCCACCCGCCGCTATCTGGCCGAATTTCTGAGCGACCCCCGTGTGGTCGAGATTCCGGCCGTGGTCTGGAAGCCACTGCTGCACGGCGTGATCCTGCGTACCCGCCCCGCCAAATCGGCCGCCAAGTACCAGACCGTGTGGATGCCCGAAGGCTCGCCGCTGGCCGTATGGACCAAAAAACAGGCCAAGCTGTTGCGCGGCTGGCTGGGCGAAGCCGGGCACCGCGTGCGGGTGCGACCTGCCATGCGCTATGGCAACCCCTCCATTGCGAGCCAGCTTGACGCCTTCATGGCCGAAGGCGTGAGCCGGGTGCTGGTATTGCCGCTGTACCCGCAGTATTCGGCCACCACCACGGCGAGCGTGATCGACGCCGTGGGCGCCTGGAGCCGTGGCGTGCGTGCCCTCCCCGAGCTGCGCTTCGTGAACGATTACCACCGCCACCCCGGCTACATTGCCGCGCTGGCCGCATCGGTGCGCAAGCACTGGCAGCAGGAGGGCCGCGCCGAAAAGCTGGTGCTGAGCTTTCACGGCATTCCCGAGCGCAATGTGCGCCTGGGCGATCCATACGAGCGCCAATCGCGGGAAACCGCCACGCTGCTGGCTGCGGCGCTGGGCCTGCGTGAGGGCGAGTACATGGTCACCTTCCAGTCGCGCTTTGGCAAGGCCAAGTGGCTGGAGCCCTACACCGAACCCAGCCTGATCGCCCTCGCGCAGCAAGGAACCCGGCACGTGCAGGTCATGTGCCCCGGCTTTGCCGCCGATTGCCTGGAAACCCTGGAAGAGATCAACCAGGAGGTGCGCGAAGCCTTCATGCACGCTGGCGGCGAGCGGTTCGACTACATTCCCTGCCTGAACGACCAGCCCGCATGGATCACCGCACTGTCCGAGCTGACCCAGCAGCATCTGCAGGGCTGGCCAACCCGGGGAGCCACATGATGCAGCTTTACCCTCTTGAAGCGGATGCCTCCTGGGAGATTCAGGTACGCCAGCTGACCATGCATCCGCAGCAGCAGCCATTCATCGGCGATCTGGATGCACTCCTGCAATCGCAGGAGCCGGGAATCAGCCGCCATGTGATGGTACAAAACGGCCAGGCCGTCGGCTTTTTCCGGCTCGACACGCAATTTTCCACCAGCCACCCGTTTGCACCGGAAACTGCCCTGGGCCTGCGCTCCTTCTTTGTCGGCAGCAACTACCAGGGCCAGGGCCTGGCAAAGCATGCGCTGCAGGCCATGCCTGCCTACATCCGCCACCTGGGCCTGCCCGCCAGCCGGTTGTACCTGACGGTGAACTGCAAGAACGATGCGGCCTACCAGCTCTACCAACGTTGCGGATTCGTGGCAACCGGCGAACTGTACCTGGGCGGCGGCTACGGGCCGCAACACATCATGTACCTGGCACTGGCTGCGCCAGCTCCTGCCCCAGCTTCCGCTCTCTAATGACCAAGGAATACTCCCCATTGTCTGATTCCCGCATTCCTGCCTCTCCGACTCCCGTCTGCGCCGAGCTCCTGCACGCGCGCCAGCTGCGCCTGTCCATCGATCCTGCCAGCCTGGGCTTTGCCAGCACTGCCGAACTGGTGAACGAGCCGTTTTCCTGGATCGGCCAGCAGCGCGCCCAGGCGGCTGCCGAATTCGGCCTGGGGCTCGACCAGCCCGACTACCACCTGTTCGTGCTGGGCGAAGAAGGCAGCGGCCGCACCTCGTTGCTGCGCCAGGCCATGCAGGCTGAGGCCGCGCGCCGCCCTGCAGCGCCAGACATCGCCTTTGTCCACAATTTTGCTGTGCCCGAGCGCCCGCTGGCGGTGCGCCTGCCCGCCGGTCAGGGCCGCGTCTTGAAAAAGCGTATCGAAGGCCTGATCGACAAACTGCCCGAGCAGCTGGACAAGGCCGTCAACGAAGCGCAGCACCGCCGCCAGATCGAGCAGCTCTACAACCAGGCGCGCCTGGCCGAAGAAGCAGGCTTTGCCAGCCTGCGCGACTGGGCGAGCTGCGTAGGCCTGCGCATTCGCCGCGAGGAAGGCCAGCTGGTGGTGGAATCGGCAGCCGATCCCGCCGAGAACGCCGACAGCGCCAGCCCCGCAGACCCCAACGCCCAGGCCGAGCCCGGCGCCGAGGACAGCAACGACAATTTTGAAGAAAATGAGGCTCTGGCGCAGTATGGACAAGCGCCATTAGCTATCAATACAGAAGCATCTATTACGGAAGCAATCGGTACCGAGCCCAGCGGTGCAGCAGCCATCAGCGCCACAGCGCCCGCCGAAGGCGCCGTGGTGGTGCAGCTCAACCTGCCGGCTGCAGACAGCGCGCCACAGGCCGCTGCAAGCGCAGAAGCACCCGCCAACCCTGCTGCCACAGCCGAGCCGCCGCCACCCACGATTGATCTGGAATACCAGTTGCGGTTGCAACTTGCCCAGTTTCGCGGCCAGTTGCGCCAGGCGCACAGCGCGCGCGATGCGGCGCTCCACCTGTTCTACCAGTCGCTCGCCACGCCGCTGTGGCAGGCTGGCGCCGCCCAGGCGCTTGACGGCCTGAACCCCGCGCCCGAACACGCCGCGACCTTGCAGCGCTGGCTGTCCCAGATGCAGGCCGAATGGCTCAAAAACATGACGCTGTGGGTGCCGCGCAGCATCGCGCAGGATGCCGATGCGCTGCTTGATACCACCGACAGCATTGAAGGCGAAGGCGAATCGCAGGATGCGCGCGACGACGCCCGCGCCCGCCTCGAAGCGCGCCGCCAGGCGCTGCGCTCGCTCAGCCAGCTCAACCTGGTGGTCGATCACCATGGCGAGACGCGAGCGCCTGTCATCACCGAAGACCAGCCCAGCCTGCGCAACCTGTTCGGCACCATCGACCCGCCCGAAGACGACGAGCACCGCAGCGATTTCTCGTGCATCCGCGCGGGCAGCGTGCTGCGCGCCGACGGCGGCTTTTTGCTGTTGCACCTGCGCGACATGGTGGGCGACGAAGCCTGCTGGCAGGCGCTGCGCCGCGTGCTGCGCACCCGCCAGCTGCGCATCGACGACGTGCACGCCGCCCAGGGGCCCAGCAACAGCGGCGGCATGCAGCCGGAGTTGCTGCCGTTGCACTTCAAGCTCGTGCTGGTAGGCTCGGAAGAGAGCTATTACCAGATGCAGGAGCATGACCCGGACATGGCGCGGCGCTTCCGCGTCAAGGTCGATTTTGCCGAACACTTCAAGGCCACGGCAGCCACCTACCGCGCCACCGCCGCCTTGATGGCGCAGCGCTGCGCGCTCTACCAATTGCCGCACTGCGACGCCAGCGCCGTGGCGCGGCTGCTGGAGCAATCGCACCGCGAGGCCGATGACCAGCAGCGCCAGAGCGGCCAGTTGAACCAGCTCGAAGCCCTGCTGATCGAAAGCGCGCAACGCGCCCGCCAATCGGGCACCGGCCGCCTGGTGCAGGCCGCCGATGTGGAAGCTGCGCTGGCCGCGCACCGCGAGCGCCACAACGCCATGGAAGAAGCACTGCACGATGCCATCGCCGAGGGCGAACACGTCATCTCGTTTGCCGGCAGTGCCGTAGGCCAGCTCAACGGCCTGTCGCAGATCGATACCGGCGACCACCGCTTCGGCCTGCCCGCACGCATCACCGCGCGCACCTATGCGGGCCAGGAGGGGGTGCTGAACATCGAGCGCGAAGTCGCCCTCTCCGGCCCCATCCATGACAAGGGCGTGCTGATCCTGCAAAGCTACTTGACGGCGCTCTTTGGTCATCTGGCGCCGCTGGCGCTCAATGCCTCGGTGGTGTTCGAGCAGGAATACAGCGGCGTCGAAGGCGATTCGGCCAGCTGCGCCGAGCTGTATGCGCTACTGTCATCGCTGTCGGGCCTGCCGCTGCTGCAGAACATTGCAGTGACCGGGGCGCTCAACCAGCATGGCGAAGTGCTGCCCGTGGGGGGCCTGAACGAAAAGATCGAAGGCTGGTTCGACCTGTGCGCCCAGCAGGGTCTTGACGGCAGTCATGGTGTGCTCATCCCCGCGCGCAACCAGCGCCACCTGATGCTGGCCCAGCGCGTGGTGGACGCCGTGCAGGCGGGGCTCTTCCATGTCCATACCGCCGAGCATGTGAGCCAGGGCATTGCACTGATGATGGGCCAGTGCGACGTACCGGCCGACACCCATGTGGGGCCGCGCCGCCTGCCCGCCGCCGTGATGCAGGGCGCAGAAGCCACCTTGCTGCAATACCGATTGGCCTGTCAGAAGGCCGAAGCGGCCCGCCCGCGCGCGCAGCGGGCCCGCCAGCGCCAGATGCGCAATCTGGCGCAGCAGAACCGGGCTTAAAGCAGATTCAGGAGAGAAGGCATCAGCCTCCTCTCCTCGACTTGAATCAATGCGCTCAAGCGCGGCGCAAGCGAACTGCAGCAAGCCCCGCCAAGGCAAGGGAAACCAGCATCAATGCCCACTGGCCTAAAGATGGAACGGGTGCAGGCTGCGAGCCCGTTGCCGCGATCGCGGTCACGCTTGCAGTTGCGCTGTTGTTAGCCATATTGGACTCGGTAGTTACCGTACTGGCAGTGGCAACCAGTGGGTAGGTGCTGCCTGCTGCGGCAGATGCGGGAATGTGCACCACCACGGTCACCGTAATGCTCTGCCCCACCGCCATGCTGCCCAAGCTGCATGCCAAGCCACTGCAAGGTGCCGAGGTGGAGACCAGGGTTGTGCCTGCGGGCAGGATGCTGTTCAGGCTTACGCTGTCTGCTGCTGCGCTGCCCTGATTGGTAACGGTGATGGTGTATGAGGCGTTGCTGTCAGGCATAACAGTAGCGGGCAATGCGCTGGCCGAGACAACGAGATCTGGCAAGGGTGCTGCAACCACGCTGACACTGGCAGTGGCGCTGTTGTTGGTGGTAACGGGTTCAATGGTTGCGGTGCTGGCGTTGGCAGTAAGCGCATAACTGCTACCCGCCTGTGCTGTAGCAGGAATTTGGACAATGACATCAACGGTGACGGTTTGCCCCGTGGTCAAGGTGCCAAGACTGCAAGCGAAGCCACCAGCGCACGGGGTGGATGTTGAAACAACGGTAGCGCCAGCAGGCAGAACAGTGCTGAGGCTGGAGAGGTCAGCAGCGGCACCGCCCTGATTGGTAACAGTGATGGTGTAGGTAGCCGTACTGCCCGCTGCAACAGGGTCAGGGGCGGCATTCACAGATACCACCAGATCTGGCACTGCCGGGCAGGCCAGCGTGGCAGTGGCAGGGGTTTTGACATAGCCTGCGCCAGTCACCGAGAAATCAGTGCCAGGGGTGATGGTGTTTGTGACGCCTGAGCCTGTTGTAGTGCACTGGCTGGCTGCACTGACAGGCCAGATTACCGGAACGGTAATGGAACAGCCACCGCCAGGCACGGCACCACCACTCAGCGTAACCGAGCTACCGCCCATAGGAGCCGTCAGTGTGCCACCGGTGCAGGTGGTGGTAGCTGCCCCGCCAACTTGCAAAGGAGCTGGCAGATTGTCAGTCACGGTCAAGCCGCTGATAGGTGTGGCACCCGTGTTGCCGACGCTAATGGTCAGAGTGCTGGTCTGCCCTACATTGACCGAGGTGGGGGAGAATGTCTTGGCGATTGAGGCGGGGATGCCGCAGCCGCCGCCCGACGAGAGGGCAGCAGAAAAAGCTGGGGCGATCTTCCCCTGGTTGGTAACACCCGAGTTATTGGTCACGCCAGAGGAGGTGCCACCAAAATAATTTCGGCTCTCGAACATGGAGATATCCGACATGGCAAACAGACAGGCACCACTGCCGCCAAAGGATTGTGTGCTTGGGATGAACACAGCAGCGACGTTGTTCACCATAGTGCCGGTCGCTGGCAGTGGTTCGCTAGGCGGCAGGTAAAGCACGTTGGCAGCAGGCACATTGTTCATGTAGAACATATAGCCTCCACGCAACGGATTGAGACCCGAAAAGCTGCTAACGACGGATGGAGAATTGTTCGTGTTGAGCTGAAAATTCACATCCATCACCACAGGCGCAGACGCTACTGCGTCAATATTGGCTGCCAACTTAAGCTCTGCCAGCAGATCAGCGGCAGCACCACCCGAAGCAGCTCCGCCCGTGTCATACAGCAGCGCAAATCCATTAGCACTGCGGTTGGCAATGGCTTGGTTGATGGCAGAGAGATTGCCCGCTTCAAAAGGCGCGACGAGCCTGGCAACCACTACGAGATCATAAGCACTGGAGCTGAATGTGGCAGCCGAAACCGCACCGGCTTGATCCAGTGTCTTGATGTGCGTGACCGTATCGCCTGCGCTGGTGAATTCGGTCACCAAGTTATCCATTGAGTCTGTCGCAGAATTGGGGATCGCACCGTAGGAATTATAGGTAGACAGTACCAGCACATTTTTGGCATTGGCTTGCGTGTATGCCAACAGGCCCATGGCCAGAACAAATAAGCAGCGCAGCATTATTTGGACAAAACGGCTCTTTGGGAGAGATTCACGGAGCCATTCATTTATTCCAAACTGCTCCCTTGACAAAGAAATCAGCATATTTTTAACCCCTCTTAATTTATACAACCGTAATTTCATCCACCGCACCAATTACCATTCCCGATGAAATAAACGAATATATAACTGATTTTAATTTACCCTAAATAAACCAGTTGACCGCTTATATTCATACCCTCAAGCTGTTGCGCACTTCGTTTACCCGGTTGATGGAGCGTGTCAACTCGCCTGCACGATCCTTCTCCCTTGGCGACTTGGTAAAGCTTGAGAGTTGACCCCCCCTCTTCAATGGTTTTGATTTTGATACTGGTTGCGGATGTTTCCCTATCGTTGACCAATTTGGTCTTGCTTTTCGCAGTAATGGCTGAGCCATCAAAATACTCACCTAACGCCTCTTTTTTGCAGACAACCGAGCAACCAGTAGCAATCATCAGTATCGCCGAGACAGCGCTGATCGTAAAGCTTTCATTATTTAGAAAAGCCATAAATTGGCTTTCAATCACCAGATTACTGCAAAGTGAACAAATGTTAAGCGTAGCGAGTGAACAACCTAAAATCAACCATATCGATGCAGGCTGCCCTACAAGTTTCATGCAAATGAGGGCTACGACGACCAGCGATATCAGTCGTACACAATTCGAGACCCTCAGGCCGTTGAGGAGACTTTAAACACGTTCTTAGAACGGCGACTCGTCCGGCACCGGCAGGTCGCTGGAAGCCGCAGCGGCCAGTTGCAGGCGCAGCTGGGCGTTTTCGGTTTCCAGCTCCTGCACCCGGGCGCGCAGGTCGCTGATCTGCTGCTGCGCCTTGTCAAGCGCTGCATCCACCGCCTCGGCGCCGTGGGCGGCGCTGGGTGCGGGCTCTGCAGCACCTTCGGGCTTGTCTTCCTTGGGCTTGCGCTTGGCTTCGCGCACGCGCTTGACCACCTGCTTGAGCTCGTCCTTGCCGCCCTGCGCGGCAGCCTGCTGCTCTTCGCGCGGCAAGGTGGCCACCACGGCGGCAGCATTGATCGAGATATCGCCTGCCTTGAGCGCCTCCACCAGCTCAGGGGCGGCACTTTTCTGGATCTTTTCGATCTGCGCCACCTGGCTGCTGGAGAGGCGTGCAGCCTTGGCAATGGCTTCGCGTGTGGCGACTTTCTCCAGCTCGGCTGCGTCCACAGGCGAGAACGCCTCATCCGCATTGGCAACCGCCGCCGCTTCGCCTTCTGCCGAAGGCTCTGCCGCCACCGGGTGGGCCTTTTCCAGCTTGCGGTGCTCCAGAATCTCACGCTTGCGCAGCGCCAGCACGCCCCGCTGGAAGTCAGACACGCTGCGGCGGCCCAGGTGCTGGTCGATCATCCATAGATAGACGTCTTCCATCGACTGGAAATGCGTGTTCTGCACGGTGTTGAACGGCAGCCCGTGCTTCTGGCAGATGCCATAGCGGTTGTGGCCGTCCACCAGCACATTGCCCCACAGCACCAGCGCATCGCGGCAGCCTTCGGCCAGGATGCTGCGCTCCAGGGCGGCATGCTCGTCGGGGGTCAAGGGGTCGATGTAGGCTTTGAGTTCTTCGTTGACAACAATATCCATCACGCAATACGGCGGCTTGGCGCCGCCGTAGTCCAAATCAATAACAGGTTGCGGCAATTGTAGAAGTGCGCGACAGTAGCAGCCGCTTGACAAGGGTTTGCCAACCATGAACAAAACGCAACGACAGCAACTCATCGCCACTCTGAAGGCGCGCTTTGACGCCCATCCACAGCGGCACACCGGTATCACCTGGGCCAGCGTCGAAAGCCGCCTGGAAGCCGCGCCCGGTGCGCTCTCTTCGCTGCAGCAGATGGAGACCTCGGGCGGCGAGCCCGATGTGATCGGCGCAGGCGCCGCAGGCGGCAGCGTGCTGTTCTGCGACTGCGCCGCAGAAAGTCCCGCAGGCCGACGCAGCCTGTGCTTTGACGACGCGGCACTTGCCGCGCGCAAGGAAAACAAGCCTGCAGGCAGCGCCACCGGCATGGCCGCGGAGATGGGCGTGCAACTGCTGGACGAAGCCCAGTACCGCCATCTGCAGACCCTGGGAGCGTTCGATCTGAAGACATCGAGCTGGCTGGCCACGCCCGATGCCGTGCGCGCCCTGGGCGGCGCCCTGTTTGGCGACCGCCGCTACGACCGCGTGTTCACCTACCACAATGGCGTGCAGTCGTACTACGCCGCACGCGGCTTTCGGGCTTGCATCGAGGTGTGAGCGGGCTTGGTGCCTCGGCTGTGGTGGCGACCATGCAATTGATATTCCTGAATTGCATATAACCTTATCGCCATATATTCAATCCATAAGAATAGATCCACAACGCCAGAGATGGCGGGACAATACCGTCTGTCAGAAAGTCAAACGGTAATGCCATGAAAACCATTCGCCTGCTGAGCGTGGTCGGCGCGCTGGCAGCCACCTCGTGGTTCGCCCCCGCTGCCCATGCAGCCCAGCCCTTGCTCACCCCAGCCGAGCTCTCTACCGCACAGCAGGCATCGCCTGCGGCGGTGGTCATTGATATCCGCGAGCCCAAGCTGTACGCGCAGGGCCATATTCCCGGCGCGCTCAATGCGCCGTATGGCAAGTGGCGCGGCCCGGCCACCAATCCGGGCGAGCTGCCCGATACCGCCAAGCTGACGGCGCTGGTGCAATCGCTGGGCCTGACACCGGCCAGCCACGCGGTGGTGGTGTCCACCGGCGCTGATGCCACTGATTTTGGCGCCATGGCCCGCGTGTACTGGAGCTTGAAGGTGCTGGGCCTCAAAGAACTGTCCATTGTCAATGGCGGCATGAAGCGCTGGGTGGCCGATGGCAAGCCCGTGAGCACCGAAGTGCCAAAGGTGGCAGCCAGCAACTACCAGCCCACGCTGGATGACAGCCTGATCGCCACGCGCGACCAGGTGCGCCAGCATGTGGATCTGAGCAATGCAGCGCTGGTCGATTCGCGCCCCGACGCCTTCTACAAGGGCGAAACGCGCGCACCAGCAGCCAAGCTCTCGGGCACCTTGCCCGGCGCGCAGCAGCTTGATTTCAATCAATGGTTCGTCAAAGGCACGGCGCAGTTCGTGGACCGCGACACGGCCCGGCAGATCGCGCAGAAGATCACCCGCCAGGACGGCCAGGACACGGTCGCCTTCTGCAATACCGGCCATTGGGCCGCCACCGACTGGTTTGGCCTGAGCGAAATGGCGGGCTTGCCGCACGTCAAGCTCTACGCGGGCTCGATGGTCGACTGGACGCAGCAACCCGATGCGCCCGCGATGCAGAACCAGCCCGGCCGCGCACAGTCGCTCGCCTATGACGCCCAGCAGTGGTGGCAGCGCAAGTTCAAATAATTCAATTCATTTTGGCTGCTGGCGCAATACCATTGCTCGCCGGTAGCTATTATTTTTATAGCAATACCGCGCATTGATATGAAGCGATTTCCCCTGTCGATCCTGATGGCTGCCTTCTTTGGCTGGCTGTTGTGGAGCGTTTCCCTGCGCCAGGCGGCGCTGTTCCTGGTCGGCATCGGCCTGGGCGCCATCCTGGCAGGCCAGCGCTTTGGCTTTACCACCGGCTGGCGCATGCTGGTGGAAGAAAAGGACCCGCGCGGCGTGTTCGGCCAGTTGCTGCTGCTGGCCCTGGCCGCCGCCATGGCCATGCCGCTGCTGGGCCACTACCCCGAGCTGACCGCCGCCCTGGGCCCGCCCAGCGTGAGCCTCCTGGTGGGCGCCTTCGTGTTCGGCCTGTGCATGCAGATTGCCGACGGCTGCGGCAGCGGCACACTGTACAAGGCGGGCATGGGCATCCCCATGAACACGGCCATCCTGCCGATGTTCGCGCTGGGCAGCTTTCTCGGATCGATGCACCTGGGCTGGTGGCTTGACCTGGGCCGCATGCCCGCAGTGGGCCTGGTCAGCACCTGGGGCTGGGCACCCGCGCTGGGAGCCACACTGGCGGCGCTGCTGGTGATTGGCCTGGGCGTGCAGGCCTACTGCACCAAGGCCAGTGCTGCGCAACAACGCAGCGCGCCACCGGTGTGGCAGCGCAAATGGGTCGTGGGAGCCATTGGCCTTGCCATTTTTGCCACGCTCAATCTCGTCATTGCCGGCCAGCCCTGGGGCGTGGTGTACGGTTTTGGCCTGTGGGCGGCCAAGGTGGCCAACGGCGCGGGCCTGGTAGACCTCGGCACCAACTGGTTCTGGAGCCAGCCTGGCAATGCCCAGCGCCTGCAGGAGACGGTGCTGCTCGACATCACCAGCATCACCAACATCGGCATCCTGGCCGGGGCCCTGTGGATTGCTGCAGGCAAGCCGGCCGCCGCCAAGGCACTGACCGGTACGCAATGGCTGGTGGCGCTTGTGGCAGGCCTGGTGCTGGGTTACAGCTCGCGCCTGGCCTTTGGCTGCAATGTGGGCGCCATGCTCTCGGGCATCAGCACCGGCAGCATCCATGGCTGGATCTGGGTGCCGCTCGCCTTTGCCGGGACGATTTTCGGGCTGCGCATCCGCCGCCATTTTGGATTCTGAGCACTAGGAAAACCGCCATGAACATCCCCCTTCTACGCAGCGCTTTCTGGATCGTGCTGGTCGCATTCATCGCCTGGGACTACAGCCACAGCAAGCCAGTGGACCTGCGCTTTGAGGCCCCCTTGATCGCCGCCGGCTCCGGCCAGCATGCCAACGGCGGACACTGCTCGATGCCGGACTGACAGCCCAGGCACGCGTCTCCGCCACGACCACCCACAACCATGTGCAGCTTTTTGCCCACATGGTTTTTTTACGCCCTGGCAGGCCCTGTAGCGTGGGCAGGCGCATTCCCCTTGTCGAAAATTTGTCAAATTTCTGTCATATGGCGAGCAAACAATCAGGTTCCAGATCTTCATGGGTTCAACCATGCCAACAACAACATTGAACACTTCAGCCCCTCTGTACCTGCCAAGCCCGCCATACACATACGGGCGGTACAGGCTGCACAGCCGCCTGTTCTGATTGCGCCGGAGTGGACCTGTCTTGACTTCTGAGCCTACGGCGACCGCAGGGTCTCCTCCCTTCTTCACCCCTCCCGACAACAGCGGCCTCATCTGGGGCTACGCCTTCACGGGCACGGCGGCAGCCGAGCCACTGACCGCCGCACAGGCGCAGGAGTGGCTGGCCGCCCCGCAGGCCAACGACAGTTTCATCTGGCTGCATTTCAACCTGTCGAATGCCCACTGCCTGCGCTGGCTGGAGCAGTACGGTCAGCTGGATGAACAATACTTTGAAGCGTTGCGCGACGGCGTCGCCTCCACCCGCATCGAGCGGCTGGACGATTCGCTGCTGGCGGTGATCAACGACATCGACTTCGATTTCAACTTCGAGTCCGGCGACATCCACACCATGTGGATTCAGGTTTCGCCACGGGTGGTGATTTCGGCGCGCGCACACCCGCTGCGCTCGGTCGATGCGCTGCGCCAGCAGATTCGCCAGGGCGGCATCCCGGAGTCGAGCACCCAGCTGCTCGAACGCCTGCTACGCGCCCAGGCCGATGTGCTGGTGCGCATCGTGCGCAATGTGACCCAGCGCGTGGACCAGATCGAAGACCAGATGCTGGGCGGGCGTGTGCCCATGCGCCCGCGCCAGCTCGGCGCGTTGCGCCGCCTGCTGGTACGCTTCAAGCGCCTGCTGGCACCGGAGCCCTCGGCGCTGCTGCGCCTTCTGCAGACGCCACCGCGCTGGATGGGCAATGACGACCGGCAGGCCCTGCGCGCCGCAAGCGAGGAGTTCTCGGTTTTCCTGCGCGACATGCAGTCGCTGGAAGAGCGCATCAAACTGCTGCAGGAAGAGATTGCCGCCAGCATCAACGAAGACACCAACCGCTCGCTCTATACCTTGACGATGATCACGGTTCTGGCCCTGCCGGTGAACCTGATGGCAGGCCTGTTCGGCATGAATGTGGGCGGCATTCCGTTGAGCCAGGACCCGCTCGGGTTCTGGATTGTCATGGGTGTGGTGGTGGCGTTCTCCGTGCTGCTGGCCATCTGGGCCATCCGCAAGCGGCGTGGGCCTAGGGATATTTGAAGCTGGCCAGTTTCTTCCGTCGGATAAAATAGGGGCAGGGTGTCGTCACATGGGGTGCAGCGGCAGGTATAGCGAAGGTCGGGCCGCCTCGCGGATTGTGCAATGCTGACAGGGCTTTGCCGGTGACGCCTCGCATCCATGGGGAGTGAGCCGGATGAATCGCCCTTCTCCAGCCTTGCATGGGAACTACCTCTTCCATGCCCTCGATTGAAATTCTCGCGGCAGGCATCTTTGCCATTGCCCTCACGCACACCTTTCTCGCCAAGCAGTTTGAGCGGCTCTCGCACCGCTACCCTCGCCACGCAGGCGTCTTCCATCTGCTCGGAGAGGTAGAAATCGTCTTCGGCTTCTGGGCCATGGTGCTGATCGCCGCCATGGCCGTGGTGGCGGGCCCGCAGCAGGCCATCGGCTACGCCGAATCACGCAACTACACCGAGCCACTGTTTGTATTCGTGGTCATGGTGTTGGCTGCCTCACGCCCCATTGTGACAACCGTGCAGAACCTGCTGGCAGGCATTGCCAAGGCAGTACCGCTGCCTACCCCGCTGGCCTTGGCATGGCTTGGGCTGGCCGTGGTTCCGCTGATGGGCTCGCTCATCACCGAGCCAGCCGCCATGACGATTGCCGCCCTCACACTGGCGCCGCTGGTGTTCACGCCCGCCATGCCCTCCCGCTACAAATACCTGGCGCTGGGTGTGCTGTTTGTCAATGTGTCGATCGGCGGCACGCTCACCTCGTACGCAGCCCCTCCGGTGCTGATGGTGGCCGGCGCCTGGGGCTGGGACAGCGCCTTCATGGTGCAGCATTTTGGCTGGAAGGCGGCGATTGCCGTGATCATCAATGCCAGTCTTGCCACCTGGGTGATTCGCAAGCACCTGGTGGCGAGTACAGTGCAGCCAGACAGCGCGGCGCATGCCATTCCGTGGTCCGTCGTGGCCGTCCACCTCGTCCTGCTGGCGGCCGTGGTGATGCTGGCGCACCATGCGGTGCTGTTTCTGGGCATTTTTCTGCTGTTTCTGGGATATACGCATGCCTATGCGCGCTACCAAAGCCCGCTGATCCTGAAAGAAGCATTGCTGGTGGGATTCTTCCTGGCAGGCCTCGTGGTGCTCGGTGGCCTGCAGAGCTGGTGGCTGCAGCCGCTGGTGGCCAGCATGGACCCGCTCACCCTGTTCTTCGGTGCCCTGGGCCTCACAGCCATCACGGACAATGCCGCCCTCACCTACCTGGGCTCGCAGATCAGCGGCATGAGCGATGCTGCCAAGTACATGCTGATGGCGGGCGCCGTGGCGGGCGGCGGCCTCACCGTGATTGCCAACGCCCCCAACCCTGCAGGTGTCGCGCTGCTCAAGCACGGCTTCAGCAATGCATCCATCAGCATTGGCGGCCTGCTGCTGGGCGCCCTGCTGCCCACGGCCATTGCCTCGCTATTCTTTTTGATGTTCTGACGCAAGTCTGGCAAGCACCAGCGGCTGATTGTGGCCAATCAGGCCGAAGGCACCGCCTGGCGCGTGCCAGCCCCATGCACGCCGTAACCCGCATCCACCCAGGCATCGATGCCGCCCAACAGCGGGCGCACCCTGGGGATGCCTGCCTTGCGCAGCAATTGGGCCACGCGCGCGGCCGAGACCTCGTTGGGACAGGCGCAGTACACCACCACCTGCGTCTGCGGATCAATCGCAGGCAACACCGCCCCCTTGTGCAACGGATCGTAGGAGTGTGCACCGGGAATGTGCGAGGCATCAAACGCCATGCTCGGCCTTACATCCAGAATGACGGGCTGCTCGCCGCCTTGGAGCATATCGCTCAACTCAGCCACCGTCAGCCGTTCCATGCGCAATGAGCAGATCACCTGGCGGCGGCTCCACCAGCGCCGGGCAATGAACACGGTAAACGCCAGTGCCAGCAGCAGCAGGCCCCATTGGCCCAGTTGCGCCAGCACGGCCAGCAGATCGGCCACCGTGGAGCTGAACAAGCCGCCCAGAAATACCGCAGAGCCCACCCACAGCAAGGCGCCCAGGCCATCAAACAGCACAAAGCGGCCCGGCGTGGTGCCTACCGCCCCCGCCAGAGCGCTGGCGATGGATGCAAACCCCGGTACAAACTTGGCCACCAACAGCGATTTGGCCCCCCAGCGGCCATACACCGATTCGGTGTTCTGCACGCAGGAGTCGGGTGAGAGCGAAATCTTGCAGATGCGCGAGAGCACACGGCGGCCAAAGCGGCGACCCAGTGAGAACCAGACATAGTCGGCCACCAGCGCCGCGAAAACTGCCACGGCCACCAGCTGCAACTGGTCTGCCAGCGCACCGCCGTGGATGGCTGCCGTCACCATCAGCACCGGGTAGGCGGGAATGGGCGCGCCCAACTGCTCAATCAGCACATTGAGAAAAACGATCCCCACGCCGTATTCGCGGATCAGGGCGATGATGAAATCCATGTGATGGGCCTTCTTCCAAACTGGAAATTCCTCGCACGCATGGCGTCGCTAGTAGCACCTTACGGCATTGCAAGCGGGTGGCGAAAAGAAATGTCCAACCTGGAACATTAATGGAACCTGGAAACCCGTGGTGTTCGAGGCATAAGCAACCGGTTGCAGCGCCACCGCTGCCGATGCAAAAACCATAGCTGACTGCGCTCTCCACGCTTAGAATTCAAATGCAAAAGCTCCTGAATTCCAATACCGGAAAGCGCTAGCCGCTCCTGTTATTGAAGTTCAGTTCTCCCTTGGACTTGGAGATACGCACCGGCAGGCTCCCAAAGAAAAAGGCAATGGGCCCGAAGACCCATTGCCTTTGCAGCGCATGCCGGCAGCCATGCTGCCAGCCGCACAGATGCTTAGACGTGCTCGCCGTAGACGGACACGTTGACTTCCACCACCACGTCGGTGTGCAGAGCCACTTCCACGGTGTTTTCGCTCACGGTCTTGATAGGACCGTTAGGCATACGCACTTGCGACTTGACAACCTGGAAACCCATCTTGTTCAGTTCGTCAGCGATGTCGTGGTTGGTCACCGAGCCGAACAGACGGCCGTCGACGCCAGCCTTCTGGGTCAGCTTCACGGTCTGGCCAGTCAGCTTCTCGCCTTGCACTTGAGCAGCGGCCAGCTTTTCAGCAGCAGCCTTTTCCAGCTCAGCGCGCTTGGCTTCGAATTCAGCCTTGGCAGCTTCGGTAGCGCGACGTGCGCGGCCCGAAGGGATCAGGAAGTTACGTGCGTAACCGTCCTTGACCTTGACGATCTCACCCAGGTTACCCAGGTTCACAACCTTGTCGAGCAGAATGATTTGCATGTTTCGTGCTCCTTAGATCTTGTGCTGGTCAGAGTAAGGAACCATGGCCAGGAAGCGGGCGCGCTTGATGGCAGTGTTCAACTGACGTTGGTAGATGGCGCGCGTGCCGGTCAGGCGTGCGGGGATGATCTTGCCGTTTTCAGCGATGAAGTCACGCAGGGTGTCGACATCCTTGTAGTCGATTTCTTCGACGCCGGTCACGGTGAAGCGGCAGAAGCGCTTGCGCTTGAACAGCAGCGACTGGGTGTTGCGCTTGGGGCGCTTGTCTTTGTTGAATTTCTTGAACGTGGCCATTTCGGACCTCTCAATATGTATCTGGTTGAATATCCTGGATGTGCAGAACCAGCGATTTGCTGTTGCGCGGTGTGGCGAGAAACCCCTGAAATGTCCAGTTGCTCCCTACAGCCTGCCGGGCAATCCGCTCTGCCAGTGCCCCGAAGGCCACGGCTTTGAGCAGCGCGTTCACTTGTCTTGCCTGCCCGGCTTCGGTCTGGGTGGAGCGGTGCTCCAGCACAACATCGATGGCAGGCAATCCAGCCGGGGTAAATCGCAGAATCTTGATCTCTGCGAGGGCGGCTGTCACAAGTACGCGGTTCTCCACCTCCTACTGTGAATTAACGCTCGGCGGCAGCGTGCTCAGCCTGGTTGGCCTTGCGTGCTTCTTCGCGCTCCACGGTCTTCATCATGGCCGAAGGAGTGGTCTCAGCCTTCTTCTTCTGCACAGTCAGTTGACGCAGCACGGCGTCGTTGAACTTGAACGCGTGTTCCAGTTCAGCCATCACAGCCTGGTCGGCTTCGATATTCAGGCACAGATAGTGGGCCTTGGCCAGCTTGTTGATCAGATAGGCGAGTTGACGACGGCCCCAGTCTTCAACGCGGTGGATCTTACCGCCGCCGGCCGTAATCATGCCCTTGTAACGCTCCAGCATTGCTGGAACCTGTTCGCTCTGATCGGGGTGGATCAGCAGCACGATCTCATAGTGACGCATGCAAACTCCTTATGGATTGCGCCACCCGCATCTCACTCAAAATAGCATTCTTTTCAAGCGCGTCTTGTTGCGGTGTGGCAAGGGGAAACCGTGCATTATAGAAAGCCTGGTAAACCCTGTCAATGCGCGCAGGCTTCAGCCCGTCACCCGGGTAAAAGCCAGTATGGCAGAACGGACGCCATTTTTCCGCCACGCGCGTAGCCAACCCCTTGAAAAGCATGCATGCATACCCACATGCGCTCCAGAGTTTTTGTTTTTAGGGAATACGAGAAAGAACAATGTCAGACAACCTCAACCCCATGGACGGTCAACCCCTGTCTCCGGAAGAGATCGAAGCGGCGGCTGCAGCCAACGCGGCCGATGCCCAGAATGATCTGCAAGCCCAATTGGCCGAACTGCAAGCCAAGAATGCCGAACTGGCCGACCAGTACATGCGCGCCAAGGCCGATGTGGAAAACGCCCGCCGCCGGGCTGATGAAGATGTGGCCAAGGCCCGCAAGTTCGGCATCGAGGGCTTTGCAGACAGCCTGCTGCCTGTGATCGACAGCCTGGAAGCAGCCCTGGGCATCCAGAACGCCACCCCCGAGCAGTTGCGCGAGGGCTCCGACGCCACCCTGCGCCAGCTCAACGCAGCGCTGGAGCGCAACAAGGTCATCGCGATCAACCCGCCTGCCGGAGAAAAGTTCGACCCCCACCACCACCAGGCCATCTCCATGGTGCCCGCCGACCAGCCCGCCAACACCGTGGTTGGCGTGCTGCAGAAGGGCTACATGATTGCCGACCGCATCCTGCGCCCTGCCCTGGTCACGGTGGCTGCACCGAAATAACGCACCTCCTGGCGTTTTTTGCAACCCGCCCCTTGAAGGGTGCAAAAAGCGCCACAGATAACAGTCAATTCGGACGGGGATACCGTCCAACGGAATAAAAGGAGTTAGAGAAATGGGAAAGATCATTGGTATTGACCTGGGAACGACCAACAGCTGCGTGGCTGTGATGGAAGGCAATAACACCCGGGTTATCGAAAACAGCGAAGGCGCACGCACCACCCCGTCCATCGTGGCCTACCAGGACGACGGCGAGATCCTCGTCGGTGCCTCGGCAAAGCGCCAGGCGGTCACCAACCCCAAGAACACGATCTATGCTGCCAAGCGCCTGATCGGCCGCAAGTTCGAAGACAAGGAAGTGCAAAAGGACATCGACCTGATGCCCTTCCAGATCATCAAGGCCGACAACGGTGACGCCTGGGTACAGGTGCGCGACCAGAAGCTCGCCCCTCCACAGATCTCCGCAGAAGTGCTGCGCAAGATGAAGAAGACTGCCGAGGACTTCCTGGGCGAAGCCGTGACCGAGGCCGTGATCACCGTGCCCGCGTACTTCAACGACGCGCAGCGCCAGGCCACCAAGGATGCAGGCCGCATTGCCGGTCTCGATGTCAAGCGCATCATCAACGAGCCTACCGCCGCAGCCCTGGCTTTTGGCCTGGACAAGGGCGGCAAGGGTGATCGCAAGATTGCCGTGTATGACCTGGGTGGCGGTACCTTCGACGTCTCGATCATCGAAATCGCCGATGTGGATGGCGAAAAGCAGTTCGAAGTGCTGTCGACCAACGGCGACACCTTCCTGGGCGGCGAAGACTTCGACCAGCGCATCATCGAATACATCATTGGCGAGTTCAAGAAGGAACAGGCCGTCGATCTGTCCAAGGACGTGCTGGCCCTGCAGCGCCTGAAGGAAGCTGCCGAAAAGGCCAAGATCGAGCTGTCGAGCTCGGCTGCCACCGACATCAACCTGCCTTACATCACCGCGGATGCCACGGGCCCCAAGCACCTGAACATCAAGCTGACCCGCGCCAAGCTGGAATCGCTGGTGGACGACCTGATCGAGCGCACCATCGCTCCTTGCCGTACCGCCATCAAGGATGCAGGCATCTCCGTGTCCGACGTTGACGACGTGATCCTGGTCGGCGGCATGAGCCGTATGCCCAAGGTGCAGGAAAAGGTCAAGGAATTCTTCGGCAAGGATCCACGCAAGGACGTGAACCCTGACGAAGCCGTGGCTGTGGGCGCTGCCGTGCAGGGCCAGGTGCTGGGCGGTGATCGCTCCGACGTGCTGCTGCTGGACGTGACGCCTCTGTCGCTGGGTATCGAAACCCTGGGCGGCGTGATGACCAAGATGATCGCCAAGAACACGACCATCCCGACCAAGTTCGCGCAGACCTATTCGACTGCAGAAGACAACCAGCCTGCCGTGACGATCAAGGTGTTCCAGGGTGAACGTGAAATCGCCAGCGCCAACAAGCTGCTGGGCGAGTTCAACCTCGAAGGCATTCCTGCTGCACCCCGTGGCACGCCACAGATCGAAGTGACCTTCGACATCGACGCCAACGGCATCCTGCACGTGGGCGCCAAGGACAAGGGCACGGGCAAGGAAAACAAGATCACCATCAAGGCAAGCTCCGGCCTGTCCGAGGAAGAAATCCAGAAGATGGTGAAGGATGCCGAGCTGAACGCTGCCGACGACAAGAAGAAGCTGGAACTGGTGCAGGCCAAGAACCAGGGCGAAGCCGCTGTCCACAGCGTGAACAAGAGCCTGGGCGAACACGGCGACAAGATCGACGCAGCCGACAAGACCGCGATCGAAGCCGCCGTGAAGGAACTGGAAGAGGCCTTGAAGGGCGAAGACAAGGACGCCATCGAAGCCAAGACCACGGCCCTGATGACTGTCAGCCAGAAGCTGGGCGAAAAGGTGTATGCCGACGCCCAGGCCGCTCAGGCTGCAGGCGCAGCGGGTGCTGCGGGCGGAGCCAGCGCCGCCGCTGCTGACGACAACGTCGTGGATGCGGAAGTCAAGGAAGTGAAGAAGGACTAAGTCCTTCTCGTAACCGGGCCTCGCGCCAATCGCCAATGAACCCCATGCCGGAGTCCGCATCGCCGCACTCCGGCATGGCTTTTCTGCAAAACCCTATTGTTTTTGTAACTGATAGCGATTTGTCGGCGGGCGCCAAGCCCTGTTTTTATTCAAGTATCCAAAGGCACACGATGACATCTTCCACAGCACCTGCGACCGACGCACTGCATGTTGCAGAGCTCAGCCGTGTCAACCAGAAGATCACCGATGGCGCGGCCGCATTGCCCGCCGTCACGCTCAAGGACGGAAGCCGGGTACAGACCGGCACCGTGGCCACCATGCTCTACAACATCGCGCTCTACAACGCCGGCGAGCGCGGCACAGTCGAAGAAGAGCTGAAGATGGCGATTCCCACGCTGTTCAAGGTGGGGTTGTTTGAGCTTTTTCCCCCGCAGCAATGGATTGACGGCGACAATCCCGGCCGCAGCTTTGTGGGCATCCATGCCCGGGCATACCTGCACGGCGCTGGTTAATCACCCACAGAATTCAAGAACACCATGTCCAAACGCGATTATTACGAAGTCCTCGGCGTCACCAAGACCTCCACGGAAGTCGAGATCAAAACGGCCTACCGCAAGCTGGCCATGAAGTACCACCCCGACCGCAACCAGGGCGAAAAGGCCAAGGAAGCGGAAGAAAAGTTCAAGGAGTGCAAAGAAGCCTACGAAATGCTCTCCGACAGCCAAAAGCGTGCCGCCTACGACCAGTACGGCCACGCTGGCGTGGACCCCAGCATGCGTGGCGGCATGGGCGGTGAAGGCTTTGGTGGCTTTGCCGAAGCGTTTGGCGACATCTTTGGCGACATGTTCGGCAGCGGCGGCGGCCGACGCGGCGGTGGCCCGCAGGTCTATCGCGGCAACGACCTGTCGTATGCGATGGACATCACGCTGGAAGAAGCGGCCAACGGCAAGAACGCGCAGATCAAGATTCCTTCGTGGGACGAGTGCGACACCTGCCATGGCAGCGGCGCCAAGCCCGGCACCCAGGTCAAGACCTGCTCCACCTGCCATGGCAGCGGCACGGTGCAGATGCGTCAGGGCTTCTTTGCCGTACAGCAGGCCTGCCCGCACTGCCGGGGCACCGGCAAGGTTATCCCCGAGCCTTGCGTCGCCTGCCATGGCCAAGGCCGCATCAAGTCGCAAAAGACGCTGGAAGTGAACATCCCAGCCGGTATCGACGACGGCATGCGCATCCGCTCCGCTGGCAACGGCGAGCCCGGCCAGAATGGTGGCCCGCCCGGCGATCTGTACATCGAGATCCGCGTGCGCAAGCATGAAGTGTTCGAGCGCGATGGCGACGACCTGCACTGCGAGGTACCGGTCAGCATGGTCACCGCCGCGCTGGGCGGAGAGATCGAAGTGCCCACCCTGGGCGGCAAGGCGGCCATCGACATTCCCGAAGGCACGCAGACCGGCAAGCAGTTCCGCCTGCGCGGCAAGGGCATCAAGGGCGTGCGCGCCAGCTACCCGGGCGACCTGTACGTGCACATCGTGGTCGAAACCCCCGTCAAGCTGACCGAACACCAGCGCAAGCTGCTCAAGGAGCTGGACGAGTCGCTGAAAAAAGGCGGAGCCAAGCACACGCCCAATAACCAGTCATGGGCAGACCGCCTGAAGAATCTGTTTACCTGATTGGAATTGCCATGCATTGCATGGCTCATGACAGCCCACTCAAAAGCACCAGCACGCTGGTGCTTTCTTTGCGGAAGAGCCAGGGAGGTCCAATAAGAGGCGCATTCGTTGCCTACCCACACCAACTGCCAAGAGTTAGGTAGAAGACAGCAGACCAGAAGTTGACGGTATGACACTGCTTTGCCGCAAGGTCTGCACCAGCAGTTGCTGCAGCCCATCAACCGCCGCGTTGCCGCGCGATGCCCGGCTGCGGTAGGCAGCCACCTCCATGGGTGCCAAGGGCCCCAGGCCGTGTTCGATGCCCAGTTGCTGCAGATGCGCAGGCGCGCTGCACTGGGTGAGCGCGGCCACAGCCAGCCCGCTTTCGACGGCGGCAATCTGCCCAGCCAGGCTGGAGCTGTTGTAGACCACCTTGTAGCGCCGCCCCTGCTGCGCGAGCGCATGCATGGCGCCCCGCCGCGCCAGGCTAGCCTCCTCGTACACGGCAATGGGCAGCGGATCGCGCCGCCACAGCTCAAACTGCGGCGAGCCCACCCAGACCATGGGCTCGTGAAACAGCAGGATGCCGCGCCGCGCATGGTCGCGCGAGACCAGCGCCACATCCAGATCACCCTGTGCCACACGGGGAATGAGCGCCGTCGATTGCTCGCAATTGAGCTCGATCTCCACACTGCTGTGGCGCAGCGCAAAGCGGCGCAGCACGGGCGTCAGGTACTTTTGCGCATAGTCATCGGGCACCCCCAGTCGCACGCGCCCGGTCAGCGGCTGGTTGTGCAGCGCCTGCTGCGCCTCGGCCTGCAGGTCGAGCATGCGACGCGCATAGCCCAGCAGAGTCTGGCCTTCGGGCGTGAGCTGCAGCCTGCGGCTGCTGCGGTCCAGCAGGCGATGGCCCATCGCGTCTTCCAGCTTCTTGATCTGCATGCTGACCGCTGATTGCGAACGGAACACTTCCGTCGCGGCACTGGACAGCGTTCCCGTGTCCACCACCGCCACAAAGCATTTGAGCCAATCGAGCTGCATGTCGCGCAGGTGTTCCATGGGCCCTCATTTATTCGATTATCGAAATATTGGATGCCAAATTATGCGCTTTTCGTTTTTTGCAGACAACAGGACACTGGGTTCATGCATCCCTCACCCAACGCCGCCATGGCGACCTCCATTCCCATTCCCCGGCAACATGCCGTCACCAGTGGCGCCTTGCCCTTTCTGCTGGGCTGCATGCTGCTTGGCACGGTCGGCGTGTTTGTGCAGGAAGCACATGCCGCCCCCATCACCGCCACCTGGTTTCGTTGCGCCTTCGGCCTTTTGGGGTTGACGGCGTGGATGGCCTGGCGAAGGCAATTGCCGCTGCTGCGTCTGCCGCGCCGCGCGGCACCATGGGTGCTGGCATCGGGCGTGCTCATGATTGCCTCCTGGGCTCTCTTCTTTCAGGCCATGACTTACACCTCGGCGGGGATGGCGATTGTGCTCTTCCATGTGCAACCTCTGTGGCTGTTGCTGTTTGGCGCGCTGTGGCTGGGCGAGAGGGTGAGAGGGCAGCGCCTGGCTGCCGTGCTGGTGGCGCTGTTCGGCCTCGCCCTCGCCACTGGCGTGCTGCAGCACCTTCCGCTATTTGGAGCAGAAGACCTTCACCAGAGCGGCTACTGGCTGGGCGTATCACTGTGCATGGCGGGCGCGGTATGCATGGCCGGCGTCACGCTCTGCGCCAAGAAGGCGCAAACCAGTGCCAGCGCCCTGGCGTGGTGGCAATGCCTGCTTGGCGCGTTGACGCTGTGGATCTGGCCCGTGCAATACGGATGGCCCGCCTGGGGAGGCGCATGGCTCTGGCTTGCCGGCCTGGGCCTCGTGCATACCGCACTGGCCTATACCCTGATCTATGCCGGCACGCTTCGCCTGCCCACATCGCGTATCGCCATCTTCCAGTTTGTCTATCCAGCCGTGGCGATCGTGATCGACTGGCTGTATTTCCGCCAGGCGCTGAGCACCGCGCAACTGATCGGCATTGCGGTGCTCACCGTCGCTATCAGCATGGCGGAGCGCCCCTCCCGCCCGCTCCCAGTCCGGCAATAGCGCAGGTGATCGGCAGGTGCACTCGCGCTGTGCTCATTCCACCGGGACAGGCCCATTGGCCACAGATTTGGCAGCCGCAGCGGCAGCCCGGCGCGCAAAGCGCCTGCGCAGACCCAGCCACAGCGGCACGCCAATCACCACCAGTACCAGGAGCCAGGGAATGAGCCCCGCAACCGTGACGACCAGGCTTTGCGCACTGAAGGCAAAGGTATCCCAGCTGCGCTGCCAGGTCTGCCGCCAAGGGCTGTAGGTACCGCTGACGATGACCCGCTGGGGCTGGAACTGCATCTGCACCAGCTGCTTGGCTGTTTCGCGCTCCAAGAGGGCGCGCTGGGTAGCGGCGGCATCGATTTCTGCCTGCACCTGCGACATGGTGTCGCGGATCTCGATCAGGTCCTGCAAGGTGCGCTTCACATTTTTCTCGCGCAGCAGCTCGCGCAGGCTGTCGCGGTATTCGCTGCGGTTATTGATCTGCGCTTCCACATCGATCACCTGGCTGGTCTTGTCTTCGGTGGATGTCTGGTGGTTGAGAATTTTCGCGTTGCCGCCCAGGGTGGCCGTCAGCATGGCAAAGTCGCGTGGGTTGATACGCATCGTCAGGTACGCACTGGCAGCGGATTGCGCAGTTTCCCGTTGCAGCGCAGAGCCCTCCACATAGCAGTCAAGCCGCTCACAGGTAGATTTGACCGTTTCCCACAAGCCTGCCAGCTCGGCGGCCGGGCTTTCAATCTGCATGCGGTGGCTGACCGCCAGAAAGCGCTGGCTGGGCGCCGTGCTGGCAGGCTGCGCGGTATCCATGCCTGCGCCAGCAGCGATGGAAGCCGGTGCTGGCACCGGTGCAGACATCAGCTTGGCAGCAGCCGCCTTCCCCGGCGCGGCCTCCTCCAGCATGGCACGCGGGCGAGCCCGCCTCTCCAGCGCCGCACCATCGTCCTGGGCCGTGCCAGATGTGAATGCTGCGGAATCGGCCACCACACCCTGCGAATCAGAAGCATTGGTAGAGGCATCTGGCGAACAGGCTGCTACCAGGGTGGTAGCAGCCAGCACCAAGGCCAGCAGGCGGGCCGAACGCGGAAATGCGGGCAGGCGCGGCTTGTCTGAATGAAATGGTGTGCGAAGGGTCATGGCAGCTTTCTCCGATGAAATGTCTTGGACAAGGACTGAATCGGTGCAAGGCCGGCAAAGGGGTCAATCCGTTACACAAGCAAACAAATTACTCCCAGCCCGACAGGCGGACGCGTCATGCCCTGCGGGCCAAGGGACAGCCACAGCGCTGTCACCGCATCGTCAAATTTCGAACACGCAAGCCATCGCAAATGGCGATGTCAAATTGCCTTTTATTGCGTAAAATGGCTTTTGCTTTCTAAAACCACGATACCTCCCCACCATGAAAAGCTCCGAGCGCAGTTTTGCGCGCCGTATCGACCTGACCTCGCTCCAGCTGTTTGTGGCCGTGTGCGAGCTAGGCAGCATCGGCCGCGCGGCGGAGCGCGAGTTCATTGCTGCATCGGCTGTCAGCAAGCGCCTGTCGGACCTCGAAACCGCGGTCGACACCCAGCTGCTTTACCGCCACAGCCGTGGCGTGACCTTGACACCTGCGGGCGAGAGCTTGCTGCACCACGCCCGCAATGTGTTGTTCGGGCTGGAGCGCATGCAGGGAGAGCTGTCGGAGTACGCCGATGGCGTGCGCGGCCATGTGCGCGTGCATGCCAATATCTCGGCCATCGTGCAGTTTCTGCCCGAGGATCTGGGCAGCTTTGCGCGCGAGCACAGCCAGATCAAGATTGACCTGCAGGAGCACCTGAGCGCCGACGTGGTCCAAGCCGTGCATGAAGGCACGGCAGACCTTGGCATCTGCAACCCGGACGCCGTGCAGGGCGCGGCCGAAATGGAGCTGCAGTCACGCCCCTACCGGTCTGACCACCTGATGCTGGTGGTGCCGCTCTCGCACGCGCTGGCCAAGCGCGACGCAATCAGCTTTGAAGAAGCACTGGAATGGGACATTGTCGGCCTGCAATCGGGCAGCAGCATCAGCCAGGCCATGCGCTCGGCATCGGCCCAGTTGCGCCGCCCGCTGCGCCAGCGCATCCAGGTAACGAGCCTGGACGCCATGTGCCGCATGATCGACAACGGTCTGGGCGTCGGTCTGGTGCCCGACCGGGCCTTCACTCTGATGCACGGCGTGGGCAACCTGCGCGGCATCCAGCTGACCGACGACTGGGCACACCGCGAGCTGCGCCTGATGGCACGCGATTTTGATGCCCTCCCCGTGACCGCACGCCTGCTGGTCGAGCACCTGAGCCCCCGGCTTGTCGCCGACGCGCTTGCGCCCGGTGACGATGCCGCCCATACAATCCGCGCCCTGCAACCGTCCATAGGACTTGGCGCGCTATAAATTTTGAAATTCCCCCATTACAAACACTTGACCGAAAGAGACCACGATGACCGGACGCACCCTCTACGACAAGATTTTTGACGAGCACGCCATCCACACCGAGGAAGATGGCACCACCATCCTCTATATTGACCGCCATCTGGTGCACGAAGTGACCAGCCCGCAGGCCTTCGAAGGCCTGCGCATGGCCGGCCGCAAGCTGTGGCGCGTGAGCTCCGTGGTGGCTACTGCCGACCACAACACGCCCACCACCGGCTGGGAACGCGGCTATGACGGCATTGAAGACCCGATCAGCAAGGAGCAGATCACCACGCTGAACGACAACATCGGCGAATTCGGCGCTGCCGCGTTCTTCCCCTTCATGGACAAGGGCCAGGGCATCGTCCACGTGATGGGCCCCGAGCAAGGCGCCACCCTGCCCGGCATGACCGTGGTCTGCGGCGACAGCCATACCAGCACGCATGGCGCATTCGGTGCACTGGCGCACGGCATCGGCACCAGCGAAGTCGAGCACGTGATGGCCACGCAGACCCTGCTGGCCAAGAAAGCCAAGAACATGCTGATCAAGGTGGACGGCAAGGTGGCACCGGGCGTTACCGCCAAGGACATCGTGCTCGCCATCATCGGCAAGATCGGCACAGCAGGCGGCACGGGCTACACGATCGAGTTTGCAGGCTCCGCCATCCGCGACCTGTCCATCGAGGGCCGCATGACGGTGTGCAACATGGCCATCGAAGGGGGCGCACGCGCCGGCCTCGTGGCCGTGGATGACAAGACCATTGAATACGTCAAAGGCCGCCCGCTCGCCCCGACCGGCGTGGAATGGGATCAGGCCGTGGCGTATTGGAAGACCTTGCACTCCGACACCGATGCCAAGTTCGACACCGTCGTCACCCTGCGCGCCGAAGACATCGTGCCGCAGGTCACTTGGGGAACCAGCCCCGAGATGGTGCTGGGTGTGGACGCCATCGTGCCCGATCCTGACAAGGAAAAGGATCCGAACAAGCGTGGCGCCATTGAACGCGCGCTCACCTATATGAATCTGGAACCCGGCAAGCCGATCAACGACATCTTTGTCGACAAGGTGTTCATCGGCAGCTGCACCAACAGCCGCATCGAGGACATGCGCGAAGCAGCCGCCGTCGTCAAGAAACTGGGCCAGAAAGTGGCCAAGAACGTGAAGCTGGCCATGGTGGTGCCCGGCTCTGGCCTGGTGAAGGCGCAGGCCGAAGCCGAAGGCCTGGACAAGATCTTCACCGCCGCAGGCTTTGAGTGGCGCGAGCCCGGCTGCAGCATGTGCCTGGCCATGAACGCCGACCGGCTGGAGCCCGGTGAGCGCTGCGCATCCACCAGCAACCGCAACTTCGAAGGCCGCCAGGGCGCCGGTGGCCGCACCCACCTCGTCAGCCCCGCCATGGCCGCTGCCGCTGCAGTACACGGCCACTTTGTAGATATCCGCCGTTTTGCCTGATCCAAGGAGCTATTGCGATGAAAACCCGTTTTGCATTCGTCACCATCGCGCTCGCCGCGCTGCTATCGGGCTGCAACACCGTCCATGGCATTGGCCAGGATGTGCAGGGCGCGGGCAACGCGATCTCGCGCGCAGCGCGCTAAAACTATCAAATATGTAGCTGTCAGCGCTTGGTACATGAGCGCTGATGGCCAAAAAGGGCTTCAACATGCAAAAATTCACCATCCACAAAGGCCTCGTGGCGCCCATGGACCGCGAGAACGTCGATACCGACGCCATCATTCCCAAGCAGTTCCTCAAGTCCATCAAGAAGACCGGCTTTGGTGTGAACGCGTTTGACGAATGGCGCTACCTGGACCAGCCCGGCCAACCCGGCGTGCCTGAAAGCGCCCGCAAGCCCAACCCCGACTTTGTGCTCAACCAGCCACGCTACAAGGGCGCCAGCGTGCTGATCGCGCGCAAGAACTTTGGCTGCGGATCGAGCCGCGAACACGCACCCTGGGCATTGGACCAATTCGGCTTCCGCGCCATCCTGGCTCCCAGCTTTGCCGACATCTTCTTCAACAACTGCTTCAAGAACGGCCTGCTGCCCATCGTGCTGCCAGAGTCCACCATCGACCAGCTGTTCCACGAGGTGCAGGCCTTCCCCGGCTATGAGCTGACCATTGACCTGGAGCGCCAGGTAATCGTGCGCCCGCAGGGAGAGGAAATCCCATTCGACGTGATCGCCTTCCGCAAGTACTGCCTGCTCAATGGGTTTGACGACATTGGCCTCACCCTGCGCCAGAAAGACAAGATCCAGGCCTTCGAAGCCAACCGCCTGGCCACCAAGCCCTGGCTGGCGCACAGCCTCGTGCAGGCCAAGGCCTGAATACCGGGCCGCGCCCACCACCCCCAAAAAACCCATCTAGCGCTTGATGGTCAAGCGCAACCAGCTATCAATAAGTGAGTCAATTATGAAAATTGCAGTATTGCCCGGAGACGGCATTGGCCCAGAAATCGTTGCAGAAGCCGTCAAGGTGCTGGATGCGCTGAAGCTGGATCTGCAGATGGAGTCTGCCCCTGTGGGCGGAGCCGCATATGAGGCCGCAGGCCACCCGCTGCCACCTGCCACCCTGAAACTGGCGCAGGAGTCCGACGCCATCCTGTTTGGCGCCGTGGGCGACTGGAAGTACGACACGCTGGAGCGCGCGCTGCGCCCCGAGCAGGCCATTCTGGGCCTGCGCAAGGCGCTGGGCCTTTTCGCCAACTTCCGCCCCGCCATCTGCTACAAGGAGCTGACCCACGCCTCCAGCCTCAAGCCCGAGTTGGTGGCAGGCCTCGATATCCTCATCATCCGCGAGTTGACCGGTGACATCTACTTTGGCCAGCCACGTGGCCGCCGCGTCTCGCCCGATGGACACTTTCCCGGCGCCGAAGAAGCCTTCGACACCATGCGCTACACCCGCCCCGAAATCGAGCGCATCGGCCATGTGGCCTTCCAGGCCGCGCAAAAGCGCGGCAAACGCGTGACCAGCGTGGACAAGGCCAACGTGCTGGAAACCTTCCAGCTGTGGAAGGACGTGATGACCGAAGTGGGCAAACAGTACCCCGATGTGCAGCTGGACCACATGTATGTGGACAACGCCGCCATGCAGCTGGTGAAGGAGCCCAAGCGCTTTGACGTGGTGGTGACCGGCAACATGTTCGGCGACATCCTGAGCGACGAGGCATCCATGCTGACCGGCTCCATCGGCATGCTGCCATCGGCCAGCCTGAACGACAAAAAGCAGGGCCTGTACGAGCCCAGCCACGGCTCGGCACCCGACATTGCCGGCAAGGGCATTGCCAACCCGCTGGCCACCATCCTGAGCGCAGCGATGATGCTGCGCTTCAGCCTCGGCCAGGAAGCCGCCGCGCAAAAGATTGAAGCGGCCGTGCAGAAGGTGCTGGCCCAAGGCCTGCGCACGCCCGACATCTACAGCGAAGGCACCACCAAGGTCGGCACGCAGCAGATGGGCGATGCCGTGGTCGCTGCGCTGTAAGACGCCAGCGCCATCACCATAGGCAAGGCGAGCAAGGGCAGGGATTCTCCCCTGCCCTTTTTCATTGTTGCGCCAGTTTGGAAGCCTTTGTTTGATCGGAACAACGGTCTATTCAAACGATGCAGAACTGATTTCGTCGATTTGACGATATTTTTTATAAATTTACGACGTAATTTATACTTTTTATACATATCGCCATTCGCTTCGATGCGTCAACACTTAAAAAGTATAAAAAATGCGTGCGCCGCAGCAAATTTTGGCGCTAGAATAGCTTCCACTATGTTTGCGCACCGCCCTGTTTCTTGGCTGAACACCATCTCCGCTATTGCAGCGGGTATGGCTGCGCGCGCAAGCATTTCCAAAACCACGACGATTACCGGCTGATCCAGCCTGGTTCGTCGTGCGCCTCCCACTGGCCAGACGAGCCAGGCAAATCAGCCCCGTGGCACAATTTTTTTGGCACACAAGGGCGTTATATGAGCAAGCAATTGGTAGGTTTGGTGGGCTGGCGCGGCATGGTCGGCTCCGTGTTGATGGATCGCATGCAGGCCGAGGGCGACTTCGAACTGATCGAGCCGGTGTTCTTCTCCACATCCAACGCGGGCGGCAAGGCCCCTGCCATGGCTGCGGTGCATACCCAGCTCAAGGATGCGAACGATATCGCCGAGCTGGCCAAGTGCGACATCATCATCACCTGCCAGGGCGGCGATTACACCAAGGACGTCTTCCCCAAGATCCGTGCCGCAGGCTGGAATGGCCACTGGATCGACGCCGCTTCCTCGCTGCGGATGGAGGGCGATGCCGTCATCGTGCTCGACCCTGTCAATGACGATCTGATCAAGCAAAAGCTCGCCGCCGGCGGCAAGAACTGGATTGGCGGCAACTGCACCAACTCCATCCTGCTGATGGGCCTGGGCGGACTGTTCAAGGCGGGTCTGGTGGAGTGGGTCTCTTCCATGACCTACCAGGCAGCATCGGGCGGTGGCGCCAACCATATGCGCGAACTGCTCAAGGGCATGGGTGTGGTGCACGCCGCCGTGGCGGACGAGCTGGCAACGCCTGCATCTGCCATCCTCGATATCGACCGCAAGGTCGCTGCCACCATCCGCGAAGACGTGCCGACCGAATTCTTTGGCGCTCCACTGGCTGGCGGCCTGATCCCCTGGATCGACGCCCAACTGGACAATGGCCAATCCAAGGAAGAATGGAAGGGCCAGGCCGAGGTCAACAAGATCCTCGGCACGGCAAGCCCCATTCCTGTTGACGGTCTGTGCGTGCGCATTGGCGCGATGCGCTGCCACTCGCTGGCACTGACCCTGAAACTCAAGAAGGACTTGCCCCTGGCCGAGATCGAAGCCCTGATCAAGAGCGGCAACCCCTGGGTCAAGTTCGTGGCCAACGAGCGCGCACTCACGGTCAAGGAGCTGACTCCAGCGGCCGTCACCGGTGGCCTCGAAGTGGCCGTGGGCCGCGTACGCAAGCTCAACATGGGCCCAGAGTACGTATCAGCCTTCGTGATCGGCGACCAACTGCTGTGGGGCGCTGCCGAGCCGCTGCGCCGCATGCTGCGTATCCTGCTGGGCAAGTGATCGCACTTCCCTGATTCTTCGGCCCCCGATACAGCACACCCTTTTGGCGCCCTTCAGCGCCAAAAAGGGTGTTTTTTCTTGCCTCAGGCCAATTTTCAGCATCCCCTTGGCGAAGGACAGATGCTGGCAAAGTTGTGCCTGAACAACATTATGAGTTGTGGAAATTTATGAGAATCCGTTTATCAGTACACAACCGCATTCGTTAACTTGTCACTCCAACACATTACTGGTAAGGTACTTTTTACTGATAATTACCAATTTTCGCGTCTGGGGGGAGGGATTCGGCATGAGTACAAAAGCAACCCCGTGCGCTTTCATAAATCAATCAAGTAGCACTATGCATCGCTGGAAAATCACTGCACTGGCCGCGGCCGTGGCCGCCATCGGCCTGTATTCGGGAGAAGCATCGGCTTTGGCACTGGGTAAGATCAATGTGAAGTCGGCTCTGGGCGAGCCCTTGCGCGCCGAGATCGAAGTCCAACAGATCACGCCGGCTGAAGCCGAGACCTTGCAGGTCAAAACCGCCTCCTCCTCCGTCTTCCGTGCCCAAGGCATGGATTACACGGGCACTGCCAGCAGCGTGAAAGCGCAATTGCAGCGCCGCGCCAATGGCACGGCTGTCATCGTTCTGTCTACCCAACGGGCCGTGAATGATCCGTTTGTCGACTACGTGATTGATGCCAACTGGAACTCCGGGCAGGTGGTGCGCAGCTACACCATGCTGTTCGACCCTCCCAATCTGAAGAAGGCCGAAGCAGCCGTCACCACCGCTCCGCAGATCACCAGCGATGCAGCGCCAGCCCCTGTTGCACGCCCTGCGCCTCCGGTGCGCGTGATCGAAGAACCACTGACCTCGGCAGACAGCACGCCTGCACCTAGCACCGGCAGCAGCAAGGCTAAATCCAGCTCCCGCGCCAACATTCCAGCCACGGCATCCAACCAGTCGGGCAGCGGTGATTCCGTTCTGGTGCAGCGTGGCGATACGGCAGGCCGTATTGCTGCCATGAACAAGCCATCCGGCGTATCGCTCGACCAGATGCTGATCGCCGTGATGCAGGCCAATCCGCATGCCTTCATTGGCGGCAACGTCAATCGCATGAAGTCCGGCGTGACGCTGAATATGCCAAGCGCCGAGCAGGCACGCTCCGTATCGGCCAGCAAGGCACGCCAGATGGTGGCAGCCCAGAGCCGCGACTTCAACAACTACCGCCACCAACTGGCCTCCAAGGCAGCGCCTGCCAATGTGGCAAGCGACACGCGCTCCGCCAGTGGCAAGGTAGAGGCCTCTGTCGACGACAAGAAGAGCAGCAATGTCGCACCAGATCAGCTCAAGCTCACCAAGGAAGCAGGCGTCAAGGGCAAGAAGTCGGCCGAAGCCAGCGTAGCCAAGGCCCAGGAGGCCAACGCTACACAAGAGCGCAAGTCCGAGCTGGACAAGAACCTGGAAGAGCTCAACAAGATCAAGGAGGCTGCTGCCAATAAGGCCACGGTGGTCGCGTCAACGGCAGCGCCCGCAGCCGCTCCAGCCCCGGCAGCAGTGGACAAACCTGCAGACAAGGCCCCTGGCATTGCCGTCACGGCGCCTGTGACCGCAGCAGCGACCTCCCCGGTGCCAGCGCCAGCAGTGACGGCGCCAGCCCCTGCGCCTACACCCGCCCCGGCACCCGCAGAAGCCGCTGCGTCGCCAGCTCCCGCAGCGGAAGCACCTGCGGTCGCTCCTCCACCTCCGCCAGCTCCCAAGCCGGCACCCGTTCCACCTCCCGCACCCGTCGAAGAGCCCAGCTTTGTTGACGACCTGATGGAGAATCCGCTACTGCCAGCGGCGGGCGGCTTGGCCGTGATCGCTTTGCTGGGCGGCCTGTGGTACCGTAACAAGAAGCGCAAGGAAGCGGCGGCTGGCGTTTCGGACTCGGTCATGGAAAGCAGCCTGTCGCAAGATTCCTTCTTCGGCGCCAGCGGCGGTCAGCACATCGACACGTCAGTCAGCGCCATGACGACGGGTGCATCCTCGCTGGCCTATACCCCCAGCCAACTGGATGCAGGCGATGTGGATCCGGTTGCCGAAGCCGATGTCTATCTGGCGTATGGCCGGGACCTGCAGGCAGAAGAAATCCTGAAAGAAGCACTGCGCACCAATCCCACGCGTAGCGCCCTGCATGCCAAGCTGGCAGAAATCTATGCCAAGCGCAAAGACCGCCTGGCACTCGAGAGCATCGCCAAGGAAGCGCGCCAGCTCACCAACGGCTCCGGCCCTGAGTGGCTGCGCATTGCTGCGCTGGGCCAGGAACTGGATCCGGCCAATGCGCTGTACCAGAACACCGCTGCAACCGTGCCACCCGTGGATGTCATGTCCGCTGCTGCGGTAGCGGCAGCCGCCGAAGCGGCACGCGCACAGCCTCTGGCCTTTGAAAACACGCAACCACCAAGTGCCGTCAATCGCAGCCAGAACGACACCCCCAGTGACTTTGGCCCGATTTCCGGTCTGGACTTTGCCATGAGCAGCCAGCTGACGGAAGCACCTGATGCGGCACCCGCATTCTCGGCGCCTCCTGCGAGCCCTGCGGCAGCTCTCGCAACCGGTGCCGCGGCGTTAGGTGCAGGCCTTGCCGCTTCTGCCGCCAGCCATCCTGCATCTGCACCGGCAGCCCCTGCGGCAACGATGGACGATTTTGATCGCCAGCTTGCAGAAGCCTTGAACATTCCTTCGGAACTCTCGCCCACGCCTTCCGCGCTGAGCGTACAAGGTCTGGAGACACAGCCTGGTGCGCTCGATTTCAAGATGAGCGATTTCGATACACCCAGCACCGCGCAGTTGCCGATCACCGACGCAACCACGCGCAGCATGGATTTCGACATGACGTCGCTGTCCGTGCTGGATCTTCCCCTCAATGGCGAACCCGAACGCACCCACCCCGCCTCATTGGCAGAGGACGTGCAAGGCCTGGAGATGGATGACAGCGATCCGCTGACGACCAAGCTGACCCTGGCCCAGGAGTTTCTTGCCATTGGCGACAAGGAAGGCGCGCGCTCGCTGGCGCAGGAGGTTCTTTCCGAATCCACCAGCCCGACCATCAAGGCACAGGCTCAGCGCCTGGTTGACCAGAGCCGCTGATGGAAACGGCCCCGCAGGGGCCGCCATATTTGACGAAAGCCAGTCTGTCACCAGACTGGCTTTTTCACATGGCAGCCTCGCCGCCTTTTGTTCCATTTGGCATCGATTACCAAAACATTGAAGAAATTACATGCTACAATACGCAGCTTAGCGGCTGTAGCTCAGCTGGATAGAGTACTTGGCTACGAACCAAGGGGTCGTGGGTTCGATTCCTGCCAGCCGCACCAAACGACAAGCCTCAGAACAGCAATGTTCTGAGGCTTTTTCGTATTCCCGTCAGTCTCTGCTATACATTTTTGGCCGCAAAAAAAAGCCGATGACATCCGCCATCGGCTTTGCCGGAGAGACGGGCCACACGCCCGCCCCACCTTAGTCTTCGCCCTACTTCAGCGGGCGGATCAGTACATACTGGGTCCATTCGCCCCGGCGGAACAAGACATTCACAGGCTTGGATTTATCCGCCTTGGCCACAGCCGCATCAAACTGTTTGACATCAGCGATCTCCGTGTTCGCGATTCCCAGGATGACATCGCCTTGCTTCAGACCGGCTCGGGCAGCGGCCTCGTCTGCAGAAACAATCTGAACACCCCCCTTGAGGTTCAAAGTCTTGCGCTGGGCATCGGTCAGATCGCTGACCACCAGGCCCAATTGCTGCGCGGCAGTGGAAGGCTTGGCTTTTTCAGGCTCCTTGCCTGCACCCGTCTTTGCCGCGGTTTCCGACGGAATCTCCACAATGGTGATGGGCAGGTCCAGGGTCTTGCCACGTCGGAATACGGTCACCGTGCTCTTGGAGCCGGGCTTGGTATTGCCAACCCAACGCGGCAGATCCGCCAATTTCTCCAGCGGCTTGCCATCGAACTTGGTGATCACATCACCCGCTTCCACCCCCGCCTTTTCGGCAGGCGATCCGCTCTCCACGCCAGTGACCAGCGCACCCTGCGCCTTGCCCAGGCCAATGGACTCCGCCACATCCTTGTTGACAGTCGAAATCTGCACACCGATCTTGCCACGCACGACACGTCCCGTTGCTCGCAATTGGTCGCTCACGCGCACCGCTTCATCAATCGGGATGGAAAAGGAAATCCCCATGAAGCCGCCCGAGCGGGAATAGATCTGGCTGTTGATACCGACTACTTCGCCACGCATGTTCAGCAGCGGACCACCTGAGTTGCCAGGGTTGATGGCAACATCGGTCTGGATAAAGGGGAGGTAGTCACCCGTATCCCGCTGCTTGGCAGACACGATGCCGGCAGTGACCGAGTTTTCCAGGCCAAAAGGCGAGCCGATTGCCATGACCCACTCGCCTACGCGCAGACGGTTCACATCGCCGATCTTGACCGCAGGCAAGCCCGTAGCTTCGATCTTGACCACAGCCACGTCGGTGCGCTTGTCCGCACCAATGATCTTGGCCTTGAACTCCCGCTTGTCGGTCAGGGTCACGATCACATCATCGGCGCCTTCAACCACATGGGCGTTGGTCATCACATAGCCATCCGAGGTCAGGATGAAACCAGAACCCAGGCCACTGGGCTGCTCTTCGTCGCTATCGGGTTTTTGCGGACGTTGCTGCCGGGGGATGCTTGGCACCGGCAAACCAAAGCGCTTGAAGAACTCCAGCATCTCCGGGTCCATGCCGCTTTGCGCATTTCGGCTGGAAACTTTTTCCATCGTTCGAATATTGACCACCGACGGACCTACCTGATCCACAAGATCAGTGAAATCCGGCAGTCCACGCACGACCGGCGCGGTGGTCTGCGCCTGCGCTGCCACCGGCAGCATCACCGCACTGCTGATCGACAGAATGGCCGCCAATGCACTGACCTGGAAAGGTTTCCAACGCTTGATAGACATATCACTCCTCACAAAGATGACTGTGCGCTGCAGAAGGCTTGCCTCCAGGAACACAGCGCAATGCAGCATTGGAGACACAAACCTTTGCGAGGTTCCTCCGATGCATCCTTTGACAGATGCGCCATAAAGCACGGGTTTCAAGAGAGGAAAACCGCTTTGGGAATAAAAAACACCTGCCAAGGCAGGTGCTGATTGAATTAACTGGGTTGAACTACCTACTGAGAGATGCTCCGTCCGTCAGCACAGTCGCGAGGGTTTGTCCGCACAGCCCCCTGCTTTCTTTTCCGCATTGAAGGTGGCATTGCGCAAGAAACTGGCCGGCATCTGCAGATTGGCAGTGCCGCCAATCTGGCCACGCGCAGCCATCAGCTCGTCCAGACGTGGATCACGCAGCATGATGGTGGCATTCTGCCCCACAGTCACCGGCATCTGCACCAGCCCCTGGGTGGATGCTGGTGCTGCACTCGCCAGTTGCTGGCCGCCCTTGTCGGGACCGGAGGACAGCAGAGAGATGGAATTCCATCCCACCATGGCCACCGCCGCCACGGAAGCAAGCCCTGCCACCATCTTCCAGCGGAATACGGAGTGGTTGGCCGCCTCTTGCACCGCCACCGGGCGTGGGGCTTTGGCCAGGTCAGGCACTTTCACTTCACCCACCTGGGGTTGGTTGAATGCCGCAACCAATGGTACCTCTTGATCGATCTGGCACTGAAGACGGGCCCAGAAGGCCTGAGGGTCCGTATGGATCGGTGCGGCCTGCATGGCCAGGGGGCCACGCATGGCTTCACCGATCAACAGGTAGGAATGCAGCGACGTTGCGGCCGACGCGGCCACGCCATCTGCCTCAGGCATTTCAGCCAGCAACTGCGCAAGCCCATCGTCATCGAGCTCGTCATCGATACATGCAGACAACTGCTCCAAAGCAGCCACCGACATCCTGTTTGGTGCTTGGTTTTCGAGATTCATAGCCATATTCCTCGCGGGCCCATGCCTTTGCAACCAGTCCTCAAATGATCGCTACCAACGCTTGCCAGACTGGCGTTCAAGCATCGGTTTTACCTTGGTGGAAATAGCCTCTCGGGCACGGAAAATGCGCGAGCGCACCGTTCCGATAGGACAGTCCATCGTCTCGGCAATGTCTTCATACGACATGCCTTCTATCTCCCGCAGCACGATCGCCTGACGCAAATCTTCAGGCAAGGCATCCATGGCCGCATTGACCGCCTGGGCGATCTCCTGGGCCGCAATGACCGTCTCCGGGGTTTCGTCGCTGGTTAGTTCTCTTGTCGGCGCAGAAGTTTCATCGTCGTCATCATTTCCACGCAATGCACTCTCTGTCATCACCGGATTGCGGTTCAGCTCCACCATGGCCTTCTTGGCCGTATTGACCGCAATACGGTAAAGCCAGGTGTAGAACTGCGCCTCTCCGCGAAATTGCGGCAGCGCACGGTAGGCGCGCAAGAAAGTCTCCTGCGCCAGATCCGGCACCAGATCCACATCGCGAATCATTCGCGCAATCAGCCGTTCGATGCGTCGCTGGTACTTCATCACCAGCAAACCGTAGGCCTTCTGGTCACCTGCAACGGTGCGCTGCACCAATTGCAGGTCGGTATCGTTCGCGCCTGGGGCTGGTGCCATTGGCGTTCCCGTCATAGGTTGTGTTCTCTTCGCGCTACAGACATGCAGCTCTTGTTGTTGGTTGGTCAGCTGCAGGCGTCACGCCACAGGGGCGCTCTGTTGGTCAGCAACGATGGACGAGTATAAGACCCGCCGAATATCCGGCCAATGTTCTGGATTAGTGGCTTGCGCAATCAGCAGCCATCGAACCCTGGTCGTCGATGGCCGCAGTACCGTCGCACGCAGCAGAATCCAGCGCTGGGCATCCATGGCCACCGTGCACCGCACCAGTTCCTCTCCATCCGCAACTGGTGATGCTCCTCCATGACAAATGCGCCACTTGGAGCCATTCCAGTGCAAAAAAGTTCCGGGGCGCCAGAGGGATAGGTTTGTAACAGCCAGACCAGCCAGCACCCACGCGACGCCCAGCAGCCACTGCTGCCATTGCAGAGGATCCGAGGCCAGGCGCCACGCAGCACCAAGCCCACCCGCGCCCAGAAGGCCAGCGAGCACTCCACAGCGAATCCAGCCGGGACGAACCAACGGATACGCAACGGGTGTTGCCAGCGCAACATGTGGGGACCGGCGGCGAACGTTTACCTCCATGGCATCGATTGTGCTGGCTTTCAGGCCACCAGTGCACATCGCAGCGCAGGTGTTGGAAACGCGCAAAATCAATGCACAAAACAAAAGGTCTCCCAAAGGGAGACCTGATGATGGGTTTGGGCCAGGTTTTCAGGCGCGCTCAAACACGCTTGAATACCAAGGTGCCGTTGGTACCGCCAAAGCCAAAGTTGTTCTTGACAGCGATTTCCAGCTTGGCATCACGCGCCGTATTGGCGCAATAGTCCAGATCGCACTCTGGGTCCTGGTCCACCAGATTGATGGTCGGAGGAATCTTCTGATCCTTGAGCGCCATCACGGTGAACACGCTTTCCAGGCCGCCTGCGCCACCCAGCAGGTGACCCGTCATCGACTTGGTCGAACTGATCACCATCTTCTTGGCATGGTCACCCATTGCCGCCTTGATGGCATTGGTTTCGTTCAGATCGCCCAGCGGAGTCGATGTGCCGTGCGCATTCAGGTAATCCACCTGATCGGCGTTCACACCGGCATTGCGCAGCGCGCCCTGCATGGCCCGGCGAGGGCCATCCATATTGGGAGCGGTCATGTGACCCGCATCAGCGCTCATGCCGTAGCCCAGCAATTCGGCATAGATCTTGGCGCCACGGGCCTTGGCATGCTCGTATTCTTCAAGCACTACCACGCCTGCGCCTTCACCCAGCACAAAGCCGTCACGGCCCTTGTCCCAGGGGCGCGACGCCGCCTTGGGGTCATCATTGCGAGTGGAAAGTGCGCGCATTGCGGCAAATCCGCCCACTCCCAACGGGGAAACTGTAGATTCGGTACCGCCTGCGATCATGACGTCGGCATCGCCGTACTCGATCAATCGACCTGCTTCACCAATGCAGTGCAAGCCAGTCGTGCAAGCCGTCACTACCGAAAGGTTGGGCCCCTTGAAGCCAAACCGCATCGATACATGGCCTGCAACCATGTTGATGATGGAGGCAGGTACAAAGAAAGGCGTGATTCGGCGGGCGCCACGGCGTTCGTATTCGCTGTGGGTGTCCTCAATCAGCGGCAGACCGCCGATGCCGGAACCAATCACCACACCGATACGCGCAGCCAACTCCTCGTCCAGCGCCTGGCCAGTGGCCAGACCGGCATCTGTCACTGCTTCTTGTGCAGCGGCAATGCCATAGTGGATGAAGGTGTCCATCGTGCGTGCTTCCTTGGCACTCATATAGGACTCAAGATTGAACCCTTTGACCTCGCCTGCAATCTTGCAGCTGAAGTCGGTGGTGTCAAACTTGGTAATGAGGTCAATGCCGGACTGGCCAGCCAATATGTTGGACCAGGCTTCAGCAACCGTGTTTCCCACGGGGCTGATGCAACCCAGACCAGTCACGACGACGCGACGGCGACTCATGCGTTACAGCTTTCTTGTTGGTCTCTCGGAGTTGCGGCAAGACACTTGCGCCCTGTCGGGCGCCAAGTGCATGCGCAATCAATTAGGCCTTTTGGTGGCTCTTGGCGTAGTCGATGGCGTTCTGCACCGTCGTGATCTTTTCTGCGTCTTCGTCAGGGATCTCGATCTCGAACTCATCTTCCAAAGCCATCACCAGTTCCACGGTGTCCAGCGAGTCTGCACCCAGATCGGCTACGAAAGCCTTTTCGTTTGTTACTTGAGACTCTTCCACGCCGAGTTGTTCGGCAATGATTTTCTTGACACGTGCTTCGATATCGCTCATGGTTTCCCTCTGGGGGTTGTGAATGAACCCGCGATTCTAGCTGCTTCAGCAATACCTGAGTGCAACTTGCCGTCGCGAGGAAACGGCTTTTAACTTCTGCCAAACCTACATGTACATGCCGCCATTGACATGCAACTCCTGCCCGGTCACATAACCGGCACCATCCGATGCCAGATAGACCACAGCGTTGGCAATGTCTTGCGGCTGTCCCAGCTTACCCAAAGCGATCTGCGATTGCAGCGCTTTCTTCTGATCCTCAGGAAGCTGGGCCGTCATGTCGGTCTCGATAAAACCAGGCGCCACGCAGTTTACCGTGATGCCGCGGCTGCCCAACTCCTTGGCCAGCGAACGCGTCATACCGGCGACGCCCGCCTTGGCCGCAGCGTAATTGGCCTGCCCGGCATTGCCGGAAGCGCCCACTACGCTGGTAATGCTGATGATACGGCCAAAACGCTGCTTCATCATCGGACGGATCGCAGCGCGGCTCGCTCCGAAGACTGCCTTCAAGTTGGTGCCGAGCACGGCGTCCCAATCCTCATCCTTCATGCGCATGGCCAGGGTATCGCGCGTGATACCGGCGTTGTTCACCAGCACATGCAGGCCGCCCTGGTTCTTGACCAATTCGTCAATCAGCGCCTCGACGGCCGTGCCATTGTTCACATCCAGCGCCACGCCGCGTGAACCAGGGAAGGCTGACAGGGCCTGCGAAATCTTGGCAGCGCCGTCTTCGGTGGTAGCCGTGCCCACCACCTGGTAGCCGGCAGCGCCCAATGCTTGCGCAATGGCAGCGCCAATACCGCGCGATGCACCTGTGACCAGGGCTACTTTGGCTGTTTGGGTTGCTTCAGTCATGCAATTGCTTCTTTGGTTTCCTGCAGGGTAACAGGGTCATACAGGGCTACGCCCACCATATCCGGATCGATGCGCTTGGTCATGCCGGTCAGCACCTTGCCGGGGCCGCACTCTACCAGATGCGTAGCTCCCATGGAGCGCAGCTTCTGCACGCATTCCACCCATCGCACCGGGCCAAAAGCCTGGCGGTACAGCGCGTCGCGAATGGCATCGGCCTCCGTTTGCACCGCCACATCGATATTGTTGAGCACCGGGATCTGCGGTGCAGCGAGCTGCAGGCCCGCCAGCGCAGCCTTCAGCTTTTCCGCAGCCGGTTTCATCAGGCTCGAATGGAAAGGTGCCGATACCGGCAGTGGCAGCGCACGCTTGGCACCCGCCTCTTTCACCGTCACGCTGGCTGCTTCGACTGCCGCCTTCGAGCCGGCAATCACGGTCTGGCCGGGGTCGTTGAAGTTCACGGCCTCCACCACCTCCGTACCGCCCATCCTGGCAGTCACTTCGGCACAAGCCGCCTTGACCTTCTCCGCATCCAGACCCAGTACGGCAGCCATGGCGCCAGCGCCCACCGGCACGGCTTCCTGCATGGCGGCACCGCGCAGACGCACCAGCGGCGCCGCCTGGGCCAGCGTCAACACGCCAGCAGCAACCAGTGCCGAGTATTCACCCAGCGAATGTCCAGCCACTGCCATGGGCAGCGCGCCGCCTTCTGCACGCCATACGCGCCATGCAGCCACACCGGCCACCAGCATCACAGGCTGGGTATTGGCGGTCAGCGCCAGTGTTTCCTTGGGACCACCATGAATCAGAGCACCAATGTCTTGACCCAGCGCATCGGAGGCCTCCTGCAGCGCCTCTCGCACAGCAGGATGGTCGCCCCAGGCGTCGAGCATGCCAACGGCCTGCGAGCCTTGGCCGGGAAATACGAACGCAAAAGAATTCATGTCTCGATTTTCATTGAATTTTTGAATGATATACGGCAATAGCCCAAGCAGACCAAGCGCTTAAAGCTACATTTTCAGGAGTACCGCACCCCAGGTAAAGCCACCACCCACGCCTTCGAGCATCACGTTGTGACCCGGCTTGACCTGGCCTGCGCGCACCGCATGGTCAAGCGCCAGCGGAATCGATGCCGCGGACGTGTTGCCGTGCTGATCAACCGTGACCACCACCTTCTCAGGCGAAAGCTTGAGCTTGCGCGCCGTGCTCATCATGATGCGCAGGTTGGCCTGGTGCGGTATCAGCCAGTCGATATCAGCTTCTTGCATGTCGGCCTTGGCCAATGCGGCGCGGGCCGCCTTGTCGAGCACGCCCACCGCCAGCTTGAATACGGCCTGGCCGTCCATGCGCAGCATGGGCGAGCCAATCACCTCGCCACCCGAGACATGGCCCGGCACGCACAGGATGTCGACGTGGCTGCCGTCGGCATGCAACTCGGTTGCCAGGATGCCTGGCTCGCTCGATGCCTCCAGCACCACAGCGCCGGCGCCATCGCCGAAGAGCACGCAGGTGGTACGGTCATTGAAATCAAGGATGCGGCTGAACACTTCAGCCCCCACCACCAGCGCGCGCCTGGCGGTGCCGGCCTTGATCATCGCGTCAGCCACCGTCAGGGCGTAAACAAAGCCGCTGCACACTGCCTGCACATCGAACACCGGGCAGCCATTGGTGATACCCAGCTTGTTCTGCAAAATGGCTGCCGTCGAGGGGAACACCATGTCCGGCGTGGACGTGGCCACAATGATCAGATCGATGTCTGCAGCCGCAAGCTTGGCAGCTTCGAGTGCCTTTTTCGAGGCTTCCACGGCCAGATCGCTGGCTGTCACGTCCGGGGCGGCAAAATGGCGCGCCTTGATCCCGGTACGCTCGACTATCCACTCATCCGAGGTTTCCAGACCGCGCGTAGCCATTTCGGCCGCCAGATCATCATTGGTGACGCGGCGTGGTGGCAGGTAGCTGCCAGTGCCGGTGATGCGTGAATAAATGCTCATCGATTTCAGATAGAAGACGTCACAGTTGCGGCAGCAGCGGCGCTGTCTGCCGGCATCAGCAAGGGCGCAGCCGTCTGGATCTTGGTCTGCACACGCCCCAGCAAATCGTTACGGGCCGCATCATAAGCGCGGTTGAGCGCATGCTCATAGGCCACCACATCGGCCGAGCCATGGCTTTTGAACACCAGGCCGCGCAAACCGAGTAACGCAGCCCCATTGTAGCGGCGGTGGTCCATGCGCTTCATCAGGCGCGAAAGCACAGGATAGGCAACAACGGCTGCCAGCTTGGTGAGCAGGTTGCGCTTGAACTCCTGCTTCAAGCCCCCGGTGATCATGCTGGCCACGCCCTCGCTCGCCTTGAGCGCAACGTTGCCGACAAAGCCATCACAGGTCACGATATCAACCGTGCCCTTGAAGATGTCATTGCCTTCGACATTGCCCTGGAAATTGAGGTAACCCGACTGCCCGGCCGCACGCAGCAGCTCGCCGGCGCGCTTGATGACTTCGCTGCCCTTGATGGCTTCTTCGCCAATGTTCAAAAGGCCTACGCTGGGGTTTTCCTTCTCCTGCAGGGCGCTCACCAGCGCCGAGCCCATGACGGCAAACTGCACCAGATGTTCTGCTGTGCAATCGACGTTGGCCCCCAGATCCAGCACCGTGGTGGCGCCCCCCTTGGCATGGGGAATCTGTGTGGCGATGGCCGGGCGGTCAATGCCCTCCAGCGTCTTGAGCAGGTAGCGCGCAATCGCCATCAAGGCGCCGGTATTGCCCGCAGATACCGCCGCCTGCGCAGCGCCTTCCTTGACCTGGCTGATGGCCACGCGCATGGAAGAGTCCTTCTTCTTGCGCAACGCCACTTCCACGGGATCGTCCATGGTGACGACTTCGCTTGCCGGCACCAGGGTTGCACGCTCGTGCTGGAATGACTGCAATGCCTCGGGCTGACCCACCACCAACAGGCGGGCATCAGGATGGGCATCCAAAAACTTCTTGCATGCAGGCAGGGTGACACGGGGACCCGCATCACCACCCATGCAATCCACGGCCAGTGTGATCATTCGCTCTGCAGTTCTTTGATGTTGCGCCAACGCACTCTATTAAGGAGTGCGCAGCAATCTTGCAACAGAATAAAAAAGGCCCGCGCTACACATGCGGTAGCCGCGGGCCTTTTTGTACAGCTATGGCTTAGGCTTCCGACTTGTTCTTCAGCACTTGGCGGCCACGGTAGAAGCCGTTGGGGCTGATGTGGTGACGCAGATGGGTTTCGCCGGTGGTTGGCTCCACAGCGATACCAGGCACGTTCAGTGCATTGTGCGAACGGTGCATGCCGCGCTTGGAAGGAGATTTCTTGTTTTGTTGAACAGCCATGATGGCTCCTGAGTCTTGAAAGGGTTGGTGACACGGCCTGCGTAAAACAGACGCATGCCCTAAAAATACGCGATTAGCCCATTAAAGACACGAGGGGGATTCGCGCGAAGCCTCAAATTATAGCAAAGATCGCTGGCAGGCTTCAATCCTCGTGCATCAAGGTTTGGTTTTATCCAGCCGCAGAGATGCCAAAGCAGCAAAAGGATTGGCTTTTTCCGTATTCGCCACCTCGAAATCCTGGGTAGCAGACTCCAGTTTCAGCTCCACCGGGCATTCGTCGTGCATGGGAACCATGGGGAGCGCCATCAGCAATTCGTCCTCGATCAGCTCATGGGCATTGAAGTGCGGCTCCAGCACCAGCACATCCTCCTCGCTCTCGTCATCCAGGGCGGCGGCGGTCGCCTCATCCTTTACAAAGCGGAAAGACCGCTCGGTCTGCACGGCGATATCGGCCGGACGCAGGCAACGCTGGCACTGCATTTGCACCACGGTATCGGCCTGCAGGTGCAGCCAGGCATGTCCGGGGCCCCCTGCGGCTTCGCGCCACTCGCCATCCAGCGACCAGCGCACGGGCTGGTCAGTTGCAGCTTCGCCGCGCAGGTCCTCAGCCATCAGACGGGGAAACTGCCCCATCGGCTGATCGCCGTCAAGCTCGGCTTCATGCTGTGCAAAAGCCTTGATATCAAGGCGGTTGACTGAAAATTCCTTTGTCATGCGCGCCAGTGTAAGAGAATCTGGGCATGTCTGAATCCCACTCGCCCCGCGCCCTTGTTCTGGGCTCCACCTCCCGCTACCGGCACGAGCTGCTCTCTCGTTTTCGACTGCTGTTTGAAACCGCCTCGCCCGATGTCGACGAAACCCCGCAGTCTGGCGAAGCACCGGCCGCCCTGGCGTTGCGCCTGGCCCTGGCCAAGGCCCATGCAGTGGCCGCACAGTTTCCCGAAGCCATCGTCATCGGCTCCGACCAGGTGGCCGACCTGAACGGCCAACCACTGGGCAAGCCCCTGGTGCATGACAGGGCAGTGGCCCAACTGCGCGCCATGAGTGGCCAGAGCATGCAGTTCCACACCGCCGTCGCCGTGGTCTGCAAGGCCACCGGCTTTGCGCAGGCAGACACCGCCGTGGTGCGAACCGTGTTCCGCAACCTGAGCGATGCCGAGATTGAACGCTACCTGCGCGCCGAAGAACCGTACGATTGCGCCGGCAGCGCCAAGAGCGAAGGCCTGGGCATCACCTTGCTGGACGCCATCGAGAGCGACGACCCGACGGCGCTGATCGGTCTGCCCCTCATCCGCACCGCCCGCCTGTTGCGCGCTGCAGGAGTGATCCTGCCATGAGCGAGAACACCCGCAAGGGACGACTTTTTCTCGTCCCTACCCCGCTTGATTTCGGCTGCACCACCGACGCGCCACTGACCGATGTGCTGCCCGCCCATACCGTGCAGGCCGCAGCCCGCATTACCCATTGGGTCTGCGAAAACGCCAAAAGCTGCCGCGCCTTCCTCAAACGGGTGGACGCCGTGGCGCCGTTGGCCACACCCCTGCAGCAGCAAGCCATACAGGAGCTGCCGCGTGAGGCGCACAAAAAAGGCGACCACCTCCCGCAAACGGCCTCTGGCGCCGACGCCAGCATGTTGATTGCCGCTGCCTTGCAAGGCCATGACATCGGCCTGGTCAGCGAAGCGGGCATGCCAGCGATAGCAGACCCAGGCAGCTCGGTGGTCCGTGCCGCGCATGATGCGGGCGTTGAAGTGGTGCCGCTGGTAGGCCCCACCTCTCTGCTGCTGGCTCTGGCTGCCAGCGGACTCAATGGGCAGAACTTCGCCTTTGTCGGCTATGTGCCCAGCGATGGGGCGCAACGCGTCGCCCGGCTGCGCGAGCTGGAGCAACTGGCGCTGCGGCAAGGACAGACACAGATCTTCATCGAAACGCCTTACCGCAACCCTGCCCTGATGAGCGCCCTGCTGCAGACCCTGCAGGCCAACACCCGCCTGTCAATCTCCAGCGGCCTCACGCTGGAAAGTGCTCGTACCCAAAGCCGCCTGGTCAAGCAATGGAAGCCGCTGAACCCCGAACTGGACAACCGCACCCCCATGGTGTTTGCGATTGGGCGCTGAGGCGATCATGCCAGGCGCGCACGCCTGCTTTTCGGGCTGTTCATCAAGTATTGGCTGACCACAAGGCTGCGCTACCCCTCCCAAAGGGGTTTGCGCATCCTCTCGGTTAGATGGCATAAAAAAAGCGGTGCTCGTGCACCGCCTTTGTGTTTATAGCTATTAAATAGCTAGCATTCAAATCACCTGATCAGCGCAGGCTGGGCATCATTGACCGCATGGTACTGACAGCCCCCGCGCCCACTGAAGCGCCAAACTTCTTGGCAAAGCGCTCGGCCACGTTCTCGCGGCGGGTGTAGTCCACCACATCTTCGGCGCCCACCACATCGCGCGCCACCTGATCGAGGCTGCCCAGGCCGTCAGCCAGGCCCAGCTTGACCGCTTCCTGCCCGGTCCAGAACAGGCCGCTGAAGGTGTCTTCGGTCTCCTTCAGGCGCTCGCCACGCCCCTGGCGCACCACAGCGATGAACTGCTGGTGGATCTGCCCCAGCATCTGCTGGGCATAGGCTTTCTGTTTGTCATTCATGGGGCTGAATGGATCCAGCATGCCCTTGTTGCTGCCAGCGGTGAGCAGGCGGCGCTCCACGCCCAACTTTTCCATGGTGCCGGTAAAGCCAAAACCGTCCATCAGCACGCCGATGCTTCCCACGATGCTGGCCTTGTCGACATAGATGCTGTCCGCTGCGGCTGCAATGTAATAGGCAGCAGAAGCACAGGACTCCTCCACCACCGCGTACATGGGTTTTTTATGCAGGGCCTTGAGGCGCACGATCTCGTCATTGATCATGCCGGCCTGCACGGGGCTGCCGCCGGGAGAGTTGATCAGCAGCACCACAGCCTTGGCGCCATCGTCCTCGAATGCGGTGCGCAGTGCAGCAATCACGTATTCGGCACTCGCGTCTGCGCCAGACGCGATTTCGCCTTTCAGCTCCACCACGGCCGTATGCTCGGTCGACGAGGCAGACGAAGCGCTTTCCGAACTGAACAGGTAGATGACCAGCGCAATGAAGGCGATGAGCCAGGCCAGTCGAAAGAAGATCTTCCAGCGACGCGCGGCGCGCTGCTCCTTGAGCGTATCAAAGGCCAGGCGCTCCAGCACGGAGCGCTCCCAGCCGGGCGCCTGCGCTGCCGCTGTGGATACAGCCGCTGCCGCTGGAGCGGCCTGTCCCCACAGATCAGGCGCAGGTTGCGGATTCTGCTCGGGGTTCTTGTCCATCGGATTCATCTTAAAACTCAAGAGGTTGGAGGCGGTAGTCAGTGTGCCAGTACACCACCCCGCCTTGTTCGCTCAACACGATTTTGACCAGGCCACCACGGCAAGGGCCGCCAGCGCAGGCTCCAGTATCCGGCACATAGGCAGCACCATGGGTTGCGCATAACAACCAGTTACCGGTGTCATCAAAAAAACGGTCGGGCTGGTAGTCCATTTCCATCGCCACATGGGTGCAACGGTTCAGATAGGCGTGCACCACATCGCGGTAGCGAACGGCGAATGCGCGACAGGTCTGGCCAGCAAAGATCACATCAAAAGGCACGGCACGCCCACCATTGCTCAAGTCTTTGCTATTACAAAGTGCTATTGCCCGGGCTTGTGCCTCTGCCATTGTTGCTCCTGCTTGCTGCGCGCCAATCACTGTACATGCAAACAGTAATCAGGCCATACGCTAGGCATTGCCTGCCATCCATTGTTGCAAATCAGCAACAGAATGCGCAATGAACAGCGGGCCAAAGGCCTCAAAGCCATCAGGGTGGTGAGCGCCATAGCTCACGGCCACACTGGCGCAGCCTGCGTTGACTGCCATCTGCAGATCATGGGTGGTATCACCCACCATCAACAAGCGCTCGGGCGCCACATCCATCTCGGCCATCAACTCCTGCAGCATCAGCGGGTGCGGCTTGCCTGCGGTTTCGTCGGCGGTCCGCGAAGCGTCAAACCGGCCCTTGAGCAGGGTCGAATCCAGCACTTCATCGAGCCCCCGGCGATTCTTGCCGGTGGCCACTGCAAGCAGGTGCCCGCTGGCAGTCAACTGATCCAGCAAGGGCAGCACCCCGTCAAAAAGGGTCACTTCCTCCTGGCGCTTCAGATAGTGATAGCGGTAGCGGTTGGTCAGTTCCACCATGCTGTCTGGCGGCACATCGGGCGCGGCATGCCGCAAGGCGCCTTGCAGGCTCATGCCGATCACATACTTGGCTGTTTCCAGCGTCGGCACGGTGCCGCCCACATCGCGCACCGCGTCCTGGATGGAAAGCGCAATGGCAGCAGTGGAATCGAACAGGGTGCCATCCCAGTCAAAGGCGATCAAGTCAAAGCGACGCGTCATAAATAAGGTAATCGGTTGGTTTGCTCGCTATAACAATAGCTGGTAGCGGTTGCTGCGCAATGAATTCAAAATATTTTTGCTATAAAAGCCAAGAGCAGCCTGCGCTAGTTGCTATGGTTTTCATCTGCCTGCTCTGCAGCCCCTACGAAATCTGCCAACTCCTCCGGCAACTCCGCTCCCAACTGCACCCGCTCCCCACTCTGCGGATGGGTGAACTGCAGGCGCCAGGCATGCAGAAACATGCGCTTCAAGCCGTGCTTGACCAGCCGCTTGTTCAGATCGAAATCGCCATACTTCTCGTCGCCGACGATTGGATGGCCGCTGCTGGCCAGGTGCACGCGAATCTGGTGGGTGCGTCCGGTCTTGATTGTCACCTCCAGCAAGGTCATGGCCGGCAGACCAAGGCCATGGCGTGCCGGCAGCGCTTTCTGCACCTTGACGAGTGACACCGAACGCATGCCTTCCGCATCGTCCGCCGTGGTGGCGCGCACGCGACGCTCGCCATCGGGCAACAGATACTTGCGCAGCGGTGTATCAATCACCTTTTTGTTGGCTGGCCACTCCCCGATCACCAGCGCCAGATAGGTCTTGCCCGTCTCGCGCTCGCGGAACTGGTCCTGCAGGTGGGTGAGCGCCGAGCGCTTCTTGGCTACCAGCAGGATGCCTGAGGTTTCGCGGTCCAGCCGGTGCACCAGTTCCAGAAAGCGCGCGTCGGGCCTGGCGCGGCGCAATTGCTCGATCACCCCGAAGCTCACGCCCGAGCCGCCGTGCACGGCCACGCCCGCTGGCTTGTTGATGGCCAGCACCGCATCGTCGTCCAGCAGCAGCGGGAACTCCCGGCCAGGAATGGCGCGCTCCGCCTCCTCTGGCTTGGCAGACACCCGCACTGGCGGAATACGCACCACATCACCGCCCTGCACCCGGGCGTCTGCAGCAGTGCGCCCTTTGTTGATGCGCACCTCTCCATTGCGGATGATGCGGTAGATATGGGTCTTGGGCACGCCCTTGAGATGGCGCATCAGAAAATTGTCCAGGCGCTGGCCGGCGTCGTCGGGATGGACTTCTACCAGCCTTACAGCCACTGGGGGTGCTTCTGGACTGCGGGGCTCGCCCGGTTTGCCCCCTATAATGTGTTTCACCTGCGCAATAAAGTTATTGGTTGACCGGTGAGCAGTTTAATTCACCCACCAGTACCCGCGCAGGCCGGTCGATGTCTGACCGACGACCTTGCCTCAGCGTCTGCATACCAAGAAATTGCGCAGGCCATGCAAGCAAATCGGGTGGACGGACACATTGAAACAACGAAACTACAGATTCCCAGCGGCAGTTGCTGCAGTGGTCAGGACTCCTGGCCCGGCCCCAACTGACCGCTCACACACTGACATGCTGATTTTGTGGGCTTGGATGGCAACTCTCTGGCGCAGCGCCTGCTGCACGCCAGTGCGCCGTGCCGCGCCCGCCGTGCGCATGTTTTCAGGGCAGATCTCACCACCGGCGGCAGCTGTTCGCTGGCTGGCCGGTTATTTATATGCCCTCTCCCGCGTGCCCAAGCCTCCTGTGCTGACATAAGTATTACCAGCAAGCATGGCACGCTCTGTATCTTCATTCGTTTCTCTGCGTCTGTCCCGGCATCTGTGGCTCCAGTAAGAGCCTGTTTATTGTTGGGGATTGGAGACTGGCACCTGTCTGACAAAGGTGGCCGGTCCCGCATTACGAAGGACGCGCATCATGAAACGGATGCTGATCAACGCCACGCAAGCTGAAGAGCGACGCCTCGCCATCGTGGATGGCCAAAAGCTGCTGGATTACGAGATCGAAATCGAAGGCCGCGAACAACGCAAAGGCAATATCTACAAAGCCGTTGTTACCCGGGTAGAACCCTCTTTGGAAGCCTGCTTTGTCGACTACGGCGAAGACCGTCACGGCTTCCTGCCATTCAAGGAAATCTCCAAGCAGTATTTCGCCGAAGGCGTATCGCCCAGCCAGGCCCGCATCAACGATGTGATCAAGGAAGGCCAGGAGCTGCTCGTCCAGGTTGAAAAGGAAGAGCGCGGCAACAAGGGCGCGGCGCTGACCACTTTCGTCTCTCTGGCTGGCCGCTACGTGGTGCTGATGCCCAACAACCCCCGTGGCGGTGGCGTATCACGCCGTATCGAGGGTGACGAGCGCGCCGAGCTGAAAGAGGCGATGGACCAGCTCGAATACCCCAAGGGCATGTCCATCATCGCCCGTACCGCAGGCATCGGCCGCACGGCGCCCGAGCTGCAATGGGATCTGAACTACCTGCTCAAGCTCTGGAGCGCCATTGACGGCGCCGCCAAGGCCGGCAAGGGCGCCTTCCTGATCTACCAGGAATCGAGCCTGGTGATCCGTGCCATCCGCGACTATTTCAACAATGACATCGGCGACATCCTGATCGACACCGATGACATCTATGAGCAGGCCCAGCAGTTCATGGCGCACGTGATGCCTGAACACGCCGCCCGCGTGAAGCGCTATCGCGACGATGCACCGCTCTTCAGCCGCTTCCAGATCGAGCACCAGATCGAGTCGGCTTACTCGCGCACCGTGACCCTGCCTTCCGGCGGCGCCATCGTCATCGACCACACCGAAGCGCTGGTCTCCATCGACGTGAACTCGGCCCGCGCCATCAAGGGCGGCGACATTGAAGAGACCGCCACCCGCACCAACCTCGAAGCAGCCGACGAAGTGGCCCGCCAGATGCGCCTGCGCGACCTGGGTGGCCTGATCGTGATCGACTTCATCGACATGGAAGAGTCGAAGAACCGCCGCGACGTCGAAAACCGCCTGCGCGATGCACTGCGCCAGGACCGCGCCCGCGTGCAGTTCGGCACCATCAGCAAGTTCGGCCTGATGGAGATGAGCCGCCAGCGTCTCAAGCCCGCATTGAGCGAAGGCGCCCACATCAACTGCCCACGCTGCGGTGGCTCCGGCCACATCCGCGATGCGGAAAGCTCTGCGCTGCAGATCCTGCGCATCATTCAGGAAGAATCGATGAAGGACAACACGGCAGCCGTCAACTGCCAGGTGCCCGTCGAAGTCGCCTCCTTCCTGCTCAACGAAAAGCGTACCGAAATCCAGAAGATCGAGCTCAAGCAGCGCGTCTCCGTCACCATGGTGCCCAACAAGGCCCTGGAGACGCCGCACTACAAGCTCGAACGCATGAAGCACGACGACCCGCGCCTCGACTCGATGGAGGCCAGCTACAAACTGGCAGATGCCGAGGAAGAGCAGGTCGGCTTTACCCGCCGCTCGCAAGAACCTACCAACAAGCAAACCCCGGTCATCAAGGGCGTGCTGCCTGATGCGCCAGCCCCCATTGCCGAACCCCGCCCGGCGCCTGTGGCACGCACCAATGCCAGCAAGCCAGCCGCTGCCGTGCCTGCAACGCCTGCTCCCGTGCCCGAAACCGGGCTGTGGGCAGCCATCAAGCGCTTCTTCGGATTTGCAATGCCAGCGCCCGTAGCCGCTCCCGCCCCGGCAGCTCCTGAGCCCGCCAAGGATGCCCGCAAGGAAAACCGCGAAGGCCGTGGCGGCAATCGCCGCAATGGCGAGCGCGGCGAGCGCAATGGATCGGCCAATCGGGACGGCAATCGCCGCAACAGCGAACGCGCCGAAGGCGAACGCAATGGCCGCAACCGCAATGAACGCGGCGAAGGCCGTGGTGAAGCCCGCAGTGGCGACCAGGAAGGCCGCGACAACCGCCGCCGCAATGAGCGCGGTGACCGTCCGGAGCGCAGCGAACGCAATGACCGCCCCCGCCGCGACGATGCCGTCATCAACGCACAAAACGGCGATAACGCAGCAATCGAGGTAACCAGCGAACGCCAGGAGCGTGCGCCCCGTCCAGAGCGTGCTCCGCGTGAGAATCGCCGGGATCGCGGCGAACGTGGTGAGCGCAACGAGCGCCGCAACCAGGGCGAAGAATCGGTGCGCGACAACGCCGCCGTGGCTCCTGCGCCGATGGACTCCGAAGCCGTGATCGCCGCCCTGCCCTCGCTGGACCTGGATGGAAACGCCAACGCGGCAATGCCTGTTGATGGCGAAACCTCGCCAGAGCGTCGCGAACGCCGCTCCCGTGACCGTTATGGCCGCGACCGCCGCAACCGTGGTGACCGCGAGCGCCTGCCACGCGATGAGCAAGCCGCAGATGCACAAACCGAAGCTGCCCCAGCAGAAGCCGTGTTTGAAGCGGAAAACGCCCCTGCACCACGCCGTAGCTACTTTGATGCGGCAGCAGCAACAGACACCGCAGCACCGGTAGCACCGGCTGCGTTGGACCTGGCAGTGCCTGCTGGCGAACCCGCAGTCAACGCAGCCGCCGAGGCCTTTGAGGAAAAACCAGCTCCAGCGCCCGCCGCTCATGCACCAGCAGCTACAAAACAAGTAGCACCTGCTGTCGCTGCCGTGGTGACGCCCGCTCCGGCGGCCGAGCCCGCAGCCTCGCAAGGGCTGCCCAGGATCGCCAGCTACACGCTGCCCCTGGAGCAGTTGAACACCATCGCTGCCCAGGCTGGCCTGCAATGGGTCAACTCGGACACCGACAAGGTGGCGGCCGTGCAGGCTGCGATTGCAGCGGAGCCCAAGCCCGTGCATGTGCCCCGCGAGCGCCCCCCGGTCGTCATGCTCGACGAAGGCCCGCTGGTGCTGGTTGAAACGCGCAAGGATCTGGCTGCCATGGTGCTGCCCTTTGAACGCGAATCGCAAACCGCTTAAGCCGTTTCGCTAGAGCCCACAGGCCGGATTTCCTCCGGCCTGTTTCATTCCTGGAGCCCTTACGACATGCTTTTTCTGCTCTCCCCCGCCAAATCGCTGGATTACGAGACCCCTTTGCCTGCCGGTATGCCGCACACGCAGCCGCAGTTCATCAAGCAGTCGCAAGCGCTGATTGAGGTGCTGCGCGAAAAATCGCCTCAGCAGATTGCCAGCCTGATGGACATCAGCGACAAGCTGGCAGCCTTGAACGTGGCGCGCTACGAGGCCTGGTCGCCCAAGTTCACCGCCAAAAACTCGCGCCAGGCCATCATGGCCTTCAACGGCGATGTCTACGACGGCCTGCAGGCCCACAGCCTCACCGCCCAACAGCTCGATTGGGCCCAGTCGCATGTGTGCATGCTCAGCGGCCTGTATGGCGTGCTGCGCCCGCTGGACTGGATGCAGCCTTACCGGCTGGAAATGGGCACGCGCCTGCCCACGGCCCAAGGCAGCAATCTCTACCATTTCTGGGGCACGCAGATTGCCGACTATCTGAATCACCAGCAGCAAGGTGAAGACGCACCCGTCGTCGTCAACCTGGCTTCGCAGGAGTACTTCAAATCCGTTGACCTGAAAGCGCTGCGCGCCCGTGTGGTGACCTGCAGCTTTGAAGACTACAAGAGTGGCCAGTACAAGGTCATCAGCTTCTTCGCCAAGAAGGCCCGTGGATTGATGGCGCGCTATGCGATTGAGCACCAGGCCAAGACGCCTGCAGCGCTGAAGAAGTTCAACATCGACGGCTATGCCTATGCCAGCGATGTTTCGACTGCTGACCATTTCCTGTTCCGTCGCAAAGTGGATTGATACCGCTTTGGTGCACAATGGCCGCGAAAGGAATGTCATGACAGCCTCGCAACCCATCACCCCGGAATTGCGCGCCTGGATTATTGAACAGGCGACTGCCGGTGTCAGCGCCGAAAATGTCTTCAAGGCCATGTGCGACGCCGGGTGGAACGAAGATATAGCCGAATCCGCCATGGAAAAGGTGTTGACCGAACACCTGCAGCACCTGCACGGTGCCAATACCGAAATTGCCTCCGTCATCCACCGTCCGCTGCCCGAACCTCCGCTGGCCGATGCACCTGGCTCCATCCATGTCGGCGACCGCGATGTGAACGTGCTGCTGAGCATGAAACACCCGCGCGTGGTGGTATTTGGCAATCTGCTGTCCGATGAAGAGTGCGACGCCATCATTGCCGCGGCCAGGCCGCGCATGAAGCGGTCGCTGACTGTGGAAACCAAGACCGGCGGTGAAGAAGTGAACGCCGACCGCACTAGCGACGGCATGTTCTTCCAGCGTGAGGAAACCCCGGTCGTAGCCACCCTGGAGCGCCGCATTGCCAAGTTGCTGAACTGGCCGGAGAACCACGGCGAAGGCCTGCAGGTGCTGCATTACCAGCCTGGTGCAGAGTACAAACCGCACTACGATTATTTTGACCCCACCCAGCCTGGCACGCCCACCATCCTCAAGCGAGGCGGCCAGCGTGTCGGCACCCTGGTGATCTACCTGAACAACCCGGAAGCCGGTGGCGGCACCAGTTTTCCCGACGTGGGCGTCGAGGTCGCACCGCGCCGTGGCAATGCCGTGTTCTTCAGCTATGCAGCCCCGGACCCTTCGACCAAGACCCTGCATGGCGGCTCGCCCGTGGTGCGTGGTGAGAAGTGGATCGCCACCAAGTGGCTGCGCGAAAGCGAATTCAAGTAAAAACAGCTGCTGGCGCTCTCTCATAAAGCGCTTTTAGCTATTCATTTAATAGCATGACTTTTTCTTCCCAGCCCGAGCAATCGCCCCTGGGCCAGCGCTCGGCCTATATCGACCAATACAACCCGACCCTGCTCTTTCCACTGCCGCGCGCTGCCAAGCGTGCCGAGATCGGATTGCAGGACGACCGGTTGCCGTTTTTTGGCGCCGATCTATGGACGGCGTATGAGGTCTCGTGGCTCAACCTGCGGGGCAAGCCACAGGTGGCCCTGGTGAATTTCACCATCCCCTGCGAAACACCCAACATCATCGAGAGCAAATCCTTCAAGCTGTATCTCAATAGCTTCAACAACAGCCGCTTTGCCAGCGCGGGCGATGTGCGCGCCAAGCTGGTGGCCGACCTCAGCGAAGCCGTATGGCGCGGCGCGCCGCACAGCGCCACCATCGGCGTCCAGCTGATCGAGCCCGAACTGTTTGATGCCCAACCCGTACAGGAGCTGGACGGCCTGAATCTGGATCGCCTCGATATCGATTGCGACCGCTACGAACCCGCGCCTGAACTGCTGACCGCCGCATTCGACGAGCCACCCGTCACCGAAACCCTGACCAGCCGCCTGCTCAAAAGCAACTGCCTGGTCACCGGCCAGCCCGATTGGGGCAGTGTGCGCATCAGCTACAGCGGCCCGGCGATCAACCAGGAAAAGCTGCTGCAATACATCGTCAGCTTCCGCAACCACAACGAATTCCACGAGCAATGCGTCGAACGCATGTTTGTCGATATCTGGCACCAGTGCCAACCCATCCGGTTGACGATATACGCACGCTATACCCGCCGTGGCGGGCTTGACATCAATCCGCTGCGCACCAGCCAGCCGATGGCCCTGCCGGCCAACGTGCGCACGGCGCGCCAATAAACGCCTTTTCCGGAAATCTGCGCAAAGGCGACTTCATTCGTCCTTGAACAGCGGCAAGGTGTAAGGATCGGCAGTTCGCTCCTGCCCTTCCCGTTGCGCGCGCATCTCCGCTGCCTTGATTGCCTGCGCGTCGCCCACCATACCCTGGGCCGCTGCCTGCTCCTGCGGCAGCAGGTTGCCCACTCGCACGCCCAAAAGGCGCAGGCGCTGCTCCAGCGGCGCGCGCTTCAGGCACTGGCCTGCGGCATGGCGAATGGCCCTGGCATCACTGGTATAGAGCGGCAGGCTGTGGTCTCGGGTGGCGATGCGGAAATCGGTAAAGCGCAGCTTGATCCCAATCGTTCGCCCGACATAGCCCTTGCGCTGCAGGTCGGCAGCCACACTCTCGCACAGCTCGGTAAAGATCGCGCCCAGTTCCGCCCGGTCGCGCACCGCGTGCAGGTCACGGTCGAACGTGGTCTCGCGGCTCATCGATACTGGCTCGCTCTCCGTCACCACGGGCCGGCTGTCCTGCCCCCAGCAGGAAGCATGCAACCAAGCGCCATAGCTACGGCCAAAGTGCTCCACCAACCAGTGCAATTCCTTGGCCGCCAGATCGCCCAGGGTGTTGATGCCCAGCGCCTGCAATTTGGCATCGGCCTTGGGGCCCACGCCGTTGATCTTGCGACAGGCCAGCGGCCAGATCAGTGTCTGAAGGTCACTCTCCAGCACAATGGAGACGCCATTGGGCTTGTTGAACTCGCTCGCCATCTTGGCCAACTGCTTGTTGGGCGCCACGCCGACCGAGCAGGTCAGGCCTGTTGCGGCATGTATCTCGCTTTGCAGGCGCAGTGCCAGGCTGCGCCCATGGTCATTCTGCCCGCCATCGACATGGGTGAAATCGATGTACACCTCGTCCACGCCCCGGTCTTCCATCTGCGGGGCAATGGAGGTGATGATGGCCTTGAACTGGCGCGAAAACTGCCGGTAGCGCGCAAAATCCACAGGCAGCAGAATCGCCTGCGGGCACAGCTTGGCCGCCTTCATCATGCCCATGGCCGAGCCCACCCCAAAGGCGCGCGCCTGGTAGGTGGCCGTGGTGATCACCCCGCGCCCGACATAGTCCTTGAGCAGGGGAAATGCCTCTACCGGAATATCTGCGAGGCGCCCGCCATAAGCAGCGACCAGCGCGTCGTCCTCACGCCGCCGCCCGCCTCCGATGACCACCGGCAGCCCCTTGAGCTGCGGATAGCGAAGCAGCTCGACCGATGCGTAGAACGCATCCATGTCCAGATGCGCCACGCGACGGCGTGGCGGCAATGCTGGCAGTACGGACTCTGGGGCGAAATCGTGGCTCACGCCTTATTGTCGCCGCGCACAGCAAACCCGGCACAGTGGCCGGGTTCGGTCAGGGACACACGTGACGCATCAATGGTCATGATGCAGGTAGGCAGCCTGCTTGGGCAGCCGCAGGCTGAACAGGAACGCCACCACCATCATGACCGACACGTACCAGAAAAACGCGGTCTCATGGCCTGCGTTCTTGAGCGCCAGCGCCACAAATTCGGCTGACCCGCCAAATATGGCGTTGGCCACCGCGTAGGCCAGCCCTACGCCCAGCGCACGCACTTCGGGCGGAAACATTTCCGCCTTCACAATGCCGGAGATCGAGGTGTAGAAACTCACGATGGCCAGGGCCACCACAATCAGAAAGCCGGCCATCTCCGGCGACGTGGCACTGTGCATGGCCGTCAGAATCGGCACGGTACAGATGGCCCCCAGAGCACCAAACAGCATCATGCTGGTGCGCCGGCCAATGCGGTCTGAAAGCGCACCGAACAGCGGCTGCATGCACATGTAGATGAAGAGGCAGACGGTCATCACATAGCTGGCCGTCTTGATGGGCAGGCCTACACTGTTGACTAGGTACTTCTGCATGTACGTGGTGAAGGTGTAGAAAATCAGCGAGCCCCCGGCGGTATAGCCCAACACCGTGACGAAGGCGCGCCAATGGTGCTTGAACAGATTGGCGAGCGTGCCCGTTTCCTTGTCGTGCATGGCTTCCTGCGATTGCGTCTCGTGCAGGGTGCGGCGCAGCAGCATGGCCACCACGGCAGCGACAGCGCCGCAGACAAAAGGAATGCGCCAGCCCCAGGCGCGCAGCTCGGCATCGGTGAGCACCGCTTCCAGAATCACGATCAGCAGCACGGCCAGCAACTGGCCACCGATCAGCGTCACATACTGGAAGGATGAGAAAAAGCCGCGCTGCCCCTTGAGAGCCACCTCGCTCATATAGGTGGCAGTGGTACCGTATTCGCCGCCCACCGACAGCCCCTGGAACAGGCGGCACACCAGCAGCAGAAACGGCGCCAGCGCACCGATCTGCGCGTAGGTGGGGAGGCAGGCAATCACCAGGGAGCCGGCACACATCATGGTGACCGAGATCAGCATGGACTTCTTGCGGCCGTACTTGTCGGCAATCCGGCCAAACAGCCAACCGCCGATCGGACGCATCAGAAAACCCGCAGCAAACACGCCAGCCGTATTGAGCAATTGCACCGTCGGATCGCCCTTGGGAAAGAACGCCGCGGCAAAGTAGATGGAAGAAAAGGCGTAGACGTAAAAGTCAAACCACTCAACCAGGTTGCCTGATGAGGCCGCCATGATGGCGAAGATGCGGTGGCGCTTTTCTTCCGGGCTGTAATGTGGCGGCGTGGCCGAGGTGGCGGAATTCGGAGTGGTAGTTGTCATTGGCATGGTCCGATGAAAGAAACCATGATGCGCCGCGCGCATGTACCCTCCTTGTCGGACGGACGCTGAAAACGGTTACTGGCAATTACAGCTGGGTGCAAATAATGACAATGCCCACCAGCATCAGCGCAATGCCCCACTTCTCGTTCACGCGCAGCTGCTCCTTCAGAAAGCGACGTGAGACGATGTAGCTGAAGATCACCTCAACCATGCCCAGGGTTCGCACCGAGGCTGCGCTCTGCAGCGCATAGGCGCTGAACCAGGCAAGCGAGGCAGCGCTGCCCATGCAACCCGCAATCAGCGAAACCCGCCACGCCTTCGCAATGCGCACCAGCACACCCGGGCTGCGCCAGGCAAACCACAAACCCATGGCCACGGTCTGCATGCATTGGGCAACAAAAACACCCCAGGCGCCGGACAGCAAGGCGCCCGGTGCCTTCAATTCAAGAGCAGCACCCCGAAACCCCACGGTAGCGATCGCAAAGCACGCGCCACATACCAGGCCATAAAAAGCCGCTTTGCTGCGCCATTCAAACCGCGCGCCAGGCAGGCGTGGCGGCATCGACAGCAAGGCAACGCCCAGGGTGGCTATAGCCATCGCCCCCACCGCCCATGCGGTTGGCAGCTCATGCAGGAAAACCGCGCCGAACAGCGCCACCTGCAGTACCTCGGTTTTGGACAGGGTCACCGCTACCGCAAAATTGCGCTGCTGCATCGCCAGCAGCAAGGCACCGGTGGCAGCAATCTGAAAGAACGCCCCCAGAGCAATCCAGCCGAAATAGGCCCAGCTCCAATGGTCGATCCTTGGAGGTGTCTGTGGCAACGTATAGAGCAGCACCAGCGCCAATGCCGCGAGTGGCAACCCGTACAGAAAACGCACGAGAGTCGCAGGCCAGGTACCCAGGTCTGCAGTGAGCGAGCGTTGCGCCGCGTTGCGCGCCGTCTGCGCCACTGCGGCAAACACCACCAGCAGCATCCACCAGCCACCCCATTGCATTTCCCCATCCGCCATACCCTGCCCGCTCCTAGAAAGTGCCTGCGATCGTAGATGAATGGCACTGCGGCGGCCCATGCATTTGGCGATGTGCGCCCCTCACAAAAAAGGCCACCCGCAGGTGGCCTTGCTGGAAAGTTGCATCGCCTCAGTTGGCGCGCAGCACCACATCCACACGGCGGGAGGCCGCATTGGTGTTGCCGGTATCGGAGGTTTCCGCAGGCTTTTCAAGTACCGTACGGTCAACAGGCACACCAGCCGCTGCCAAGGCTGTCTGTACCGCCATGGCACGCTGCTTGGACAGCTCTGCATTCTTGGCGGCATCACCCGTGGGGTCGTTGAAGCCCGATACGACCGCCTTCACGTCGGTGTGCGATTGCAGATAGCCGACCAGGGCCTTGGATTTATCCGCAAATTCAGGCGGCACCTCGGTCTTGCCGGTGTCAAAGAACACCTGAAGCTTGGGCACATCCTGCACCATGCTGTCGATCACGGCAGCACCCGCAGGGGCTGCGTCGGCAGTTGGCGCCGATGCCGCGGCGGGAGCGGGAGCTGCAGGCTCTGGTGCAGGAGCGGGAACCGGAGCGGGCTCAGGGGCCGGAGCAGGTGTTGCCGCTGGTGCAGCAGGCGCGGGCGCGGTATCTGGAGTTTTCTTGCCGCAATAGCTGATCCCGAAAATCACCACCAGCGCGCCGATGATCCAAGGCAGCCACTTGCCGATACCGCCTCCTGCTGCAGTCGCCGTACTGGCGGCAGCAGTGGAGACTGTCGATGCCGCAGACGATACCGCTGCGGTGCCTGCGCCCACCACCCCTGCTGCAGCTGCGGCACCGCTGCCCAGTAGGCCGCCAAGCAGGGATTTTCCGCTGCCGATCAATGCCACCGCTTCTGCAGGCAAGGTGGCGGGGAGCATTCCATTGGGCGAGAGACGCGAAACCAGCGCAGGCAGCAAAGCCCCAACCGCCGATGTCACGGCATCCTTGGGCAGGTGCAGCTTGTCGCTCAACGTGGACAGCAAGCCTCCGGATGCACCGAAAACGCTGCTCACCTCGTCATTGGTAGGCGTGCGGGATTCTTCCGTGGTGCTTAGCCAGCTGTCTGCCAACCCACCCAGGCCCGCAGAACGAAAGCGGTCCAGCAAGCCCGATAGACCTCCGTTGGCCGGGTCCGTGATGTAGGCCAGCACCATGGCAACCAGGTCTTTGGCCTTGTCGCCCAGACCAAAGCGGTCTGCCATGTCTCGAATCAAGGTGTCGAACATTCTCGTCCTCCTGTGATGGGAATCGCCAACCAGCGGATGCCGTTAGCGATTAAACCAGTGTAGGAAGAGGAACGCGCCGAGCTTGTAGGACAATGCGCAGGCGTTCAGAAACGCTTTCTATATTTTCAAATGATGACAAATACTTGCAACATGGCGTCCGGCGCGGGCCGCTGGCTCGCACGGCAGTCATTCGCGCCTCAATAAGGCAGAGGATAGGTTCCCGGCACCAGAATCTTGCTGTCCACCTGGTTGATGTTGGTGTGGCCGCAGAAGGCCATGGATACATCCAGCTCCTTCTGAATGATCTGCAAGGCCTTGGCCACGCCCTCCTGGCCGAAGGCACCGAGCCCGTACAGAAAGCTGCGTCCGATCAAGGTGCCTTGTGCGCCTAGCGCCCGGGCCTTGAGCACGTCCTGCCCGCTGCGGATGCCGCTGTCCAGCCAGACCTCGATGTCCTTGCCCGCTGCCTGGGCAATGGAGGGCAGCGCATCGATGGTGGCAGGCGCACCGTCGAGCTGGCGGCCACCGTGGTTGCTCACGATCAGGGCATCGGCGCCCGTCTGCGCCGCCAGGCGCGCGTCTTCCGCCTCCATGATTCCCTTGAGGATCAGCTTGCCGCCCCAGCGCTTCTTGATCCACTCCACGTCACTCCAGTTCAGGCGCGGGTCGAACTGATCCGCCGTCCACGACGCCAGGGAGCTCACATCGCCCACGCCATCGACATGGCCCACGATGTTGCCGAAGGTACGGCGTTTGGTGCCCAGCATGCCCATGCACCAACGTGGCTTGGTTGCCAGATTGATCAGGTTGCTGATGGTGGGTTTGGGGGGCGTCGACAGGCCATTCTTGATGTCCTTGTGGCGCTGGCCGAGGATCTGCAGATCCAGCGTCACCTGCAGGGCCGAGCAATTGGCGGCTTTGGCACGGTCGATCAGGCGCTCCATGAATCCGCGATCACGCATCACATACAACTGAAACCAGAATGGATGGCGGTCGGTGCCTGCGGCAACGTCCTCCAGCGAGCAGATGCTCATCGTCGAAAGCGTGAACGGGATGCCAAAGGCCTTGGCCGCCCGGGCCGCCAGAATCTCGCCATCGGCATGCTGCATGCCGGTCAGACCTGTCGGAGCAATCGCCACAGGCATGGACACATCGTGCCCCGCCATGGTGGTACGGGTGCTGCGGCCTTCCATATTGACGGCCACGCGCTGGCGCAGCTTGATTTTCTGAAATGCAGCTTCGTTGTCGCGGTATGTACTCTGGGTATAGGAGCCTGAATCCGCATAGTCATAAAACATGCGCGGAACGCGCTTCTGGGCCACTACGCGCAAGTCTTCGATACAGGTGATCTTGGATAAATCGGACACAAATCTTCCTCTGATGAATGCAGTGTTTGGTATAGGCAGCGTCTCATATGCTCGATGCGCCCTGTCATCACCAACCCCTGCCGACTGTCACAAAAGCAACAGCTTGGGCGTTGGTTTATAAGGAGCTACGGGTTTTTCTGAACTGCAAACCAAATGTCAGGCCGACATTATGTCGAGGTTCGATAGCGCTGGGGCCTGCTCACATACCCTCGGAATCGCGCATGCCCTGGTCTCAGTTCCCATGACGGTTGCAGCACCACCTTGCCTTGGTTGCGCAGACTCCGAACACCTGCGCCGTGGAGCACCGCCACAACGAGGAGTCAGGTATGGTTTGGCAGCAGATCTACAACCCCCTGGGCAATATGGTGCTCTCCACCTTGCTGGCGGCATTGCCCGTCGTCGTCATGCTGGTGGGATTGGGCTTTTTACACCTCAAGGCGCATATCGCAGCGGGCGCGGGCCTGCTGTGCGCCCTCATCATTGCGATCGCCGTGTATGGGATGCCAGCCGACATGGCAGGGCGCGCCGCCGTGCTGGGTGGCCTCACCGGCCTGCTGCCCATCGGCTGGATCGTGCTGAACATCATCTTCCTGCACCAGCTGACCGAGCAGAACGGCAGCTTCAAGATCCTGCAGGATTCGATCGCCGGCATCACGGAAGACCGGCGCATTCAGTTGCTGCTGATCGCCTTTGCCTTTGGTGCCTTTTTTGAAGGCGCCGCTGGTTTTGGCACGCCGGTGGCCGTTACGGCCGCCATTCTGATCGGCCTGGGATTTTCTCCGCTGGCGGCCTCCGGCCTGTCGCTGATTGCCAATACCGCACCGGTGGCCTTTGGTGCCCTGGGCACGCCAGTCATCACGCTGGCCAAGGTACACGGGTATGACGTCATGGAAGTGACCGCCATGGTGGGCCGCCAGTTGCCTTTCTTCTCGGTGCTCGTGCCGTTCTGGCTGATCTGGGCCTTTGCCGGGCGCAAGGCCATGATGGAGATCTGGCCCGCCATCTTGGTGACCGGCCTGTCATTTGCCATTCCGCAGTACCTGGTCTCCAACTTCATCGGCCCCGAACTGGTGGACATCATCGCCGCCATCGTCTCGATGGCCTGCCTCATCGGCTTTCTGCGCATCTGGCAGCCCAAGAACATCTGGCGCAGCACCTCGCTCAAAGGCCGCGACAACGGCGAAAGCGAGGGCGATGCACCCCGCGCCATCACCCAGCACTCGCGCGCCGATGTGATCCGTGCCTGGACGCCCTGGGCCATCCTGACCGTGTTCGTCTTCATCTGGGGCCTGCCCTCGGTCAAGGCAGCGCTCAATGGCCTGTTCTCGCCATCCTTCCCCATGAGCGGCCTGCACAACATGATCGAGAAGGTGCCACCCGTCGTACCTAATCCGACCAAGGAAGGCGCGGTCTATGTGCTGAACCTGCTGTCGGCCACCGGCACCGGTATCCTGCTGTCGGCCATTGTTGGCGGGTTGGTGATGAAGTACAGCCCGGTGGCACTCGTCAAGCAGTTCTTCAAGACGATCTGGCTCGTACGCTTTTCACTGCTCACCATCGTGCTGATGCTGGCGCTGGGTACCCTCACCCGCTACTCGGGCACCGATACGACACTGGGCCTTGCCTTCGCCAATACCGGCGTGCTCTACCCCTTCTTTGGCACCATGATGGGCTGGCTGGGCGTGGCGCTCACCGGGTCTGATACCGCATCGAACGTGTTGTTTGGCGGCATGCAGAAAGTGGCGGCTGAACAGCTGGGCCTGTCGCCTAACCTGATGGGCGCCGCCAACAGCTCAGGCGGTGTGATGGGCAAGATGATCGATGCGCAATCCATCGTCGTGGCTTCAACCGCCACACGCTGGTTCAACCACGAGGGCGACATCCTGCGCTATGTGTTCTTCCACTCCATTGCACTGGCTTCCCTGGTCGGCATCTTTGTCACCCTGCAGGCCTATGTCTATCCGTTCACACTGATGGTGGTGAAGTAGCCGCAACATACGCTCCCGCACCCTGACCCGTCCTAGATTAGGTTGACACCTGGGACGGTAATTCAAGCCGGCGGATGCCGGCCAAGGACGCCCGATGCACCGCATCGGGCGTTTGCATTTTCAACGATAGATGGGGACGCTCGGTGTTGTAGATCCTCACCGACTCGCCCACCATGCGCCGGGCCTGCTCCAGGTTGGCGGGCCGCTGCAGCAACAGCTCGCCTTTGAGGATACCGTTGACCCGCTCGGCCAGCGCGTTCTGGTAGCAGTCGTAGCCATCGGTCATTGAGCAGTACAGGCCGTGGCGCCGATGGATGCTCTGGTAGTAGCTCGAGCAGTACTGGATGCCCCGATCCGAGTGGTGCACCAAGCGCTGGTGGCTTTGGCGGGCACGCAAGGCCATCTTCAGAGCCTGGGCCATCGGCTCGGTTTGCAGGCTGTCATGCACATGCCAGCCCACGATCTTGCGCGAGTAGGCGTCGGTGACCAGGCTCAGGTAGACGAACTTGTCAGCCGTGGGCAGGTAGGTGATGTCGGCCACCCAGACCTGCTCGCTGGCCCTGGCGCACACCTGCTGCTCGCCCGCCTTGAGCAGGTTGGGATGACGACGAAGCCGGTGATGGCTGTCGGTGGTCTTGTGGTACGCCCGCCGTGCGGGCACCAGCATTCGGGCGTTGCGCAGCACATCGAACAGCGCATCGCGCCCCAGACGGATACCCGCCTGCCCCAGCGGCTCGCGCAGCACATGGTGCAACTTGCGCGTACCCAGCCTGGGCTGGCGAACCCGCCAATCGCGCACCAGCTGCACCACCGCCTCGGCCCGGCTCTCACGCCGTGCGTGGCGCCGTTGGCCCTGGTAGTACGCCTGCCGGCTCAGCCCCATGCAGCGGCAAGCCCTCGCCACGCTCAGCCCTTGGACGAGCCGCTGCGCGAGGACTTGCCCGAAGGCTTTTTTACGACGCGCACTCCATAGTCCTTCTTCAGAACATCAAGCATCGCCTCGAACAGCTGGGCCTTCTCGTTGGCCTCTTTGAGCTGCACTTGCAAGGCCTTGATCTGCTGCTCGGGCGTCAGTGCTTGGGGCGTTTTGTCTGGGGGCATGGCTGCACATGATGCACCACGCCCCCAACCTTGGCGACCATGCTTGCGCAGCCATACCAGCACCGTTGATCGACCCTGGATCCCATAGCGCGTCTGCGCTTGCTTGTATGTCAACTCGCCTTTTTCCACCTGCTCGACCACTGCCAGCTTAAAAGCCAGCGTGTAGTCCCTCTGGGTTCGCTTGGAGCCTGATTCCATGAGACTTGCCTTTTCCTTCAAGAAAAGGTGTCAACCTCCGGCAGGACGGGTCACCCATAAGAAAAAGGCCATCGCATGATGGCCTTTTTGCTACCCGGCGCACGACGGGTGTGCGCCACGGCTATCCGATCAATAGCACCTCATCAATGCCCGCCGATATAGGCAAACTTGAAGAGGAAGAGCGCTGCGATGATCCACACCATCCAGTGCACTTCCTTGACGCGGCCGGTGAAGAGCTTGATGGCTGCATACGAGATGAAGCCGAAAGCCAGGCCATTGGCAATCGAATAGGTGAACGGCATCATCACGGCCGTGACGGCTGCGGGAATCGCCTCGGTCGAGTCATCCCATTCCACTTCCACCAGTTCCCTGAGCATGAGGCACGCCACAAACAGCAGCGCTGGCGCCGTTGCATAGGCGGGCACGGAGCCAGCCAGCGGCGCAATGAACAGGCAGGCGAGAAACAGCACAGCCACCGTCATGGCCGTCAAACCCGTGCGGCCACCGGCCTGTACGCCCGATGCGCTTTCCACATAGGCGGTGGCGCTGGAAGTGCCGAGCAGAGACCCGGCAAAGATCGCGCCGCTGTCTGCCAGCAGCGACCGGTGGAAACGCTCCATCTTGCCCGGCACCAGCAGGCCCGCGCGCTTGGCAACGCCCATCAGGGTACCAGTCGCATCAAACAGCTCCACCAGAAAGAACACCAGCACCACGTTGAGGAAGCCGCTGGAGAGCGCAGTCTTGATATCCAGCTTCAAGAACGTCGGCTCGATCGACGGAGGCGCCGAAAACACGCCGTTGAACTGGTTACCGCCAAAGAAGAAAGACGCTACCGTCACGGCCAGAATGCCGATCAGGATGGCACCGGGTACCTTCAGGCGGTCCAGCACGATGATGAGCAAGAAGCCCAGGCCGAACAGGATCACCGATGGAGAATGCAGGTCTCCCAGCGTCACCAGCGTGGCCTTGTCGCCCACCACGACGCCCGCACTCTTGAGAGCGATCAATGCAAGGAACAGACCGATACCGACGGTGATTGCCACCCGTATCGACTGCGGGATGCCCTTGATGATCTGCTCGCGTATCCGGAACACCGTGACCAGCAGGAACAGACAGCCGGAGATGAACACCGCACCCAGCGCGGCCTGCCATGTGTAGCCCATGTGCAGCACCACCACATAGGCAAAGTAGGCGTTCAGGCCCATGCCGGGCGCTATCGCGATCGGGTAGTTGGCGTACAGGGCCATCACGGCAGAGCCCAGCGCGGCAATCAAGCAGGTGGCTACAAACACCGCCCCCTTGGGCATGCCCGCGTCACCCAGGATGGAAGGGTTGACGAACATGATGTACGCCATGGTGAGGAAGGTGGTGAGGCCCGCCAGGACCTCGGTGCGCACGGTGGTGCCGTGCTCCCCCAGTTTGAAATATTTCTCCAGCCAGTTCATCGCTGCGTCTCCGTGTTGTTAATCATTGGTGTGAAATGCATTTCCCTGATTGCGCAAAGCATGCTGCAAAACCTGCAAAAGGCGGCGAGTATCGCAGCAAGGCAGGCCGGCTGCATGCCCGGCCGCTCAAACCCCTTGCTGCACGTTTTCTATCGCGTTCAAAACCGCCTCGGCAGTTGCAGGTGCCCGCAGCGGCGGGCAGTTGCCGGGTGCGCCGCAAGCAGCCACTGCATCGCGAATCGCAAAGAACACCGAAAACGGCAACAGCAGCGGCGGCTCGCCCACGGCCTTGCTGCGGTGGATGGTGTCGTGCGGATTGGCGCCTTCGAACAGTTGCACGTTCAGCACCGGCGGGCAGTCGTTGGCTGTCGGAATCTTGTAGGTACTGGGCGCATGCGTCATCAGCGCTCCCGTCTTGGGGTGCCAAACCAGCTCTTCCATGGTGAGCCAGCCCATGCCCTGCACAAAGGCACCTTCCACCTGGCCGATATCGACGGCGGGGTTGAGTGACTGCCCCACATCGTGCAGCACATCTGCACGCAAGAGCTTGCTCTCACCGGTCAAGGTGTCCACCAGCACTTCGCTCACGGCGGCTCCGTACGCAAAGTAGAAGAAGGGGCGGCCATGCATGGTCTTGCTGTCCCAGGACAGGCCAGGTGTCGCGTAGAAGCCGTCCGACCACAGCTGCACCCGCTCCAGGTACGCCTCCTTGACCACATCTTCAAAAGCCAGGGTCTTGCCATTGACCTGCACCGTGTCGTTGGCAAAGCGCACTGCATCGGCTGCACCGCCGTGACGCTCGGCCATGCAGGCCGCCAGGCGCTCGCGGATCTGCCGCGCCGCATCCTGCGCGGCCTTGCCGTTCAGGTCGGTCCCTGTCGATGCCGCCGTGGCCGAGGTGTTGGCCACCTTGGTGGTATCCGTCGCGGTGACGCGCACGCGCTCGAAAGCCACGCCCAGCTCATGCGCCACGACCTGGGCCACCTTGGTGTTCAGGCCCTGGCCCATTTCCGTGCCGCCGTGGTTCACCAGGATCGAGCCATCGTTGTACACATGCACCAAGGCCCCTGCCTGGTTGAAATGCTTGACGTTGAAGGAGATACCGAACTTGACCGGCGTGAGCGCAATGCCGCGCTTGAGCACCGGGCTTTGCGCGTTGAATGCAGCCGCCTCCGCCCGGCGCGCACGGTAATCGCTGCGCGCTTCCAGCTGCGTCACCAACTCGTCGATGATGTTGTCATCCACCACCTGACCGTAGGGCGTGACGTTGTGCTCCGTCTTGCCATAGAAATTGGCGCGGCGCACATCCAGCGGGTCCTTGCCCAGCTGGCGTGCAATGGAGTCCATGATGTTCTCCATCACGATTGCGCCCTGCGGCCCGCCAAAACCGCGGAAAGCGGTATTGCTCTGCGTATTGGTCTTGCCCATGAAGCCTTGCATGCGCACATTGGGCAGCCAGTATGCATTGTCGAAGTGGCACAGCGCCCGCGTCATCACCGGCGCCGACAGATCCGCAGAATGCCCTGCGCGCGACACCATGGTCACCTCGGCGCCCACGATGCGACCCGCGTCGTCGAAGCCAATGTCGTATTCATACCAGAAGCAGTGGCGCCGCCCCGTGATCATGAAATCGTCATCCCGGTCCAGACGCAGCTTGACAGGGCGCCCCAGCTTGCGGGCTGCCACCGCCGCAACACAGGCAAACAGCGCCGATTGCGATTCCTTGCCGCCAAAACCTCCGCCCATGCGCCTGCATTCCACATGCACATCGTGCGCGTGCACGCCCAGCGCATGCGCGACCAGGTGCTGCATTTCACTCGGGTGCTGGGTGGAGCAGTACACATGCATGGCCTGCCCTTCCTTGGGAATGGCGTAGCTGATCTGGCCTTCCAGATAGAACTGCTCCTGGCCACCCACTTCCCACTGGCCTTGCAGCCGGTGGGGTGCGTTCTCGATGGCCTGCGTGGTTGCACCTGCCTGCGTCTCTCGCGTCAGCTTCATCGGTGGCACCACATACTGGCCGCGTGCATGGGCCTGCTGCGGAGTCAGCACCGGCTCGGCCGCTTCCACGCTGGCAATCTTCTTGGCCAGCGCCGCTGCCCGTCGCGCGGCCTGTCGCGTGCGTGCAAGCACGGCAAACAGGGGTTGACCCAGGTAACGGATCTCGCCATCGCACAGAATCGGGTCGTCGTGGATGATCGATCCGCAGTCATTGACACCGGGAATATCAGTCGCCGTCAGCACAGCCACCACATCGGGCATGGTGCGCACGGCATCCAGGTCCAGCCCCAGCAAGCGGCCATGGGCTATCGGCGCGAGGCCCAATGCGCAATGCAAGGTGCCTGCCAACTCGGGCATGTCGTCAATGTAGGCGGCCTCGCCTGCCACATGCAGCGCAGCCGATTCGTGGGTGCGACTGATGCCGACGCGACGTCCCTGTTGCAGTGCCTGCGCTTCCGTATCGGTATCGATGCGCAGCGCCTGGTTGTCGCTGTAATGGGCAAAGGCCTCTGCACCCGCCAGCAGCTGTTTGGGAATTGCTTGGTTCATGTCAGGCTCCTTGCTCGCTGGTAGCGCGCACCACATGGGGCATCACCGACCACACGGTGGTATCGGCACTGGCAAGCGGGGCATCGGCCCTCGTCTCCAGCCACAGCCGCTGCAGCAGGTTTTGCGCCACTTTCATACGGTAGGTGTCGCTGGCGCGCATGTCGGTCATCGGTTGAAAATCCTGCGCCAACGCCTGCTGCGCAAGCTTGACGGTTTCTGCCGTCCATGGCTGGCCCAGTACAGCAGCTTCGGCCTTGGCCGCGCGCCTGACAGTGGCTGCCATGCCTCCAAACGCCATGCGCACCGCCTGCACCTTGCCTTGCGCATCCAAGGCCACGGCCAAGCCTGCGCACAGTGCCGAAATATCGCAGTCAAAACGCTTGCTGATCTTGTAGGCTCGCACCTGGAAATTCTGCTGCCGCAGCTGCGCCAATGGCACCACCAGGCCCTGCACGAACTCTCCGGGCTCCATCTGGTTTTTCATGTAGTCCAGATAGAAATCAGCCAACAACATCCGCCGCACGCGCTCGGCCTTGCGCAGCACAATCTCGGCATCCAGGGCCATCAGCACCGGGGGTGCGTCGCCAATCGGCGATCCGTTGGCCACATTGCCACCCATGGTTCCTGCATGGCGCACCGGCGGCGATGCAAAACGCAGCCACACATCCTGCAGGCTGGGAAAGCGCTGCGCCAGCGCGGCCCAGGCGTCTTCCAGAGAGGCTCCGGCGCCGATATGGAGCGAACCGTCGCGCTCCTCGATCTGGCGCAGCTCGGCCACGCGGCCAATGGCAATGATGTCACCCAGCTCGCGGAACTGCTTGGTGATCCACAGGCCTACGTCTGTAGTGCCAGCAATCAGCCGCGCCTGCGGAAGCTGCGCGCGCAGACGGGCCAGGCTGTCCAGGCTGGCAGGGGCGTGGAACTGCGCCGTGCCATCGCTGTACTGCCAATCCGCATCGCTGTGCAGAGACTGGAGTGCAGCCACAACAGGCGCCGTATCGAACTGGCGACCGGGCAGATCGAACATGCGCTGGCCCGCATCCAGAATCGGCCGGTAGCCGGTGCAGCGGCACAGGTTGCCCGACAGCGCATCGGCCAGTTGCTGCCGGGTGGGAGCAGGGCTATGTTGCGCCTGCTGCTGTTCGTAGACAGACCACAGAGACATCACAAAACCCGGAGTACAGAACCCGCACTGGGAGCCGTGGCACTCCACCATGGCCTGTTGCACGGGATGCAGATCGGCGCAGCCCGCATCAGCCTGCGTCGGCTTGCAGGCGGTTTTCATGTCTTCCACAGTGAACAGCGCCTTGCCATGCAGATTGGGCAGCAGCTGGATACAGGCGTTCACGGTCTGCAGCTTCAGGCCCTGCACCGCCTGCGGATCGCCGGCTTCGGCAAGTTCAGCCACCAGCACGGTGCAGGCACCGCAATCGCCTTCATTGCAGCCCTCCTTGGTGCCATGGCAATGGGCATCTTCGCGCAGCCAGTCCAGTACGGAGCAGGTAGGCGCCGTGCCATCGACTTGCGTGATGCGGCCCTGGTGATAAAAACGGATAGGTTGGGGTACGGTCGGCTGGCTCATGGTGGGTATTGCCATGCCCGGCTGGGCACACGGCTTCAAATTTCCTATCAGCGTAGTGTGCCGCGCCGCCCAGCGCATAACAACCCGGCGATAAGCGCTATTGCCCAGCCCATATAGTTTTGGGTTAACCCGTACAAATTGAGGCAGTTCCAGCCATGACAGTGGTCGTCCGTACAGGGTTTACCAGAGTGCGCGTCACCAAACAGGTATATTGCGCAGCATGAACTTTCGCCGCACCTCCCTTGCCTTGCCCCAGCTTGCCTTGCTTGCCAGCCTGGGTTTTTCAGCCCCGGCCGCACTGGCACAAGCCAGCCCGCCGCAAGAGCCGCCCCAGCTCAGCAGCGCGGAGTTTCAGTCCTGCCTGTCGGAGCTGCGTGCCAGCAAGGCCTTCGCCGCCATCACCCCGGCCACATTCACGCAGTACACCGAGCACCTGCAGCCCGATGCCACGGTGCTGCCGCTTCTGAATCGCCAGCCCGAGTTCAGCATGCCGGTGTGGGACTACCTGGCGGTGCTGGTCGACGACCAGCGTGTGGCCGATGGCCGCGCCGCCTACTCCAAGTGGCAGGACACGCTCGCCAAGATCGAACAGAGCACCGGCGTATCCCCTCAGATCGTGGTGGGCGTGTGGGGCGTCGAGAGCAATTTCGGCCAGAACCTGGGCGGCCGTTCGCTGGTGCAGTCGCTCGGTACCCTGTCCTGTTTTGGCCGTCGCCAGGCCTACTTCCGCGGCGAATTCGCCAGCGCGCTGCGCATTCTGCAAGAAGGCCACATCGCAGAATCCAAGCTGGTCGGGTCATGGGCAGGTGCATTTGGCCAAACCCAGTTCATGCCATCCACGTTCTTTCGCAGCGCGGTCGATTTTGACGGCGACGGCCGCCGCGACATCGTGGACAGCGTGCCCGATGCGCTGGCCTCCACGGCCACGTTCCTGAAGAATGCCGGCTACCGCCCAGGGCAACCCTGGGGGTTTGAGGTGAAGCTGCCCGCCAACTTTGACGCCAGCGATGCAGGGCGCAAGAACAAAAAGCCCATTGCTACCTGGCGCGCTGCAGGAGTGACACTGGTGAACGGCCAGCCACTTCCCGACAGCCTGCCCACTGCCGGGTTGATGATTCCTGCCGCCGGTGGCCCGGCCTTTTTGGTGGGGCGTAACTTTGATGCGCTCTACAGCTACAACGCATCGGAAAACTACGCGCTGGCGATTGCCCAGCTGTCGAACCTGGTGGCCAGCCCCGCTGAAAGCCGCACCGGCTTTGTCGCAGCCTGGCCCACGGATGACCCTGGCCTGTCACGCGCACAGAACAAGGAACTGCAGCAGGCGTTACTCGCTCGCGGCTACGACATCGGCAGCGCTGATGGCATGATCGGTGCCAAGACGCGCGAAGCCATCAAGGCCGAGCAAACCCGCCTGGGACAGAAGGCCGACGGCCGCGCCGGCCAGAAGCTCCTGCGCGCCATCTCTGCCAGCAACTGAAACAGGGTCATGCTGTGGCAACAGCATGCCGTATATACGGTCCCCAAACGAGCAAGCTGCCAAAGCCGCTTTTCATACAAGTTCAGCGCCTGGACTGTTTCACACCCGCGCCCCGCACTTCGAGCCGGATGCTGTCCAGGACCTCTCCCTTGGCATTGACCAATTCCACCTGATGGCGCCCGGGCCACGGCAACCAGGCCCAGCGCGCACCGCGGGCCACTTCCTTGCCATCCATGCGCCAACGTGCCGATGCACTGTCTGCCACGAACTGCAGACGCTGGCGGTCCGGCGGGATATCCGGATCGACCGCTACGATGGTGCCGTTCGCTGGCGCCACGATGCGGGCGAGGGTAGACGCCTGCGCATCGCCCGGTTGGCGGCTCGCGGGCAACTCGTCCAGGCCGCTCGCCTGGCCATCAAGCGCAAATCGCTTTTGTGCGGTGCCAGCCAGAAACCACTCCTGGCGCCGCGCTTCCAACGCAAAACCTGCACCCGGTTGCCCTTCTGGGGCAACACCAAAATCCACCCATTGGACCGCCACGCCCGCAGGTGCCTGCGGCGCGCGGCTGGGCCGGTCCCGGTGCAGAAAACCCATCATCGCCGCCCACATGGGCGCCGCACCGCTGGTGCCGCTTACCGAATGCATGGCCGCACCGCTGGCATTGCCCACCCACACGCCCACGGTGTAGCGATCAGACCAGCCAATGGCCCAGTTGTCGCGCATGTCCTTGCTGGTACCGGTCTTGACCGCCGTCCAGCTACGCGTTCCCAGCACGCTGCTGGTGCCAAACGTACGCACGCGGGCGTTGTTGTCGGCCAACATGTCGCCCACGATGAAGGCCGCGCCCGCATCCATCACCTGTTGGTACTGCGGCTTGGTGGCAACGGCTGTGATGGATGGGGCGACCGCGCTGTAGCGCCCGCCATTGGCCAAAGCACGGTAGGCATTGGTCAGTTGCAGCAGCGGAATTTCCGGGCTACCCAGCGCCAGGCTATAGCCAAAATAGCTGCCCGATTCACGCATGGGCATGCCCAGGTGGTTCAATTGGTCAAAGAAATCGTCGACCCCTACCATCACCAAGGTGCGCACAGCCGGCACATTGAGGGACGCGCCCAACGCCGTTCGCACTGATACCCAGCCTTTGAAGCTGCGGTCATAGTTTTGCGGAATGTAGAGGCCGCTGGCGGTAGGAATGCGCGCCGGCGAATCCTCGATGAGCGAGGCTGCCGTGAGCTTGTGCTCCGCAATGGCCTGGCCATACAAAAACGGCTTGAGCGTGGAGCCCGGCTGTCGGGGGGCCAGAACAGCATCCACCTCGTCAGCCTGGCTCAGCGCGCCCGATGACCCGATCCAGGCCAGCACCTGGCCCGTGGCGTTGTCCAGCACCAAGATCGCGCCATCCTGCACATTGCTCGTGCGCAACTCCTGCAGGTGCTGGTTCAGCGTATCGACAGCAAAACGCTGCAGCGGCGCACTGACCGTGGTTCGCAGGCTGGCTACACCTTGTAGGCGCGATGCAGCCACTTTGGTGTCGCGCTGCTCACGCAGCGCAATGCGGCTGAAGTGAGGCGCGATGCCGTTGCTTGCTTCAAAGGCCCGCTTCTTGAGCGCCACCTCGGTGAAGAACACCACGGCGTCACAATCCACAGAGCCAACACCAACACCGGCGCCCGCGCGCATGTCCTTGAGAACGCCGCAGGCCCGCTGCCCTACCTGCACGGGGCGTGCGTTTGGTGCGCGCACCAGCGCGGCGGCCACTGCGGCTTCACGGTCATCCAGCCCATGTGGCGCCTTGTCGAACAAGGTGCGCGAGAGCGCGTCGATGCCCACCATCTCGCCGCGAAACGGCACCAGGTTGAGGTAGGCCTCCAGAATCTGGGTTTTGCTCCAGCGCCTATCCAGCACCTGGGCCGCCACGGTCTGTCCCGCCTTCTGCACCACACTGCGCCCCCCGCTACTGCGGCGCCAGTCGCCATCCAGCAAACCGGCCAGTTGCATGGTGATGGTGCTGGCACCGCGCGTGCGCTGATTCCACAGGTTGTCCCAGGCCGCAGCCGTTACCGCCGCCCAGTCCACCCCACTGTGTTCAAAGAAGCGCCGGTCTTCGCTCAAGACCATGGCAGTGCGCAATGCGGCGGAAACCTCCGTCAGCGGCACCCAGTCGCCCCGCCGCACCGAGGAATCCGTGCGCACGCGCTGCAACAGTTCACCCTCGCGCGACAGCACGCGGGTTTCCGACGATTTGAAATCCTGCTGAACTTCGGCAAAGCTGGGCACCGCATATGCCAGCGGTGAGTGCGCCAGCCATACCACGGCCAGCGCACGCAAGGGGTTGGTCCATCGCTGCATCACTTGCTCGCTGGCACCACCGTCATTTTGGCGTTGGGCACCATGCCAAACATCTCGGGCGCGTACAAAGCTTCGATGCGGGTGGCAGGCATGGCGAACTCGCCCGTGTTGTTGACGCGGAAGCTGTACTGCAAGCTGAGCTTGCCCTGCGGCAGGTACCCATAGTAGGCGCGGTATGCCTCGAACGAACGCTCCTCAAAGGCCTTCCAGCCCCAGCCGGTGGATTTCTCGCCATCGGTTGCCAGCGCCGAATCGCGGCCGAGGCCACTGCCCAGAATGGTGGCGCCGCCAGGCACTGGGTCGGTGATCGCAACCCAGGTCATGTTGGCGCTGGCATTGACCTCCAGCGTCACCCGCAGCACATCGCCACGCGTGTACTGGCCTGCCGGCAGGCTCTTGTTGGCCTGTTCCACTGCTGTGATGGTCTTGCTGATGGTGTAGCCAGCGGACAGTTGCGATTTGAGCGGTATCGCTGCCTGCGACTGCACCGTCAGCCACGGCTTGCCCGTGCCCTTTTGCTGCACCTTCAGACTTTGCTGGCCATTGGCCCAGGGCAGATCCATGGTGTTATTCAACCACGGCGAGATCTGCTCCGTCGGACCCACGGCACGCTTGCCGCCCTGCGCCAGCAGCTCGATCGCATCCGGCGCCTTGGTGATGCGGCTCCAGTCCACCGACGCACTCTTGCCTCCCATGCTTGCTTCAGTCGTCCCCGTCACCGGTTCAGACTCATACATGCGCGAGAAGCGCTCCAGCGCCATCGCGCCCCACAGGTTCGCAGTGGTAGTGCTCCAGGCACCGCTCTTCTGGCGACCGATGAAGCTGCTGGCCAGGCGAGGCAGATCATCCTTCCAGGCAGGATCACCCATGATGACGAGCATGAAGCGCGCCAATGTGGTGTCGCCGTTTTGCATCAGCCACCACCAGTAGTCGTTGTTCTCGTTGGCGAACAACACCTTGGTGCCCTGGTAGCTCAGGCGCGCACGCAGAATCTGGTTGGCCTCTTCCATCAGCTTGGTGCGGTTGGGCGCATCCTTCATATTCTGCAGAATCGACAGCCAGTCCACCACAGCCTGCGTGGGCCAGTCGTTGGGGGCGATGTTGATGCTGGTGAGCATGCGCGGCTGCGCCTTGCCGTGCAGGGCAAGTGCACTGATGGCGGCAATCTTGCGCACATCCAGGTCCGCGCGCGGGCTCCAGAACTTTCGCTCGATCTTGCCGTCAACAAACTTGCCCAGCGCCGCAGCCATGCGATCCAGCGACGCGGCAGGCAACGCAAACTGTGGATCGAGCTTCTTCATCTCGAACGAGGCCTGCAGCAGGTATGCAGTCAGGGTATCGCTGCCGGTATTGCTGCTGCCGGGTTGCGGCGGGAAGTAGTTGGCCAGGCCATCACCATCCAGGTAGGTGGGCAGGCGGTCCATGGTGTCCTTCCACATCGCTGCATCGCGCAGGCCGATGGCCTTGCTGGATTTCTGCTCCAGGCATGCATAGGGGTAGTTCACCCACCAGTCCCGTACGCCAGGCAAGCCTTCGGCCAGGCGCGGCACCATCGACAGCTTGAGGCCACCGCGCCCTGGCAGCGCGTCCGCAGGCGCACTCACTGGCATGTCCAGGTTGCCATCAAGCTGCACCAGGGTCGCCTGCAAGGTGGTGACGGCCACTGCAGGCACCACGCGCTGGCTGACCTTGAGCGCATCAGCCGCGTCGCCATTCTTGTCCTTGGCTGCAATTTCCCACAGCAACTCGCCCTGGCGGCTTTGCGACATATCGGCAGGGGCCGTCACCGTCCACGACACCAGCTTGGCATCTCCTGCGGGGATTTCCACGGTCTGTGGCTCCAGTTGCAGCAAGGTTGCCTTGGGCGTGACGACAACCTGCATCGGCTTGGAGGTTGTGTTGCGCAGGGTAACCTGCGCGTCGTATTTGTCACCATCGCGCACCAGCGGCGGCAGGCCGCTGATGATCTGCAGTTCCTGCGAGGTGCGGATCTGCGTGCTGCCGGTACCAAACAGCTCCAACCCGCTGTCGGCCACCGCAACGATCTTGAAGCTGGTGAGTGCATCATTCAGCGGCACATCCACCTCGGCCCGGCCATTGGAGTCCAGAATCACGTCGGGCTTCCACAGCAGCAAGGTGTCGAGCAGTTCGCGGGTCTGGCCGCTGCCGCCGCCGCCACCTGCCGCCACGGCCTTGCGGCCATAGTGGCGCCTGCCGATGATTTCCATCTGCGCCGTCGAAGTCTCCACGCCCCAGGCGCGCTTCTGGTACATGGCGTCGAGCAGCGCCCAGCTGTCATTGCGCTTGAGTTCCAGCAGGGCCTGATCCACCGCCGCCACAGCCACGCTCGCACCAGCCGCTGGCTTGCCATTGGGCAGCTTGGCTTCGATCGTCACCTTGGCAGTATTGCGGATGCGGTAGTTTTCCTTGTCGCTCTTGACCGTGACGGCCAACTGGCGATCGGCAATGCCCACACGGATTTCGGCCGCACCCAAGCGGTACGCAGGCTTGGACAGATCCACCAGCGCCGTCGGCGCCACGTATTCCTTGCCTTCGTACCAGAAGGCCGTCCACCATTCACGCGGCGATTTGAAGCCCCAGGTGAAGAAGCTGTACCACGGCACATCGCGCAGGCGGCCACGCAAGGCCATCACGCTCACGTACACATTGGGGCCCCAGCCTTCCTGCACCTTCAGGTGAACGGTAGGGTCGTCACCGCGCAAGGTCATTACCTGGCTCTGGATGATGCCTTCGCGCTCCACCGTCACCAGCGCCGTTGCCTCACGGAAGGGCATGCGTACCTGGAAACGGGCGGTATCACCCACCTTGTACGCTTTCTTTTCAGGCAGCAGATCCATGCGGTCGTTGTCATCGCCGCCAAACCACAGCTCGCCTTGCTTGGTCACCCAGACGGAGGTCGCCGCCTGCGATATGCGGCCCTTGTCGTCCTGCGCTTCTGCAATCAGCTCAACCTCGCCGTTGTCCTTGAGCTGGGTGCTGCAGTCGAGCATGCCTTTGGCGTCGCTCTTGCCGCTGCATACAGTGCCCAGGTCCTGAAAGCTCTCATGGTTTTCGTAGCTGTAGAAGCCCCCCACCATGCGCTTGCGGGTGGAAGTGACGATGCGCGCCACAGCCTTGACCTGCAGCTTGACACCTGAGACCGGTTTGCCCGAAGGTGTCAGTGTCAGCGCCTGGAAGGAGAGCTTCTTGTCCGTCGATGCCCAGTTCTCGGCCTTGATGCCTGCCACCACGGCAGCGGGCCAGATCACACTGCTGTGGCTCAGGGTCTGTACCTCGCCATTGGGGTCTGAAAAGCTGGCTTCCAGCAGCAGATCCTGCGGTGCTTTCGATGTCGGAATCTTGTCGATGACTGCCGTACCCGTGCCGTTCGCATCCAGAGTCAGCGGCAGCTTGTCGGCGATCACCCGGCGATCACTGCTGTAGTCCTCGCTGTCAGCGCCGGGCAGCCTGCCGCTGAGATGAGGACGGCCAAACGAGAAGCTGTCGTAATCCTCAAACCCCACATAGTGCGACTGCACTGCAGCCGAGGCAGTGACAGCCTGGCGCGCGGCAGCCCCGCCCGACAGGTACGAAAGCTGTACCTGCGCGCCCAGCTTGTCCGGTTGCACGATGGGCGCAGCCATATCGGGCACCACGCTGCCCTTGAGCACAGGAAGACGGAACTCTTCGACACGGAACGAGCCCGTGCCGAGCTCTTGCGAACCCCATTTGCCTTTTCCGCCCTTGAGACTGATGTTGTAAGTACCCAGCTTGGCCGACTTGGGAATCTTGAACTCGGAGCTGGCAGACAGGCTGTTGCCCGGGCGGCTCCAGTGCAGCGGCAGTTCAAACTCATCATTGCTGCCCTGGTGCGTGATCACCACGGTGCCTGGCAGTTGCTCCTTGTCCACCAGACCCAGACCATTCAAGGTCTGGGTACGGATGATGTGCTTCATCGACACGGTCTCGCCCGCGCGCAGCAGGCTGCGGTCGAGGATGGTGTGGGCCACGACATCCTTGAGCGGGCTGGTGTCGGTTTCCAGGTTGTAGCGCCAGCTCTCGATGCCACGCTGCCAGTCGGTCCAGACAAAGGCCATGTCGGGGTTGCCATCGACCGTGGCACGCGCACTCACAAAATAGGCGGAACTGGTGTCGTCCTGCGGCCCCAGGCATTGAACCGAGCGCTGGGTCTGCAGCTTCTCAAAGCGCGCAATGCCATCCTTGTCGGTGGTTGCCATCTCCAGCGTCTTGCCATCGCAGCTGGATACGCGCACTTGTGCGCCCGGCACGGGCTTGCCTTTGTCCAGGCTCGTGACCCAGGCCATCGAGTTCTCCCGACCCAGCTTGAAATGCACACCCAGATTGGTAACCAGGGCCGAGGTACGCACATACATCACGCGTCTGGCAGCTTCGTAGCCTGTATTCAGCAGCGCATCACCCAGCATCGGCGAGGCGATCTCGACCACATGGAAACCCGTGGGCAGCGGAATGCCCACCACCTCGAATGGCCGGGGATCCTTGCTGTCGGACTTGGGCAGCGCCAGCTTCTTGCTGCCGCCCTGCCCCTCCAGCAACGAGAGCATGCGAGCCTCCACATCGTCCTTGCTGCCATCTGGCAGGGGCTTGGGCAGTGGCGTTTTCGAATCCTTGGCAGCGTCGGTGCGGCGGACCGATTTCCAGCCGTCGTAATACTGCACCTTGTAGTACCAGCGGATGATGTCCACATCGCTTTGCAACTGCAAGGTACTGACCGTGCCCTTGTCTTCAATGGCAACATTGCTGAGGTTGAGATCCTGCTCCACATTGCGCAAGGTCACCGGCAGGATGGCTGGTCCCTTGTCGCCCTCGGCAAAGCGCTCCACCACGCCAAAGGGTGCGGCAGCGAACTTGGCGAGCGGCGGCATCAACCCGATCTGCACCTTCAGGGGAAAGAGATTGGCGTTGCTCAGCTTGCGGTCGTGCACATCCTTGAAGCCCGAGGGCAGCACGATGCGCAACTGGTCTTTCTCGGCAAACGGGGGCGCAAAATCGACGCGAGAGACTTCGGTGTCGTCGTCGCCGTCTTCCACATCGGGCTTGAGCGGGCCCTTGGAGGTCTCCAGCCGGATGTCCCTGGCCAGCTTGCGGCTGATCGGTGCGCTGAACATCATCGCCAGCGGACGAATCGGCAGACAACCCGATTGCGCATTGGCGCGTTCACAGGTGAACTCGGCAGTGAATGGCGGTCGCACACGGAAGTTGAAGCGGCGTTCACGCTTTTGCAAGACCCCATTGTGCGTACTGACGCCAGGGCCGATCACCAGGCTCATCTCCGCGCCGTCGGGCAGTGCGCGCTGGCATTGCAACGCCACAAAGCGCTGCGGGTTCCGAGCCAGTTCGTTCTTGCCAAACTCATGCACCATGAAGGCCTGCGACTGCGCAGCGCTGAGCAATTTGACAGGGATGCGCTCACCAATGCCCTTGACGGCGCACCAGCTGCTGCTCTCGACCGTCTTGTCGATCACGTCGGCATTGAACTGCAGGCCAAAATACTGCTGCGTATCCAGATCCTGGTAGCTGCTCGGTGCGTTGCGCACCACCGACGGCCCGCCGGTGCCAAAGCGGTACTGTGCTGCACCTTTGACCTGCTCGCCGGCTGCGTCCTTGAGGCCCGCGAGCTTGTCCACCGTGCAGTTCACACCAGGCGGAAGATCATCGGCCAGATCCAGCACCCATTCCTTGGGTCCTGTCCAGCGGCCAGTGGCCTGGCTGATTACCTGTTTGTTGTCGCAATCGATCTTGACCGGAGCGGCCGCGCGCAGGTCGCCCATGGGCACCACAGGCGCATCGAATTTGACGACGACCTGGCGCACCCGCGCCACCTCACCCTGTGGCGATACCGCCGTGATCGTGGTGGCATGCGCGCCTGCCGCCAGCGCCGCCCATCCCAGGCCAGCCAGCCAGTGTTGTATTCGTTGATTCACAAAGCTCTCCCTTTGGATGGCGAGAGCGTACCAAAATTCCCCCTGGCAACGGGCCTCTTTTCAGGGGGAGCGCTGAACACGATCAAGGCGTTGCATTTAGCAACATATATGGCAACATTGCCATCAACAACAAAAGCCCTGCTATTACATAACAGCAGGGCGCATTCAGCTATCAAAAAATGAGTACTACTGCGGCTTGAACCCGCTGTCGTGGATGATGCGCTGCCACACCCCGGTATAGGCCTTCTCACGCGCCAGCAATTGCTCGGGCGTCATGTAGCCTACAGACAGGCCCATGGCCACCAACTGCGCATGCACATCGTGCGCGGCCACGGCCTTGGCCACGGCCTGCGAGACTTCGTTCACCATTTCCGCCGGAGTTCCAGCAGGGGCGTACATGCCGTAGTAAGGCATGTCTTCCAGGCCATTGAGGCCCAGCTCGCCAAAGGTGGGCACATCGGGCAGCAGTGCCTGGCGCTTGCCGCCCAGCACGGCCAGCACGCGAATCTTGCCCGCCTTCTGGCTTTCGATGAAATCCTGCACCGAGCCGATGCCAGCCGGAATCTGGTTACCCATCATGTCGGCCAGCATGGGCGCGCTGCCACGGTATGGTGCCGATACCAGATCGGTCTGAAAGCGCTTGTTGATGACCTGCACCAGAAACTCAGGCGTGGATGCAGGCGCGGGAATGCCCACGGCGCTTTTTCCGCCCTGCTTCCTGACCCATTGCAGGTACTCGTCAAACGACTTGACGCCCAGGCCCGAGGGTACGGCCAATGCATTCACAAAACTGGCAAAGCCCGCCACAGGCACAAAATCCGCATGCGGATCAAAGCCCGGGTTCCTGACGACCTGGGGCAGGATGGAGATCGTGTGGTCGTGCGTGACAAAGAAGGTGGAGCCGTCGGCAGGCGACGCCTTGAGCAGCTGCGCCGCAATCTGACCACCTGCACCGGGCTTGTTCTCCACCACCACCGAAGTGCCCAGGCTGTCCTTCATCTTCTCGGCCAGCAGGCGGGCAATGGCATCGGTTCCGCCACCGGGCGGAAAACCCACCAGCAGACGCACCGGTTTGCCCTTGTTGTAGGCAGCAGCCCAGCCAGGCTGGGCGGACAGGCCTGCGGCGGCTGCGCCTGCGGCCAGCAAGCGTGCAGAGAAGTGGCGGCGATTCAGTGTCATACAGGCTTTCGGGCTTTGCAGGTGCAAGCGGAAGTGGAAGTGGCAGTGGGTTCGGGCGCGGTCAGCCCAGGCGTGCCTGGTGCTTGGCCAGTTGGGCTCGCACCTGCACAGGCGCAGTACCACCCAGCGTGTTGCGCGCATTCAGCGAACCTTCCAGGCTCAGAGCGTCGAACACGTCGGCCTCGATATTGGGATTGAAGGCCTGCAGCTCGGCCAGCGGCAGTTCGGTCAGATCTACGCCCTTTTGCGTGGCCAGCTTGACGGCATGGGCCACGGTTTCGTGTGCGTCGCGGAAAGGCAGGCCCTTCTTGACCAGGTAGTCGGCCAGGTCGGTGGCCGTGGCGTAACCCTTGAGTGCCGCAGCGCGCATGTTGCCTGCATTGACCGTGATGCCGCCCTCCTTGGCGCCCGTGGCCGGGTTCACCTGGCCGCCGATCATCTCTGTGAAGATGCGCAGCGTGTCCTTCAAGGTGTCCACGGTGTCGAACAGCGGCTCCTTGTCTTCCTGGTTGTCCTTGTTGTAGGCCAGGGGCTGGCCCTTCATCAGGGTGATCAGGCCCATCAGGTGGCCGACCACGCGGCCAGTCTTGCCGCGTGCGAGCTCAGGCACGTCGGGGTTCTTCTTCTGGGGCATGATCGACGAGCCGGTGGTAAAGCGGTCAGCAATACGGATGAAACCGAAGTTCTGGCTCATCCAGATGATCAGCTCCTCGGACAGGCGCGAGATATGTACCATGCACAGGCTGGCAGCGGCGGTGAATTCGATGGCAAAGTCTCGGTCGCTCACGCCGTCCAGGCTATTCTGGCTCACGCCTTCCATGCCCAGGGTGCGGGCCACGCGCTCGCGGTCCAGCGGGTAGGTGGTGCCCGCAAGGGCGGCGCTGCCCAAAGGTAGCACGTTCACGCGTTTGCGCACATCCAGCATGCGTTCGGCGTCACGCTTGAACATTTCTACATAAGCAAGCAGATGGTGGGCAAAGCTCACGGGCTGCGCCACTTGCAGGTGGGTGAAACCGGGCAGGATCACATCGACATTCTTTCCCGCCACTTCGACCAGCGAACGCTGCAGCTCCATAAGCAGGCCTTCGATCAGATCGATCTCGCCACGCAGCCACAGGCGCACGTCGGTGGCCACCTGGTCGTTGCGGCTGCGGCCGGTGTGCAGCCGCTTGCCGGCATCGCCCACCAGCTGGGTCAGGCGCGCCTCGATGTTCAGGTGCACATCTTCCAGGTCCAGCTTCCAGTCGAAGCTGCCCGCCTCGATCTCGGCGGTGATCTGGGCCATGCCTTTTTGAATGGCTGCAAAATCCTCGGCAGCAATGATCTTTTGGGCCGAGAGCATTTCGGCGTGCGCCAGACTGCCCTGAATGTCGGCCTGCCACATGCGCTTGTCGAAGAACACGCTGGAGGTGTAGCGTTTGACCAGATCGCTCATGGGTTCGGAGAACAGGGCCGACCAGGCTTCTGCCTTGGTGTCGAGCTGGTTGTGCGAAGAAGACGAAGCTTGTGGTGTGGACATGGAGTTCGCGATATTCCGGTTAAGCTGCCAGCTGCGCCGCTCTGCGGCACAGACCCAACACGACCCACGCCTACGGGAGAGGAGCGCCTTGCGCATACCCGTTCGCGTTGGTCCTGCCAAAAAACACTGCGCCCGGCAGGCAAAAAGCCCAGGGAGCAAAACCTTTTGATTCTATAGAGTCTGCCAGGCCATGCCACCATCATCAACTACTACCGCTGCACGTGATGTCATCGTTGGCACGGCCTATGTATTTGATGCGTGCACGGCCAGCGTGATCGGGCGCACCGTACTGCTGGTCGAAGCGCTTGCCGCCATTGCCGTGGGCTTTATGTCGGCTGGCGTGAGCGAATGGTTCTTCCAGTTGGCGCTGGTCACGGCGGTGATTCTGCCCGCCTGCCTGCTGTGGCTGCTGGTGGCCTGCCAGCAGAAAAAACTGCTGCAGCGCTGCAGCATCCGCGTGCAATACCTGGCAGGTGCCACATGGGGGGCGGTTTGCGGGCTGGCTGCGGCCCTCCTCTACCAGTGGGCGACGATGGCGCCACGCATGCCATGGCTGGCCAGTGCCGCAGCCGGGGGGTTTGTTGCCGCCATGGTGGTGGTGGGCCTGCAATGGCGTGCCCAGGGCCGCACGCCGGCGGCAACCACGGCGCGGCTGGCCGAGTTGCAGGCGCGCATCCGCCCGCATTTCCTCTTCAATGCGCTCAACAGCGCCATTTCACTGGTGCAAGACCATCCGCACAAGGCTGAAGCCATGCTGGAAGACCTGAGCGACCTCTTCCGCCACGCCCTCACCGAGCAGCGCGAGGCCTCGACGCTGGCCGAGGAAGTTCAGCTCGCGCAGCGCTATCTCTCGATCGAGCAGGTGCGCTTTGGCGACCGCATGGAGGTGCAATGGAATCTGGATTCGCGCACCGATACGGCCACCGTGCCGCCCCTGTTTCTGCAGCCGCTGGTAGAAAACGCCGTCAAACATGGTATCGAGCCCAGCCATGGCAACGGCCGCATCCGCATTGCCACACGCCGGCGCGGCAGCCGGGTGCACGTACAGATCATCAACACCATGCCGCGCCCGTTTGCGGCACCCCAGCCCGAGCGCCGCCCAGGCACCGGAACGGCCATTGCCAATGTGAAAAAACGCCTGCGCCTGTTGTATGACCTGGAGTGTGACTTTCAAGCCACGATCAAGGATGGCACCTATACAGTGCACATCAGTTTTCCTGCTTAAACAAGTTATGAGCGGCGTCAAACAATCGCCTATCGGCATTGGCAGTGTCTTTCAGTCCGCATAGCATGTCGCCCATGCGAATTCTGATTGTTGATGACGAAGCCCTGGCCCGCAGCCGGATGCGGCGCCTGCTGATCGAGCGTTGCCCTGCCCCGTCTGCCATCCTCGAAGCCGCCAACGCCGCTGAAGCGTTGCGCGCCATCGACAGCGCTGCCAGCATGGGCGCACCGTTTGACGTGGCCCTGCTCGACATCCACATGCCTGGTCAGAGCGGGATGGAACTCGCACAGATACTTCAGTCTTGGCCCCACGCGCCTGCCATCGTATTTGTTACCGCACACACCGAGCATGCGCTGTCGGCATTTGAAGTCAGTGCCATCGACTACCTCACCAAACCCGTACGCCGCGAACGGCTGGATGCAGCGCTACAGAAAGTAGAGCTATTAGCGCAAGCCAGATCTGTCAAAATTGCTAAAAATATCAAGGACAGCAGCGAATCCGCCGCAGACGCTGATGAAACACTGCTGATCACCAACCGTGGCAACACCGAGCGCGTGCGCCTGGCGGAGGTGGTGTATTTCAAATCCGAGTTCAAGTACGTGACCGTGCGTACCTCGGCCCATGAATACCTCTGGTCAGGCAGCCTCAATGAGCTGGAAGAGCGCTACGCCGACCGCTACCTGCGCGTGCACCGCAATGCATTGGTGGTGCCCGATGCCATCCGCAGTCTGGAAAAGGCCAGCGATCCCGACGATGTCGACGGCTGGCAACTGCGCCTCTTTGGCATTGAGGATGTGCTGCGCGTATCGCGCCGCCAATTGCCGCTGGTGCGCGCCCTGCTGGCCAGAAGCCGCTAGCCCTGCGGGCACGGTGGTGGGATAGCCCCGTCGCGGCAGGGCACGCGTTGCTGGGCGACAATACCGGCGATCATCCTCCTTGCATACGCATCGCTGGTGCGCATGTTCGCGGTATTTCACTGCTATATGTACATAGGGCTTGCCAGCAACGGCATCCCTGAGACGCATGGGTGTGGATGTCGCTTTTCAGGGCTGGGGCAGACAGCAGTGCGCCAAGTGCACCCTGGGCACTCCACTGGGGCCATGTCCCGGGGAGGCTTGACCCGCGCCAGCCGTCCTTTCATTCGTGCCATGCAATCCACTCCCTCAGACGGCAACCGGGCTTCACCTACTTCCACTGCAGCACCCGGCCCGCTGCACCTTTCGCCAGCCACCAATATTCCGCGCGGGGTGGCCTACGCCGCCGTTGCCGGGGCCTGCTGGGGCTCGATGCTGCTGGTGCCCGCGCTGCTGCCGGACTTCAATCCTCTGGCCATCACCAGCGCACGCTTCATGCTGTACGGGCTGATGTCGGTCTTCATTCTTGCACCGCTGGTACGCAGGCTACGGCCACGGGTCACGCGAGCCGATATGGGTGCACTGATGTACCTGGGCCTGACCGGCAGCATTCTGTATCTGGTGCTGATGGCCACCGGCGTGCAGTGGGCAGGCATGGCCATCACCACCCTCATCATCGGCATGGTGCCGCTGGCTATGCCCATCATGAACCGCAAGCAGGCGGGCGCCCTGCCCCTGCGCCGCCTGCTGGGGCCCATGCTGACCGTGTGCGCCGGCATTGTGCTGATCAATGCCCATGAATTGCTGGCCGCAGACGAGGCCGCACGCCCGGTCTGGCGCGTGCTCGGCGGTGTGGCAGCGGCGTTTGCCGCACTCGTCATCTGGTCTCACTACGCCATTCGCAATGCGCATTACCTGCAATCGGGCCGCTTCACGGCACTGGAATGGTCGTCGATGAGCGGCGTGGCCGTCGGTATCTGGAGCGTGCTGCTGTGGCCCCTGGCGCTGTGGTGGCAGGCCCGCAGCGGCCAGCAGTTGGACGCCGGGCGCTGGCAGATGTTCTGGCTGGTGAACCTGGCGGTCTCCATCCTCGCATCGCTGTTCGGCAACTGGATGTGGAACGCCGCCACGCGATTGCTGCCTATTTCGCTGTCAGGCCAGATGATCGTGTTCGAAACCCTGTTTGCGCTCTCCTACAGCTTCATCTACCTGCAACGCGGCCCCAACTGGCAGGAGCTGACCGCCGCGGCGCTGATGATCGGCGGCGTGTGCTGGGCCGTGCAGCGCCACCAGCCGGAGAATCATTGAATTTCTGGCACCTATCGCTTGATGGATAAGCGCAATAAGCTATCAAAATGAAAGCAAAGGCCTGCTGCATTACGCAACAGGCCTTTTTGATTCAGCGCTCGCCACAGTGCGAAAGCTCCTTCAGTGTGCGTGCCCTTCATGTCCATCGTGCGCCTCGTGACCGCCATGGCCCTCATGCTGCTCGGTATGGTCGTGGCCGGCATGACCGTGCGAGCCATGGGCCCAGGTGCTCACGGCGCTGACCACCACCATCCCCACTGCCAGCCAGGCGACCTGCTGCACGGTTTGACGAGCGGTCAACTGCCGCTGCAACTGCGGGATCAGATCTGCCAGCGCTACATAGATGAAGCTGCTCGAAGCGATGGCCAGGAAGTACGGCAGAAAGCCATCCAGCGAGCTGACCAGAAAATAGCCCACCACACCGCCCAATGCCGTCACCGCCCCCGCCAGCGACAGCTTGAGCAAGGCCACTCCGCGCTGGCTGCGGTTGTCATTGCCGGCCAATACCACCAGATCACCCATATGGTGCGGCACCTCATGCGCCAGCACCGAGATGGCGGCAACGATGCCCAGGCGCATATCGGCCATGAAGGCGGACGCGATCAGGATGCCGTCGCCAAAACAGTGCACGCTGTCACCCGTCAGCAGCGACCAGCCGCCCGCCGTGTTGTGGTGGTGCGCATGCCCATGGCCTTGCGAGGCCGGAGCATGAGCGTGGGCATGGTCGTGGTGCCCATCGCCATGGCTGTGGCCACGCTCCTGGGGAGGCGCGTGGCGGTGTTCATGACCATGGTGCCAAAGCTCGGCCTTGTCCAGCAGAAAGAAGAAGACCAGCCCCAGCAGCAAGGTCACGAACAGCGCCTTGGGGTTGATCTGGCTCTCGAACGCCTCGGGCAGCAAATGCACAAAGGCCGTGGCCAGCAAAGCGCCCGCCGCCAGGCTGAGCAGGTGCTGCGCACCAAAACGGCTGTCTTCGCGGCCGATGCCACTGCGCATCAATGCGGCCGCAATCCATACGCTGCCCAGGCCGGCGGCAAGCGTCGCAAGCACGATTGCTATCAAAGTCATTGCAAACTATCCAATAAATAAAAGCGCGAATGGCAAAACTACCGCCAAACCCATTTTGAAGCTGCAAATGGTAGCACCTTATTGCGACTCTGTTGCAATAATAAAAATAACCCTGGCAGAAAAAGGCAAGGCTGTGCAGGCTCAGGCGTTTGCACATCGTTTCCGACCATGACACTCGCCGTACCTACCGCCATGGCTCCCAAACCATGTGCGGTACACGGGGCTCTGGTCGAGCTTGTCCTGGGTGGGCTTGCCCGGGTGCAACCAGGCACCCGGGCACTACCCGTCAATGGGCCTTTTCCCAGTTCGGCCCAAAGCCGATTTCTGCCAGCAATGGCACCTTCAGCTCTGCCACACCGGCCATGAGGGCCGGAATCTCGGCCTTGACCCAATCCTGCTCGGCGGCAGGCAGCTCGAAAACCAGTTCGTCATGCACCTGCATGATGACCAGGACACCGGGCTTTTCCTGGTCCAGCTTGGCCTGCACCGCCACCATGGCCTTCTTGATCAGATCGGCTGCCGTGCCCTGCATGGGCGCATTGATGGCGGCACGCTCGGCTGCTTTCTTGCGCGGACCGTTGCCACCGTTGATCTCTGGCAGCACCAGACGGCGTCCGAACACGGTTTCCACATAGCCTTGCGCATGCGCCAGCTCCACGGTCTGGTCCATGTAGCGCTTCACGCCAGGGTAGCGCTGGAAGTATTTGTCGATGTAGGCGGCAGCAGCCTTGGTTTCGATGCCCAGGTTCTTGGCAAGACCAAAGCTGCTCATGCCATAGATCAGCCCGAAATTGATGACCTTGGCATAGCGGCGCTGCTCACTGCTGACCTGATCGACCGGCACGCCAAACACCTCGGACGCGGTGGCCCGGTGCACGTCAAGCCCGTCGCGGAACGCGTTGAGCAAGGCCTCGTCACCTGAGAGGTGGGCCATGATGCGCAGCTCGATCTGCGAATAGTCGGCACTGGCAATGAGCTTGCCCTCGGGCGCAACAAAGGCTTCGCGGATGCGGCGCCCTTCGGGGGTGCGCACGGGAATGTTCTGCAGATTCGGGTCGTTGCTGGACAGGCGACCCGTTACCGCCACGGCCTGCGCATAGTGGGTATGCACCCGGCCATCGCTTGGCAAGGCCATCTGGGCCAGCTTGTCGGTATAGGTGCCCTTGAGCTTGGAGAGCGAACGGTGCTCCAGGATCTTGGCGGGCAGCGGATAGTCTTCGGCCAGCTTTTCCAGCACTTCTTCGTCGGTACTGCGCGCGCCGGTGGCGGTTTTCTTGACCACGGGTAAGCCCAGCTTGTCAAAAAAGATCTCGCCCAGCTGCTTGGGGCTGCTCAGGTTGAACTGCTGGCCGGCGATGTCGTAGGCCTCGTTTTCTAGTTGCAGAATGCGCGTGCCCAACTCGTTGCTCTGCCGCGCCAGCTCGCCCGCGTCAATGCTCACGCCATTGCGCTCGATGCGGAACAGCGCTTCGCTGGTCTGCATCTCCAACTCGTAGATGTGCAGCAGGCCGGCGTTGGCCTGGATGCGCGGCCACAGCACCTCGTGCACGTTCAGGGTCTGGTCGGAATCCTCGCAGCTGTACGCAGCAGCCTTGTCGACAGCCACCTGGGCGAAGGGAATCTGACTTTTGCCCTTTCCGCACAAGTCTTCGTAGCTGATGCCGGTGCGCCCTGTGTGACGCAGCGCAAGGCTGGTCAGGTTGTGGGGGCGGTCCGCCTCCAGCACATAGCTTTGCAGCATGGTGTCGTGGGCATAGCCTCGCACCGTGACGCCGTGGTTGGCAAACACATGCTGGTCGTATTTGACGTGCTGTCCCAGCTTCTTCCTGCTGGCATCCTCCAGCCAGGGCTTGAGCTTGGTCAATACCGCATCCAACGGCAATTGCTCAGGCACGTCCAGCCCTTCGTGGCGCAGCGGAATATAGGCGGCCTCGCCAATGGCGACGCTGAAGCTGATGCCCACGATCCGGGCCACCATTTCATCGAGCGAATCGGTTTCGGTATCGATTGCGGTCAGTTCGGCTGCCTGAATTTTGGCGATCCAGGCATCCAGGTCCGTCTCGGTCAGGATCGTGTGGTAGACCACATCGCGTTGCTGGGCGTTGATGGCGATCTCGGTGGTTTCGGCATCGTTCGCATCAAAAAGGCCGCTCTGGGCATTTTCCGTTTTGGACGAAGACGTGCCAGCGGCCGCCGCGCCGAGCGCGCGCGCCAGGCCCTTGAAACCGTATTTTTCGTAGAAAGGTGCAAGCCCTGCACTGTCTGGCTCGGCGAGGGTGATGCCGTCGAGTTGCGGCAAACCCACAATGTGCGCGGCCAGGTCGCAGTCGGTCTTCATGGTCACCAACTGGCGGCTCAGCGCCAACTGGCCCGAGGCGATGGCGTCTCGCAGGTTCTGCCCCGCAACGCCCTTGATACTGGCGGCATTGGCAATGAGGTTGTCCAGCGAGCCGTGCTCTTCCAGCCACTTGGCGGCCGTCTTGGGGCCGACCTTGGCCACACCGGGCACGTTGTCCACGGTATCGCCCACCAGCGCCTGGTAATCGACCATCAGGGATGGCGGCACCCCGAACTCTGCGGTCACGCCTGCCACGTCGCGCTTCTTGCCGTTCATCGTGTCGATGATGGTGACATGCTCATTCACCAGCTGGCTCAGATCCTTGTCGCCGCTGGAGACAATCACCTGGATGCCTTGCGCGGCGGCCGTCTGCGCCAGCGTGGCGATCACATCGTCGGCCTCCACGCCCGGCACGGCCACCACCTTCCAGCCCAGCAGCTTCACCACTTCGTGGATCGGCTCGATCTGGCTGCGCAGGTCGTCCGGCATCGGCGAGCGCGTGGCCTTGTACTCGGTATACAGATGATCCCGGAAGGTCGGGCCGCTCGTGTCGAACACGCAGACGGCATAGTCCGCCTGCACATCCTTGCGCAGGGCCTGCATCATGTTGACCATGCCACGAATGGCGCCCGTTGCCGGGCTGGCAGGGTCGCCGGGCACGGCACGCAGATCGGGCATGGCGTGGTAGGCACGGTACAGGTAGCTGGAACCGTCCACCAGCACTAAAGTAGGAGGATTACTCATATTGACATTGTGCCCGCTACGCAAAGGCCGGGTGACAAATTACAATCCTGTTATGCGCGCTATAACCACTTCTTTGATCGCCTCTGCACTGGCCCTGGTGCTGGCAACGGCCCATGCCCAGACACCGCCTCCTGCCCAAGAGCCCGCCCCTGCGGCCGCCAGCCAGAGCGAATCCGGGAAAAAGACCGAGTCCAACGACAAATACAACCAGAAGGCCGAGTACATCCACGTCGAAGACGCTGGCAGCCGCATTGACGAAGTGCGTATTGGCGGCCAGACGCAAAGCATCCATGTGCAACCCAAGGTAGGCAACATGCCGGCTTACGAGGTCAAGCCCACGGATGGTGCCCGCAGCCGTCCCGATGGCTTTGGAGACACGCAAAACAAGAAGCGCGTCTGGAACATCGGCAATTTCTGAGTGCCGCACTGCATCAAATCAGGCACCTGACCCAGACTTGCGATAATCAGCCCCTTGTGACTTGCCGCCCCTGGCGGCAAGCAGCACAGCCAGCCAGGCAACGGCGCCGGCTGGCTTTGTTTTTGTTGTGCCCTCTTTCATCGCCTTCTCTCTGACCCGACATGGCTGTTTTCACCGAAGTATCCGACAAGGCTGCCAAAGCCCTGCTCAAACGCGTGCCCCTGGGCGAATTCGTGTCGCTGCGCGGCATTGAAGGCGGCATTGAAAACACCAATTACTTCCTGACCACCAGCGAAGGCGAGTACGTGCTGACGCTGTTCGAACGCCTGCGCGCCGACCAGTTGCCGTTCTACCTGTACCTGATGAAGCACCTGGCGCAAGCCGGTATTCCGGTGCCAGATCCACAGGCCGAGAGCAAGACCGGCGACATTCTGCTGCAGGTGGAAGGCAAGCCTGCCGCCATCGTCAACAAGCTGCGCGGCAAGAGCCAGCTGACGCCCCAGGTGGCGCACTGCCAGTCGCTGGGCGGCATGCTGGCCCGCATGCACCTGGCTGGCCAGGATTTTCCGCGCCAGCAGCCCAATCTGCGCGGCCTGCCCTGGTGGAACGAAACCGTGCCGGTGGTGTTGCCGCACCTGGAGCAGCTCGCAGCCGAACTGCTCACGAGCGAGCTGGCCTACCAGAACCACATTGCCGCCTCGTCCGCCTACACGGCGCTGCCGCGTGGCCCGGTGCATGCCGATCTGTTCCGCGACAACGCCATGTTTGACGGCGACGAGATGACCGGCATCTTTGATTTCTACTTTGCAGGCGTCGACACCTTGCTGTTCGACATTGCCGTTGTTATGAACGACTGGTGTGTCGACCTTGCCACTGGTGTCATCGACCAGGCGCGCGCAGACGCCCTGCTTGCGGCCTACCAGGCGGTGCGCCCCTTTACCGCGCCAGAGCGCCAACTGCTGCCTGCCATGCTGCGCGCCGGCGCCTTGCGCTTCTGGATCTCACGCCTGTGGGATTTCTACCTGCCCCGTGAGGCCTCGATGCTCAAGCCCCACGACCCCACGCACTTTGAGCGCGTGCTGCGTGCCCGCCTGGCCTCACCATTCGTGCTGAACACGCCAGTCGCCACAAAATGATAGCTGGCAGCGCTCTTCGTTATTGATTTTTAAACATAAACATTATCAAAATTCAACAGCACTGCACGCTAACCGCTCTCTTTTTGATAGGGACCAGCCATGCACCCCGGTGTAGCCAGGCCTGCCCGGCCCACTGCCCATGGCATGCCAATTCCTCACGCGCCCCCGCCCATCCGGGCATGGGTTACAGTGAACCATCCCCTTTTTGATTGATGTGCTGCGGCCACACGCTGCAGCCTGCTTTGTGCATGAAACTTCGTATCGCAACGGCCGCCCAGGGCGTTCATTGGGTGCGTGATGGATTTGCGGCCTTTCGCCAGCAACCCATAGCGCTCATCTCGCTGTTCTTCTTCTGCTTTCTGGTGCTGGGCATTGTGGGCGCGGTGCCCGTGATCGGCTTTGTACTGACTTTCGGCCTGGTACCCCTGTTTTCACTGTGCATGATGCTGGGCGCAGCATTGACCATGCAGGGCCAGAAACCAACGCTGCCGGTGGTGCTGCAGGCCATGCGCATGGAGCCAGCCCAGCGCAAGTCCTTCGTCATCCTGGGCGCCTTGTTTGTGCTTGGCCTGCTGCTGGCCGTGGGGCTTTCCACCCTGTTTGACGGCGGGGAGTTCGCGCGCATGTTCATTCTGGGAGAGCAGATCAAGCAGGAGGCACTGACCCAGTCCGGCGTGCAATTGGCTGCCCTCACGATGACGGTGATGTATCTGGCCCTGACTGCTGTTTTCTGGCACGCTCCGGGCCTCGTGTACTGGCACCGCGTGCCTGCTGTGAAGGCACTGTTTTTCAGTGTGGTGGCCTGCATGCGCAACATCGGTGCATTTGCCACCTATGGCCTGGTGTGGCTGGCGGTGAACGTGGGCGCACTCATTGCCCTAAGCCTGCTGGGCGGAATAGTGGCCTCGGTCGCTGGCGTTGCGGGCGGTGCAATTGTGCTGATTGCAGGCTCGCTGGTGCTGTCGGTGGTGTACTTTGTCTCGGTGGTCTTCAGCTTTCGAGACTGCTTTGATGCACCCGAGCAGCCAGCAGCACTGCCCACTACCCCGGCGGAATAAGGCAGAGTTGCAACGCAAGTTTCAATAGAATTTTCACGCAGGCGCGCTTCCCGAGCGCGCCTTTTGCTATTGTTTTTGATGCATCTTGCGCAAATGCGCCCGGTCGTCCATCGACGAGAAAACCACGGCAAAGACGATCCCCAGCGCCGCGCCCAAAATCGTGTCCATCACCCGCTCCTGCGGCATGCCGACGCTGGCCGCTGGTGAGGCCAGATGGGTCATCAACAGCGCCATCGGCGTGACCGTGATCTGGCCGAGCGCGTAGTTGTAGCCAATGATGATCTCGGTGACAAACTGAAAAGCAACGACGCAAACCGCAACCCACCAGAACGACGGCTCCTGCGCCAGGATGAGCCCCACCACGACTGCGCCAACCACCGTGCCAGCCATGCGTTGCAGCGCGCGGTTCATGGTGATGTGCAGGTGAGCCCCTTGCATGACCGCCGTGGCGCCGATGGCAGCCCACGCCGGGTGGTGCCACCCCAGGGCATGGGCGATGGCTGCCGACAGCCCTGCGCCAGCGGTGATGCGGCCTGCCGCCATCCACCCCGCCCGTAGCGATGGCACAGCGGCAGCAGGCATCTGGATACGTGGCAGCTCGGCACGGCGCATCCAGTCTGTGGCCCCGCACACGAGACAGGCCACGATCCCTCCAGCTACAGTGCCCAGGGTGCGCCCGCCCAGCGCCCCCCAGGTAGCAACGGGCGCCAGCGAAGCACCTGCCGCAAACACAAGAATGACCGCGCCCGGACCGCCTAGTTGCCAGCGGCTGACAACCAGGGTCGAGCCCCCCGCAATCAGCGCCAGCACCACCATCATCGCCCATGGTGGCGCACCCGCCAGCGACGCAAGCGATGGAATGAATACGGCCAACGCCAATAGCGCGGCACACACCACGACAATGCGCATGCGCTTTTCGACAGGCGCAAAGCGGCCGAACAAGGCCGCCAACGCACCCAGTGCCGGATAGCCTACCAGTTGCGGCCATGGTGACAAGCGCGCCACTGCCAGTGCCACCAGCACCGCCAATGCTGCCTGCAGCGCCGCTACGAGGGCAATGCGCAGCGAAGGCTGAGGCGCCAGGCTCAGGCTGTCGCGCAGCTGGCGGTGCGAAAACAGTTGCAGCAGGGCCTGGTGGCGGCGAAAGCTGGTGGAAGAAGACATGTGCAAGATTCCTTGTCGGCCAGGAAATCGTCCCCAAAAGGCCTGCAAGGCGGCTTGGCCATGGCCTTGGGCAAGCTGGGAATACTCCGGGAATCCCGGGCAGCAATTTCAGGCAGCTCGCGGTGATCGCCTGCTGACCCGGCAAGGCGCAGCTTGCTGCGCGACTCACGCAGATGTGAGCCGTTACTGCCTTGGGATACCCATATAGTATCCCAGGCAACCATTTTCTGCGCCCGCAAGGACTTTCGGCAATGCGCCCAGGCACTACCGGCGCGCGGCAGCATGCGCAAACAATATGCGAGCGCACACTGCCGAAGATGACCGCAGCGGCAGCTGGAACGAGACGCTATTTATTCAATACCGTCAGTGGTGCAGCCAGCCTACACCACCGTGAGCTTGGCAACCGACAGCGCCAGCCACTTGGTGCCATGGCGCGGAAAATGCACCTGCGCGCGCGCATCGTCGCCTGTGCCTTCCACCGCCAACACCTTGCCTTCGCCGAACTTGTTGTGAAACACCTGAATGCCCACCTTGATGCCATGCGCGGGCTCGGCCTTTTGGGCAGGGATCGGTGTCTTGCCCCACATGCTCATCGATGACTCTGCATTCCAGCTGCCAGCACCCGCCCCACGTGCGCTGCCCGATCCGGAGCCAAAGGCAAGGCTGCCCATGCCGCTGCCAAACCCCGAGTGCCTGGGCGTGAGCCATTTGAGCGCTTCTTCGGGCAGTTCGTCCAGAAAGCGGCTGCGCACGTTGTAGCGCGTGGTGCCGTGCAGCATGCGCGTCTGCGATGTGGAGAGGTAGAGGCGCTTGCGCGCACGGGTGATCGCCACATACATCAGGCGGCGCTCTTCCTCCAGCCCGCCCATGTCGCTCATCGCGTTTTCATGGGGAAACAGGCCCTCTTCCAGGCCTGCGATGAACACAGCGTCAAACTCCAGCCCCTTGCTGGCGTGTACGGTCATCAGTTGCACGGCGTCCTGCCCGGCCTGTGCCTGGTTGTCGCCCGCCTCCAGTGCAGCGTGCGTCAAAAAGGCCACCAACGGCGACAAGGTCTCGCCGGTGTCGGGGTTGATCATCTGCGCATTGCCCGCATCGGGCCGCGCATTCGGCAGTGGCGTGTCCAGTACCGGCGCATCCGGGTTCAGGCCCTGGCTCACCGGGCTCTGGCCCGCACCCGGAATGCCCATGGCCTCCTGCTCGTCGAGCGGAATCGCGACGGCATCCTTGCCAAAACCCTCCTGCGTGACAAAGCTCTCGGCAGCTGTCACCAGTTCACCCAGGTTGTCGATGCGGTCGGCACCTTCCTTTTCCGTCTGGTAGTGCTCGATCAGGCCACTGGCCTGCAGCATCTTCTCGATCGTCTCACGCAAGGTCTTGCCCTGGGTTTCTTCGCGCAGTACATCGATCAGCGCCACAAAAGCCTGCAGCTTGGTGCCCGCCTTGCCCGCCACGGCTGTCACCGCGTCGTACAGCGAGCAGCCTGCCGCCTGCGCGCCTTCCTGCAACTGCTCGGTGGTGCGCGCACCAATGCCGCGTGGCGGAAAATTCACCACTCGCATGAAGCTGGTGTCATCGTGCGGGTTTTCCAAAAGTCGCAGATAGGCCAGCGCGTGCTTGATTTCGGCCCGTTCGAAAAAGCGCAGGCCCCCATACACCCGGTAAGGCACGCCTGCATTGAACAGGCTGGTTTCCAGAATCCGGCTTTGCGCATTGCTGCGGTAGAGCACGGCAATCTCGCTGCGCGCCACATCGTCGCTTTTGACCAGTGACTTGATCTCGTCCACCATCCACTGCGCCTCGGCCAGATCGGTCACGCTCTCCGACACCCGCACCGGCTCGCCCGGCCCCTGATCAGTGCGCAGGTTCTTGCCCAGGCGGTGGCTGTTGTGGCTGATGAGGGCGTTGGCCGAATCGAGGATGTTGCTGTAGCTGCGGTAGTTCTGCTCCAGCTTGATCTGCTGGCGCACATCGAATTCGCGCACGAAATCCTGCATATTGCCCACGCGCGCACCACGGAAGGCATAGATGCTCTGGTCGTCGTCGCCCACAGCAATCACGCTGCTGCTTGACTCAAAGCGCCCACCCACCACATCGCCAGCCAGTTGCTTGAGCCACAGGTACTGCAGCCGGTTCGTATCCTGGAACTCGTCCACCAGGATATGGCGGAAACGGTGCTGGTAATGCTGGCGGATCGGTGCGTTGTCGCGCAGCAGCTCATAGCTGCGCAGCATCAACTCGCCAAAATCAACCACACCTTCGCGCTGGCACTGCTCTTCGTACAGCTGGTACAGCTCCACCTTCTTGCGCTCTGCCATGTCGCGCGCCTGCACATCGGCCGGGCGCAGGCCCTCTTCCTTGCAGCCACTGATGAAATACTGCAGTTGCTTGGGCGGCAGCGATTCCTCGTCGACATTGAACTGCTTGCACAAGCGCTTGACCGCCGAGAGCTGATCCTGCGTGTCGAGAATCTGAAAGGTTTGCGGCAGGTTGGCCGATTTATGGTGCGCACGCAGCATGCGGTTGCACAGGCCGTGGAATGTGCCAATCCACATGCCGCGCACATTGATCGGCAGCATGGCAGACAGGCGCGTGAGCATTTCCTTGGCCGCCTTATTGGTAAAGGTGACAGCCAGAATGCCACCCGGCGTGGCGCGGCCTGTCTGCAGCAGCCAGGCAATGCGGGTAGTGAGCACGCGCGTCTTGCCGGAGCCAGCGCCAGCCAGGATCAGCGCGTGGCCGGCAGGCAGGGTGACGGCGGCGAGCTGCTCTTCATTGAGCCCATTGAGCAGTGGCAGGTGTGCGGAAGCGGGCGCAGGCGGGGCGGCAAACAAATCATTCGAATCCATTCCGCTATTGTAGGGAGCCGGCACCAGGCAACGCCCAGGCTGGCAGACCCCTTAGAACGTGTTGACGATCTCTACGCAGCCGAGGAGATCGTCAACACGTTCTTAAACACGACTGGCAAGTACCGCACTCACCACCAAGGCTTTTGCCCCAGCGACGCTTGCTGTTAGAATCAATCACCGGGCCCAAGATTCTTGTGACCCGGTTTTTTTGTGCCTGCGCCAGCAGGAATGGTGCATCCCCTCGTGCGAGATGCACCCGCAAAACCGGTTTCCAAGCCAAGCGCCTTTTGCTATGCAATCGCTGCGAAACAGTTCGCGGCAACCTCTCATGGAGCTTGGAATCAAATGGAAATCTTCGACTACGACAATATCCTTCTGCTGCCCCGCAAGTGCCGCGTGGAAAGCCGCTCGGAATGCGACACCAGCGTGGAACTGGGCAATCGCAGCTTCAAGCTGCCGGTCGTGCCCGCCAACATGAAGACCGTGGTGGACGAGAAAATCTGCACCTTCCTGGCGCAGAACGGCTTCTTCTACGTGATGCACCGCTTCGACATCGACAACGTGGCCTTCACCAAGGACATGCAAGGCAAGGGCCTGTTCGCATCGATCTCGCTGGGCGTGAAGCAACCCGACTACGACACGGTGGACCGCTTCGTGGCCGAAGGCATCTGCCCCGAATACATCACCATCGACATCGCGCACGGCCATGCCGACAGCGTAAAGAATATGATCCAGTACCTGAAGGCCAAGATTCCTGCCGCCTTCGTGATCGCCGGCAACGTGGGCACGCCCGAAGCCGTGATCGACCTGGAAAACTGGGGCGCTGACGCCACCAAGGTCGGCATCGGCCCTGGTAAGGTCTGCATCACCAAGCTCAAAACGGGTTTTGGCACGGGTGGCTGGCAGCTGTCGGCCCTCAAGTGGTGTGCCCGCGTTGCCACCAAGCCCATCATCGCCGACGGCGGTATCCGCAGCCATGGCGACATTGCCAAGAGTGTGCGTTTCGGCGCCACCATGGTCATGGTTGGCTCACTGTTTGCCGGCCATGAAGAGTCACCCGGAAAGACGGTCGAAGTCGATGGCGAACTGTTCAAGGAGTACTACGGCTCGGCATCGGACTTCAACAAGGGCGAGTACAAGCACGTGGAAGGCAAGCGCATTCTGGAGCCCGTCAAAGGCAAGCTGGCAGACACCCTGACCGAGATGCAGCAGGATGTGCAATCATCCATCAGCTACTCGGGCGGCAAGAAGCTCATGGATATCCGCAAGGTCAACTACGTCATTCTGGGCGGCGACAACGCAGGCGAGCACCTGCTGATGTAACCCTGATGGGCGCAGGGGTGCCTTGTTCGCCGGGTCCCGTCAAGTACCGAAAAAACAAGGCACCAGCGCTGTACCGAAAAGCGCAGATAGCTATCCTATCGATAGCATTCTCTGCCATAGCCACTCCTGGGTGATCGCAAAAAACAAAAGCCAATGACCACGTTTTCCCTGACAAGCGTAAAAATTGGTGCATAATACAAGGCTTGCTGCAGCACACAGCTGCAAGCAAACAAATGTGGGCTCTTAGCTCAGTTGGTAGAGCAGCGGACTCTTAATCCGTTGGTCGAGTGTTCGAATCACTCAGGGCCCACCACATTTTTCAGCGATTGGCTTCTTGCCGGTTGCAACCGGATCAGACACCTCACGGTGCATGGTTACGGGCTCTTAGCTCAGTTGGTAGAGCAGCGGACTCTTAATCCGTTGGTCGAGTGTTCGAATCACTCAGGGCCCACCAGACACGGCCTAGGCTTCTTGCCTAGGCCGTTTTCTTTTGCCTGCTCCACACCAACACCCTCACCCGCATGCGTGATGGAAGCCAGACTTGTAGAATGGGCTGGATCAGCTCCCCGCAGTGCGGGCACCTTGCCTGCCCTGCATCCTCTCCCTCCTCTTCATCCTATAGCCGCCATGCCTCGCCTGCTACGCCCCCTGCTCGCCACCATTGCATTTGCTGCCGCCAGCAGCGCATTCGCCCACGTCTCGGTCAGCAACGCCTGGGCGCGCGCGTCGGTGGCCGGGCAACAAGCCACGGGGGTGTTCATGGATCTGCGCTCCGGCCATGACAATGCCAAGCTGGTTGGAGTCAAGACCGAGGCAGCGGCATCTGCCGAAATCCACGAAATGAGCATGCAGGACAACGTCATGAAGATGCGTGCCGTACAGAGTGTGGACCTGCCCAACGGCCAGACCGTCAACCTCAAGCCGGGCGCTTTCCACATCATGCTGATGGGCCTGAAACAACCGCTGAATGCTGGCGACAACGTGCAGCTCACGCTGGAGGTGGTGCACGAAGACGGCCTCAAGGAAAGCATCGCGGTGACGGCACCGGCACGCGCCCTCAACAGCGGCGCGCCCGCTGCCAAGTCGGGCGGCGGCGACGCACACCAGCACGGCGCGCACCAGCACTGATTGCTGCCAACTGCAACACGCCCTATCTCCTGCCAGTGACCCGTCCTGAATTGGGTTGACACCTTTCTGAAGAACAGAAAGGAAAGTCAAATGGAACAGTGGGTTAAGAGAACGCAACGGGACTACACGCTGGCTTTTAAACTCGCAGTAGTCGATCAAGTAGAAAGAGGTGAGCTGACCTACCGGCAGGCCCATGAGCGGTACGGAATCCAGGGCGCCTCAACTGTACTGGTGTGGCTTCGCAAGCACGGACGGCAGGACTGGAAAGCTGCATCATCAAGGGGCAAAGGATTACAGAAGATGCCTGAATCGCCCAAGCTGCTGACTCCAGAGCAGCGCATCAAGGAGCTGGAAGTGCAACTGAAAGAAGCCCGCGAGAAAGCGGCCTTCTTTGAAGCGGTAGTGAACGTGCTCAAGCGCGACTACGGAGTCCAAGTCACAAAAAAGCCTGCGGGCAAGTCCTCACGCAAAAGCTCGTCAAAGGGTTAAGCGTCACGAGGGCTTGCCGCTACATGGGAATCAGCCGCCAAGCGCACTACAAGCGCCTGGTCTGCCAGCGTGCACGCAGCGAGCGGGACAAGGCGGTGGTGGAGTTGGCCAGTGAAGAGAGGCGCCATCAGCCACGCATTGGCACGCGCAAACTGCTGCACTTGCTCAAGCCGCCGCTTGAACAGGCGGGAATCCAGATCGGGCGCGATGCACTGTTCATTGTCCTGCGCCAAGCACGCATGCTGGTACTGCCACGGCATGCGTACCACAAGACCACCAATAGCCATCATCACTACCGCAGGCACCCCAATCTACTCAAGGAGGGCCCGACCAAAACAGTGGCAAGTGGTTGTGAGCAGCTATGGGTCGCTGACATCACGTATCTACCCACCAAGGAGAAGACTGCCTATCTGAGCCTGGTGACCGATGCCTACTCGCGCAAGATCGTGGGCTGGCACGTGCACGATAGTCTGGAGACCAAGCAGGTCAGCCAAGCGTTGAAGATGGCACTGCGTCAGCGGCGAACAGATCAGCCGCTCGTACACCACTCTGATAGAGGTGTTCAGTACTGCTCGGCTCAATACCAGCGCATCCATGCACGCAACCGCATCACCTGCTCCATGACCGATGGCTACGATTGCTACCAAAACGCTCTGGCTGAGCGGGTCAATGGAATCCTCAAGATGGAATACTTGTTGCAACGACCTGCCGATCTCTCGCAGGCCCGCACCATGGTGGGCGAATCGGTACGGCTGTACAACGAGCGTCGGCCGCACCTGTCCCTAAAATACAAAACGCCCGATGCAATACATCGGGCGTCTCTCGCCAACCAGCTTGGGCTGGAGATTAGTCGCGAATAGGTGTCAACCTATGACAGGACGAGTCACAGCCGCTGCAATCCAGCGGCTTTTCTTTTGCCCGGACTGCCAAAGGCCATGAACCGCAGTGCGACATATGGATTTTCGCGCCGTTGCAGTGTTACCTTTGCGCACAGGTTACATTTGTCTTGTAATAAGGGTTTTCACTAATTTCCACAGGGAAAATTCGATTAATTCAATAACCAATTTGTTCTCCATTGGTTTGAATTATTGACATTCATTTACAACCTTTGAAAATGTATTTACCTGCAAGCGGAGAGCAAGAAATAGCAGGCACAGTAATGCCTGTCATTTCCGAGATTGAACATGTTGCTGCATGGGAGAGTATGAATGTCTGACCTGATTTTGCATGCCGCCCATTTGAGTGAAGCACATCAACTGCGCTTTAGTTATTTGTTTGACGTGGCCGCCAAGCGCTGGCGCGATAGCCAGGCCACAGGCTCTGCCAAGCCGGCCACCGAGCTCTGGGTAGTGGACGCCCAGAGTGCGTCCGAAGCCATCAGCAAGCGCCCTGATAACGCGTGCGTCCTGTTGATTGCCAGCGACGACCAAGCCGATGCCCTGCGTGCGCAATGGCCACACCAGATCGATGGCCAGCTGCCGCCTGATTACAGCGTGGGCCGCCTCACGCAGATGCTTGAGCAGATGAGCCTGCAGGCCCACAGCAAACGTCTGCGCGAAACGGTAAAGAATCGCCGCATGCAAGGCATGACCACACCGCACAACGTGCAGATCAAGAACGCGGATGCTGCCTTCCTGAAGGCGACAGAGCTGGACATGGCTCCCGCGCCAGTCTCTGCTGCCATGACCGATGTACCGGCAGTCTCCACCTATACGGCATCAGACACCGAGCCTGTGGCCGGCACCCGCTTTCGCATCAGACGCTGGACGCAATTGACCGGCAGCATGGCCGGACAGGCGCACCGCCAGATTCTGGCGGCCTTGATTTCCGGTGAACGCACCCTGGAGGAGTTGGGCGAGCGCGCGCCACTGGACCGCGCCGAGCTGCTGCGCCTGCTGCAGGTCCTGCGCGGCAAGGGTGTCCTGGTGGAATTGCATCCACTGGCGCCCCTGCCTCCTGCATTTGCCGAAACGGTACAGGCATCGGCAGTGCCAGAGGCTGCAACTGCAGCCACCCTGCAAAGCCAGGGTATTGCACGGGGCCTGTTCCGCCAGCTCAGCCGCTGGATCGGCCAGAACCGCAATGCCAACGATTCCGGCACGACCTCCACCTAAAGTCAGACTCGCATGCAACACCTCATCAAACGCATCGTACTGGTCGGCCCCATGGGCATTGGCAAGACCACGGCCATTCGCAGCCTCTGCGGGAGTCTGGCCATCGAGTGCGAAGTGCCCAACCTCGACAAACAGGCCCACGCCAAGGAAACCACGACCGTGGGCCTGGATTTTGGCGAGATCAAGCTGGACGACAATGACACCTTGCAGGTGTATGGCTGCCCCGGCCAGGAACGCTACGATTTCGTGCGCGAGTGGGCGCTGTCACTGGCCTTTGGTGCGATTGTCATGGTCGATATCCATGAGCCCAATGCCCTGGAGCACACCGCAACCCTGATCCAGCAGTGCTTCCGCTCCCCCAAACTGCAGGTGGTGGTGGTATTGATCTCGCGCCCTGCATCGGCGGCGCAGCAGGAAATGTTCACCGTACGCCTGTCCAACTATCCACAATGTGCAGTGCCGGTGCTCAGTGCCGACCCTCGCAACCCGGCGCAGATGCTCGACACCCTCGACATCATCGCCGCCATGCTGCTAGACGAAACCCCGGCCTGACCCGCCACCTGCGGGGTGCGACATACCAGAGCGACTGCACAGACCCGTGGCTTCGGGTAAGCTGCAGCGCTGTCCCTGAGAACCTGCGCTGATGCCTGTGCGGCAATGGCGGCTGGCGCCTCTCCTCCCTCTTTTTCTGCCTTTGACACCGGCGCCACCCGCTGCAAGCGCGTGGCGCGCTTCCCATGAACGATCTCCGCTCTGCTACCGCCCCATCCAAACCCACACCCCAATGGGTTCTGGCGGTCATGCTGGCGCTTCTGGGCATGCTGGGGCCGTTCTCCATCGACACCTACCTGCCCGCATTCGACGGTATTGCGGCATCCCTGCAGGCCTCTCCGCTGCAGATGCAGCAGACGCTGTCAGCGTATCTGTTCGGCTTCGCCTTCATGAACCTGTTCCACGGCGCGCTGTCCGACAGCCTGGGCCGCCGCCCCGTGGTGCTGTGGGGGCTTGCAGCGTTTGCGCTGACCTCCGCAGGCTGCGCGCTCGCCCGGACACCTGAGCAGCTGATCCTGTTCCGCGCCCTGCAAGGCTGCACCACCGGCGCCGGCATCGTGGTGTCGCGCGCCGTGGTGCGCGACCTGTTTCCACCTGCACAAGCACAGCGGGTGATGAGCCAGATCACCATCTACTTCGGCATTGCCCCGGCCATTGCGCCCATGATTGGTGGCGCTTTCATTGCCTACGCCAGTTGGCAGTCCATCTTCTGGCTGCTGACGGTGATCGGCGTGCTGTTGTGGGCGTACAACTGGCGCCTGCTACCCGAGAGCCTGCCTCCCGCCAAGCGCCAGCCCTTTGACCTGAAGAACCTGATGCGTGGCTACTGGCAGTTGTGCACCAGCCCACGTTTTCTGCTGTTGGCCGCAGCCAGCGGCGTGCCTTTCAATGGCATGTTCATCTATATCCTGTCGGCGCCTACGTTCCTGGGTACGCACATGAAGATGCAGCCCACCCAGTTCTTCTGGTTCTTCCTGTGCACCATCGGCGGCATCATGGCGGGCGCCTGGGTCAGCGGCCGTCTGGCGGGCAAGATACCTCCCAAGCGCCAGGTGCGCCACGGGTTCCTGATCATGTTCGTGACCTCCAGCATCTATCTGCTGCTGAACCTGGTACTGCCGCCCCACCCCGCCTGGGCGCTCGTACCGCTGGGCATTTATTCGTTTGGCTGGGCCTTGATGACCCCCGTAGTGACCTTGCTGGTGCTCGATCTGCATCCTGAACGCCGTGGCCTCGCCTCTTCGCTGCAGGCCGTGGTGTCTTCGGTTGCCAATGGACTGGTAGCCGGTGTACTGGCGCCACTGGTGATGGATTCCACCATCGCGCTGGCGGTTGCCTCAATGTGCCTGATGGCGGCCGGTCTCATCAGCTGGGTCTACTTTCACCACCGCTGGCCCGACATTGGCCGGCATTCTTCCAAGCATTGATCCTGAGAACGTGCTTACGATCTCCTCACGCCGCGACAGTGGCTTTGCGGGGTGCCCCTAGCCGGGCACATTCCCAAACCCACTGCCCCTATGAGTTGGAGTGAAATATGCAGATAGCGCTCATCCACAAAGCGCTTCTTGCTCCTAAAAAAAGAGCCTCCCGAAGGAAGCTCTTTTTGTTGTGCGTGACCCGTCCTGCCGGAGGTTGACACCTTTTCTTGAAGGAAAAGGCAAGTCTCATGGAATCAGGCTCCAAGCGAACCCAGAGGGACTACACGCTGGCTTTTAAGCTGGCAGTGGTCGAGCAGGTGGAAAAAGGCGAGTTGACATACAAGCAAGCGCAGACGCGCTATGGGATCCAGGGTCGATCAACGGTGCTGGTATGGCTGCGCAAGCATGGTCGCCAAGGTTGGGGGCGTGGTGCATCATGTGCAGCCATGCCCCCAGACAAAACGCCCCAAGCACTGACGCCCGAGCAGCAGATCAAGGCCTTGCAAGTGCAGCTCAAAGAGGCCAACGAGAAGGCCCAGCTGTTCGAGGCGATGCTTGATGTTCTGAAGAAGGACTATGGAGTGCGCGTCGTAAAAAAGCCTTCGGGCAAGTCCTCGCGCAGCGGCTCGTCCAAGGGCTGAGCGTGGCGAGGGCTTGCCGCTGCATGGGGCTGAGCCGGCAGGCGTACTACCAGGGCCAACGGCGCCACGCACGGCGTGAGAGCCGGGCCGAGGCGGTGGTGCAGCTGGTGCGCGATTGGCGGGTTCGCCAGCCCAGGCTGGGTACGCGCAAGTTGCACCATGTGCTGCGCGAGCCGCTGGGGCAGGCGGGTATCCGTCTGGGGCGCGATGCGCTGTTCGATGTGCTGCGCAACGCCCGAATGCTGGTGCCCGCACGGCGGGCGTACCACAAGACCACCGACAGCCATCACCGGCTTCGTCGTCATCCCAACCTGCTCAAGGCGGGCGAGCAGCAGGTGTGCGCCAGGGCCAGCGAGCAGGTCTGGGTGGCCGACATCACCTACCTGCCCACGGCTGACAAGTTCGTCTACCTGAGCCTGGTCACCGACGCCTACTCGCGCAAGATCGTGGGCTGGCATGTGCATGACAGCCTGCAAACCGAGCCGATGGCCCAGGCTCTGAAGATGGCCTTGCGTGCCCGCCAAAGCCACCAGCGCTTGGTGCACCACTCGGATCGGGGCATCCAGTACTGCTCGAGCTACTACCAGAGCATCCATCGGCGCCACGGCCTGTACTGCTCAATGACCGATGGCTACGACTGCTACCAGAACGCGCTGGCCGAGCGGGTCAACGGTATCCTCAAAGGCGAGCTGTTGCTGCAGCGGCCCGCCAACCTGGAGCAGGCCCGGCGCATGGTGGGCGAGTCGGTGAGGATCTACAACACCGAGCGTCCCCATCTATCGTTGAAAATGCAAACGCCCGATGCGGTGCATCGGGCGTCCTTGGCCGGCATCCGCCGGCTTGAATTACCGTCCCAGGTGTCAACCTAATCTAGGACGGGTCAGCGATCAATGATCAGCGGTTGCGCTCGGTGCGCTTGCGGTCACCCGCTGGTGCGTAAGGGCGGCCGCCACGGTCGCCAAAGCGGTTCTCACCGGCGCCACCTGGGCGGCGCGGCGCAAAATCGCCGCCGCCATGGCGCGGGCCTGCACTGCGCGGGCCACGGCTTTCACCACCGCCACCAAAGCGATCACTGCGCTCAGGGCGGTCACCACGTTCAAAGCGGCGGTCGGCAGGTGCACGGTCAAAGCTGCGGCCTTCGGGACGCGGTGCGCGATCCTGGAAGCGGTCGCCGCCACGGTCGTTGAAACGGTCGCCGCCGCGATCAGCACGCTGCTCAAAGCGTGGCGCGCGGTCGTCACGGTCAAAACGCGGACGGCTGTCGCCACCACGGTTGGCACCAAAGCCTTCACCAAAGCCAGGCTTGCGCGGTGCACCGCCAAAACCGCCAGGACGGGAGCCGCCGCCGCTGTCGCCAAATCCTGACTTGCGGCCATAGCCGTCGCCGTCGCGGCGGCCACCAAAGCCACGGTCACCACCACCACCAAAGCCGCCACGGCCTGGGCGGCCACGGTCGCCACCACGGCCACCGCGCGGACCTTCGCTGCGGGCTGGGAAGCGCTGGACTGGCTCCAGGCCAGGAATCACTTCGGGCTTGAACTGCTGCTTGGTATAACCTTCAATGTCGAACACGCGACGACGGTCACGGAACTCTGCAAAGGTCACCGCCAGACCGGAGCGGCCCGCGCGACCGGTACGGCCGATGCGGTGGGTATAGTCTTCCGCCTTCATGGGCAGGCCATAGTTGAAAACGTGGGTGATGGTGGGCACGTCGATACCGCGTGCCGCCACATCGGTAGCCACCAGAATCTGCACCTGGCCGTTGCGCAGCGCCATCAGGCGGCGGTTGCGCAGGCCCTGGCTCAATGCACCGTGCAGTGCCACCGCAGAAAAACCTTCCTGCTGCAGGTCATTGGCGAGGCCATCGCACTCCACTTGCGTGGATGCAAACACGATCGCCTGGTTGATCGAGGCATCACGCAGCCAGTGATCCAGCATCTTGCGCTTGTGGTCGGAGTTGTCGGCCCAGAACAGCACCTGCTTGATATTGGCGTGCTTTTCCTGCGGCGAATCAATGGTCAGCTTCTTCACACCCGCGCCGTTGTCGTGCATCACGCGCATGGCCAGTTGCTGGATGCGCGGTGCGAACGTGGCACTGAACATCATGGTCTGCTTGCGCTGGATGGTCAGTTGGTTGATTTCAGCCAGGTCGTCGGAGAAGCCCAGATCCAGCATGCGGTCGGCTTCGTCAACCACCAGGAACTGCACCTTGTCGAGCTTGATCTGCAGCGAACGCTGCAGGTCGAGCAGACGGCCAGGCGTTGCCACCACCAGGTCGGCGTTCTGCAGTTTTGCGATCTGCAGTTGGTAAGGCATGCCGCCTACCACGTTGGCGATGCGCAGGCCCTTGCAATGGCGCACCAGCTCGATGGCGTCATGCGCCACCTGCTGCGCCAGCTCGCGCGTTGGGCACAGAATCAGGGCGCCGGGCTGCGCTGCCTTGAAGTTGCGTGGGCTCAGCGGGTTCTTGCGCTTGGCGCGCTTGGGTGGCTGCTCGCCACGGGCCACCGCTTCGGCCGCCAGACGGTCGTGCTCCGCGCGCTCTGCCGCAGCGGCAGCAGCTTGCTGCTGGATCAAAGTGTGCAGCACGGGCAGCAGGAAGGCAGCGGTCTTGCCCGAGCCGGTCTGGCTCGACACCATCAGATCGGTGAAATGGTCAGACTCTTCGCCTTCGCCGTACATGGCCAAGGGAATGGCACGCTCTTGCACCGCGGTGGGCTGGGTGTAGCCCAGGTCCTTGACGGCCTGCACCAGCTCGGGCGCCAGGCCCAGCTCGACAAAGCCGTTGGGCTCGTCGGCCTGTGCTTCTACGGTTTCCGATTCGGTGGAATCAACGGAATCGGTGGATTCCATGTTTTCGACGTGATTTTCAGCGTCGGTAAAGTTTTGGGCAGGCGCGGCTTCGCCCTGCAGATGGAGGTCTTGCGTCATTTTGAAAAATAGCAATGGCGGGCCTCTGCGCGGTTCGCAACGCAGTTCCGGTCCGTTCATGGTTGTAAATACATCAACCATCAAACGGTATCGGCCAGAGTGTGTGCCGTGGGCTTGCTTCAAAACGGCCATGCTGCGAATCGCATGGCCTGGACGCCCAGAGAATGAAGGGAGATGTGCGTATCACCGCCGTAAGTGGCGGAAGGAAGCGTGGATTATCGCACGTTTCGGGTTTTCCCGCATCATGCCAAGGACATCTGTGATTCGAGGCGTCCATCTGCAAGCTCCAGAAGCCCGTGGCTTTGAAAAAGCCGGTGACCCAGGTCATTCTTGTCAGGCCAAGGCAAAGCTTCCACTACGATGTCTCCACACGCATCACAATCAGGAGACCGGCATGACCATGTGTTCACGAACTTTCATGGCTATCACTGGCCTGCTCGGGGCCGCCTTGCTGGCAGCTTGCGGTGGTGGCAGCGATAGCTCAGAAGAAGCCAGGGATTCCAGCGATTGTTTCAACACCGGTTTTTATCGCCAGGACACCCAGATCAATGTTACGCAGAGTAGCCGCTTGAACGACGCGCCCGCAGTGGAGTCTCGCTTTCTGCACTGGGTAACCAGCCAGAAAGAAGAGAATGGCATCAACACCATTTATGTCTCGCCAGACACCGGACGAGCCAGCATTCACTACTCCATCGAAGGTGGAGCGCTGCTGTACCACGGCTATAACGCGTTCAATATCGGTGCCACCAGCCGACAGAGCCTGACGCCGGCCCAACAGTCGGTGATCGCTATGACGCCCGGCCAGACCACTTCGCAGACCATCGTACAAACCGATAGCCGCTCGACAGCCGATCAGGAAATCAAGACCGTGACCACCCTGGCCTACACAAGAACTTACGAGGGCAGAGAGGCCATCAGCACCGCCCTCGGTCAGTTCGAGGCCTGCCGTTTCCTCACCACCATTGCTGCCAGCCCGGAAGGCAACCCCGACGCCAACAGCAATGCACAAACTACCTCCTGGGTGGCATCTGCAGGCACTTACCGCGGACTCACACTCAAAGAGCGCACCATCACCCGCCAGGCCGGCAAAACCGATACCTTGGTGACCGAGGCAAGCCGGGTCAATCAGTTCGACATCAGGTAGCTGACTCGGGCGCCAGCTGTAAAAAATGCGTCCGGTAGTACACCAGCTCGTCGATCGATTCATGCACATCGGCCAGCGCCGTGTGCTTTTGCGCCTTCTTGAAGCCGGTTACCACAGCTGGCTTCCAGCGCCGGGCCAACTCCTTGAGAGTGCTGACATCGACATTGCGATAGTGGAAATAGGCCTCCAGCTCCGGCATGTAGCGTGCGAGAAACCGGCGGTCCTGCCCGATGCTATTGCCGCACATCGGCACCTTGCCCTTGGGCACGTAACGCTTCATGAAGCGCAGCGCCTCCTTTTGCGCATCTTCCTCGGTCACGGTTGAGGCCTTGACACGCTCGGTCAGCCCACTTCTTCCGTGGGTGCCCCGGTTCCAGGCGTCCATCTTGCCCAACTCCTCATCGCTTTGGTGGATGGCAATCACCGGGCCTTCGATGCGCACGCTCAGGTCGGCATTGGTCACCACCAGCGCGATCTCGATCACACGGTGTTCTTCAGGGTTCAGTCCCGTCATCTCGCAGTCCAGCCAGACCAGGTTCAGGTCCGATTTGTCCAGCTGCGGCGCAGACTCTGGCGCGACGGCAGGGGTGTTCTTGTCTTGCATGCGAGTGATTGTCGCCGATGCCCTACACTTGATCGCTTTCCGTTTTTCAACAGCCCCACTCGTGACTTTATCGCTGTCGTTCACCCTGATCTTTGCTGCCGCGCTGGCGCTGGGCGTCCTGGTCAAACTCTGGCTCGCTTCGCGCCAGATGCGCCATGTGGCCGCCCACCGCAATGCGGTTCCCGCATTGTTTGCAGACCGCATCAGTCTGTCTGCCCACCAGAAAGCGGCCGATTACACCATCGCCAAAACCCGCTTTGGCCTGCTGGAGCTGGCACTTGGCACCGTGGTGCTGCTGGGCTGGACCTTGTTGGGCGGCCTTGATGCCCTGAACCACTGGCTGCTGGATGCCATGGGCGGCGGCATGCTGCAGCAACTGGCGCTGGTGGCCGTTTTTGCCTTGATCGGCGGGCTGATCGACCTGCCGGGCAGCTATTACCAGACCTTTGTCATCGAGCAGCGCTTTGGTTTCAACAAGATGACCCCGGGCCTCTGGCTGGGCGATCTGCTCAAGGGCGCGGCCATGGGCGCCATCATTGGCCTGCCGATCCTGGCTGTGATCCTGTGGCTGATGGGAGCCACCGGCCGCTGGTGGTGGCTGTGGGCCTGGGCCGTGTGGATGGGCTTCAATCTGTTGCTGATGGTGATCTACCCGGCTTTCATCGCTCCCCTCTTCAACAAGTTCCAGCCCCTGGAAGACGAATCGCTCAAAGCCCGCGTCACGGCATTGATGCAGCGCTGCGGCTTTTCCGCCAAGGGCCTGTTCGTGATGGATGGCAGCCGCCGCAGCCAGCACGCCAACGCTTACTTCACTGGTTTTGGCGCCAGCAAGCGTGTGGTGTTCTTCGATACCCTGCTACAAAAATTGAATGCCGACGAGGTGGACGCAGTGCTCGCGCACGAGCTGGGCCACTTCAAGCACAAGCACATCATCAAGCGCATGGTGGCGCTGTTTGCGCTCACCCTGCTGGGTTTTGCGCTGTTGGGCTGGCTGTCGGGCCAAGGCTGGTTCTACACCGGGCTGGGCGTCACGCCCAATTTCAACGTCCAAGGGGTGGCAGGTTCTGCCCCCAATGATGCGCTGGCGCTGCTGCTGTTCCTGCTGGCTGCGCCCGTGTTCAGCGGTTTTGTCGCGCCACTGATGGCGCATTCCTCGCGCACGCATGAGTTTGAAGCCGATGCCTATGCGGTACAGCAGACGCGCGCGCAGGATCTGCAATCTGCCCTGCTCAAACTGTACGAGGACAATGCCTCCACTCTGACCCCCGATCCGCTCTATGTGCGCTACTACTATTCGCACCCGCCCGCAGTGGAGCGGATCAGCCACATGCAACAATTGACACCATGACGCAATCCCATCTGCCCAAACAAGACTGGTCCGCCCAGACGCGCCGCGCCCTCACTGCCTCCGAGGTGGTGACACAACTGGGCCAGTTGCCCGGCTGGGTGCTGGCTGGTGATGGCGGCGACGTGGCAATCGAAAAAACCTTCCGTTTTGCCAATTACTACGAGACCATGGCCTTTGTGAACGGCGTGGCGCTGATCGCCCACACGCAGGATCACCATCCCGATCTGTCGGTGCACTACAACCGCTGCGTGGTGCGTTTCAATACGCACGATGTAAACGGCCTGTCTGCCACCGATTTTGAATGCGCGCGCCGAATCGAAGCGCTGCTGCAACTGGCCTGATCCCCATGGCAAAACACGGACGGCGCCCCGGCGCCCACGCGTCAGGCCAGGGCGATACCCAGACCGGCCTGGTCGTGGCCAGCTATGGCCGCCACTGCGTGGTGGAGACTCCCGACGGCGAGCGCCGCATCTGCCACCCGCGCGGCAAGAAAAGCCAGGCCGTGGTGGGCGACCATGTGCTTTGGCTCGCGCCACCGCCCGGCCAGGGCGACGAAGGCACGATCGAGAAGGTGCAGGAGCGCCGCAACGTCTTCTACCGCCAGGATGACATCCGCACCAAGACCTTTGCTGCCAATCTCGACCAGCTCCTGATTCTGATCGCCGCAGAGCCGGTGTTCAGCGAAGTGCAGCTGGCACGTGCCCTGATTGCCGCCGAGGCCGCGCACATCACGCCCATTATCGCCCTCAACAAGATGGATCTGGGCGAGCCCTTTCTGCGTGCCTGGGAACGGCTGGAACCCTACCGAACCATGCGCGACCAGGCGGACGACCCACCGCATTACACGGTGCTGCCATTTGCACTGGAAGGCGCGGACGAGGAGGATCGCGACGCCATCTACGGCCTGCTCGAAGGCAAGACCACCCTGGTGCTGGGTCCCTCGGGCGTGGGAAAAAGCACCTTGATCAACCTGCTGATTCCCGGTGCCAACGTGGCCACCAACGAGATTTCGCAGGCCCTCAACACCGGCAAGCACACCACCACGAGCACAACGCTGTACTGGGTGGATGAGGCGCGCACCACGGCCCTCATCGATTCGCCCGGGTTTCAGGAGTTTGGCCTCTACCATATCGCGCCCACCCAGCTGGCCGCCTGCATGCCCGACATTGGCGCCCACGCCAAGGAATGCAAGTTCTACAACTGCACGCACCTGCATGAGCCCGGCTGCGGCGTGATTGACGCGGTTACGAATGGCTCGGAGACCCTGCCCATCAGCGAAAACCGCTACCGCATCTACCGCGAATTGTTTGACGAACTCAACCTGAGCGCGTATTGAAGCCCGTGCCCTGCGCTAAAATTACTATTGATTTGATAGCATACTGCGCATACTGGGCGGGCGCACTCCATTGAAAAGACCGCAAACCGGGGAGCGGCCCCCGGTCAAGGCTGCAACCACGCCAGTGGCAACTGCTCAGCGTGCGTCAAATCCACGTGGGATTTCAGAAAATCCAGCACCGCCCGCGTGCGCGAAGGCAGCTGGTCAGGCTTGCCCAGGTATACGGCGTGGATGGGCTCCAGCACGCCCGTGTTGAAGGGCTCCAGCACCACTTTCAATCGGCCTGCAGCAATGTCGCTCCATGCATGAAAGAGTGACAATCTGGCAATACCCGCCCCCTCCACCGCCATGTTGCGCATCACGTCCCCGTCATTGACGCGCAGCGCCTCACCGATCGGCACATCCACTGCGCGGCCATCCACGGTAAACGGCCAATGGGGCACAGTGCGCTGGTAGTTCCAGCCGATGCGAATGTGGCGCGCCAGGTCCCCCGGATCCTGTGGCGTGCCGTGGGCAGCCAGATAGGACGGCGCGGCCACGATCACCTGGCGCGTGTAGCCAAGCAGCCGAGCCACCACGTCAGACGAGGGCAACTTGCCCCAGCGGATGGCAATGTCGGCCTGGGCCTCCATCAGATCCACGACATGGTCGGTAAAGCTCAAATCCAGTACCAACTCGGGATAGGTCTGCATCAAGCGCACCACCAAGGGAACCAGCAGCTTTTGCCCGGTGGATGAGCTGGAATTGATGCGCACAACGCCTTTGGGAACGCTGCGCAGCGAGGCCGCATTTTCCACATCGTTCAAATCCGCCAGCACGCGCTGGCCGCGCTCGTACAACTGGCAGCCTTCAGGCGTCAACTGCACGCGGCGTGTGCTGCGCAGCACCAGTTGAGCCCCCAGGCGCGCTTCGAGGCGGGCCACGATCTTGCTGATGGCCGAGGGCGACACGCCCAGATGGCGGGCTGCGGCCGAGAAGCTGCCCTTTTCCGCCACCTGCACAAACACTTCCAGTTCGCCGGAGCGGTTGATTTCAAACTGCGGGGCTGCAGCAGAACGGGTGGCTTGCATGGTTTTTCCTTGGCCAGGGAGCGGTTTATTTGTGCCACAGCAGCACAAATGCGTTTCCATTATTCCATCTACACAAAGGCAGTGCCAGTCACGACAATTCCTTCTTCCGGGTACGAAGCCCTCCGCTTACCCGCACTGAAAGGAACTTCCCCATGCCCGTATCCCTACTGGCACTCGCCGCCGGCGCCTTTGGCATCGGCACCACAGAATTCATCATCATGGGCCTGCTCACCCAGGTCAGCCAGGACCTGGGCATCAGCATTCCCACGGCAGGCACCCTCATTTCGGGCTACGCCTTTGGGGTGGCCGTGGGCGCGCCAGTGCTCACCCTGCTGACGCGCCACTGGCCGCGCAAGCAGTTGCTCCTGAGCCTGATGCTCATCTTCATCGCGGGCAACGTGGCGGCGGTGTTTGCGCCCAACTACGGCTCGCTGATGGCTGCACGCGTACTCACCTCGCTCACGCACGGCACTTTCTTTGGTGTGGGGGCCGTCGTTGCCACCAGCCTGGTGCCCAAGGACAAGCAGGCCTCGGCCATTGCGCTGATGTTTTCCGGCCTGACGCTGGCCACCCTGCTGGGCGTACCCGCCGGCACCTGGATCGGCCAGCATTTTGGCTGGCGCATGGCCTTTGCCGCTGTGGCCGTGGTGGGAGTCGTCGCGTTGGGCATTCTGGCGTTGTTTGTGCCACGCGACCTGAAGCAATCGGCCCCTGCCGCGCTGCGCGATGAACTGTCGGTACTGGCAAGCACCCCACTGTGGCTGGGTCTGGGCATGACGGTGTTCGGCTTTGGCGGCGTATTTGCGCTCTACACCTATGTGGAGCCGCTGCTCTCGCAGATCACCCACATGGGCAACACGGGAGTGGCGATCACCCTGCTGCTGTTTGGCGCTGGCTCGGCCGTGGGCAACATCGCTGGCGGCAAGCTGGCCGACCGTGGTGTGGTGCGGGCGCTGTGGATCACGCTGGGTGGTCTGGTGGCAGTCCTGGTGCTGGGCCGTTGGGCGTTTGGCCAGTCGGGCGCCGTGGCCATGGCCTATGTGGCAGCGCTGGGCGTGGTGGCCTTTGCCACCGTGGCCCCCATGCAGATGCGCGTGATGCAAGGCGTGGGCAGCCAGGGCGCCACCTTGGCGTCCAGCCTCAATATTTCGGCCTTCAATCTGGGCAACGCGCTGGGCGCCTGGGTGGGTGGCAGCCTGATTGCGGGCGCGGGCCTGCTGTCGATAGCCTGGGGGGCCGCTGCGCTGTCAGCCCTGGGCTTGGTGCTGGTGGGCATGAGCCAGCGCCGCACGGCTGGTGTGGCATGTGCCGCCAGCGCTTCTGCATAAGCTTTTCAAAAGGGTTTTGCCATGGAATACCGTTACCTCGGCCAATCCGGCCTGAAAGTACCCGCGCTGGGCCTGGGCACCGGCACCTTTGGCGGGCAAGGCCCGCTGTTCTCAGCCTGGGGCCAGAGCGGCGCAGACCATGCCCGGCGCATGATCGATATCTGTCTGGATGCCGGCCTCAACCTGTTCGACAGCGCCGATGTGTACTCAGACGGCGCATCGGAGGCCGTGCTGGGCGAGGCGCTCGCCGGGCGTCGCCAGCACGCCATCATCTCCACCAAGGTCGGCCTGCGCACCGGCAGTGGGCCCAATGATGCAGGCAGCTCCCGCCAGCACCTGGTGAGCGCGGTGGAGGCAAGCCTCAAGCGCCTCAAGACCGATTACATCGACCTTTTACAGTTGCACGCGTTTGACGCCCACACGCCGGTCGAACAGGTGCTGCAAACCCTGGACCTGCTGGTGCAGGCAGGCAAGGTGCGGTATGTGGGCGCATCCAACTTCTCGGGCTGGCAGTTGATGAAATCGCTGGCTGCCGCCGACCGGCGCGGCCTGCCGCGCTATGTGGCCAACCAGGCCTACTACTCGCTGATTGGCCGTGACATGGAGTGGGAGCTGATGCCGCTCGGCCTGGATCAGGGTGTCGGCACCATGGTGTGGAGCCCGCTGGGCTGGGGACGGCTCACGGGCAAGATTCGCCGTGGCCAGCCCATCCCTGAACAGAGCCGCCTGCACCAGACCGAACAGTTTGCACCGCCCGCGGCCGCCGAGCATTTGTACAAGGTGGTCGATGCGCTGGAGGCTGTGGCGCAAGATACCGCCAAGAGCGTGGCCCAGGTCGCCATCAACTGGCTGCTGCAGCGCCCCACGGTCGCCAGCGTATTGATTGGCGCGCGCAACGAAGAGCAATTGCAGCAGAACCTGGGTGCCGTGGGCTGGCAGTTGAACGCCGAGCAGATGCGTTTGCTCGATGACGCCAGCGCCGTGATGCCGCCCTACCCCTACTACCCCTACTGGAACGGCCAGTTCAGCGAACTGGCGCCGCCTGCGGTGCGCTCCAGCGTGCAAACGCTATAAAAAATAGTGCTGATGGCGCTTATTGTGTGTGCGCCGCTGCCTTCAAACATCAAAAAAGCCTGCGAGGCCGGTCACACGGTTCGCAGGCTTTGCTGCACATGCAAGCTGTTCGCCGGCCACCCAGGCAGCTATCACCCCAGCAGCCGCGCCAGGGTCAGGAGCGCCAGCAGCAGCATCCACACCACCACCGAGCGCCACACCAGGCCCACCACGCTGCGCAGGTGTGCCACTTCCGGATCGCGCCCCGGCGTGGTGGAGCCGTCGCCCTGCAGCAGGGCAGCATCGCCAGCATCGAAATCGGCCGTGCGTGCACGCAGTGCGGCGCCGCCCAGGCGGATGTCGATGGCACCAGCGGTGGCGGCCAGGATCACGCCATCGTTGTCGTTGGGAAAGTGCTGGGTCTGAAAGCGCCAGCCATCGATGGCTTCTTCAAAATTGCCGACGATGGCAAAGCTCAGCGCGGTCAGGCGCGCGGGCAACCAATCCACCATGGCCCAGGCGCGGGCCGCCACATCCTGAAAGGCGCCGTGCGCCAACTCGCTGGCCTGGGCGGGCTTGATGGCAAAGCGCGATACATATTCCGCCATACGGTAGAACACCGCGCCCGCCGGGCCCAGACCCAGGGCCGAGCCAATGGAATAGCAGGCCAGCACGCCAAACACATGGCGGTGCGCGGCCAGCACGGAATATTCGATCACATGGCGCACGATCTCGCTGCGCGGCAGTTGGCCCACATCCACTTGCTGCCAGGCCGCCAGATACTGGCGAGCCTGCTCTTCATCGCCCGATTCCAGCGCATCGCGGATACGCGTGAAATGGTGGCTGAACTGGCGAAAACCCAGCGTGACGTACAACACCACCACATGCCACACCATGGCGAGCGGCCAGCCCACCAGCCAGGTCAGCAGCCAGTGCATGCCCAGTGACAGCCCCGTAGGCAGCAACACCGCCACGCACCAAGCCAGCCAACCGTGGCGCTGCTGGCCTGCATCCAGATTGCGGCTGATCCACTGCACCCAGGCGCGCACGGCTGCATACACCGGGTTGTCGCGCGACAAGGGCTTGGCCTGCTCCAGCAGCAAGGCGATCAGCGTGGCAAAAAAACTCATGGTCGGTGATCATACCGGCTGATCTGCAACATACAAGTAGTTACTAATCAGCGCGGCGCCTGGAAGGCCAAAAAACGGTACAGATTGCGCAGCATGCCTGCAGTGGCGCCCCAGATGAAGCGCTGGTGGCCGGACAGCGGATCCTGGTACGGCATGGATAACCAGCGCCGTGACAGCTCGGGCGTGTCCAGTTGCTGCCACTGGTGGTGCGCCGGATTCATCAAAAACGACAGCGGTACCTCGAAGATGTCGTCCACCTCGCCCGGATTGGGGGCAAGTGCGAACGGCGGCGTGACGAGCCCCACCACAGGCGTGATGTCGAAACCCGAACCCGTGGCGTAGACCGGCAGGCTACCCAATACCTCGACCCGGTCGCGCGCCAGCCCCACCTCTTCCCAGGCTTCGCGCAAGGCGGTGTCATTGGCGTTGTGGTCTTCCGGATCCTGACGGCCTCCGGGGAAGGCAATCTGTCCCGAATGGTTGGACAGGCCTGTGCTGCGCTGGGTGAGCAGCACATGGATCTCCTGCCGCTGCACGAGCGCAACGAGCACGGCCGCCTTGGCTGGCGGCTTGCTCGTCCAGCGGTGCTCATTGCTCAGCTCCGGCTGCCAGTCGAGACTGCTGCCGCCAAACGCCTGGCGCAGATGCTCGGCGCTCAGGCATGCTGGCGCCACAGCGGGCAGGCCGGTATCGACCTGCACCACCGGCACCGTGCGCGGATCCATGATGGGGACTACTTTTTTGATAGCTGTCTGCGCTTTCTGGACGGACGCGAGTGGCTGATTCTGTTCAAAACTTGCCATCGCAGGCTGGCTGCTGGAATTCTTGTTCATGCGAACCTCTTTCCCGCATCATAAGAAAACCGTGGCCCGCTTGCCGAGCAGGGTTGTCGCTTGAGCTCGATTGTGGTCGCGACACAAGCCACTTGGCCAAGAGGGCGACCATGAAAAAAGCCGCTACGGCTTGTACCGTAGCGGCTTTCAGCACTGGACTGCGCAGAATTATTCTGCTGCAACAGCTGCTGCCTTGCGTGCTGGCAGCTTTTCCTTGATACGGGCAGACTTGCCGCTGCGCTCGCGCAGGTAGTACAGCTTGGCACGGCGCACATCGCCGCGACGCTTCACTTCGATGCCGGCGATCATAGGGCTGTAGGTCTGGAACGTACGTTCCACGCCTTCGCCGCTGGAGATCTTGCGCACGGTAAAGCCGCTGTTCAGACCGCGATTGCGCTTGGCAATCACCACGCCTTCGTAAGCCTGCACACGCTTGCGGGTGCCTTCAACAACGTTCACGCTCACGATCACGGTGTCGCCAGGGGCAAATTCAGGAATGGTCTTGTTCAGACGAGCAATTTCTTCTTGCTCGAGAATCTGGATCAGGTTCATGGTTTCATCCAACGATCTTGCACGCGCCATGGAATTGGCAGCTGGGACATAGAGTTACCAGCGTATTGCTTGGTTCACCATTGAACAAAGCGGCCGGGCAGAGGATCGGTAAACCGGCAATTATAGTGGTTTTGGCAAATTCGCCAACACCTGCTCGTCTTTGCGGGTCAATTGGCCACGCGTACGGGCCGCCTCCAGCAGCTCGGGGCGGTGCCCAGCAGTGATGCGCAGGCTCTGTTCGCGGCGCCAGCGCTCGATATGGGCGTGGTGGCCCGACAGCAGTTCGGCAGGCACCGGCTGGCCGTTCCACACCTCGGGCCGCGTGTAGTGGGGACAATCGAGCAGGCCGTCCAGCGCGGGGTTGAAGCTGTCCAGCTGGTGGCTGCCCTCGTCGTGCAGCACGCCCGGTTGCAGGCGGGTTACCGCATCCATCAAGGCCATGGCCGCAATCTCGCCGCCCGAAAGCACAAAATCGCCCAGGCTCAGTTGCACGTCCACAAACTGGTCGATGAAGCGCTGGTCCACGCCTTCGTAGCGGCCACACAACAAAATAGCGCCCTGCGAATCCGACCATGCCTGCACTTCGCCATGGTTGATCGCGCGACCAATGGGCGAGAACAGTACGAGCGGCGCAGGGCCATCGCCCTCGCCTGCCTGCGCACGTTGGGCACGGATGGCAGCCAGGCAATCGGCCAGCGGCTGCGCCATCATCACCATGCCGGGGCCGCCGCCAAAGGGGCGGTCATCCACCCGGCGGTAATTGCCGGGCGCGTAATCGCGCGGGTTCCAGCAATGCACTGCCACCTGGCCGCTCTGGTAGGCACGGCGCGTGACGCCTACCTCCAGAAAAGGGGCAAACAGCTCAGGGAAGAGGGTAATGATGTCAAAGCGCATACAAGCAATCCTTCCCCGCGCTCAGGCAGCGCACATCCCATGAAGCGGAAGCCGCCCAGCCACGCACACCCGACCCAGGCCTGCACCGTGCGCACGGCAATACAGGAGCTGTTCCATTAGTAATCAGGCTGCCAGTCGACCGTGATGCGCTTGTTGGGCAGCGATACCTCGTCCACAAAGGCATTCACGAAGGGAATCAGGCGCTCCTGCGCCTTGCCTTCTTCCTCGTAACCTACCACCAGCACCGTCTGCGGGCCGGTGGACATCAGATCCTTGACGGTGCCCAGCGCCAGCCCTTCGCGGTTCACCACGGCCAGCCCCATCAGATCGACCCAGTAATACTCGTCGTCATCGGTCTTGGGAAACTCGGCACGCGAGATGAAGACGCGCGCGCCCTTGAGCTTCTCGGCCTGGTCACGGTCATCAACGCCTTGCGCCCAGCCCACCATGCCGTCTCCATGGAAGCGGGCCTGCCGCATCTCCAGCGAGGCCACACCCTGAAAATGGCGGGCGCCTTTTTCCGGTGGCTGAATGAACCAGTGCTTGGCCTTGAGCAGTGCTTGCGGATCGCTGCTGAGCGCAAACACCTTGAACCAGCCCTTGACGCCCCAGGCATCGGCAATGCGTGCCACTTCAATGGCATCGTCTGGCAGGGTGGCGGGCGACAGAATGAGTTCGGTAGCAGGCATGGCAAAAATGGCAGTGCGAAAGGTGGCCTCGCGCGCCACACACAGGGTGTGACCACGGCGTCCAAAGGATTTTCTCCCTGGAAGCGGCCCGGCGATAAAAAACGGGCCGTAGTGCTTGTCGCAACTAACGGCCCGCGCGGAGGGTTGCGCATGAAGCGCAACCGATCCGGAGAGATGGCGTATTAAGCAGCCTTGGCAGCGACTTGCTTGGCCAGACGTTCCACGGTTGGAGAAGCCTGGGCGCCCACGCTCTTCCAGTAAGCCAGACGATCCAGCGCCAGGCGCAGACCTTCGGTGCCGTCCTTGGCTTGTGGGCTGTAGAAACCCAGGCGCTCGATGAAAGCACCGTCGCGACGCACGCGCTTGTCAGCAACCACAATGTTGTAGAACGGACGGGCCTTGGAGCCGCCGCGGGAGAGTCGAACTACGACCATAATAATCCTTCGGGTGGTGAAATTTTTTGCCACGTTTGAGACACGCGACTAGCCACCCGGCCAGCGACACGCAGCAAAGCTCCGCATTATACAAACTTCTGGAAAACATGCCAAGCGTTCGGATCAGCACCGCCCAAGACATTCCTGCCATCACCCGCATCTATGCCCACCATGTGCTGCACGGCACCGGCAGCTTTGAAACCGAAGCGCCAGGCGAATCCGAAATGATCCGCCGCCGCGAAGAGGTGCTGCAGCGCAAGCTGCCTTACCTGGTTGCAGTCGGAGACGATGGACAGGTGGTGGGCTATGCCTACGCCAACTGGTTCAAGGCGCGGCCCGCCTACCGATTCTCGGCGGAAGACTCGATCTACGTGGCAGACGGACAGCACGGCAAAGGCATTGGCAGGCTTCTGATGCAGGCGCTGATCGACGCATGTGAGCAGGTCGGTGTCCGCAAATTGATTGCAGTGATCGGCGATTCGGGCAACCATGGCTCCATCGGTGTGCACACCGCTGCCGGTTTCGTACCGGTGGGCACCATGCGAAGTTCGGCCGCTGGCTGGACATTGTGATGATGGAAAAAACCCTGGGCGCTGGTGACAGCACGCCCCCTGCCCCATGAAATCTGCAAAAAACAAGACCCTCGCCACTTGGCTGGCCTTTCTGGGTGGGCCGCTGGGCCTGCACCGTTTCTACCTGCATGGCCTGGGAGACACGATCGGCTGGCTGCTGCCCATTCCCACCGCCCTGGGCCTGTACGGCATGGAGCGCATTGCTGCCAACGGCATTGACGACCAGATGAGCTGGCTGCTGGTGCCGCTCCTGGGCTTTACCATTGCAGCCTGCTCCTTGATGGCCATCATCTACGGGCTGATGGCACCCGAAAAATGGAACGCGCGCTTCAACCCCTCGCTCGATCAGGAGGCCGCACCCGGCCGCACCAACTGGATCACGGTGTTCGGCATTGCCGCTGCGCTGATGATCGGCACCGCCATCCTGATGGCCAGCTTCGCCTACAGCTTTGAGCACTATTTTCAGTACCAGATCGAAGAGGCGCGCAAGATTTCCCAGTGAAGATTGCTATTGTTTTTGCAAATGGCGGTTGAGAAAGCCAAAGACCTGCGCCTCATAGGCCTGTGGGGCAAAGCGATACAGATCGACATGCCCCGCACCAGGCACGACCCACAACTGCTTGGGCTCCGCAGCTACTGCAAACATCTGTTCGGTCTCGGCCTGCATGGTGTAGCGGTCGTCGGCGCCACCAGCCACCAGCACGGGGGCAGCAAGCTGCGCCAGATGGTCGACAGGCCGCACCTGGTCTGCCGCCAGGCCCAGACGCAGCGGCATCTGCCCCAAAAGCAAGGGCGACACCACCGCCGATAACGGACCCAGGCGCTCCCGCACACGGTTGTCCACCGCAGTTTCAATTCGGGTGAACACAGCTTCCAGCACCACCGCATCGGGAGGACGTCCCTGGTGCGCCAGCAACAGGCCCGCGCCACCCAGTGATGCACCGATGACGCCCAAGCGCTCGTGCGGGAGGCGGTTGCGCAGCCAGTCGAGGGCACTGCGCACGCCTGCAGCCTCTTTCGGCCCGAAGCTGATCATGTCGCCATCACTCTCGCCATGCGCGTACAGATCGATCAGCAGGACTGCGTAGCCACGTTGATTCAAGGCGCGCGCCCGGGGGAGCATGGCGCGGCGGTCTGCCCGCACACCGTGCAGCAACAGCACTGCGCCACGTCCAGGCGCCCCATCCGCATACCAGCCTCTGACGAGCCCTTCCGCTGAGCCAATCTCTACAGCCTGCGCATTCCAGCCCTCAGGCACGGGCCCCACAGGGTGCTGCTGCGGCTGGGCGATCCAGCTTCCCGCCGCCCAGGACACTCCTGCCACAGCCACCAACCCGGCAGCAGCTACCGCCAACCAGCGCCAACCACGAACCATCGGGCGCGCACCGCGAGAAACTGTGGAATCAGCCATACGTCAATGAAAAAAAGGTTGGCCGATCATATCTGCCAACCTTTTGCACCTGATGTGCCAATCCTTAGTACAGCTGTAGGCTGACCCAGTACGCGAACGCGGCGACAAAGGCGGCTGCCGGAATGGTCAGCACCCAGGCCCAGACGATATTGCCTGCCACGCCCCAGCGCACAGCGCTGGCACGCTGCGTGGAGCCCACGCCGACGATGGCCCCGGTGATGGTGTGCGTGGTGGATACGGGCACGCCCAGCGCAGTGGCAATGAACAGCGTCATCGCGCCACCGGTTTCAGCGCAGAAGCCGCCCACGGGCTTGAGCTTGGTGATCTTCTGGCCCATGGTCTTGACGATGCGCCAGCCGCCAAACATGGTGCCCAGGCCGATGGCCGCGTAGCACGAGACAATGGTCCACAGCGGTGGCTCGGCGTCGTTGGGCGACGCGTAGCCGGTGGACAGCAGCAGCAGCCAGATGATACCGATGGTCTTTTGCGCATCATTGCCGCCGTGGCCCAGGCTGTAGGCACCGGCAGACACCAGTTGCAGCCGGCGGAACCATTTGTCGACGCGACCGGGTGTGGCGCGGCGGAATACCCACGCAACGATCACCATCATCAAGGAGCCCAGCAAAAAGCCCAGCAGCGGCGAGACGAAGATGAAGGCAATCGTCTTCCAGATGCCGCTGGCAATCAGCGAGCCCGCGCCAGCCTTGGCAATGACCGCGCCAACAATGCCGCCGATCAGCGCGTGGGACGAACTGGACGGAATGCCGTAGTACCAGGTGATGACGTTCCAACTGATGGCACCCACCAGGGCGCCGAAGATCACGTGGGTGTCGACAATACCCGGCTGCACGATGCCTTTGCCAATGGTGGCAGCCACGCTCAGGTGGAAGACAAAGATGGCAACAAAGTTGAAGAATGCCGCAAACACCACTGCCTGGGTGGGCTTGAGCACGCCGGTGGAGACAACGGTCGCAATCGAATTGGCCGCGTCGTGAAACCCGTTCATGAAGTCGAACAGTATGGCAAGCGCCACCAGCACGACAATCACCCACAGGGCGGTTTGCATCGGTTCCATGGGGCTGCCCGATCAGGAGTTTTCGAGAATGATGCCTTCGATGTGGTTGGCCACATCTTCGCACTTGTCGGTGATGGTCTCGAGCAGCTCGTAGATCGCCTTGAGCTTGATCACCTCGCGCACATCGGGCTCTTCACGGAAGAGCTTGCTCATCGCAGAGCGCATCACGCGGTCAGCATCGCTCTCGAGGCGGTCGATTTCTTCGCAGGTCTTGATGGCCGCTTCGGTCGTGGCCGGCTCGGCAATGCGGTCGAGCATCTTGACGGCATCGCGCACGCGCTCGCAGCACTTGACGCTCAGGTCGGTGAGGCGGGTGATTTCCTCGGTCATGTGGCGCACGTCGTACAGCGCCATGGTTTCGGCCGAATCCTGAATCAGGTCCGCCACATCGTCCATGGTGTTGATCAGCGCGTGGATCTGCTCGCGGTCAATCGGGGTGATGAAGGTCTTGTGCAGGGTGCGGTTGACTTCGTGGGTCACACGGTCAGCGGCACGCTCGGCGTTGTCCACATCCTGGTTGTAACGCTCGCGCAGATGCGGATCGTTGTAGTTGGCCACCAACTGTGCAAATGCATGGGCCGCTTCGACGATGCGGTCCGCATGTTGGTTGAACAGTTCGAAAAAATTACCTTCGCGCGGCAAGAGTTTGCCAAAGAGCATGGGGGCACCTATACGGTTTCAATGCGGGAGAGGGATGACGGACGGGAGATCCGCCCGGGAGGGAAACAGTTGCTGCACTGCACAATTCATCAATTTTAAATGCAGCTGTCATTATTTTGTCTCAATTCAGGCAGCACCCCGAAAAACAAAGTAGACCGCGCCCAGGAGGCACAGCCCTGCCCAGAGGTAATCGAGCTTGAGCGGCTGGTCCAGAAACCAGACCGAAAACGGCACAAACACCAACAGGGTGATGACCTCCTGCATGATCTTGAGCTGGCCCACATTGAACTGCGTGGCGCCAATGCGGTTGCCGGGAACCTGCAGCATGTACTCAAAAAACGCAATGCCCCAGCTGACGATGGCGGCGATATACCAGGGCGAAGTGGAGAGGTTCTTGAGGTGTCCGTACCAGGCAAAGGTCATGAACACGTTGCTAAGGACCAGCAGCAGCACCGTTTGCACGGGCACAGGAATGGACTGGAGGAAATTCACACAATCACCTTGAAAAAGTTGCGCCATTGTCATGCAAGTGGCCGCTTTTTGCTGCCACGTGCCGCTGCGGCAACACTTTCATCAGCAGATTTCATCGTCAGCCCTTTCCCGTAAAGCGCCAGACGCTATCAAATCATGAGCAATAAAAAAGCACCGCCATGCGGTGCTTCTGATCGACTGTCGGCTGTCTGCGGGCTCTTCTGCCCGGCGCGCCCTACTCGCCCAGGTAGGCGGCGCGCACGCGCGGATCGGCCAGCAACTCCTGGCCCGGGCCGGTCATCGTGATGATGCCCGATTCCATCACGTAGCCACGGTCGGCAATGGCCAGCGCGCGGCTTGCGTTCTGCTCCACCAGCACGATCGTCACGCCCATGGCGTACACATCGCGCACCACTTCGAAGATCTTGTCCACCATGATGGGCGACAGCCCCATGGATGGCTCATCGAGCAGCAGCAGCTTGGGTTGCGCCATCAGCGCGCGCGCCATGGCCAGCATCTGCTGCTCGCCGCCGGACATGGTGCCCGCCAGCTGGTCCTTGCGCTCGCGCAGACGCGGGAAGATGTTGAACATTTTCTCGATGTCGGCCAGGATGCCCGCCTTGTCCTTGCGCAGGTAGGCCCCAAGCATCAGGTTGTCGGTGATGGTCTGGCGCGTGAAGACACCCCGCCCTTCGGGCACCATCACCAGGCCCTTGGCCACCAGATCCCAGGCACCCAGGCCCTTGATGTTCTGGCCCAGGAACTCGATCTGGCCGTCGTTGATCGCCTGCGTGGCGGTCACGGCCTTCATGGTCGTGGTCTTGCCCGCGCCGTTGGAGCCGATCAGCGACACCAGTTCGCCCTCGTGCACCTCAAAATCCACGCCCTTGACAGCCTGAATACCGCCATAGGCCACCTTCAGCCCGCGTACCTTCAACAACACCGGGTTGCTTGTCTTGTCCGTCATGCTCAATGTCCTCCGGTGCCCAGGTAGGCCTCAATCACTTTTTCGTCTTTCTGCACTTCGGCAGGCGTGCCCTCGGCCAGGCGCTTGCCATAGTCGAGAACGGTCACCCGGTCACACAAGCCCATCACCAGCTTCACATCGTGCTCGATCAGCAAGATCGTGCGGCTGTCTTTGCGGATGCGGTCGATCAGCTCGCGCAATTGCACCTTTTCGGTGGCATTCATGCCGGCGGCCGGCTCGTCGAGCGCGATCAGCTGCGGATCGGTTGCCAGCGCGCGGGCAATCTCCAGGCGCCGCTGGTCGCCATAGGACAGGGTGCGCGCCTTGTAATCGGCATAGCGCTCGATGCCCACGTACGCCAGCAGTTCGCGGGCACGTTCCTTGATCGCCATTTCCTCGGCCTTGAAAGCCTGGGTGCGGAAGATGGCGCCGATCAGACCGGACTGGCTGCGCACATGGCGCCCCACCATCACGTTCTCGAGCGCCGTCATCTCGGCAAACAGACGGATGTTCTGGAACGTGCGCGCAATGCCCGCCTTGGCCACCAGGTGCACTGCCGTCGGCTGGTAGGCCGTGCCTGCCAATTCGAAGGTGCCGCTATCGGGCGTGTACAGGCCCGTGATCACATTGAAGAACGTGGTCTTGCCGGCCCCATTGGGGCCAATCAGGCCGTAGACCTGGCCGCGCTCAATGGTCAAACCCACATCGGACAGCGCCTGCAGACCGCCAAAGCGCTTGGAAATACCTGCCACTTTCAGTGCAGGAGCGTGTGTACTCGTCATGCTCTATTCTCCTGCTCAGTCTTTCTGGATGGCGCTCTTGCCGTGTTCGGGCGCGGGCCACAGGCCACGCGGACGCAGCAGCATCACCACGATCATCGCCACGGCAATCAGCAACTGGCGCAGGATGGAGGCGTCAAGCCGCCCATCCGTCAGCTGCTGCAGCGGGCCAGCCACATAGCGCAACACCTCTGGCAGGGCCGACAGCAGCACCGCGCCCAGAATGACGCCGGGAATATGGCCCAGGCCCCCCAGCACCACCATGGCGACGATCATGATCGACTCCATCAGGCTGAACGATTCCGGAGACACAAAGCCCTGGAAGCCCGCAAACATGGCGCCGGACACGCCGCCGAACGTCGCGCCCATGCCGAATGCCATCAGTTTCAGGTTGCGGGTGTTGATGCCCATGGCCTTGGCGGCGATTTCGTCTTCGCGGATCGCCATCCAGGCGCGACCGATACGCGAGTCCTGCAGACGGTAGCAGATGGCCACGCTGGCCACCACCAGCACCAGGAACAGGTAGTAGTACAGGGTGACGGACGAGACCGTATAGCTGCCGATCTCCAGCGGCTTGGCAAAGTCAAAGCCGAAGATCTTGATCGAATCGATCTGACCCAGGCCCTTGGGGCCGTTGGTGATGTTGACAGGCTGGTCCAGGTTCAGCATGAAGATACGGATGATCTCGCCAAAACCCAGGGTCACGATGGCCAGGTAATCACCCCGCAGCTTGAGCACCGGAAAGCCCAGAATCATCCCCGCCAGCGCTGCCAGCAGCGCCGCCAGCGGAATCACCAGCCAGATCGAGGTGTGCAGCCCATTGGGGAACATGGCCTTGAAGCCTTCGAATGTCTCGGCCAGATGGGGCGAAGCCATCAGGCCCAGCATATAGGCGCCTACCGCGTAGAAGGCGACATAGCCCAGGTCCAGCAGGCCGGCAAAGCCCACCACGATGTTCAGGCCCAGGGCCAGCATCACATAGAGCAGCGCCAGATCGGCAATCCGTACCCAGGCATTGCCAAAGTACTGCAGGATGAGCGGTAATACCAGGAGCGCAACCGCGCCCAGAATCCATTGTGCTTTGTTGTTCTTCATGCTGTGTTCCCCTTACGCACGATCGGCCACACGCTCGCCCAGCAGGCCCGAAGGACGCAGGGTCAGCACGATGATCAGCACAATGAACGAGAAGATGTCGACATACTGGCTGCCCAGGATGCCGCCGGTGAGTTCGCCGATGTAACCGGCGCCAATGGCCTCCACCAGGCCCAGAATCATGGCGCCCACCACGGCGCCAGCCAGATTGCCGATGCCGCCGAACACTGCGGCGATGAACGCCTTCAGACCCGGCAGGAAACCCATGGTGTGCTGGGCAGTTCCATAATTCGATGCCCACAGCACGCCTGCAATCGCCGCCAGCACGGCACCGATCACGAAGGTGGCCGAAATCACCATGTCAGGCTTGATGCCCATCAAGGCCGCAACGCGGGGGTTTTCCGCCGTGGCACGCATGGCGCGGCCCAGGCGGGTGTAGTTGACCAGGTACATCAGCACCGCCAGCACAATGGCCGTCACGCCCAGCACCAGAATCTGGGTCGGCGTGATCACCGCGCCCGCCACTTCAAAGGGCTCAGCCGGCAGCAAGGTCGCATAGGGCTTGTAGTTGGGCTTCCAGATGATCATGGCCAGCGTCTGCAGCAGGATCGACATGCCGATGGCCGTGATCAGCGGCGCCAGGCGCGGGCTGTTGCGCAGCGGCCGGTAGGCCAGCTTTTCAATCGTGAAGTTGAGCACTGCCGCCACCACACAGGCAATCAAGGTGGCAATCAGCAGGATGATCCAGCCGGGCGTATCGGGCATGGCGCCCTGCATCCAGCCGATGATGCTCCAACTCGTCAGTACACCGATCATCAGCACTTCGCCGTGCGCGAAGTTAATCAATTGAATAATGCCGTACACCATGGTGTAGCCCAAGGCTATCAAAGCGTACATGCTGCCCAGGACCAGACCATTAATGATCTGCTGCAGCAAAATGTCCATAACCAACCCTTCACCAGTTGAACCACGATGGCAAAGACTGCATTCACCTGGTGATTACCCTGTAATACAGACCGCCTCTAACCGCGATAACAGTTTTATGCGGATCGCAGGAATTCTATCGACGGGCCGGTGTTTTCAAGCTCTTTCGCCGCTAGCGCTTTCCCTAGTCATTTGCGCCCAAAGGTCACGAAAATTGACGCTTTTGGTATCTCCTCCTAGGGAATTCACCAGTAATAAAGATATAAGCACGATGAATACTTACAAATAACTTACACCACCCGTGATTCCTTATTGATGACGCGCAAAAGAGTGCGCGGTATCAGTGCAAATGCCATTCCCGGTATTTACACCGGCTGAAACATCGGCTGGATGCAAGGCAGTTCCTTTCGAACCCAGCAGGCGCCCTGCTCTGTTGCGGGGCCTGTGCCGCCCTCTGACAAGGCTCCGTTTCCAGGCAGCGCCGCGGAATAAAAAACGCGGCCAGGCCGCGTTTTTTCCGAAAGGGCTGAAATTACAGCTTGCCCGCCATATCGGGTACCGCCTCGAACAGGTCGGCCACCAGGCCATAGTCAGCCACGCTGAAGATCGGCGCCTCCTCGTCCTTGTTGATCGCCACGATCACCTTGGAGTCCTTCATGCCCGCCAGGTGCTGGATCGCTCCCGAGATGCCCGCTGCAATGTACAGCTGCGGCGCCACGATCTTGCCCGTCTGGCCCACCTGCAGGTCGTTGGGCGCGTAGCCCGCATCCACCGCCGCGCGGCTCGCGCCAATGGCCGCGCCCAGTTTGTCGGCCAGCGGGGTGATGACTTCGTTGAACTTTTCCGCACTGCCCAGCGCCCGCCCGCCCGAGACGATGATTTTGGCAGCCGTGAGTTCGGGCCGGTCGTTTTTGGTGACTTCGCGGCCTGCGAAGGCGCTTTTGCTGCTGCCCTCGACAGCGGCCACGGTTTCGACGGCTGCCGTGCCGCCGGTGGCTGCTGCTGCATCAAAGCCGGTGGTGCGCACGGTGATGACTTTCTTGCCGTCGGTGCTTTGCACGGTGGCTATGGCGTTACCCGCGTAGATGGGGCGCTCGAAGGTGTCGGGGCCGTCTACCTTGGTGATGTCGCTGATCTGGGCGACGTCGAGCTTGGCCGCTACGCGGGGAGCCACGTTCTTGCCGCCTGCCGTGGCGGGAAAGAGGATGTGGCTGTAGTTGCCTGCAATGGCGAGCACTTGCGCTGCCACGTTTTCGGCCAGGCCGTCCTTGAGCGATGCGCCTTCAGCGAGGATGACTTTGGCAACGCCTGCGATCTGGGTTGCGGCCTGGGCTGCAGCGGCTGCGCCTTCACCCGCCACGAGGATGTGGACGTCGGCTCCGCAGGCCTTGGCGGCCGTGACGGTGTTGAGGGTGGCGGGTTTGATGCTGTGGTTGTCGTGTTCTGCAATAACGAGAGCGGTCATGTCTATCGTCCTTCAATTCAATGTGTCGGTATCGTTTGCGGCCTTCAAAACTGGCGGTCCCGTGCGGCGGGACGACTAGCAAGGGCCGCCCCGCAGCCGGGGCTGCCCCAGCGTGGTCGTCGTCCCCCTGGGGGGAAGGCGCCGCAGGCGACTCAGGGGGGATGGGTGAAGCTTAGATGACTTTGGCTTCGTTCTTGAGTTTGTCGATCAGGGCCGAGACGTCAGCGACTTTGACGCCTGCGCCGCGCTTGGCAGGCTCTGCCACTTTGAGGGTTTTGATGCGAGGGGTCACATCCACGCCCAGCTCTTCGGGCTTGACGGTGTCGAGCTGCTTTTTCTTGGCCTTCATGATGTTGGGCAAGGTGACGTAGCGCGGCTCGTTCAGACGCAGGTCGGTGGTGATGACCGCTGGCGTTGTCAGTTGCAGGGTTTCGAGGCCGCCGTCGACTTCACGGGTGACGCTTACCTTGTCGCCCGCGACTTCGACCTTGGAGGCGAAGGTGGCCTGGGGGAGGTCTGCCAGCGCTGCGAGCATCTGGCCGGTCTGGTTGCAGTCGTCGTCGATGGCTTGTTTGCCGCAGATGATGAGGCCGGGTTGCTCTTTGTCGACCAGGGCTTTGAGGAGCTTGGCAACGGCCAGGGGCTGGAGCTCTTCGGTGGTCTCGACCAGGATGCCGCGATCGGCGCCGATGGCCATGGCCGTGCGCAGGGTTTCCTGGCATTGGGCCACGCCGCAGGAGACGGCGATGATCTCGGTGACGACGCCTTTTTCCTTGAGGCGCACAGCCTCTTCCACCGCGATTTCGTCAAACGGGTTCATGCTCATCTTGACGTTGGCAATGTCCACTCCCGTGCCGTCGCTTTTGACGCGCACTTTCACGTTGTAGTCCACCACGCGCTTGACGGGTACCAGTACTTTCATAGTCGCTATCCTCTAAAGTTAATCATCAAGAAGCCTGTCATCGCCCGTCAATCAAGCGCAAACAGCTATCAAATCAGAAGCACTCATCAGGCAGAATCATTCGGGCAGCGTCAGCACGCCCTGCGCCTTCAAGGCCTGCAGTTGTTCGTCGGTCATGTTCAGCAGATTCTGCAACACTTCGCGCGTGCCTTCACCCAAGGTGGGTGGCGCATGGCGAATCGGAAGACGCTCGCCATCCATGCGATAGGGAGGCGCCATGACATGGGTCGATCCGGCCACCGGGTGCGGCATCTGCTGCACCACGCCGCTGTCCTGCGTGCGCTGTGAGGTGAGCGCCTCGTGCAGCCCCAGCACTTCGCCGCCCGGGATTCCGGCTTTCTGCAGGCGAGAGAGCAAGGTGGCGCGCTCGAACGTGCCCAGCAGTTCGATGATCATCGGCAGCAGCAGCTTGCGGTGCTTGGCGCGCTCCACATTGGTGGCAAAACGCGGGTCTTCGACGATGTCGGGGCGCATCACCACCTGGCGGCAGAACTTCTCGAATTGCGCGTTGTTGCCCACGGCAATGATCAGCGGCCCGTCCGACGCATAGAACATGCCGTAGGGCACGATGGACGGATGGGCATTGCCGTAGCGCTCGGGGTCCTTGCCCATCAGCAGCGCATCGAGCCCGTAGTAGCCCGTCACCATCACGCCGCTGTCGTACAGCGACATTTCGATCTGGCGGCCCCGGCCGGTGCGCTCGCGTGCAAACAGCGCAGCCAGCACGGCCTGCGCGGTGTACAGGCCGGTGGTCATGTCCACCACGGCCATGCCGAACTTCAGAGGTGGCTGGCTGGCTTCGCCGTTCATCGCCATCAGGCCTGCTTCGCCCTGCACCAGAATGTCGTAACCAGGGCGCGCGGCTTCTTCCGTGGCGGTGTTGTAGCCAGTGACCGAGCAGTAGATGATGTCGGGCTTGACGGCCTTGATCTGCTCGTAGCCCAGGCCCAGCTTTTCGGCGCCACCGAACTTGAAGTTGTGGATAACCACATCGAACTGCGGCACCAGCTCCAGGATCAGCGCCAGCCCTTCGGGCTTTTGCAGATCGACGGTGATGGACCGCTTGTTGCGGTTCATGCTGTTGTAGTAGGTGGTTTCGGTCTTGCCGATGCGCAGGCCCCAGTCGCGCGTGTCGTCGCCTCGGCCAGGGTGTTCCACCTTGACCACATCGGCGCCGAAGTCGCCCAGCACCATGCCGCACAGGGGGCCGGCAAATACGCGGGAGAGGTCGAGCACCTTGATGCCGGTCAACGGCCAATCGGCGCTGGTTTGAGTTTGGGCTTCACCCATTTGCATGTCTCCTTGTGATGAAATCGTGCGCTAGCGCCCGTCCCACCTACGCTATCAGCTATGGTTTTCGAATCTTCACATAATCTGCCGGGCGTTTTTCCAGAAAGGCGGTGATGCCTTCCAGCGCCTCATCCCTGCCCTGCGCGCGCACCATCAGCTCGGCTTCCATGTCGAGCTGCGCTTCCAGCGTCTGGCTGTAGGCGGCGCGGCATAGCTGCTTGATGCTGCCCATGGCCATCAGCGGCCCGCTGGCCAGTTGGGTGCCCAGCGCCACGGCCTCCTGCAAGGCGGCGCCGGGCTCGGTCAGGCGGTTGACCACCCCCAGCTGCTGCATGCGCTCGCCGCTGACGCGGTCGCCAGTCAGGCACATCTCGGTCAGCAACTGGCGCGAGAGGTGTTCGGCCAGAAATGCCGTGGCGCCACCGTCGGGCGAGAGGCCCACTTTCACATAGGCCACCGAAAACACGGCGTTGCGCGCCACCACCATCATGTCGCAGGCCATGGCCAGCGACAGGCCCGCACCCGCTGCCGCGCCTTCGACGGCTGCAATCACCGGCTTGGGGCAGTCGCGCAGTGCGCGTACCAGGTCGTGCAGGCCTTCGAGCAGTTCGCGGCGCTTTTCAATCGGTTGCTCGCGGCGCGTGGCGATACGGCGCAGATCGCCGCCAGAGCAGAAATGCCCGCCTGCGCCGGTCAGCACGATGGCGCCCACCGAGTTGTCGGTGGCTGCGGCTTTGAGGGCTTCGGTCAGGCCCAGGTAGAAATCGGGTGAGAGTGCGTTGCGCGCAGCCTCATTGTTGTTGGTGAGCACCAGCACGCCGCCTTCGCGGCGCGCCAGCAGCGCGGGTTGTGCGTTGCCTGCGGTGCTCATCAGGCGGCCTTGCGGGTATTTTGCGCAGCGCGCTCCTGGGCCTGCAGCTCCATGTAGCGCGCCAGGTGGTGGTCCATGTCGCCCAGTTGGTGGTCGATCATGATGAGGCGCTTGGCGTAGTGCGCCAGCGGCAGCTCCCAGGTCACGCCGATGCCGCCGTGCATCTGAATGGCTTCTTCCGCCATCAGGGTGCCGATCTGGCCCACGCTGTACTTGGCAGCCGAGAGCGCTTTCTCGCGCTCGATGGCGTCGGGGCTGTCGATCGCCGCAGCCGCGTTGATGACGGCCGAGCGCGCCTGCTCCGCCTCCAGCAGCATGTCGGCCATGCGGTGCTGCAGTGCCTGAAAGCTGCCGATGGGCACGCCAAACTGCTTGCGCGTGCGCAGGTATTCGAGCGTGTGGTTCTTGGCTACGTCCATTGCCCCCAGCGATTCGGCAGCCAGCGCCAGCAGGCCGAAGCCGGTGATGCGCTCCAACAGGGCATGGCCTTCGCCTGCCTTGCCCAGCAGCGCATCGGCGCCTACCTTCACGTTGGCCAGCGCCACCTCGGCAGCATGACCTCCGTCAATACGGCCATAGCCACGGCGGGTGATGCCTGCGGCATCGCCCGGCACCAGAAAGAGCGAGATACCGGCCTTGTCGTCCACAGCGTCCGCCGTGCGTGCAGACACCAGCAGCAGTTGCGCCTCGTCGCCAAACAGCACCACGGCCTTGCTGCCGTTCAGCACCCAGCCGTTGCCGCCCTGCTTGGCCGTGGTGGCCACGCGGTTCAGCTCGTAATGGTTGGCAGGCTCGTCATGCGCCAGCGCCGCAATCGTCTCGCCGCCAATGATGGCTTCGAGCTGTGCCTTCTGCGCGTCGGTGCCCGCTTCGGTCAGCGCACGGCCCACCAGCAGCGCGCCCAACAGGGGCTCGGCCACCAGATGGTTGCCCAGCGCCTCGAACACCACGCTGATGTCCACGCCTTCGCCGCCAAAACCGCCGTCGGATTCCTTGAACAGCGCACCGATGGCGCCCAGTTCGGCCAGCTTGGCATAGGTTTCGGCGCTGAAGCCCTTGGCCCCGTACGCAGCCTTGTTGCGGTATTCGGTGCCGTACTGCTCGCTCAGGTAACGGTTCAGCGCATCCGCCAGCATGCGGCGGTCTTCGTCCAGTTGAAAGTTCATCAAAATCTCCTTACAGGCCGAGGATCATCTTGGAGATGATGTTGCGCTGGATTTCGTTCGAGCCGCCAAAGATCGACAGCTTGCGGTAGTTGAAGTAGGCCGCTGCCGCAGTGGCCGCCTCCTTGGGGCCCACCGGTTCATCGGCGTATTCGGCAAACTGCGCCTCTTCGATATAGGGCAGCGCATACGGGCCCATGGCGCGGCGAACCAGCGACAGCAGTTCCTGGCGGATGACGGTGCCCTTGATCTTGAGCATGGAGCTTTCCGCGCCCGGCACACCGCCGCCTGCCACCGAGGCGATCACGCGCAGGTTGGTGGTGGCCATGTTCAGCAACTCGATCTCAACCTTGGCCATGCGGGTGGCGAACTGCGGGTCTTCGATCAGCGGCTTGCCATTGCGCTGCACGCGCTGGGCGATCACCTTGAGCTTTTCCAGCCCGGCCATCGAGAAGCCTACGCCAGCGATGCCGGTGCGCTCGTAGGTCAGCAGGTACTTGGCATAGGTCCAGCCCTTGTTCTCTTCGCCCACCAGGTTTTCCAGCGGCACCTTGACGTCGGTCAGGAAGACTTCGTTCACTTCCTTGTCGCCGTCCAGCGTGCGGATGGGGCGCACTTCCACGCCAGGCTGTTTCATGTCGATCAGCACGAAGCTGATGCCTTGCTGCGACTTGACCTCTTTGTTGGTGCGCACCAGGCAGAACATCATGTTCGCGTGCTGGCCCTGCGTCGTCCAGGTCTTCTGGCCGTTAACGATGTAGTGGTCTCCATTGCGCACGGCCGTGGTCTTGAGCGAAGCGAGGTCGGAGCCTGCGCCGGGCTCGGAGTACCCCTGGCACCACCAGTCGTCACCGTTCAGAATGCGCGGCAGCCAGTGGTTTTTCTGCGCGTCGTTGCCGTACTTGATCAGCACGGGGCCGAGCATCGACAAGCCGAACGGCACCAGGCGCGGGCCGCCTGCAATGGCACATTCGTCGTCAAAGATGAACTTCTGCACGGGCGACCAGCCAGTGCCGCCATGCTCCTTGGGCCAGTGGTAGGCGAGCCAGCCCTTCTTGTTCAGGATGGCGTGCCAGTTTTCCTGGTCAAAGCGCGTCAGGCGCTGGCCTGCCTTCACCTTGGCGGCCAGTTCCTTTGGCAGGCTGTCTTTCAGAAACGCACGCACTTCGGCGCGGAACGCTTCTTCTTCGGGGGTAAATTGCAAATCCATTGCTATCTCCTCAGTAACCGTGGGCAGGCAAGGCCTGTACATCTCAAACTCTCCGCTGCACGATCTACGTGACGCCGAGCAAGGGCCGCCCCGCAGCGCCTCAAGGGGTCAATAAATCTCGAACAGGCCGGCCGCGCCCATGCCGCCGCCCACGCACATGGTCACCACGCCCCACTTCACTTTCTCGCCACGGGCCTTGCGGCGCTGGCCTTCGAGCAGGATGTGGCCCGTCAGGCGCGCGCCGGTCATGCCAAAGGGGTGGCCAATGGAGATGGCGCCGCCGTTGACGTTGAGGCGATCCATCGGGATGCCCAGCTTGCGCTGGCAGTACAACGCCTGCGAGGCAAATGCCTCGTTCAGCTCCCACAGGTCGATGTCCTGCACCGTCAGGCCGTGGCGCGCCAGCAGCTTGGGCACGGCAAACACCGGGCCAATGCCCATTTCGTCAGGCTCGCAGCCAGCAATGGCCATGCCACGGAAGGCGCCCAGCGGCGACAGGCCGAGTCGGGCGGCTTCCCTGGCTTCCATCAGCACACAGGCGGCCGAGCCGTCCGACAGCTGCGAGGCATTGCCTGCAGTCACGAACTTGCCCGGCCCCTTGACCGGCTCCAGCTTGGCCAGGCCTTCGAGGGTGGTTGAGGGGCGGTTGCAGTTGTCCATGGTGGCAACCACGTCCTTGTAGGTGACTTCGCCGGTTTCCTTGTTCTTCTCGGCCATGCGCGCGGCGCAGGGCACGATTTCGTTGTCGAAGGTTCCATTGGCCTGGGCGGCTGCCGTGCGCTGCTGGCTTTGCAGCGAGAACGCGTCCTGGTCTTCGCGGCTGATGCCATAGCGCTGGGCCACCACATCGGCGGTGTCGATCATCGCCATGAAGAGTTCGGGCTTGTGCTCCACCAACCAGGGGTCGGCGTCTGCCGGATTGGTGTTGCTTGAGCGGATGAGCGAAATGCTCTCCACGCCGCCTGCCACCATGGCGGGCGCGCCATCCACAATGATGCGGCCAGCCGCAAATGCAATCGCCTGCAGGCCCGAGGCGCAGAAACGGTTGACCACGGTGCCGCCCACGCTGATGGGCAAGCCCGCGCGCACAGCAGCCTGGCGGCCGATGTTGCGGCCGGTGGTGCCCTCGGGGTAGCCGCAGCCCAGCACCACGTCTTCGATCAGGGCCGGGTCGATGCCAGAGCGCTCGACCGCTGCGGTGATGGAATACGCAGCCAGTTGCGCGCCAGGGGTGACGTTGAATTCGCCACGGTGCGATTTGGCCAGCGGCGTACGGGCGGTTGAAACAATGACGGCTTCACGCATTGCGTTGTCTCCTTGGGTCTGTTCGACCGTTGATTTTGATGCTTGATGCCGCCAGTGCTTGTTACATGCGCGCCAGCAGCTATTCTTTATATAGCAACCCAGGGTTTGGCGATTTGGAACGCCCCCGGGTTGCACCTCGGCGTCCTGGCCAGCCATTCCATGAATCCATCAAGCGAGCACGCGAAGGCAAGGCCGACAAGGTGATCGCTTGATTTAGAAATGGAATCAGACCGCCTTGTTCAGGCTCTCGAAGTTCTCGCCCTTCTCCACCAGCTCCACCAGCAGGGGCGAAGGCTTCCAGAACAGCGCGTCTTCCTTGGCGAACTCGCGGATGTCGGCCAGGATCTTGTCGAGGCCCACCATGTCGGCCCATTTCATCGGGCCACCACGGAAACGCGGAAAGCCGTAGCCATACAGGAAGGTGACGTCCACATCGAGCGGGCGCAGCGCAATGCCCTCGCGCACCACGTTCGCGCCCTCGTTCACCATGGCGGCCATGTAGCGGCGCATGATCTCCTCATTGCTGAAGCTGCGGGGCGTGACACCGGCGCGCTGGCGTTCGGCATCGACGATGGCGAGCACTTCCGGGTCTTGCTGGCCAGTGCGCGCGCCTTGCGGATACAGGTAGTAGCCGCGCTGGGTCTTCTGGCCGAACCAGCCTTTTTCGGCGATCCGGTCGGCAATCTGCACGTAGCGGGCCTTGGGGTCGCGGGTGGCGGCCTTGCGCTTGCGCGTGGCCCAGCCAATGTCGCCGCCCGCCAGATCGGCCACCTGGAACGGCCCCATGGGGTAGCCAAACTCGCGCACGGCTTCGTCGATCTGGTAGGGCGATGCGCCGTCTTCCATCAGGTAGTTGGCCGCCTCGCGGTACACGGCCAGAATGCGGTTGCCGATGAAGCCATCGCACACACCGGCGCGCACGGGTATCTTCTTCATGCGCTTGGCCAGTTCGAAGGCGGTGGCCACCACATCGGCGCTCACCTTGGCGGGCACCACAATCTCCAGCAGCTTCATGATGTTGGCCGGGCTGAAGAAATGCAGGCCGATCACATCCTGCGGACGCGAGATACTGGCGGCAATGGCGTCGATATCGAGGTACGAGGTGTTGGTGGCGATCACCGCGCCGCCCTTGCAGACCTTGTCCAGCTCGGCAAACACGGCCTTCTTGACGCCCATCTCTTCAAACACGGCCTCGATCACCAGATCGACCTGGGCAAGCGCCGCGTAATCGGTGCTGCCGCTGTAGCGCGCCATGATGGCGGCCTTCTTCTCGGCCGTCATGCGGCCCTTGGCGATCAGGCCGTCATAGACCTTTTCCACATTGGCCCGGCCACGGGCGATGGATTCGTCGTCGCGCTCCACCATCACCACAGGAAAGCCTGCATCCAGCGCGGCCACGGTGATGCCCGCGCCCATGGTGCCGCCGCCCACCACGCCAATGGTGTTCAGCGCGCGGGGCGCTGCGGCCTTGGCCTCGGGAATCTTGGCCGTTTCACGCTCGGCAAAGAAAGCGTGTATCAGCCCTGCACGTTGGGGGCTCTCCAGGCACTGGACGAACAGCTTGCGCTCGTTCTTCATGCCTTCGTCAAATGGCAGATCGAGCGCGCCCTGCACGCACTCGATGATCTTGCCGGGCGAGAACAGGCCACGGTTCTTCTTGGCCGATTCGGCCTTGGCGGCGTCCAGCTCGGCCTGCGCAGCAGCCTTGTCGGCCAGCGCTGCGGCCTCGCGGGTGCGGCGCACGGGGGCTTTGTCATCCAGCAGCTGGTTGGCGTAGGCAAGGCCCGCGCTGCGCGCGTCGGTCCCCGCAGGCGCCACCTGGTCCACCAAGCCCATGGCCAGTGCCTCTTCGGCTCCGGCATGGCGGCCCGACAGCATCAGGTCCAACGCAGCCTTGACGCCAATCAAGCGTGGCGTGCGCTGCGTGCCGCCAGCGCCGGGCAGCAGGCCCAGCTGCACTTCGGGCAGACCCAGCTTAGCGCCCGACACGGCCAGACGATAGTGGCAGGAGAGCGCCACCTCCAGGCCGCCGCCCAATGCCGGGCCATGGATGGCGGCGATCACCAGCTTGTCGCTGCTCTCCAGCTGCATCAGCACATCCGGCAGGCTGGGCGGCATGGCGGGCTTGCCGAACTCCCGGATATCGGCACCCGCAATGAAGGCTTTGCCGCTGCCCACCAGCAGCACCGCCTTGATCTCGCCGTCGCCCTGGGCCTGGGCCACGGCATCGGCCAGTCCCTGGCGCACCGCCTGGCTCAGCGCATTGACGGGTGGGTTGTTGATGGTGACGACCAGCACGCGCCCTTCACGGGCAGTGGTCACAACGGCGTTCTCTGCGCTCATGCATGTCTCCTGGGTATGAATGGAACCGAAGTTTCAACCCATTGTCAGCCACGGCAGGCTTATTTGACAATCACATAGATCATTGACAGACTGTCAAAGAAATTTGAACAATTACTTGTTTTTGTTGCATGGATCACTCCGCCCTGACACTGCTCGTGGAAATCATCGACGCTGGCAACCTGAGCCGCGCCGCTTCCAAACTGAAGATGAGCCGCGCCAATGTCAGCTACCACCTCACGCAGTTGGAAAAGACCGTTGGCGTGCAGTTGGTGCGCCGCACCACGCGCCGGGTGGAGCCCACCGAAGTCGGCCTGCGCCTGTACGAACACGGCCACGCCATCCGCAACGAACTGGCTGCGGCGGGTGAAACCATTCGCAGCCTGGGCAAAGGGTTGCAGGGCCGCGTGGGGCTGGCCGTGCCCAGCGGCTACGGCCAGTTGGTGATGACGGATTGGCTGATCGCCTTCAAGCGCCAATACCCCGACATCGTGCTGGACCTGATTTTCGAGAACCGCGTGGACAACCTCGTGCGCGATGAAGTGGACATTGCCGTGCGCGTGCTGCCCACGCCGCCCGACAGCCTGGTGGCGCGCCACATGGGCGAGATGAACTACGTGGCCTGCGCCAGCATTGACTACGCCCGCCAGAACATGCTGCCCCAGCAGCCCGAGGACTTGCGCCATGTACCGCTGATCACCAGCGGCGTCGTCGGCAAGCAGTTGCTGGTGCGCGCCTACCAGGGCGAGCTGCGCAAGGAGATCCGGCTGGAGCCCACCTTGATCTCCGAGCACTTTCCGTTTCTGCGCCAGGGCATCATGGCAGGGCTGGGCGTGGGCATCGTGCCCGATTACGTGATCCGCGCCGAGGTGGAACGCGGCGAAGTCGTCACCACCCTGCGCGACTGGCGGCTGAGCATCTTCGGCAACAACATGTACCTGCTGTGGATGCCCAACCGCCACCAGACCAAGGCCGTGCGAACGATGATCGACTTTCTGCTGGAGCGGGCCGAGGCGGAGCGCCCTGCCTGAGTCTGTGAAAACTATTAAAACAATAGCATCAAACGCATACTGGGTAAGCGCCAGGATTGCTTTTTGCATCAATCCCAGCTGCAGTCACAGCAGAATACAGTCCCTGACCTTGGGCTTGGCCGTGCGCGGCGGCTCGCCCACCACCTCCAGCACCGAAGATTCGATCGTGTAGCACAGGCTGCCCAGGGCCAGGTCATTGGCAGCCAGGCCAAAGGGGTGCTCCAGCTCGGCGCCCAGGGCCTCCAACGCAAAGAAGGTGTAGCCCAGAAAACAGACGATGACCGGCGTCATCGGGCCGATCGTGTCCAACAGGCCAAAGGGCAGCAAAAAGCAGTAGATGTACACGCAGCGGTGCAGGATGACCGAATAGGTGAACGGAATCGGCGTGCCCGAAATGCGCTCGCACCCACCCACCGCATTGCCCAGGCGCGCGAGCGATTGCTCCAGCGCGGGCACCACGGCCGCCGCCACCTTGCCGCTGCGCAACTGCTCGCCCACCCACTCCTGCACCAGCAGCAGCGCCATCGCGGCGGGAAAACGCGCACCGGCAACGCGCTCCACATCGCCCGGCGGCAAGAAGGCCGCGAGCTCGGCGCGTGCATCGCTCTCGCGCAACTGGTGCTTGAGCGCATAGGCAAATGCACACAGGCGCTGCGCCAGCAGCTTTGCATGGGCCCTGTCACCTGCCTCGTCACCCACCACGGCCAGCGCCTGCGCCGTCAGGTGGCGGCTTTCCACCAGCAGCACGCCCCACAGGGTGCGGGCTTCCCAGAACCGGGCATACGAGGTGCTGTTGCGAAAGCCGAGAAAAATCGCCAGCGTCAGGCCAATCAACGAGAAAGGCACGAAGTTCAGCGACACCTTCCAGTCCAGGATTGAGCCGTGGATCACGGTAACGACGATGGCCAGCACCGTGATGGTGATCAATTGCGGCAGGATCACCGGCAGGATGGAGCCGCGCCACACAAAGAGCATGCGCAACCAGTGCACCGAAGGACGAACGATCATGGCCGGTATTGTCCGCCTTGCCGCCCGCCTGCTGCGCAGAAATTGCTAAAAATCTGATGCTTTTGGCGGGCGCAGCCAGCGCCCTGGCCCCGCGTCAATCCTGCGCCTCGTCTTCAGCGGGCTTGGCAGCCGCGTTGCGCGCGCGCAGCTCGTCCAGCTTGGCGCCGATCTTGATCTCCAGGCCGCGCGGCACCGGTTGGTAGAAACTGGGCGGCTCCATGTCCTCTGGAAAATAGCTTTCACCTGCGGCAAAGCCGCCCTCCTCGTCGTGCGCATAGCGGTAGGCCTTGCCGTAATCGAGGTCCTTCATCAGCTGGGTGGGCGCATTGCGCAGGTGCAGTGGCACCGGCCGGGTGCCGTCCTGCTTGACGAAGGCCTTGGCCTGGTTGTAGGCCATGTAGCCCGCATTGCTCTTGGGAGCCACTGCCAGGTAGAGCACCGCCTGGGCCAGTGCCAGTTCGCCTTCGGGGCTGCCCAGGCGCTCGTAGGTGGCGGCGGCGTCGTTGCACATCTGCATGGCGCGGGGGTCGGCCAGGCCAATGTCCTCCCAGGCCATGCGCACGATGCGGCGTGCCAGGTAGCGCGGGTCGGCGCCGCCATCGAGCATGCGGCAGAACCAGTACAGCGCGGCGTCCGGGTCCGAGCCACGCACCGATTTGTGCAGCGCGCTGATGGTGTCGTAGAACTGCTCGCCGCCCTTGTCGTAGCGGCGCATGCGCTCGCCCAGTACCTTGAGCAGCCACGCATCGGTGATGGTTGCAACCTTCGCCTGCTCGGCGGTGATGGCCAGCGTCTCCAGCGTGTTCAAGAGGCGCCGGGCATCGCCATCCGCATAGGCGATCAAGCGCTCCATTGCTTCACTTTCGATGGCTGGAATCGCTTGCAGTGCCTGCGCCTTTTCGACAATCTGCCGCAAATCGTCAGCGGTCAGGCTTTGCAGCACATAGACGGCGGCGCGCGAGAGCAAGGCCGAGTTGACCTCGAACGAAGGGTTTTCGGTGGTGGCGCCGATGAAGGTGAAGAGCCCGCTTTCCACATGCGGCAAGAACGCATCCTGCTGGCTTTTGTTGAAGCGGTGCACCTCATCCACAAACACAATGGTGCGCTGTTGCATCAGGCCGTCGCGCGCAGATTGCGCCTGCTCCACGGCTTCGCGGATGTCCTTGACGCCGCCGAGCACGGCGCTGATCGAGATGAACTGCGCGTCGAAGGCATCGGCCATCAGGCGCGCAATCGTGGTCTTGCCCACGCCCGGCGGCCCCCACAGAATGCAGCTGTGCGGGCGGCCTGATTCAAATGCCAGCCGCAGCGGCATGCCTTCGCCCAGCACCTGCTGCTGGCCCACCACATCGGCCAGCGTGCGCGGGCGCAGGCGCTCGGCCAAGGGTTGGTGTGATGGATGGAAAGAAGGGCTACTCATACAGTGTGCGGCGGGTGCCGCACGCAGCGCCCACCCTGGTTCAGAACATCGGTCTCGGTTGATGGTACGCCTGCGCCATTGCTGCCAACAGCGCATGCACCGTACGGCATATCGTAGCCTGCCTGCAGCCTGCGCGCGGCAAAGCCATGGCTCGGCCGGTGCGGCAGGCAGCGCGATAGGCCGCCTGCTGCACAAGACAACCGCCCCTCCAGCGTCCCCACCCCCTGCAGGCCCATCGATTGACCGGTGTCACGGGCCTCTTTAGGATCGGGCACGCCCCTTTGCGGCGTTCCAAGGAGATACCCATGAGCGCAGATACCCCGGTGAAAGGCCCGGCTTCGTACTTTCCATCCATCGAGAAGACGTACGGCCACCCGGTCGCACACTGGTTCGGGATTCTGGACACGGTCAAGGAGAAAAAGCACATGGAACAGGTCGCGTTTCTGAAAGAGCACCACCAGCTCGGCCATGGGCATGCCAACGCCCTGGTGGCTTTCCACCTGGCCCGGCAAAAGGGCTAAGAACGCGTTTACGATCTCCTCCAGAACTACTTGCCTGGGGTCTGCAGAGAACCCCTAGCCGCCGTCCGGCATCCCTTGCCTGCGCGGGCCGGTTTCCCTATCATCCGGTCTGCCCTTACGCACCCATGCGCAAACAGGGCCGTAAGCGTTCAACGTCAAACAACGCGCCACCATCTCCGGCAGGGCCGGGGTGCTTGCCCTTTCTGGGCGAAAGGCGCCTTTGCTTGACCCGGTCTTTGACTTTCTTATGAACGCTTTCAACAAACCCACCATTTTCTTCGGCATCCCCAAGCTACCCGCCCGCTATGCCTCGCTGGTCATGCCGCTCCTGCTGTCCATTCTGATGACGTGCATCGTCTCGCTGATCAGCACCTTCAATGGCATCGGCCTCGCCCCCGAATTTGCGTCCAAGTGGCTCAGGGCATGGGGTGTTTCGTGGCTGGTCGCATTTCCGGTACTGCTGCTTGCGCTGCCGGTGGTTCGCAAGGCAACAGCGGCACTCGTGCATACCCGTTGAGCATTACGCGTTTCTGGGCATCAGCGCTTTCTCAGTAAGCGCTGGTAGCTATATTTAGAATAGCACCACCTTTGCCTATCCAGATATGACGCCGCACATCCAGGAAATTCCCGCCCACGAAGCGCCCATGGCGCTCCTGCTGCTTGCCGACCCTTCGGAAGACAAGATCCGCGCCTACCTGCCCGGGTCACGCTGCTTTGTGGCGTCCAACGGTGTAGAGATGGTTGCCGCATGCGTGGTCAAGCCCATGGGCGGCGGCATTCATGAACTCATGAGCATTGCCGTGCCACCTGCCCACCAGAAGCAGGGCCACGGGGCGACGCTGTTGCAATGGGTGATTGCCTTTTTCCGCAATGCAGGCGCACACCAGCTGGAAGTGGGCACAGGCTCGTTTGGCTATCAGCTCGCCTTCTACCAGCGACATGGGTTTCGGGTTTCCAGCATCGAGCGGGATTTCTTTGTCAACAACTACCCTGCACCCATCTTTGAAGACGGCATCCAGCTTCTGGACATGCTGCGCCTCACCTTGCCATATTCCGGCAAGGCACGCTGAAATGCTTCTGCCTTGGAGCATTTGGTGATTTCCTGCTGAAAATCAGACTTTTCGGCAAGGATGAATGCACTTTGCGCCGAAAGGACACATTTTTCGCGGAAAATAAGGGTTTATACGGACCCATGAGCGCTCTGCAGAAAAGGGCTGCCATCCACCGCCAGGAACCCGTTTGCCGGTGATGCAGCCATTGCACAGCCACCCACTTCGGCGGGATTGCCGCCGGCACCTGCAAAACGATGCGCCCTGCCATGCCGGCAGCGCGCACGGCCTCCGTGAATGAATCTTTCAGGCGCTGACGCTCCCCGCGCACCGCCTGTTCTGCATTGGGATCACCATGAAAACACTGAAAACCAGGGACATCATCGCCCTCGGGTTCATGACCTTTGCCCTGTTTCTGGGCGCTGGCAACATCATCTTTCCGCCGATTGTCGGCATGGCGGCTGGCGGCAATCTGCTGGGCGCAACCATCGGCTTCCTGCTCACTGGCGTGGGCTTGCCGCTTCTAGGCGTCGTGGCGCTGGCGCGCGTGGGCGGTGGCCTCGATACCCTCACCCACCCCATTGGCCGCATTGCAGGCACGGTACTCGCCTGCGCCATCTATCTCACGATTGGCCCGCTGTTTGCCACGCCGCGCACGGCCACGGTCTCGTTCGAGATGGGTCTGGCGCCCTTTGTCGGCAACACGCCCGTCATGCTGCTGGTGTTCACCATTGTCTATTTCTCGCTGGTGATGCTGCTGTCGCTGTTCCCGGGCAAGCTGATGGACAACATCGGCAAGATCATCACGCCGGTGCTGATCTTGGCGCTCGCCATTCTCGGTGGTGCCGCCATTTTTGCACCTGTGGGTGGCTACAGCACGGAAACTGCTGACTACAGCACCCAAATGGCAGCATTCGCCCAGGGTTTTCTGCAGGGTTACCAGACCATGGATGCGCTCGCCTCGCTGGTCTTCGGCATCGTGATCGTCAATGCCATCAAGGCTGCGGGCGTGGCAGACCGGCGCCTGCACACCCGCTACGCCATCTATGCGGGGCTGATTGCTGCCACAGGCCTGGGCCTGGTGTATGTGTCGCTGCTCTACCTGGGCGCGACGAGCGGAACACTGGCCGGCAATGCGGCCACCGGCGTGCAGATTCTGACGACCTATGTGCAGCACACCTTTGGCAGCGCGGGCCTGTACCTGCTGGCCGCCGTCATCCTTCTGGCTTGTTTGACGACGGGCGTGGGCCTGGTGAGCGCCTGCAGCGCCTTCTTCAGTGACCTGACCGGTTTTTCGTACCGGGGCGTTGTGGTGGCTCTGAGCATTTTCAGCGCCACCGTCGCCAACCAGGGCCTGGCGCAGTTGATCGCGGTCGCCGTGCCCGTGCTGGTGGGCATCTACCCCGTGGCCATCGCGCTGATTGCGCTGAGCCTGATGCACCGCTGGAGCCAGCCCAGCCGTGTCTACATTCCCGTGATGCTGGTGGCCCTGCTATTTGGCCTGCTCGATGCCGCCAAGGCACTGCAATGGACAGCCCTGGTGCCCGACTGGCTGGACCGCCTGCCCGGCGCAGCCCTGGGCATGGGCTGGGTGACACCGGTGGTTGCTACCCTTATTGCAGCAGCTTGCGCAGACTGGGTGAGCGCCAGGCAACAAAAACCTGTCAAGGCCTGAGGCCTGGCATCTTTGACGGGGCGAGCGCCTCGGCCCCTCCAACAACAAAGCCCTGGCAGCACATGCGGCCAGGGCTTTTCCACGATTGGAGTTCCGGTTTGCCGCCGGTTTACTGCCGGATCACTTCCGCCCCCGAGGGAATGCTGAATTCAAAGGCAGACGAGGGGAGCGATGGCAGGGTCTTGAGCCCCACAAACCGCACCACAGAGCGCTGGCCAAAGCCGTCTTCGATCTCCAGCGCCGTCAGCTCGTCGCCCTTGAAGCCGACCTTCACATTCTTGAGCTGGCCATCCTGGCCCTTGGGCGTGGCCAGCACCCATTGCTGACCATCGGCATCGGGGGCATTGGACAGGTTGAATTCGCTCTTCAAGGCCTGCAGGCTGGCTGCGGATGCGAGCAGTGCAGCGGGCGTCTGGCCCAGGGCCTTGCTCTGCTGGCGTTGGGTGACCTGGTTCAGATCGGCGTCGAATAGGGTCAAGGTGGTGCCGTCAGCCACGATGGTCTGCTCGAAAGGCTTCTTGTACAGAAACTTGAACTTGCCCGGCCGCTGGAATGCAAAGCTGCCGCTGGAAGTCTTGACGCGCGGCGCCTGGCCTTCCTTGGCGGGCGAGGTGACTGTCTGGGTAAAGCTGGCTTCGCCAGCCTGCGAATTTTTCAGAAACTGTTCAAGGCTTTGCAGGCCATCAGCCTGAGCCCAGCTGCTGAAGCCAGCCAGTGCGGCGGCGGCAATCCAATATTTCATCCGAATTCCTTTCTGGACACAGGCCAGCGCCTGCGCAATGGGGCAGATTATGGGGTTGGAATGCAAAAGGCACCGAAAGTGCCGGCAACTGCCAGGTTTTCGGTGCCTTTTGCGCTAATTTACGCGGCAGAGATGCTGGTAACCGCCTGCATCACTCGTCGCCGCCGGGCCTGTGGGCCACCAGCACCTCACGCTGGCCGCTGCCGGTGAGCGCACTCACCAGCCCTGCACGCTCCATCTCTTCGAGCAGGTTGGCCGAACGGTTGTAGCCGATGCGCAGCTTGCGCTGCACGTACGAGATGCTGGCCTTGCGGTCCTTGAGCACGATCTCGACCGCCTGGTCGTACATCGGGTCCTTTTCGCCGCTGCCGCCGCCGTCCTCATCGCCAAAGCCAGAATCGCCGTCGCCCGTGCCACCTTCGAGCACGCCTTCGATGTAATCGGGCTCGCCCTGCTCCTTGAGGTAGCTGACCACGCGGTGCACTTCGTCATCCGAGACAAAGGCGCCATGCACGCGCACCGGCAGGCCCGTGCCGCTGGCCATGTACAGCATGTCGCCCATACCCAGGAGCGCTTCGGCGCCCATCTGGTCGAGAATGGTGCGGCTGTCGATCTTGGAGCCGACCGAAAAGGCAATGCGCGAGGGGATGTTGGCCTTGATGAGGCCGGTGATCACATCGACGCTGGGCCGCTGGGTGGCCAGCACCAGGTGGATACCGGCTGCGCGCGCCTTCTGCGCCAGGCGGGCAATGAGCTCTTCGATCTTCTTGCCCACCACCATCATCAGGTCGGCCAGCTCGTCGATCACCACCACAATGTGCGGCAGGCGCTGCAGCGGCTCGGGGGTCTCGGGCGTCAGGCTGAAGGGGTTGGGAATGAACTCCTCGCGCGCCTTGGCCTCGTCGATCTTGGTGTTGTAGCCGGCCAGGTTGCGCACGCCCAGCTTGCTCATCAGCTTGTAGCGACGCTCCATTTCGGCCACGCACCAGTTCAGGCCATTGGCGGCCTGCTTCATATCGGTCACCACCGGGCACAACAGGTGCGGAATGCCTTCGTAGACCGACATTTCCAGCATCTTGGGGTCGATCATCATCAAGCGCACGTCCTTGGCCTCGGCCTTGTAGAGCACCGAGAGGATCATGGCGTTGATACCCACCGACTTGCCCGAACCGGTGGTACCGGCCACCAGCACGTGCGGCATCTTGGCCAGATCGGCCACCACAGGCTTGCCGATGATGTCCTTGCCCAGGCCCATGGTGAGCAGGCTTTTGGCCTCGTGGTACTCGTGGGAGCCCAGGATCTCCGTCAGGCGGATGGTCTGGCGCTTGGCGTTGGGCAGCTCCAGCGCCATGTAGTTCTTGCCGGGGATAGTCTCCACCACGCGAATCGACACGAGCGAGAGCGAGCGCGCCAGATCCTTGGCGAGGTTGACGATCTGCGAGCCCTTGACGCCGGTGGCGGGTTCGATTTCGTAGCGGGTGATCACCGGGCCAGGCGCAGCCTCGACCACGCGGACCTCCACGCCAAAATCCTTGAGCTTTTTCTCGATCAGGCGGCTGGTCATCTCCAGCGTCTCGTACGACACCGTCTCCTGCACCTTGGGCGCAGGATCCAGCAGATCGACCTGCGGAAGGCGCGTATCGCTCAATTCATTGAACAGCGGCTTCTGACGCTCCTTCACCACCCGGGCGCTGGGCTGGGCCTGCGGCTTGATGGGCTCGGCAATATGCAGCCCCGGCTCCGCCTGTACCGGGCGCACAGCCTTGCCCTGCGGTGGCAGGTCGAACATGCTGTCAAAGCCATCACCGGACGGATCGACACGGGCTGCAGCAGGGGCAGCACTGCTCACCTCGGCCTCGCGGGCCTGGGCGGCCTTCTTGCCGACCGCCTTGTCGGCGGCCGCTTCGCGGCGCAGCATCAGCTTCTGGAAGAAGCCTTCAATGCCCGCGCCTACCTTTTCGGTGATCTGGCCCCAGGAAAAACCCAGAATCCACGACATGCCCAACAGCAGCAGCATGACGCCCACGATGCCGGAGGCGGTAAAACCCATCCATTTTTCCGCCAGCGGGCCCAGCAGGTAGCCAAGCACACCGCCAGCCGCGCCGGGCAGCTTGGGCTCGAAGCGGTACAGGCGCGACCATTCCAGCGCCGAGCTGGCCAGCAGCAGCAGCAGCAGCCCGCCCCAGAACACGATACGGCGCCACCACAGTGGACGTGGGTCGCCCGGCGGGTTTTCACCGGCGCGCAGCCAGCGCGCCAGCGACGAAAACCAGGCCAGCACGGCAGCCACCACCAGCCACCAGACGGAAAAACCGACCATGAAGTAGCCGCCATCGGAGATCATGGCGCCCAGGCGCCCCATCCAGTTGCTGACGTGCCCCGCCGCCTGCGTGCCCGAGGTGGACCACGCCGGATCCTTGGGCGAGTAGCTCACCATGGCCGCCACGCAGAATGCCATCATCAGGAAAGTGATGATGAGGACCAGCTCATGCCCAAAGCGGCGCACCCCCATGACCAGCGAGGTGCCAGCGCTGTGGTGCGCGTTCGATTTTTTCGTTGAATTAGTAGCCATAACCTAAGGGCAAGAGCTTACCTGAAGAGCAATACAAATTCGATAGCAAAACAGACATGTCGGCCACAGTGATGCGGTACAGCGACGCGGGCCGCTGTGCGCGCCAACAGAGCAAGCGCTTGCCTGCGGATGCCTTTTTCCTGCTTCCCCAAGGCAATTTCTAATAAAAACTCCGTACTGTGCCCAGCATATAAACGCCGCAAGCTATGAAAACAGAAGCACTCATTCCGCTCAAGAAACACTTTGTAATTGCGCCAGCAACTTGACAAGCCTCAAAACAGCCATGTCCGGCCAATCTGCATTGGACGATTGTTGTCATTTGCTGCAGCGCACCAAATTGAGAATCTCCGCCCAAGATGGCTTGTGGCGATCAAGGACATTGATACAAACCATCCACGGGCAGGCCGTTGTGTTCGATACTCTTGGGTGTTACCGCCGACTGTGCTTGCCCGGTCGGCGCTGCCTTTTTGACTGGTGGGTGCGCAGCGCCCGCCCCACGAATGCGATAGGAGTTCCATGTCTTCCGTCAACCAACACGCCAAGGTGCTGATTCTGGGCTCGGGCCCTGCCGGCTACACCGCTGCCATCTACGCCGCCCGCGCCAACCTCGACCCGGTGCTGATCACCGGCATGGCCCAGGGCGGCCAGCTGACCACCACGACCGAAGTGGACAACTGGCCAGCCGATGTGATGGGCGTGCAAGGCCCGGAGCTGATGCAGCGCTTTCTGGAGCACGCAGAGCGCTTCAAGACACAGATCATTTTCGACCACATCAACAAGGTCGATTTCAGCAAGCGCCCCTTCACCCTGACCGGTGACAGCGGCACCTATACCTGCGACAGCCTGATCATCGCCACTGGCGCCTCGGCCAAGTACCTCGGCCTGCCTTCGGAAGAGGCCTTCATGGGCCGCGGCGTTTCGGCCTGCGCCACCTGCGACGGTTTCTTCTACCGTGAGCAACCCGTCTGCGTGATCGGCGGCGGCAACACCGCCGTGGAAGAGGCGCTGTACCTGTCCAACATTGCCAGCAAGGTGACCCTGGTGCACCGTCGCGACAAATTCAAGGCCGAGCCCATTCTGGTGGACAAGCTGATGGAAAAGGTCAAGGAAGGCAAGATTGAGCTCAAGACCCATTTCACGCTGGATGAAGTGCTGGGCGACGCATCGGGCGTGAACGGCATTCGCATCAAGAGCACGCAGGACGGCCATACCGAAGACATCCAGCTGCAGGGCTGCTTCATTGCCATCGGCCACCACCCCAATACGGACATCTTCCAGGGCCAGCTGGAAATGGAAAACGGCTACCTCGTCACGCAGATGGGCCGTGGCGGCTTTGCCACGCAAACCAGCGTACCCGGCATCTTTGCCGCAGGCGACGTGCAGGACCATGTCTACCGCCAGGCCATCACCAGCGCAGGCACGGGCTGCATGGCCGCGCTGGATGCGCAGCGTTTTCTGGAACAGGAATAAGCAGGAACAAACAAAAATAGCGCGCGCTGCGGAGAGGCCGCAGAGCAACGGAGCGGCGGCCACAAAACCCCACACAACGCAAGCTGGCCTATTTTTGGCAATCGCGTTATAATGCTTGGCTTTGCTGCTTGCCGCCTTTTGCATCTCTTTCGCAATCCACGGCGCGTGAACAGGAAACTACTGCCGGCTGGCCTGCCAGTTGGCAGTGAACATGGGCTACCGCCACCCTTTGATTGGCGAGGTGAGGCTGCAAGCCGAGCTGCTCTTTGTGACGCAGCCAGGGCGCGCAGCTGTTAAAACTTTCGGAGTGTCCTGATGGCACGCGTTTGCGAAGTAACGGGCAAGAAGCCCATGGTGGGAAACAACGTTTCCCACGCCAACAACAAAACCAAGCGCCGGTTCCTGCCGAACCTGCAATATCGCCGTTTCTGGGTGGAATCGGAAAACCGCTGGGTGCGCCTGCGTGTTTCCAGCGCTGCCCTGCGTCTGATCGACAAGAACGGTATTGATTCTGTGCTCGCAGACCTGCGCGCACGTGGCCAAGCTTAAGGAGATACACCATGGCTTCCAAAGGCGGACGCGAAAAAATCAAGCTGCAATCGACTGCAGGCACCGGTCACTTCTACACGACCACCAAGAACAAGAAGACGATGCCTGAAAAGATGGCAATCACCAAGTTCGATCCCAAGGCTCGCAAGCACGTCGAGTACAAGGAAGTGAAGCTGAAGTAATTCGGCCTTGCTGATCAAAGAACCGCCCGGCGCAAGTCAGGCGGTTTTTTTATGCCCGCATGCTCCATCAAGCCCTGGGCGGCATGCCCAGCTGGGCGTGCATCATGCGGCCCAGGGTGTGGTAGCCCTCTTCCACCTGCGGCGTGAATGGCATGCCACAGCTCAGCCGCACAAAGTGGTCGTAATGGCCCGTGTTGCTGAACATATCGCCCGGCGCAATACGAATGCCGACCGCTAAAGCTTCGTCATACAGGCGGCTGGCCGAGACCAGCTCGGGCAGCTCCAGCCAGATGGCAAGCCCCCCGGCTGGCAAGCTGAGGCGTGTGCCGATGGGGAAATACCGCGCCACCGCCTGCGCAGCCGCCTGCCGCTGCACGCGCAATTGCTGCCGCAGCCGCACCAGATGGCGCATGTAGGCGGGCGAGCCTACCGTGCGCGCACCCAGCAGTTGCGGCCACACCGGCAGATTGCGCGAACGGGCAAACTTGATCATCTGCACCCGCTCCTGCCAGCGGCCCGCGTTCATCCAGCCCAGGCGCAGCCCCGGCGCATAGCTTTTGGAGAGCGATGAACAATAGATCACCGTGCCGTCGGTATCCCAGGCCTTGCAAGGGCGCAGCACTTCGTCGGTCTCGACAAATTCGCGGTAGATATCGTCCTCGATCAGCGCCACGCCATAGGTACGGCACAGCACCACCAGGCGCTGTTTGTGGCTGTCGGGCATGGTGGCGCCCTGCGGCATCTGCAGGTGCGGCACCACGACAACGGCCTTGAGCTGCGGATGCGTGCGCAGCGCCAACTCCAGCGCTTCGAGCGACATACCGGTGTGCGGACTCGATGGAATTTCGAGTGTTTGCAGCTTTTTAGCCTCCACAGCTTGCAAGATACCGTAAAAAGCCGGAGATTCGATCGCTACCATGTCGCCGGGCTGGGTCAGCGCATCCAGGGCCAGATTCACAGCTTCCGAATTGCCAAAGGTGGCGGCCACATCCATCGGAGCCACGCGCACGCCAAAACTGAGTGCATAACGCGCCATGGAGGCCTGAAACTCCGGGTGGGTGAACGGCGCAGAGGGACCATGCACCAGTATCTGCGGCTGCTCGCGCAACAGGGCCACAGCATGGTGGTTCAGCAGCTTGGCATCGAACAGTTCGGGCGCCGGCATGGCACTGCCCAGATCGACCAGCAGCGGGCCCCGAAGCCGCGCCTTGTTCAGGTACTCGGCAGCGCGCGCGCCAATGCCCTCGAAGCGATTGTCCTGCATGGGCATGGGCGCCAGGCGCAATGGCTCACGTGCGGCGGGCATCTGCAAGGCGGTATCGCAGACAAAGTAGCCCACGCGGGGCCTGGCCTCGATCAGGCCACGCGACTCCAGCACGCGCAGCACCTGCAACGCCGTGCTGTGACTGACATGGTGCAGGCGCCGGATCTCGCGCACCGAGGGCATGCGCGCGCCCACGCCCAGCGTCTGCTGGGCAATGGCCTGCTCAAAGTGCGCAGCAATGCGCTCATACAAAAAGGTGTCATCGGCAGCATCCGATGCATCCAGCACCGGTAGCACGGGTACTTGGCGATGGGTCGCAGGGGGCGCCAGCAGGCTTTCGTCTATCAGGGACATGGGGTGATTCCAGGCTCGCAAGCTCTGTATCGTCCGTCTTTTCAATCGACCAGAACAGATACAGATGCCACGATTTTGAACCAGAACAGCAGCAACTCCAATGCCCTGTTCCGCATCACAGCGTGGTCACCTGTGTCTGTTGCGTTGCAGCACGATTTTTTACGCTAGAGGCCTCTACTGTGAAAGCTTCACCATGCGCCTCAGCCACCCACACACGCTCTCCAAAACGCTTGGCCGGACTGCCCCTCACACTTGCGGCGAACAGGTCATACCCCTGCAGATTGCCCCTAGCCAGGGCCTGTGGTGCCACCTGGAAGCGGGCAGCACCCTCCTTTGTACCGGCGGCCACCTGCAGATCAGCTCCCCCTGGTCCCCGGCACTGAAGCTCGACGCAGGCGATGCACCGTATTGCAACGGTGCCCATGCAGGCTGGCATTGGCTAGAGGCACAGGGCTCCGAACCCGTGCAATTGCACCTGGCCGAGCGCGCTTACGCTGGCTGGCATGGCGCATGGCTGGCCTTGGCGCGTTGGGTGGGGTGGAGCCGCTGAGGGCCCCCCAAGAAACGGGCCACATTGCGTGGCCCGAAATACTTCTCTTTTGATAGCTTTCAGCGCTTATCCATCAAGCACTGAAAGGCATTTTCAGTACTATTTTCTTTGCCACACTGCGGCAAAGAAGCCATCCGTCTGGTGCAGATGCGGCCACAGACGCAGGTACTGGCTGCCGGTGTCACCGCCGCTGCACAGGCTGGCGGCATTCTCCACCTTCAGGCCGATGAGCAGTTCACCCGCATCCAGCGGCACAAAATCGGGGTGGGCAGCAGCAAACGCCTCGGCAATGGCCTCGTTTTCAGCAGGCAGGATGCTACAGGTGGCATACACCAGACGCCCGCCGCTTTTGACCATGCGTGCAGCACTGCCCAGGATGGCCGCCTGCTTGACGGTCAATTCGTCGATGGCCTTCTGGCTTTGGCGCCACTTGAGGTCCGGGTTGCGGCGCAGGGTGCCAAGGCCTGAGCATGGTGCATCCACCAGAACGCGGTCCATTTTGCCTGCGAGGCGCTTGATGCGTTCGTCACGCTCGTGCGCAATGGCGGCAGGGTGCACGTTCGACAGTCCCGAGCGGGCCAGGCGCGGCTTGAGCGCCTCCAGCCGGTGGGCCGACACGTCAAACGCATACAGGCGCCCAGTGCTGCGCATGGAGGCGCCAATGGCCAGCGTCTTGCCGCCAGCGCCCGCGCAGAAGTCGGTCACCATCTCGCCACGCTTGGCATCCAGCAGCAATGCCAGTAGTTGCGAGCCTTCGTCCTGCACCTCCACCCGACCCTTTTGAAAGGCCTCCAGGCGCGAGAGCGCTGGCTTGTCAGCCACGCGCAGGCCCCAGGGCGAATATGGCGTGGGCTCTGCGGCAATGCCGACGGCCTTCAGCTCCTTTTGCAGGTCGGCGCGCTTGGTGCTGAGCGCATTGGCGCGCAGGTCGAGCGGCGCCATCTCCAGCATGCTAGCGGCCAGTTGCTCGAACTGGTCGCCCACCTGTGCCTGCAGTGGCTCCACCAGCCATTCGGGCAGGTTGTGACGGTGCTGCGGCATCAGGCTGTCAGGCGTAATGGCGTCACATTCATCGAGCCATTTCACCTCGGCCGGATTGAGTGCGCTTTTGACAAAGCTGCGCGGGCCGGCAAACCCGAGGATTGCCAGGCGCCTCTCACGCGCGCCGCTGCCCGAGCGGGCCAGCGTCTCAAACAGGGTTTTCTTGCGCAACACCGTATAGGCCGTCTCGGCCAGGGTGGCCCGCTCGCGCGGGCCCAGGTTGCGGTGGTCTCGGAAATATCGCGACACCACGGCATCTGCCGGGTGTTCAAAAGTCAGGACCTGCGCCACCAGCTCGGCGCAGGCATCTAGTAAGGCTTTGGGATGCATGGGCGCTATTGTCCCATTGCGCCAGTATCCGGGCACCGCCACCGGCTACCCGGCACTGCGCTATGCCACGGTGCGGTCATAGAACAAGGCAGCGGGGATTTCCGAAAGCACCAGCCCCGCCTTGTCGCCCAGCTCCTCCAGGCTGACCAGCCACAGCGGCATCAGACGCGTGACCAACAGCTCGCGTTCCAGATACCCGCGCAACTGGGCATGCCAGAGACGGTCTTCCTGGTAGCCGACGCCTGGGCGATCCAGCACCAGCAGCAAGGCCTGCGATCCGCGCATCGATTGCAGCGGCCGCACCAGCAACCATGCACGACGCAGCCGTTTGGCTGCCGCCAGGTGCAACTGGATCACCGCCAGCTCCGATTCCCACAACGGCTCGCCCAGTTCGGCATACGACCTAGCTTGGTGGAGCAGGCCCAGGTCATTCACTTCCTCGGACAGGTTCGTGCGCAACTGCTGGGCAAGCTCCTCGCGCCTGGCCCACTCCCGCCTGGCGCGGCGGATCGGCGCCTCGTAGTGCTCGTCGGCTTCCAGCACATCCAGCACGCCCCGCGCAAGGTTGCACCACTGGCCGCGCATGGCCGGCAGCACTTCGAAAGCCTGCGCCAGATAGGGCAGTTGCGCCTCCGGGTCCATATCGATATACAGGCTTGCGAACGCGCCGATGGCTCGCTTGCAATCAGCCTGCTGCTCCAGGGCCCGCTGGTAGAAAGGCTGTGGATCATCCCGGAACGCACCTGCCTGCATGTACCAGCCCAGTTCCACCAGACTGTCCGCCTGCAGATAGGGCTCGCGCGGCATCAGCGATTGCACCCGTGCATGGGTTTGCTGCAGCACTTGCCGATGCACCTGCCAATCGGAACCAAACCGCAGGCACCAACGGTCGTCCAGCAGTTCGATCCAGCGGTCCGAGCGCTTGCCCAGCCATGCCAAGCAGTTGCTGCTGGACATGGGGGTCAGACCCGGCGGCACATCCAGCGCGTCCAGCCTCTCCCGCAGACTGGGGGCCGTGTCTTCATAGCTCGCAAGCGCCTGATACTCCTGCTTCCAGGCCTGGTACACCCAGTTCACATCCATGCTGTGGTTCATCACCCCGGCCATCAGGCTGAAAGGGCCGATGGCCTGCTGCAGCTCATGGGCGCGCGACCAATGCATGGTCCAGAACCGCTCGCGCAGCCAGCGCCCGCGCACAGCCACCTCGGACAGCGCGTCGCCCATCAACTGCTTGCTCACCAACCTGGCGGCCAGGCGGTCTGCCACCAGTTCGTCATGCCGGGCCACCACAAAGCTGGCGGCCCACCAGCGCGGCAGGTACCAGCGCATGAAACGCTCGTTCAGCCAGCCCAGACGGGTCATCTGGCGCGCATCGGACAGGCGGTCGCGCAAGCGCTGCATGCGGCGGCGGCCGCGGTACACCCAAGCACCGAGCCAGCCCTGGTTGCGCCGCAGGTGTGCGTATTCCTGCGTCAGCACCGCAATGAGACGCGGGCGGTCGATCGCCATGGCCAGCGGCAAGCCCAGCAACAGGTAGTTGCGCTCCGGCAGCAAACCGCCAAGCCGCACCTGCTGCACAATGCGTGCGCTATAGTCTTCGGTGATCACCAGGTGATGGACGCGCGGGCCACCATTCTTCTGGCGGATACGTTCCAGCGCTTCATATACGCGCGGGCATTCGGGCTGCGGCACATGGATTCCGTCCGGCTCCACCCAGTCCGACCGGGTCAGGCGCAGCACGCTCAACATCAGCGCCAGGCCACCAAAGAAACCAAAGATCTGCAGCCCCTGGAAGCCATCACTGACAAACGACAACACGGCCCAGGCCAGCAATGCCAACCCCAGAATCAAGCCGCCCCAGATCCATGCTGCAGCCAGCAATGTCAACCCAAGAATCCGCCTGCGGAAAGCCCATGGCTGCTCCGCACTGGCCTGCTCATAGGCATCCACCCGCTGCACAAATACGATGTGCTCCAACCCACCCTCCAAAAATTGTTATCGAGGCCAGAGGCCGCAGACAATACCGTCTGCAGCGCACGATGAGCCACTTCTTTTTCAATGCGAGGCCCGATAGCCTCAAACAATTCTCAGATTATGGAACAAAGCCCCTCTCGCACACCAGGCATTTCGCCCGGTTTGTATCGCCACTACAAAGGACAGCTCTACCAGGTCATGCAAGTGGCACGCCACAGCGAAACCAGAGAATGGCTGGTCGTCTATCAGGCCCTGTATGGCGACTACGGGTGGTGGGTGCGGCCAGCTGCCATGTTCAACGAAACCGTGGAGGTGAACGGCTTGCGCGAGCCCCGCTTTGCGGCATACGTCCCTCTGCCGCAGGAGCGTTGAACTACATGCGCTCCAGCAGGGAACGCACGGCCTTCGGGTAAATCTGGTGTTCCTGCACAATCACGCGGGCAGCCAGCGTGGCAGCCGTGTCTCCCGGCAGCACGGGCACCAGACCCTGCTCGATGATCGGGCCTGCATCCAGATCAGCCGTGACCATGTGCACCGAAGCGCCAGCAAACCTGCAGCCCGCATCAATCGCGCGCTGGTGGGTATGCAGCCCGGCGAATGCGGGCAGCAAAGAAGGATGGATATTGACCAGGCGACCGGCAAAATGGTTGACAAAGCCCGGCGTAAGAATGCGCATGAAACCCGCAAGCACCACCAAAGCTGGCGAGTGCTGATCGATCTGCGCCATCAATGCAGCATCGAACGCTTCACGGCTGGCATAGGCCTTGTGATCAACAACTGCGGTCGCAATACCGTGATCGCGGGCAAATTCCAGCCCGCCAGCGTCTGCCTTGTTGCTCATCACGGCCACCACCCTGGCGCCCAGGCGGGTGTCCCAGCGCTCCTGCTGCGCAGTGCGCACAATGGCTGCCATGTTGGAGCCGCCGCCAGAGATGAGAATCACGATATTTTTCATGGAGGCGGCATTATCGCAGGCGGCAACATCCACAAACGCAGGCACGGGCCAAATGTCGGATAATCAAAAGCTTTACTGATTTCCATACAGCCATGTACATGCATGTACATGGGTCCATCCCGGATTCACTTCATGAGCGCCAAAGCACCTGTCGATCCCATCCGCAAATACCTTGAAACTGCCCGCCACCAGATTTCGGTGGGCAACCTCACCGGTGCCGCGCAAACCCTGAACGATGCCCGCCAGCGTTCGCCGCGCGATGCTCGCCTTTTCATGCTGGCCGCACTGATGGCCGAGAAGTCTGGCAATCTCCATGGTGCCTTTGATGCCATGCAGCGCTGCGTCACCATGGCTCCGGAATGGGGCCCTGGCCTGCTGGAACAAGCCCTGCTCTTTGCCCGCCATGACCGCGACAACGAAGCCATGGCGGCGGCAGAGAAAGTCATTGCACTGGAGCCCAACAACCCGCATGTCATTGCCGGCGTCGTCGACATTGCCCACCGCGTCGGCAATATCGAGATGGCGATCCGCCACCTGCAGCGCGTGCTCGAACTCACGCCGGGCGACCGGACCCTGCGCCGCCATCTGGCCGTCGATCTGGGCCATATCCACAAGTGGGATGAGGCTCTGGCCGTTTTTGAGCCGCTGATCAACGAGCAGCCTGGCGACCATCTGGCCCGCATCGCCCGCGTGCAGATGCTGCAGGCGCGTGGCACCATGCAAGACGCCTTGCCTGATACCGAAGCACTTCTTGCGCTCAAGGCCGATGACAAGGTCTACCAGTACTACCACCAGTTGGCCAAGGGCGAAGTACCCGCCCATGTGCCCGTGGAACTGACCACCCGCATGTTTGACGACATGGCCGGCACCTATGACAAGCACATGGTGCGCGCTCTGGGCTATCGCCTGCCCAAGCTGGCGGCCGATCAGCTGCTGGAAATCTTCCCAGACCGGCGCTTCAACCTGCTGGACCTGGGCTGCGGCACCGGACTGCTGGGCGCCGTACTGGGCCCCATTGATGGCTATATCCTGGGTGTGGACATGTCATCCAAGATGCTGGCCGAAGCCGCCAAGCACAAGGTGTACTACAAGTTCCACCAGGTCAATCTGCTCGAAGCGCTGTCAGCTACACCGGCCAACACCTTTGAAGCCATCACCGCGCTGGATGTGCTGATCTACGTGGGTGACCTGCAGCAAACGCTGGCAGATGCCTATCGCGTGCTGGCCCCTGGAGGCGTGCTGATCTTCTCGTGCGAGCACGGTGATGTGACCGGCCCCGACAGCCAGTTGCAACCGTTTGGCCGCTATACCCACACGCTGGCCAGTACCGTGCGTCTGGCCAAGGCAGCCGGTTTTGAGCGCGTCGACACTAAGGATGTGGATCTGCGCATGGAAGCGGGCCAGCCGGTAGACGGTTTCGTGGTGACGGCTTTCAAGCCCAAGGAAGGCTGATCTCCCAGCCCTCCAGGCAAAAGGCCTTGCATGTCTGCAAGGCCTTTTTTCATTCAATGGGCAAGCATCGACGAGGCTATGCCGCCAGACGCGAGCTTTTGGGCACATGTGCCATCAGAAATTCCATCTGGTCCGCCAGAATGCGACGGTTGCGCAGGATGAAGTCTTCCCACAGGCTTGGCGTGTAGGGCGCATACAACAACGGCATATGCGCCTGCTCGGGCGTGCGCCCTGCCTTGCGATGGTTACATGACGCACATGCAGTCACCACATTCATCCAGGTGTCGGGCCCTCTTTGCGAGACGGGAATCACATGCTCGCGCGTCAGATGGTCCTCGGCAAACCACTGGCCGCAGTAGGCGCAGATCTGGCGATCCCGGCAGAACAGCTTGCTGTTGGTGAGCGCCATGCGCATGGCAAACGGATCGATGCTGGGCTTGCCCCGGGTGCCGATGATGCTGGCCACCTCGATGCGCGACTGCAGGCCGGTGACCGCATTGTGTCCGCCGCGAAAACACGCCACATGCGAGCCCGCCTCCCAGCGAACATCGTCTGCTGCGTAATGCGTCACCGCCTCCTGCAAAGTGATCCAGGATTGGGGTACGCCGCTTGCCGATAGCTTCAACACCTTCACAATGGGCCTCCTGCACATTGGGAATAGATCCAGATACCGCAGAGCCCGCATGCCATCAAAGACACTGGCACCACCATGCATGCCATGCAGGTGCCTGGGCTCCAAGCCATAATGGTCAATATACACTTTTATTGTGAAATTTGACACCAGCGCGCGGCCAATGCGCGCAAGCAGCTATAAAAACTAAAGCAACGATGAAAATCTTCCGAGGATTCGATCACCCCCAGGTCACTCGCCATTGCGCCGTCACCATCGGTAACTTCGACGGCGTGCATCGTGGCCACCAGGCCATGCTGGCCTTGTTGCGCAGCGAAGCCCAGCGCCGGGGCCTGGCCAGTTGCGCGCTCACCTTCGAGCCCCACCCGCGCGACTACTTTGCGCAGGCGCTGAACAAGCCTGACATGGCGCCCGCCCGCATCTCCACCCTGCGCGACAAGCTCGATCAGCTCGCCCAATGCGGTATCGACCAGACCATCGTGCTGCCTTTCAACGCACGGCTGGCCGCGCAGGCGCCGCAGGCCTTCATTGACGATGTGCTGCTGGCGGGCCTGGGCACCGGCTATCTGCTGGTCGGCGACGATTTCCGCTTTGGCCACAAGCGCGCGGGCGACTATGGCATGCTGGTCAATGCGGGTCGCCTGCAGGGCTTTGATGTGGCGCGCATGAACAGCTACGAGTCCGATGGCCTGCGCGTCTCCAGCACGGCGGTGCGCCAGGCGCTGTCGCTGGGCGACATGGCAGGGGCCGCCAAACTGCTGGGTTACCCGTACGCCATCTCCGGCCATGTGGTGCATGGGCGCAAGCTGGGCCGCCAGCTGGCCGAGAGCCAGGCGGGCGCCGGGGACGGTTTTCGTACGCTGAACCTGCGTTTTGACCACTGGAAGCCGGCCGCCAGCGGCATTTTTGTGGTGCTGGTGCACGGCCTGTCCAAACAACCGCTGCCCGGTGTGGCCAATCTTGGCATCCGCCCTTCGCTTGACCCCAATGATGTGAACGGCGGACGCGTGCTGCTGGAAACCCATTGCCTGCAATGGCCCGCCGAACTGGGTGGGGACGGCGCTTACGGTAAAATCATCCGAGTGGAACTCCTACACAAATTGCACGACGAGCTCAAGTACGACAGTCTCGATGCCCTCACAGTCGGCATTGCCAAAGACTGCGCAGACGCCCGTGCCTACTTCAGCACCCCCACGCACGCCGAAACGCGTCGCCAGACCACGCGCGACCGAATTTGACGCCGACCTTGCTGCGCCCCGCCGCGCAGAAGTCATCGTAAAAGTGCGTGCCCGCGCGCGTCCTGCCTCACTTCTGCGCTCACCTATTTCAACCTGACCGGCCCCACCCCTTGCTCTGCGCCGGTTCAGGACCGTGTTTTGCTTTGAAGGTTTCTATGTCCGACAAAACGCCCCATGCAGAAAAAGCCTCTGCGTACCGTGCAACCCTGAACATGCCTGATACCCCCTTCCCGATGCGCGGCGATCTGCCCAAGCGCGAGCCGGGCTGGGTCAAGGAGTGGGAAGACAAGGGTCTGTACAAGAAGCTGCGCGATGCCCGCCATGGTGCACCCATGTTCATCCTGCACGACGGCCCTCCCTACGCCAACGGCAAGCTCCACATCGGTCATGCGGTCAACAAGATCCTCAAGGACATGATCGTCAAGAGCCGCCAGCTCGAAGGCTACGACGCACTGTACGTCCCGGGCTGGGATTGCCACGGCCTGCCGATCGAGAATGCCATCGAAAAGCTCCATGGCCGCAACCTGCCGCGCGATGAAATGCAGGCCAGGAGCCGTGCCTTCGCCACCGAGCAGATCGAGCAGCAGATGGTGGACTTCAAGCGCCTGGGCGTGCTGGGCGACTGGGACCACCCCTACAAGACCATGAACTACGCCAACGAGGCGCAGGAGCTGCGCGCGCTCAAAAAGGTCATGGAGCGCGGCTTTGTCTATCGCGGCCTCAAGCCCGTGTACTGGTGCTTCGACTGCGCGTCGTCACTCGCCGAATTCGAGATCGAGTACGCCGACAAGCAGAGCCAGACCCTGGATGTGATGTTCCCCGCTGCCGAGCCTGCCAAGCTGGCTGCAGCATTCGGCCTCTCCAAGCTCGACAAGGAAGCCTTCATCGTCATCTGGACGACGACGGCCTGGACGATTCCAGCCAACCAGGCACTCAACGTCAACCCGGATCTGGAATACAGCCTGGTTGATACCGAGCGCGGCCTGCTGATCGTGGCGTCCGCCCTGGTCGAGAAATGCCTCGCACGCTGGAAGCTCGAAGGCAAGGTACTGGCCACCGCCAAGGGCGAAAAGCTGGACCATATGCCCTTCAAGCACCCACTGGCACACGTGGACAAGGGTTTTGACCGTATCTCGCCCGTCTATCTGGCCGAATACGCCACCGCCGACGACGGTACCGGTATCGTCCACTCGGCACCAGCCTATGGCGTGGACGACTTCAACTCCTGCATGGGCAACGGCATGGACTACAAGGACATCCTGAACCCCGTGCAGGGCAATGGCGTGTACGCAGCCGATCTGCCGCTGTTCGGCGGCCAGCACATCTGGAAGGCCGTGCCCGTCATCATCGATGCGCTCAAGGTAGCAAGCCGTCTGCTGGACTCCAAGACCATCACGCACAGCTACCCGCACTGCTGGCGCCACAAGACGCCGGTGATCTACCGCGCTGCCGCCCAGTGGTTCATCCGCATGGACGAAGGCGAAGGCGTTTTCACCGACCCGGCCCAGAAGCCCGAGAAGACCCTGCGCCAGATCGCGCTCGAAGCCATCGACCACACCAGCTTCTACCCCGAGAACGGGCAGGAACGCCTGCGTGCCATGATTGCTGGCCGCCCGGACTGGTGCATCTCGCGCCAGCGCTCCTGGGGCGTGCCGATCCCCTTCTTCCTGCATGTGGACACGGGTGCCCTGCACCCGCGCACCATGGAGATCGTCGATCAGGCAGCTGACATGGTTGAAAAAGGCGGCATCGAGGCCTGGAGCCGTGTCACGGCCGAAGAAATCCTGGGCGCCGAGGACGCAAAGAACTACACCAAGAGCACCGACATCCTGGAGGTGTGGTTCGACTCGGGCAGCACCTTCTGGCACGTGATGCGCGGCACCCATGCCGACATGCACCATGACCAGGGCCCCGAGGCGGATCTGTACCTCGAAGGCCACGACCAGCACCGTGGCTGGTTCCACAGCTCGCTGCTGCTGGCATCTGCCATCTTTGGCCGCGCGCCCTACCGTGGCCTGCTCACACACGGCTTCACCGTGGACGGCCAGGGCAAGAAAATGTCCAAGTCGCTGGGCAACACCGTCGCGCCACAGGATGTGAGCAGCAAGATGGGAGCCGAGATCATCCGCCTGTGGGTGGCATCCACCGATTACTCGGGCGACCTGGGCATCGACGACAAGATCCTCGCCCGCGTGGTGGACGCCTACCGCCGCATCCGCAATACGCTGCGTTTCCTGCTGGCCAACACCAGCGACTTCGATCCGGCGACTGAAAGCGTTGACTACAAGGACATGCTGGAGATCGACCAGTACGCCCTGGCACGCGCAGCCCAGTTGCAAAAGGAGATCATCGGCCACTACCAGGTCTATGAATTCCACCCGGTGGTTACTAAGCTGCAGCTGTTCTGCTCTGAAGACCTGGGCGGCTTCTACCTGGATGTGCTCAAGGACCGGCTCTACACCACGGCACCCAAGAGCCTGGCCCGTCGCTCGGCACAGACCGCGTTGCACCAGATCACCCAGGCGCTGCTGCGCTGGATGGCGCCGTTCCTGTCGTTCACGGCCGAGGAGGCCTGGAAGATCGTGGGCAACAGCGACACCATCTTCCTGGAGAAATTCACCGACTTGCCCGAGGGCGATGACGCGCTGCTCACCAAGTGGACCCGCATCCGCGAGATCCGCGACGTGGTCAACAAAGATATCGAAACCGTGCGTGGCGAAGGCAAGGTGGGTGCATCGCTGCAGGCCGAGATCACCGTGGCCGCCCAGCATGAAGACCTGGCGCTGCTGCAAACGCTGGCCGATGACCTGAAGTTTGTCTTCATCACATCCGGCGCGCAGGCTGTGGCAGGCGACGAACTGGCGGTCACCGTCACGCCTTCGGAGCATGCCAAGTGTGAGCGCTGCTGGCACTACCGCGCCGATGTAGGAGCGAACCCCGAGCACCCGAGCCTGTGCGGCCGTTGCGACAGCAACCTGCACGGCAGTGGAGAAGTACGCACCAAGGCATAAGCGTCTTGCTGTAAAAAAGTGAGCTGTTTGCGCCTGCTGGACAATATTTTCCATATCAAACGATTTTGAAAATATTGCACAGCAAGCGCTGACAGCTATCAAAACCATTGCACCCAAAGTGACATGAGCAACAAGCAGATGACGGGAAAACGCGCTTTCGCGCTATGGCTGGCCCTGGCCGCCGTACTGTTCTGGCTGGACCAGTGGACCAAGGAATGGATTCTGTCCCACTACCAGTTGGGCGAGTACACCACCATCACCGGCTTCTTCAATATCGTGCGCGCGCACAACCCCGGCGCAGCCTTCTCGTTTCTGGCTACCGCCGGTGGCTGGCAACGCTGGCTGTTCACCGGCATAGGCGTCGTAGTGGGCGTGGTCATTGCATGGCAGCTTTACAAATACAGCCACAAAACGCTGTTCTGCCTGTCGCTCAGTTGCATTCTGGGCGGCGCCGTGGGCAACGTGGTGGACCGCATGCGCCACGGCTATGTGGTGGACATGCTCGATTTCCACTGGGCGGGCAGCCATTTCCCCGCCTTCAACCTGGCCGATACCGCCATCACCATTGGCGCCATCCTGCTGATTCTGGACGAGTTGCTGCGCATGAAGCGCGGCGAGCAGGCCTAGCCCGAAAAGCTAGCCGCATCGCACCTCGCCCAAAACCGCCCTCGTACAACGACGGCGGTTTTTTTACTTCTGCCCCACAGCAAGTCAAGCAGCCCCCATAGAGCCCTCTTCCAAAGCCAGTGAAAACAGGGAGAAGCGGTTGATCTGGCACTCAGGCTACCAGCCCATTGTCAAAAACAAAGAAAAATGGGCGCTATGGCATACGCCCTACAACAATTTGCTGCTATCAGGGGTATAGTGTTCGGTTCGCCTTATGAAACACCTGCTCAATCTTCTTGCCGCCATTGCGCTGCTGGTTTGGGGGTCTCATATGGTGCGCACAGGGGTGCTGCGCGTCTTTGGCGCCAACCTCCGCAACCTGCTTGCGCGCAGTATGAGCAACCGTTTCACCGCCATGCTTTCGGGCATCGGGGTGACCGCACTTGTGCAATCGAGCACCGCCACCTCGCTGATGACTGCCTCCTTCGTGGGGCAGGGCATGATTCCGCTCACCGCCGCCTTGGCCGTGATGCGGGGAGCCGACGTGGGCACGGCCCTGATGGCCGTCCTGTTCTCCACCGATCTGTCGTGGTTGTCGCCGCTGCTCATTTTCCTGGGCGTGGTGCTTTTCATCTCCAAGCAGGATTCCACCGCAGGCCGCGTGGGGCGTGTCTTCATTGGTCTGGGCCTCATGCTGCTCGCGCTGCGCCTGATTGTGGAGGCCACAGAGCCATTGTTGGCATCCGAAGCCGTGCGCACCTTGCTCGTCAGCGTCAAGAGCGACTTCTTCATGGAATTGCTGCTGGGCGCCATTCTTGCCATCGTCGCATACTCCAGCCTGGCCATCGTGCTCCTGATTGCTGCCATGGCCGCCTCGGGCGCCATCACGGCCGACATGTCGCTGGGCCTGGTGCTGGGCGCCAACCTGGGCAGCGGCGTGCTGGCCGTGCTGCAGACTGCCAAATCGTCCATTGAAGTGCGCCAGGTCACAGTAGGCAACCTCATCTTCAAGATTCTGGGCATCGCCATCGTCGCGCCGTTCACCGGCCTGTGGACAATCTATGCCGCGCCCTATATCAATGACGCCGGACGCTCGGCTGTTCTGTTCCACCTGGCGTTCAACATCCTCAACAGCCTGGGTTTCATCTGGTTCACCGGCATCATCGGCGACTGGATGCGCAAACTGCTGCCCAAAGAAGACGCCGCCAAGAGCGGCCCGCAGCGCCCGCGCCATCTGGACCCATCTGCGCTGTCCACACCATCCCTTGCCATATCGTGCGCCGCTCGCGAGGCTTTGCACCAGGCGGACGTTGTCGAATCCATGCTGATCGGCCTGCACAACGTGGTGCAGACCGACAACCAGCAACTCTCGCAAGACCTGCGCAAGCTCGACGACACCGTCGACGAACTGTACTCCGCCATCAAGTACTACATGACCAAGATCTCGCGCGCCGAACTGGACGAACGCGAGAGCCAGCGCTGGACGGAAATCATCAACTTCACCATCAACATGGAGCAGATCGGCGACATCATCGAACGCGTGCTCACCGATGTGGAAAACAAGAAAATCAAGAAGCGCCGCCAGTTCAGCAAAGCGGGCATGGAAGAGATCAACGAACTGCACGCCCACCTGCTGGACAACCTGCGCCTGGCGATGAGCGTTTTCCTGACCGGCAATGTGCGGGATGCGCAAAAACTGCTGGAAGAAAAAGCGCGCTTTCGCGATCTGGAGCTGGCCTACTCTGCGTCACACCTGGAGCGCCTGTCGCACAACACCGTGCAAAGCATCGAGACCAGCTCGCTGCACATCGACCTCATCAGCGATTTGAAACGTATCAACTCCCTGCTGTGCTCGGTGGCCTACCCCATTCTGGAATCCGCAGGCGCCCTGGCCCACAGCCGCCTCAAGGACGACCCCGAGCCCACCCGCCACTGACGGGAAGCCAGGGAGGCAGTTGCCAGCGCCAATCCTGGAAGCAAGGCCGATTTGGCATACAATGCCAGCTGTTTTCTGCGCCCCACTCGCGCAGCAATGACAAGGAAGCGTGGCAGAGTGGTTGAATGCACCGGTCTTGAAAACCGGCGATGGTGAAAGCCATCCGTGAGTTCGAATCTCACCGCTTCCGCCAGAAATCAAAAAAGCACTCGGCTTGCAACAGCAGCGAGTGTTTTTTGCATTTCTATAGCTTCCGAGAAGACTTGCTCCCTCTCAAGCACCAAACTGCAGACACCGCATGCTGAGCGTGCCGCTCTGAAACCCCTCGTACATCTGCATGGGTGCAGCACTGCCCTGCGCCGCACCCAGCGCGTACAGCAAGGGCCAGTAATGGTCTGGCGTAGGCACAGCCATCCTGGCGGAAGCGTGCAGTTGCTGGTAGTTCAGCAGTGCCTGGTCATCGCGCGCCAGCAAAGCCTTCTTGACGACATCATCGAACTGCTGCGCCCAGTCGCGCGCCGCCATCAGACCCTCAGGGGCACCACGCACCGTCGCCCGCAGGTTGTGCACGATATTGCCACTGCCAATGATCAGCACCCCCTTGTCGCGCAAGGCTGCAAGCTCACGCCCCACAGCGTAGTGGTACGCAGCGGGCTGGTCGTAATCGATTGACACCTGAAACACTGGCACATCCGCCTGGGGAAACAGATGGTGCAGCACCGTCCAGGTGCCGTGGTCCAATCCCCACTGGTCCGTCAGCTGTGCCCTTCCCGTGCGTACCAATGCAGCGGCTTCGGCAGCCATGGCCGGATGGCCTGGGGCCGGGTACTGCATCTCCTGCAAAGCAGCAGGAAAGCCCGAAAAATCATGAATGGTGCGGGGCCTGTCGTTGGCAGTGACCTCCGTGGTGCCGCGCGTCAGCCAGTGGGCAGACACCACCAGAATGGCGACCGGCTTTGCCAGCTTACTGCCCCAGCTGGAGAGCATATGGGTAAAGGTATTGCTGCTGACCGCATTCATCGGACTGCCATGGCCAATGAAAAGCACCGGCATATTGCCCGCCGGCACGGGCGCACTGCGCGCCAAGGCATCGCTCAAAGGCGTCAGCCCGGCCATGACAGCACCAAGGCTGCCAGACAACAGAAGAGAACGGCGGGAGTACATAGAAAAGGAAAGTAGCGAAGGCCCCGGTCAGAGCCAGGGCGGCGATGCAAGTTCCCGCCCTAAAAAACAAAAGGCCTGCCACTGGCAAGCCTTGTTCTTCTCCCAAATAGCGGTCACTGGTAGGGCGTGACAGACTTGAACTGTCGACCAAAGGATTATGAGTCCCACAAAAATTCTATTTGACTGGATAGGAGTGCATAGCCATATCAAATAAAATCAATTATTTATGAAAAATATACTGATCAAAAATACAGCAATCTGTTGACTAACATTCGCTAGAATATGGGAAGTTTGGCTACACAGTGGCTACACAGAACTTACGTGTAGCCAGGAAAAGGAAAGACTATGGCCCGCCCAAAGAAGGACACTCCGCTTGACTTGACTCAGCGCATACCATTGACAGTGGGGGCCATTGAGCGGCTGACCTGCCGCACTGACATCAAAGCACAGGCGTTTTTGCGTGACAGCGAGGTTCCAGGTCTGCGGGTTCGTGTTACCAATACTGGGGCGAAGTCATTTGTCTTTGAAGGGAAGCTGAATCGGCAAACCATCCGCCGCACTATCGGAGATGTGAAGACTTGGACAATTGAACAGGCCCGGGCCGAAGCTAGACGCTTGGCCGTGACTCTTGATAGCGGGCAAGACCCCAGGGAGATCGAGCGCCAGCAGCAAGCGCAAGCGCAAAAACGCAAGGCTGCCGCCCGAGTTCAAGCCGTAACCATGGGAGAGGCTTGGAAGATATACATCCAAGAACGTACCCAGCATTGGGGGGCTCTTCACCTGAATGACCACATACGCCTTGCAAGGGCCGGTGGTACTCCATCATTGAGGGGCACCAAGGGCAGAGGCGTTACGGGTGACGGCCCCTTATATGCGCTGCTGGCGCTGCCATTGTGTGAACTGACAGCGCCAACAATTGAAGCTTGGGCAGCCAAGGAGGGACAATCGCGGCCCACCACCGCACGCTTGGCATGGCGACTATTGCGCGCCTTCCTATCTTGGTGCGCCGAGCATTCAGAGTTTGCCGCTGTGGTGCCTAGCTCCAATCCAGCCAAAACTCGCAAGACCCGAGAGGCATTGGGCAAGGCTGGGGTGAAGCAAGATGCGCTGATGAAGGAACAGCTTGCTGCGTGGTTTGAAGCAGTGCGCGCCATCGGCAATCCAGTGGTATCCAGCTACTTACAGGCCATTTTGCTAACCGGTGCGCGCCCTGGCGAAATACAGGCCATGCGCTGGGAGGACATCAACGCCAAATGGCGTGGCCTGACCATTCGTGACAAGGTAGAGGGTGAACGCGTCATTCCACTTACACCCTATTTACACCATCTGCTGATGGCATTGCCCCGCCGCAATGCTTATGTGTTTTCCAGTGACCGTAAGACGGGCGCTGCGATTACCGATCCCAACCACGCACATGATCGGGCTTGCAAGGTGGCAGGTCTTGACAACCTCACTCTGCACGGCTTGCGTCGTAGCTTCAAGAGCTTGACGGAGTGGCTGGAAGTGCCCGCAGGCATTGTGGCCCAAATCCAAGGCCACAAACCAAGCGCCACGGCAGAGAAACACTACACCGTTCGTCCCCTTGATTTACTACGCCTACACCATGAGCGTATCGAGGCATGGATTCTGGAACAAGCCGAGGTGCAGTTTGACGCCTCAAAAGAGCCCGGCAAGCTGCGCGCGGTGCAATAGACCACCATTCAACCAGCGCCATCAATACATTGCCAATTACCCTGCTGCACCCGTGTGGCAGGGTACTTGTCCCATTGCTCACCCGTATGCAAACCTACAGGCACTGGCACAAATATATGTATGGATATACAGTATTATTACTACTCCCAGGCTAGATCTGTATTCCGAAAAGCGGGCTCCCTACCCGCCTGCCCTGGGTACTCTGTATAGGGCGTAATGCGGGGGGCCAAGATGGACGTGAGCCAATTGCCAGACTTGTCGGACTGGCGCTTTGTCGAAGTTTGGACGCTTGAAGAGGCTGCAATGCTGTGGGCTGCCATTGATCCACTCATGCACCACGGCAAGCGCATCGCTGAGTTGCAAGGAGCTATACAAGAGACGCAGTACCGCAAAGCACTCCTTTATCTTCGTGCAGCCACTGAAGCCGTTTGCGCTGGAACCCTGCCATTCACTGAAGCGTGGGAAGATCACCACGATGACCAAGGGAATTCTTGGACGAACAAGATTGCGTTCCCGAACCTGCCCGAACCTATTCGAATTGCGCCGCAGATGACACGCGTCAAGCAAGCTGCGTTCATCAAGTGGGCGCAAAGCAAGTGCATTCCCTCGTACCGGCGCAGCCTTCAATTGGCTCAGCCGACAATCGACCTGCATGCCATGCCAGAACCTCAAAAAGTCGCAGAGCCGGTGCTACTGCTGGCAAAACCATCTGCACTTGACGAGTCCCATCCATGCCACTCGGTGGAACTCAGAGCAGGTATTGAAGTTTGGGAAGGAGTGGTAGCAACCGGTGCCTATGAGCGGGGCAAGTCGCCCAAAACGGTATTGCTGGAGGCGCTTGATGCACATCCTCGGTACAGCCTACTCAGCACCGAGGCAAAAACGCGCATATCCACCGTTGCCAATTGGAGCAAAACGGGAGGGGCACCCAAAACGCCCACCAAAGCAAACCCACCCCCCCTTGGTGAGTAACCTCCCCACCTTTTCAAACCCGCATGGTTCTTGGCCTTGCGGGTTTTTTGCTGTCCAGTGACCTTGTGGCCTGGTAAACCTCCCCTCCCCTTGGCTTCCCAACTGACCCACCATTTATCCACCATTGCCCCCCCGCCCTTCAAGGCTCGACGGTGGGCAGGTTTTCTGAAGCTCCCCAGCTATTCATCAGTACCTGGAATCACAAAACTGCGGCTATCGCAACCAACGAAAGCAAACGATGCCCGCAAACACCAAACCTGTCGCAACACCTTTTCCGCCACTGGAGCAAGAAACCCGTCCTTGCGTACCCACTGCGCAAGCCGCCCACTACCTGATGCTGGCGCCGCAAACCCTGCGTGAATGGGCCTGCTATGGCAAATACCCTGCCGCACTTCGCCCGGTGCGCGTAGGCAGCCGCCTGGCTTGGCCTGTGTCCGGCATCCGCGCGGTGCTGGGCCTGCACTGCTCTTCGGAGGGCGCGTAAATGTTCATGGCAATTTTCTACCTGACAACCTGCATTCGCGCGTGGAGGGCAAGCCATGGCAGTTGACCCATCCCGCAAACCTGACCCGCAGAGCTACTACGAGGCTGAGGACTTGAAGCTGGGCAAGGGCAAAAAGTGGGTCACCACCGCCTGCGCTTTTCACGGCGGCAGTGACTCCATGCGGATCAACCTGCACAGCGGCGCATTCGTCTGCATGGCCGGTTGCGGCGCCCGTGGCGGTGATGTTCTGGCTTACCACATGGCAGCCTACGGACTGGGGTTCATTGATGCCGCAAAGGCGCTGGGATGCTGGATCGAGGACGGCTCCCTTGCGCCAGCAAAACCAACACCCTTTACTGCCCGCCAAGCGCTGGAAGTGCTGGCGGTCGAGAGCAATTTGATTGCAATTGCAGCAGCAAATATAGCTTCTGGGGTGGTGTTGTCGCAAGACGACCGGCAACGCGTACGGCTGGCTGCAAATCGCATCCACCAGATTGGGGAGGTATTTGCATGACCTATCAAAAATCGGCCTTCGAGGCGGTAGATGCCAGTGTTGCACAAGCGCTGGCCTTCCGTCCGCCCATGCGTGAAGCCGTGCATCACCAGAATTTCGATCTGCCAGCCGAGCCGACCTTTCCACCCCTGGAGGATGACGCCTTCGGCAAGAGCGGCCACTCGCCCGCGCACAAGCTCGCCAGCCGGGTGATTCTCCAGCGTGGCACAGACCTGCATCCCGAGCCAATCCGCTGGCTGTGGCAGCACTGGCTGGCGCTGGGCAAGCTGCACATTCTGGCTGGCGCCCCAGGGCAAGGCAAAACCACATTGGCGCTGGCCATGGCCGCAACCGTGACCATGGGCGGGCGCTGGCCAGACGGCACGCGGGTGGAGAGGGGCAACATCCTGATCTGGAGCGGTGAGGACGATCCGGCAGATACCTTGCTGCCCCGCCTGCTGGCCGCTGGTGCAGATCGTGACCGCTGCTACTTCATCCAAGGTGCGCAGAGTACGGATGGCAAGATGCAGCCGTTTGACCCGGCCCGCGATCTGGACGCACTGCGCCAAGCCATTGCAGAGATCGGCGGTATGCGCCTGCTGGTTGTTGATCCGGTGGTCTCAGCGGTAACGGGCGACAGTCACAAGAATACCGAGGTGCGCCGGGCCTTGCAGCCACTGGTGGATCTGGCTTCCGAGTGCGGCTGTGCGGTGCTGGGTATCAGCCATTTTTCCAAGGGTGGGCAAGGGTCAGACCCGGCACAGCGCGTGGTGGGCTCCGTGGCCTTTACCGCCGTGGCCCGCGTCGTGCTGGTGGCAGCCAAGGTCAAGAGCACAGAGACAGGTGAGGACGCCCGCATTCTGGCGCGCGCCAAGTCCAATATCGGTCCGGATGATGGCGGCTTTGAATACCACCTAGAGCAAACCGAGCCGCTCCCAGGCATTGAGGCATCGCGCATTGCATGGGGCAAGGCGGTGGACGGCACAGCCCGCGATCTGTTGACTGATCCAGAGGATGACAGCAGTGCAGAAGACAGCAACGACATTTGCGAGATGCTCAAAGCGTGCCTGACGGCGGATTGCTGGACGCCTGCCGATGAAGCGCAGCGAAGTGTTCTCAAAGCCGGTTTCAGCAAAAAGCAAATCTGGACAGCCAGCAAGAAACTGGGAGTGGTTCGCAAAAAAGGGGAAAACGGGGCGCGTGATGGATGGTACTGGCGACTGCCCCAAGACTCTGGTTCCACCCAAGATTCCAAGATTCCCAACTTTCAAGACGTGGAATCTTGGAATCTTGGCAGGGAATCTTCTGCAAGCAACCCGGGTGTGAAGGCCGACAAGGAGGTGTTCTGATGCATGCAGAAAACATCCTTGCCGAGCTGTTGGCATGTGGCATCACCCCTACGGTCACGCCAGACGGCACCGGCATTGAAGTGGATGCCGGTTGCCTGACCGATGCGCAGAGAGTCTCCATCAGAGCGCACAAGCCCGAGCTGATCGGCTGCATCCAGAAGACGGCACGCATTACCTCTGAGCTGATGGCCGCTGCCATGCGTGCTTGTGACTATTGGCGTGACAGCTCCAAGGCCCGGGAGCAAATGCGCCTGGAGATTTTGGAGACCAGGCCAGAGCACCGAGAGGAGCTGCTGCGCATGTTCAAGGCCGACTACCCGGCATCTGGAGCGCAAAACGCATCTGCTGGCGAAGGGTAGAAACACGCCACGGCAGTACCCGGTTTTGAGACCAGTACGCGCGCGCGAGGTTTCCTCACCACCACATACCAGCGCACTTCATAGCGAACTCGCAAACGCAGGCACAAACGACAAAGCCATCTACCCCAGTCGCCGCGACTGTGGCTGACTGGGGCTGCAGGTGACTTCTTAATGAGTTTGAGAGGGAAAAATGGCGTTGTTGCATAAATCGGCCATAGACCGAGGTATCCCCAGCCCCAGATGCAGTTATGCAGCAGCGACCGTCTGGGGTGTGCCCAGCGCGGTAAATTGATTGAGGATAGATGCACGGATATTGAGCTCGGCCACCTGCCGCTCAAACGTCCTGGCCATCACCTTCTCGCCCAGGCGCTTGAAGCAATTCATCTTGGTCTCCACCAGCGACCTTCGGTGGTATCCGCTCCAGCGTTTCCAGATAGCTCTCCCAAACCGCCTACACGCCTTAACCGCTTCATTGCGGTGAGCAAATGCCACCCCTTTGCGCAGCTTCGCTCCTTTGCGTGGCGGGATGATTGGAATGGCTCCCCTCAGGTAGCACGCCTTATGTACATCCTGCGTGTCGTACGCTCCATCACCGGTAAAACTAGCTATCTCTTCATTGCTTGGGATTTGACCTAGCAGGTCAGCTGCCATGGGCGAGTCGCCCACTTCATTGGTGGTGACTGCGATGGCCCGAATCTGCAGCGTCTGGGCATCAATACCCAGATGCACTTTGCGCCACTGGCGGCGGCGCTCGGCACCGTGCTTTTTGGTCTTCCACTCACCTTCGCCTAAGAACTTGATGCCCGTGGAGTCGGCCAGCATGTGCAAGCCTTTGTCGCTTGCGCGGTAGTGCACTTGCACATTCAAGCTGTTTTGCCTGCGGCACACCGTGCTGTAGTCGGGCACTGGCCAAGGCAGGCCTGCCATACGCAATAGCGATTGCACCAGGCCCAGCGTCTGGCACAAAGGCTGGCCAAACAAGCACTTGATGGTCAGACAAAACTGGATGGCCGCATCTGAGAAAGTTTGACTGCGCCCACGCTTGCCGCTAGGCACGGCCAGCCACTGCATCTCTCTATCCAGCCAGATGCTCAGGTCCCCTCGCGCCTTCAACGCTGCGTTGTACGCCTTCCAGTTTGTTGTGCGGTACTTGCGCCGTCCCCAGCTTGTCTCACTCATCTCCTCAGCCTACGCTAGCTGAGGACGGCATTTGTGCAACAACGCCCATCATCCCATCAGGACGAAGAAGTAAATCTGACCCACCCGTACACATTCTTTCCTTGCTCTCAGCCGTTGGGCACGGCAGTTCTGCGAGCCGTTTGACCCGCCTTTCGCTTGTCCTTGAGCCGGTAGCTCTCGCATATGATCTGTACGATATGCGCGTGGTGCAGGAATCGATCCAGCATCGCCGTGGTGAGCGTCTGGTCATCTGCAAACGCGCCGGCCCACTGGGTGAGAACGGCAGGTTGCTGGTCAGCACCATGGACCCTCTCTCGTAGCGCTTGGCTACCACGTTGAAGAACAGGTTGGTCGCCGCATGCATCCGCGCATTGGCGATCTCGTCCAGCCAGCAGCGCACATGCACGTTGGCCTCTTTGGCCCGCAGCTTCAGGCTCACTGCCTTTAGAGAGGCCGCCAATGGCACCAGAAAGCTGCCTTTGAGGTAGCCGTTGAACCGCTCCACCTTGCCCTTGGTCTTGGCCCGGTACGGCCTGCATAACTTGCTGACGAACCCGCATTCCTCGGCGAGCTCACGCAGGCTCTCGTTCCAGCGGTGCATACCTTCGCCGTAGGCATCGCGATCAATCACCACGGTCTTGAGGTTGTCGAACATTACATGCTCGGGCACCCCGCCGAAGTAGGCTAGCTCTTAAACCGCTTCTTGACATGTTTATCGCCCTGCACCTCGGGCAGCCGCGAGATACCGTGCCGCTGCAAGCAGCGGTGCAGAGACGAGCGCGTCAGATGCGGGATAGTCGGCTGCAGCGCGTAGAGACAGTCATCCAGCGGCAGCATGGTATGCCTGCGAAAGGCGACGATCGCTGCCTCATCCTCAACGGACAAAACGGTGGAGCGCGGCTGCCTGGGCCCTGTCGGCAGATCGGTGACCGAAGGCCGATTCTTCCACTTCGCCACCGTCTTCTGATTGATGCCATAGCGTGCAGAAAGCGCTCTCAGGCTCTCTTGACTATGTTGTATCGCTCGACGGATCGCCTCCGTCGTTGTGGCGCTGCCGTGCAGAACCTGGCCCATAGTGCTTCCTTCCATTCATGAGAAAAGATTGCACCATCAAAACCTGGGACCATACACCTAGGACAAGCGAATCGCCCCCCCATTTGCCGGTGTGGGACTGTATTGACCCGGTGAAAACCATCCTCAGATGGAGCCGAGTTTGCCTCTGTCCGTGGGGTTAGGGCCCGTTTACTGGCCCCCGGGGCTTGGAACTGCCGAGCCATCAAGGCTGGCTCGCTCCCAATTAATCTGGTCGTGTTCGCGCAGACGAAACAACATGGCGTGATGCAGTTGCTCCCACACCCCAGCCGCCTTCCGGTCGCACAGTCGACGCCAGCAGGTCATGCCACTGCCAAAGCTCATGGCTTGGAGCAAGTCCTCCCTCGGGCTGCCTGTTTGAAGCACGAACAGAATCTCATTGAGGGCGGCTTCATCGCTCACGGTGAGCGTTCTGGGGCCACCTTTGCTGGATGGAACAAATGCTGGAATCAGTGGCTGCAGCTGTTGCCACAGCTCTTTGCTTACGGGACGTCGGGCCATGAGGGCGCTGAGCATAGCCGATGGGACCTTGGCCAGCGAATTCCATCAGGGACCGCGGCAGCGTGCTGTCGCAAAAGTCCCGATATACGCGTGCAATCTTGACCTTCCTGGCATCACGAACTGACGGCTTGGCAAACCGGAGCGTCCATATACGCTCTTATTCGCCAAAAAGCAGCTTTGTATACTTCTTGGACACAGCCCCACTGCGCTGTCCATTCGCGCTGTAATAGCGATCCTCACGACACAACCGCTCTTTTACGTCGCAGAATAGTCCGTTCGCAAAGGTGAACTCAGTCAAATCGACATCGCTCGAAGTGAGCACCTCGTTTGCAGCAGCCTTCTTACCGAGATACTTCTCTGTCAGGTCACGGGAAATCCCCTTATCGTTGGCGCATACATATCGGTCGCAGAGCACGCCCGGCGCGGGCGACTGGATCTTGGCGAAAGGCTTTGCCTGCAAGGGCATAACGGACGAGGCCAGCAGCGCGGCCACAGAACATAAGAGCGTTGTCTTGTTCAATGCGATAACCTCCGTTAGTCAGTGAGTTTCTGATTTTCGCCAGGCGTGGCGGAACAGGCTCACAGCCCATCCCAGTCCGCCGAACAGTACGAGCGCCCAACCCAGCAGCAACAGGGCGAATGGCTCCTGTAAGCGGCCGTCCGGCGCGATGGACCCGCCAAGAAGGGCGAACAGCAATAAGCAACTGACGCCGACAAGCATGAAGAGTCCAGAAATGATTCTAAGTTTCAATGGGAACCTCGCTGTTTGCTTTTCTGACCCAAACACTTGTCGAAAGTTCAATCTAGAGCTCAATCAGGCATTCATCCCTCTTGATCCTATGACCTGTTCACTAAGGAAGTTCTGCAAAACCCCATTCGCTAGCCCAGCACAGCCTGATGTTGAACGGAAGGTCGCCTGATTCCTGCGCAATCCGCTGCTTAGGCCCGATTAGCATGGTTTACAGGCCCGTTTCAGCCCTTGCAGTGCCACCTCGGCACCCCGCAGACACTCCTACCCCTGCAGCGCCATGATCCGCTTCCTGGCCGTCCACAGATTGCCCAGCGCAAACAGCATCGTCAGCCGTGCCGTGTTCTTTTGGAGGCCCCTGTAGCGCAGCTTGGCATACCCAAATTGCTGCTTGATCACTCTGAACGGGTGCTCCACCTTGGCCCGCACACTGGCCTTCAGGCGCTCGGCCTTCTCCAGCAGTTTGTGCAGCTCCCGATGGGCATCGAGCGCCTTGCGCTTGCCCGGGCGCATGGCCACGTGCCACTTGATCTTGGCCTTGGCTTTGCTCCCTTGCATCTCCTGGCGCTTGTCCACTCCCTGGTAGCCCGCATCACCCCAAGCATGCTTTTCTTTGCCATGCAGCAGGCCTGCTGCCTGCGTCACGTCGTTGACGTTGGCGGCCGTGCCGATGACGGTATGCACCAGTCCTGAGTCGGCATCCACGCCAATGTGCGCCTTCATTCGGCCTTGTTGCATTACAGAGACTTCCCATAAAAGCAAGCGCTGATGGTTTTCTTTTTGATAGACCTGAATGCCGTGGTGTTCAAGAGGCGTAAAACGAGGAACAGACTGCACATCTACAGACGGGGTTGTGCACCTGGTGTGCGCCCCAAGAAACAAACCGCGCAGCAGGGCTCCTTTCAAATCCCGTGAGCATGTGCAGGTCGTGCCCTTCCAGTCCCGAGGATAGAACAACTCGTTCTTGAGGCGGCCGAAGAAGCCTTCGCAAGCCGCGTTGTCAGGAGAGCAGGCCTTGCGAGACATCGAGCGGGTGAGGTTCGCCTCGCTCATCCTAGAGAGCCAGCCTGGCCAACGGTAGTGGCCACCACGATCAGAGTGGACCACTGGACGATCGCTTGTGTCTGCCACTGTCTCAATCGCTGCATCCAGCATTGAGTTGACCAGCTCTGCGTCCGGGCTCGTTCCAATGGTCCAGCTCACCACCATGCCGTCGAAGGGCGTTGTTGCACAAATGCCGTCCTCAGCTAGCGTAGGCTGAGGAGATGAGTGAGACAAGCTGGGGACGGCGCAAGTACCGCACAACAAACTGGAAGGCGTACAACGCAGCGTTGAAGGCGCGAGGGGACCTGAGCATCTGGCTGGATAGAGAGATGCAGTGGCTGGCCGTGCCTAGCGGCAAGCGTGGGCGCAGTCAAACTTTCTCAGATGCGGCCATCCAGTTTTGTCTGACCATCAAGTGCTTGTTTGGCCAGCCTTTGTGCCAGACGCTGGGCCTGGTGCAATCGCTATTGCGTATGGCAGGCCTGCCTTGGCCAGTGCCCGACTACAGCACGGTGTGCCGCAGGCAAAACAGCTTGAATGTGCAAGTGCACTACCGCGCAAGCGACAAAGGCTTGCACATGCTGGCCGACTCCACGGGCATCAAGTTCTTAGGCGAAGGTGAGTGGAAGACCAAAAAGCACGGTGCCGAGCGCCGCCGCCAGTGGCGCAAAGTGCATCTGGGTATTGATGCCCAGACGCTGCAGATTCGGGCCATCGCAGTCACCACCAATGAAGTGGGCGACTCGCCCATGGCAGCTGACCTGCTAGGTCAAATCCCAAGCAATGAAGAGATAGCTAGTTTTACCGGTGATGGAGCGTACGACACGCAGGATGTACATAAGGCGTGCTACCTGAGGGGAGCCATTCCAATCATCCCGCCACGCAAAGGAGCGAAGCTGCGCAAAGGGGTGGCATTTGCTCACCGCAATGAAGCGGTTAAGGCGTGTAGGCGGTTTGGGAGAGCTATCTGGAAACGCTGGAGCGGATACCACCAAAGGTCGCTGGTGGAGACCAAGATGAATTGCTTCAAGCGCCTGGGCGAGAAGGTGATGGCCAGGACGTTTGAGCGGCAGGTGGCCGAGCTCAATATCCGTGCATCTATCCTCAATCAATTTACCGCGCTGGGCACACCCCAGACGGTCGCTGCTGCATAACTGCATCTGGGGCTGGGGATACCTCGGTCTATGGCCGATTTATGCAACAACGCCTTGCAAGATAACGGCTCTAGTATAGGCTTTGACTGGAGGTCCATAAAACACTCTAATCTCCACTATAAATTCCATGCAAAATTCCACCAATGATGCTTGGAACTAGAATAACGAGAAGCAAAAAGACTACTAAAACACTCTTCATCGGTGTAATGCTGGCAAGAAAGAATGCTAAAAAAAAGCCAGTTGCAACGCCTGCATAGATTCTCCAGAATCGCCTAAAATCAAGAAAATGAGTTACTGTATCTATTGTGTCAAATATAAATTCGAGCACACTTGACTCCTTTCGGTTAGCTTGAATATATATGCCATGCGATATTTGTAAATTATGCATATGAATATTCGTGTCGCACGGTCCTTAAATTCAAAAATATATAATATCAAACTAAGAAAAATTTAACGTGAAATTTATGAATTCTTGATCGCTCAGATAATATATGCCCAATGAATGGCTTGCCAAGATACACGGCAGTAGAGGCACATTCTTGATAAGCCTCAGATAGAGCCATATGTGCTGTATCAACAGAATAATTCTTACATGAGCTCATGAAATTCGGGTCTTTCCATCTCAAAGGGCAAACCCCAATTTCCTCAAGAAGAATTAATAGATTTTCTTTTTCCTTGGTTAGGCGCTTAAATGCATTATTTCTTTTTATTATTCCAAATGATCTTAGAGTACAATCTAATTCCAGTTGTGAAACATGCCATATGGTAATACATAGCATCTCGTGAAGATGCAGCCATGAATAAAAAATATTGTTTCTATTCAATTTCATTATTGATACTTTTTGTTAAATAACAATGCGCGACATCATTATTAAGCGGAGAATTTTACTTCATAATAATCATAAAATGGCCTGAATTAAATTTAACTCAGGCCATTAATTTCATGAATAGCCATTTAGAAGCGCAGTGAGATTCTAAATTTTTATGCTTGCGCTCAGTTTTTAATGGATAGACTTTTATTCATGCCTGCGACGTATTTGCAGATAGCATATCCCACCTAATGCGATGGCCAGAAATAGCAAACCGTATTTTGAAAGCGAAGGGACAGGGGTAGCATTATTTGCGCCAGAGACTTTAATGGTGACGGTTGTTTTTTGGCAAACCGCTGGATTAGAAATGTCGCACAGCGCATATGTCATGGAGTAAACGCCAGCAGCTGTATTTGCAGTCGTATTGACGCTACCTGTAGCAGGGTCTAGAGTAATGCCTTGATTAATGGCAGATTGTGTACTACTATCAGATTCAATCTTAATAATTGAATTATTCAGTGTTGCAGGTTGGTTATTTATCGTGTCATTTTCTCTGACATTTGCAACCGGTGTGCTTGCTACTCCAGAAACTGCTGTTCCCATATCCATTGCTGGGGCTATTTTTGATGTTCCAGTATCGGTTACTTCAATATTAACTGAAGTTATATTGCATACTGTTTGGTCAGCCGCATCACACAAGGTATATTCTAAGGTATAAATTCCTGACGGTGTCTGTGCAGTTGTTGAAACCTCTCCAGTCTTGCTGTTAATAACTATCCCTTGAGCAATTGCTGCTTTGGTGTCACTATCAGTCCCTATGAAGATAGTAGAGTTGCTGGGAGTTGCCGGCTGGCCATTGATTAAATCATTGGCACGAACATCTTTTACAGGGGTGCCAGCTGTACCCGCAGGGACTTTTCCAGTATCAGGACTAGGATCTGCATTTGCACTGCCAGGTGGTACAACTACCACGGTTATTAATGCCGTGTTGCACACAGTGGAGTTTGCCTGAAGACACAATTGATAAGTTAACTGGTAGGTGCCAGCAGGTGTTGCCGCAGATGTATTTACTGCCCCAGTTTTATTATCTACGCTAATACCTTTGGTTAGGGCCTGAACAGTGGATCCATCTTTGCCTAATGTAAACGTCGAATTATTTTCCGTGGCAACAGCTCCGTCGACAAAGTCATTAGAGCGGATATTGTTAATAACTGTTCTTGGTACGCCTTCTACGCTACTTCCACTATCTTGGAAAGGGGTGGCCGATGGGATCGAGTTATTAACAAATGTGCACTTTACTGCATGATTTGCTGAAGGGTTAGGAAACTGATATGTAAGTGACGTACCTGATCCTGACGCTACTTGAGTATTGTTGTTTAGTGTATCAATGCATTGATAAACAGTAGAGTAAGAATTGGTGCCATTATCTATTCTGGTTTGCGTTAACGTGTATATGCCTCCTGGGACACTAATGGCATCTGCAGTGCCAGCCTCAGACACACTTGCGTTTGTTTGTGCCTCATACACTTGGCCACCACCTGTAGGAGGATTCAGCGTAACCTTAAAATCATCTGAAGGATTTGCACGAGTTGCAAAACTAGTCTTCACAGACAACGTTCCATTCAGGTGGCAAGAAGCTAGGTCAAATAGGCCGCGTGCACCGAAGTCGAAATCTGGCTGGGACAGAATTGCACCAGTGTGCACGTTGACTATTGTCTCTTTATTGAGGCCAGTATTGCTAGGGGCGCTATTAATAACTAAAGTTCCATCGCTTAAAAAAGCAGCTCCGTTTGGTGGGGTAACACCATCAACTGTGGTAATGATTTTACCTAGATTCAACGTAGGTGTTGGTGTCGCTGCTACCATTGGAATGGGGGCTGGAAATTGATACAGCATTCCTTTGTTGGTAGGCGTTACGACAGGGATACTCGATGGCGTATATTCGGTGGTGTAATACAGGTTGCCAGCAGCATCAAAGGTAATATCTCCGTTGCGGGCTGATCTTGCGGGGTCACTGCCAGCAGGTAGATTTACAATTAGATTTGCTACGCGGCCAATATATGTATTTGTATTTGTATTAAATGCATAAACAGGAAGGGTTACTGTTCCATCGGGATTTGCTGCCCCCGTAATTGCCATGAAATATATTCCGTCACTTCTAATTGCGCCGCTAAGAAAATCGCCATCGGTGCCAGCTGGAATACTGGAGTCTGCAAATGAATATTTATTGGTTTGTCGGTTTGCTGGGTTGTATGAATAAACCGCATGGCCACTCACGCCAGGTGTGACCTCATACTGGGCAACTCCATAAAATATTCCTGATTTACCAACGGCTAAACCATTAACGGAGTCCTGAGTTGGAATAGAGTCAAATGGATTAAAGGTTGCTGGTTGTGTCGTCAGATCCATTTGCAATAGAATATTTCCTCTGCGTGCAACGCCAAACAAATTATTGGAGGAGCAAATCGAGGTGGGTGGCTTAGACACAATGGTCGTCACCCCGAGGCTGGTGGGATTATTGGCCGTCGCTACACCATTGGAATTCAGTGTTGCAATACTGTTCACTCCCAACGGCGAAGTTAGGCTGTTAGCCTTCGCTTCAACCACTACTACGCAACGACTACTTGTATTACTTAAGGCGCCAACAAGTGTGGCGTTCACGGTATTGTTAGCTACGTTTAAATTATTTGCGCAGTTTGAAGGATTATAGTTCTCGTCGAATACACCTAAGATTGTGACATTGCTTAGAGTGTTTTCGATATTAAAAGATGCGGTAGCACCTGAGTTGGCTGGAATAGTGGTAGATGAGTCTGTGCTCTTAAAGCCTAAAAAAAACTGAACAGTGTCATTTAATTGAAAGGCAACAGCTAAATAGGGAGTGCTGGCGTTGTCTGCGTCAGTTTTTGGGGTTAGTACATTTGGTGGAACTCCAGCTGCTCCGCTATAGCGTTCGCGAAGTTCAAGACCTAAGCTTTGAGCAAATACTGAGTTGCTGCACAATAATATTAATAGAAAAAAGCTGTGAAGTATTTTCTTGGTCATTTTAGGCACCATGTAAATTGAGAAATTTGATAATGAATTCCATATGCAATTGATATCAACTGAGTAGGGCTGAAATATAACTCTAGTCATTAGTTAACTCACAGGTCCTCATAGGCGGGAGCGTTTTGCGTACGCTGCGCACTGGTGACCTTGACATGGGAATGGCGAAGCTGCCGTTACGCATGGCCTGCAACCGTGTGGCGGTACGGCCGAGTCGCCTGTTTAGGGCCATAAAAGCGTAGCATTCGATTCGTTTTATTACTTTCCAGATTCCGCCAATCCAACGTCCTTCCACGCAGAGATGCGATGGAAGAGGCGGAATTTAAAGGGCGGAACACCAGCCACGTTCTGGAATGCGCGGGTGAAATGTGCTGCGCTCGAATAACCCATGGACATAGCTATGTCTGTGATCTTGATGTCTGTCTCTTTGAGCAGATGCGCGGCCTTCTCAAATCTGACTGTATTCAAGATGTCACGGTAGCCCATCCCTGCTTCCGCCAGCAAGCGCTGAAGACTGCGGGTGCTGGTGTTGGCCATGTCGGCAATGTCTCGGAGTGACGGAGTTTTTCCATCGATGTAAGCTGGTAATAGCAGCCTTAAAGAATGGATCAAACTATTCGGGTTTTCTAGAGCCGACTCGAGATCGGTGTTGTCGTCTCTCTCCTTATTGATAGGAGTCAAACCCAAATACTCCACGGGGACATCGATCCAGGAGGACTTTTCCGCCGCAAGAAAACGCGTAGCGGGCCATAGCGCTTGCACTGAGAGGCCTGGGACATATCGTGCCTCGAATGCCATGGTTTCGGGCGCCCATCGACGCCCAACAAAGTGACGGACGATTTCGATTGGTAGGATATTCTGAATCCACTGTGGGTATTCTAGATGGTGGTGCCCAGCAGTACCCTGGAGGTGGGTACAAACCCGAAGGCTGGACTTATGAAACTCCAACCACATCTTGGAGTTGGTGGCCTCAAATCGCGTTCGAAGGCAAGCAACTCGAAGTGCCTGAAACAGCGTCGGAGCATTCGCCATTTGCAGACGTGTGCCATAGGTCAAGTGCTCTACCGTATATAATTTTGCGATCTCCCAGCCGCAGTCAGTGATGCCCTGGGCCCGCGCGGCAGTTTCAACGAAATGGATGGAGTTTTTAATCGGGAGATATGCATCTTCCTTGCCATAGAGGAGGGCTGGCAACTTGTGTTTCTCTAGGAGGGACTCCGTCGGAGCCCCAATTTTCCCCAGCATTTCCCAGAATAGAATGATGTGCTGACCGCGTGTGAGCGGAATTTCGGCCATTGCGCTCTCCCATTACTTGCCCGTGAGTCACCCAGGAGGAGGGAAACATCTCAAGCCATTACTTCCTTTGGAGTGCAACAAGCAGATCAGTGACGGCGCATTGGCCGAAATGATAATCTATTTATCTAGTCTCCGATTAATTAACGGAAGTGGTTTAAATAATAATTGAATCTAGAATGTCAGTTGGCTAAATTAAGTAAAATTAATAATGATTATTAGAGAGTCTGTTGCCGAATACTTTCGGAGTGGCCTGTGTTAGGTAACGACTGCACGTATCGCCAACGCATGTGCTTGGCAAGGTCTGAGCAACTGAGACGATTGGGGGCTTGAGGCAACACTGCCTGGGCCTGGGCCTGCGCGGCAGCCCCGACGAAACGGAGGGGAGTTTTTGATGGGGACATAGGCGTATTCCTTGCCGTAGAGGAACGCTGGCAACTCGTTTTTCTCCAGGAGGAACTCCGTCGGAGCCTAATTGTCCCCAGCATTTTCCAGAATAGGACGATATGCTGACCGCGTGTCAGCGGAATTTCGACCATTGCGCTCTCGTGTCACTTGCCCACGAGCCACCTGGGAGGAGAGAAACGTCGCAAGGTATCATCTTTGCAACTATTATTAAGTGAGCACTGGAAATTTACTTACCATTTCCCGCCAACATCTCCTGTGGAGTCCGTCAAGCAGATCAGTGACGGCACATTGGCAAAAGGGTATCCAGTTTTGCCTGACCATCAAATGTCTGTTCGGCTTGCCTCTGCGGCAAACCTTGGGCTTGGTGCAGTCGTTACTCAAATTGATGGGCCTGCCTTGGGCTGCGCCCGACTACAGCACGGTGTGCCGTAGGCAAAAGAGTCTGGATGTTCTGGTGCACTACCGTCCAAGCAGCCATGGCCTGCACATGCTCGCTGACTCCACGGGCATCAAGTTCCTGGGCGAAGGCGAGTGGAAAACCAAGAAGCATGGTGCAGAGCGGCGTCGTCAGTGGCGCAAGGTGCACCTTGGCATAGATGCAGAAAATATGCAAATACGGGCCATGGTGGTGACCACCAATGAAGTCGGTGACTCGCCAGTGGGTGCCGAGTTACTGAATCAAATCCCCAGCCATGAAACTGTGGTCAGCCTCACGGGTGATGGAGCGTATGACACGCAGGACGTGCATGAGGCTTGTCACAGGCGGGGAGTCATCCCCGTTATCCCGCCGCGCAAAGGAGCAAGGCTGCGCAAAGGACTGGCATTCACCCATCGCAATGAGGCAGTCAAGGCATGCAAGCGATTGGGTCGTGCCATCTGGAAACGCTGGAGCGGCTACCACCGCAGATCACTGGTGGAGACGAAGATGAATTGCTTCAAGCGCTTGGGTGAGAAGGTGATGTCCAGGACGTTTGAGCGACAAGTAGTCGAGCTCAACATTCGGGCATCCATCCTCAATCGCTTCACCGAGCTGGGCACGCCCCAGACGGTTGCCCTGGCATAACTACGTCTGGGGTTTGGGGAGACGCAGCCTCAGACCGATTTGAATACGAAGGACTTCCCGCCATCTTGGTCTGTTTGATATGCAGTGTCACGATGGGTCGGCAAGCCAATTTCTTCGTCATTCATCAGGAGTCATGCCATGCAAACTATCGTCCGTGTCGGGGTATATCTCGCAAAGAATGTGCTGCAAGTCCATGCAGTAGATGCTCAAGGCAGGATGGTCACTAACCGATCTATCCAGCGCAGCAAGTTCTTGGCATGTTGCGCTCAATTACCTGTAGGGTGTCTGGTAGCCATGGAAGCTTGTGGTGGTGCTCATCACTGGTGTAGGAAATTGCTACGCATGGGGTTGGATGCTCGCATGATGGCCGCAGCCTTGGTTTCCCCTTATCGTATGCAGGGCAAAGGTGGCAAGAACGATGCCAACGATGCAGCCGCTATCTGTGAGGCGGCTAGTCGTCCCCAGATGCGCTTTGTGTCCGTCAAAACACTCGACCAACAGGGTATGCTCTGCGTGCACCGGCTGCGCGAGGGCTTTAAAGAAGAGCGCACCGCCTGTAGCAACCGTATCCGTGGGTTACTCGCTGAGTTCGGGATTGTGTTGCCGCAAAGTCCCCGAGTTTTACGTGCACATCTGCACGATATCTTGGAGGATGCAAGCAATGACATTGCCGGTACGGCTCGCCTTGTGCTGCAGCAGGCCCTTTCGCATTGGCAGGAACTCGACGCCCACATCCATTGGTGCGAGCAGCGTATCAATGCCCATTACAAAGACGACGAACAAGTCCAGCGGGCAGCTGGCATCAAGGGATTAGGTGCACTGAGCGCATCAGCCGCCGTAGCAACAGTCGGCGACTTCAAACAATTCAAGAACGGGGCGCAGTTCGCTGCTTGGCTGGGCTTAACGCCCAGGCAAAACTCCAGCGGTGGCAAATCCAGCCTTGGCCCCATTACCAAGCGCGGGGATAGTTATCTGCGCACGCTACTGATTCAAGGTGCCAAAGCGGTAGTGCTCACCGGCAAGTACAACCTAGACCCCATCTCGCAGTGGGCCATATCCCTGAGGCAGCGCGCTGGATGGCAAAAGGCCGTCGTGGCCTTGGCCAACAAAAATGCGCGAATCCTCTGGGCACTGATGACACACCAGCGCCGCTATGAAGCGAGCCACATTAGCTCAAGGCCATTAGCGGTCTTGGCTTAAAAATTCTCTGAACTTGCCAGACGTGAAATCAAAGATGCAATGAACAGGTCAGACCAGCAGCAGGCAAGCTCGATTGTTGCACTGTGAGTCGCAAGACATCACGGGATTTGAAAGGAGCCCTGCTGCGCGGTTTGTTTCTTGGGGCGCACACCAGGTGCACAACCCCGTCTGTAGATGTGCAGTCTGTTCCTCGTTTTACGCCTCTTGAACACCACGGCATTCAGGTCTATCAAAAAGAAAACCATCAGCGCTTGCTTTTATGGGAAGTCTCTGTAATGCAACAAGGCCGTGTCAGATAGCCTGACTCCGGCGCGATGGCTGCGAGAACTACGCCTATAACTTCGGAGTCCACTTCGACAATGGCAACAGGCCACACGAGAAATAACTTCTCAATGCCGATGCAAAACTGGGTTCGCTAACCAACCCGGAACTGATCGCGTCCGTCAACAAAAGAACTGAACTCGGTGTGGAGGGGGGGGGCTGAAAGTTGAGAACCCTGTCGGGTGGACACCGCACTGTTCCTCACGCGCAGAAAATTTCCCCCGTATGATTTTTATTCAAACATCAGCAAATCGCCCGCTAGCCTGCATGGATGCTGGCTCTGAGGGCTCTTTGAATTCGTTTGATTTGTTGATTCCCGTTTGATTGCTGTTAAAGCTTTAACATCCGTCCCGCTAGGCCTGACGAAGAAGCCATACTAGATGCTCTAGGAGTCAGGACTGGGGAGCGCTGGCAAGCCGGAGCACGCTACACAGCGTGGACATCTATCCGTATCCCGTGTGCAAGGGGGCGCCACCTCGCTATCTCTGGCCGCTAATGACCGCGGTGGTCACAGCTCCGATGTTTACGATATCCCTCATGGCGAGTTTCCCCAGGGTCGTGCCAAATATTCATTTCGGAGATGTACGCGCGCGAGCGCCATTGTTTCTTCTCTATGTGGCCGCCTCGTAGGTACGCAACCTGTGGTACGCAGCAAGGTACGCGCACAAAGTCCGCCATGCCATGGTCATCATTTCGACGACGTGCACAACCATTGCAACACAGGCTGAGGTGAGCGCCAACAAAGCCTAGGGTGTACCAAAAGTCCATTCCCTCCTGACAAGGACCGACATCGAAACCAAACTTTTGCGCTGTCAGGTTAGAAAATTCGTTTTTTTGGGTTGGTGTGGCACAACTTCATGCCAGGCGCGCCTATGACGACCCAAGCCACAAGGGACTTTCACAGAAGTTGAGAACTTTTGAGATGTACGCGTACGCGCGCGAGACACTGACGGATGAGCAACACCAGGAGGTAAACCTGAGCTGCAAAACCATGCACCGATGGCTACACAGTGGCTACACGCATTATAGAAAGGAAATTTTGCTACCCATTAAATAGCAGACTTCCTATATGAGTACTGGTAGGGCGTGTTGGACTTGAACCAACGACCAAAGGATTATGAGTCCTCTGCTCTAACCAACTGAGCTAACGCCCCAGCACCACCACCTTTGCAGGTGAAGCTAGGCATTCTAGCGTCTATTTGGAATGGCTCAGCGCGTTGGAAACCAGCTTTGAGGTGATTCCAACAATCTGGATCATCTTTTCATAAGACATGCGCTTGGGCCCGATCACCCCCAGGGTACCCACGATCTTGCCATTGATCTGGTAAGGCGTACTCACCACCGACAGCTCCTGCACCGGCAATATCTGGCTTTCACCGCCGATATAGATCTGCACGCCTTCGGCCCGGTTGGAGCTTTCGAGCAGATGCAGAATCTGGGTTTTCTGCTCAAACAGGTCAAACGCGCGACGCAGATTGGTCATGTCATTGCTGAAATCGCTGACAGCCAGCAGGTTGCGCTCGCCCGCGATGACCAGCTCGTCCTGCGCCTGGTCCTCATCCTCCCCGACATGAACAGCCGCCAGCATCAGGGCGCCAATCTCGTCGCGCAGCTTTTCCACCTCTTTGCGCAACAGCTGGCGCACCTGGTCAATGGCCAGGCCCGCATAGTGTGCATTCAGGTAGTTGGCCGTCTCGATCAGCTGACTTTGCGAGTAATCGGATTCGGTGAAGATCACGCGGTTCTGCACATCGCCATCGGGCGACACCAGAATCACCAGAATGCGCTTTTCCGACAATCGCAGGAATTCGATATGCCGAAAGGATGAGCTTTTACGCGGAGCCTGCACCACACCCACAAACTGCGACAGGTCGGAAAGCACTCCCGCAGCGCTCGCAATCACCTTTTGCGGCTGCTCAGGCGCAATTTCCGCAGATACCATTTGGTCCTGCTCGACCGTCAACATCGTGTCGACAAACAAGCGGTATCCTTTCGCAGTAGGCACCCGGCCTGCGGAAGTGTGCGGACTGGCGATCAGGCCCAACCCCTCCAGATCAGCCATCACATTGCGTATGGTGGCAGGAGACAGATCGAGGCCAGACGCCTGCGTGAGCGCACGCGACCCCACCGGGTGACCATCCGCTATGTAGCGTTCCACCAGGGTTTTCAGCAGCAATCGGGCGCGATCATCGAGCATGGTGGCATTTTAATGATGTAATTTGCGTATGCAGTCTCGCTTTCAACACATTGCCCTGATTGGCAAATACCATGCGCCGCCTTCTGCGGAGGTGCGCCAGCAGTCCATTGTCGCCTTCAGCCAGATTGCCAGCTATGTCGAGGCCCGGGGCGGCACTGCTTACCTGGAGCAGGAGACGGCCAACTTCACCGGCATGGACCACTACCCCACGCTCAGTCTCGACGAGGTGGGCAGGCGCTGCGATCTTGCCATTGTGTTGGGCGGCGACGGCACCATGCTGGGCGTGGGGCGAGAGCTGGCCAAGTACAACACGCCGCTGGTGGGTATCAACCAGGGGCGGCTGGGCTTTGTGACGGATATTCCGCTGCAGACTTTCCTCGCTCCCTTGTCGGCCATTCTGGCGGGCGAGTACGAAGAAGAGATTCGCTCGATGATCCATGCGCTGGTGATCCGCGATGGCGAGTGCGTATTCCAGGCCTTGGCGTTCAATGATGTGGTCGTCAACCGTGGCGGCACATCGGGCATGGTGGAGCTGCGGGTGGAGGTGGACGGCCAACTGGTGGCCAATCAGCGCGCCGACGGCTTGATCATCGCCACCCCCACCGGCTCCACAGCCTATGCGCTGTCGGTAGGTGGCCCGATCGTGCACCCGGCGCTGGCCTGCTGGGTCATGGCGCCGATTGCGCCGCACATGCTCTCCAACCGCCCGATCGTGGTGCCCGATACACAGGAGATTTCGATCGAGGTGATTGGCGGACGCGATGTAGCGGCCAATTTCGATATGCAGTCGCTGGCCTCCATTCTGCGTGGCGACAAGATTCTGGTGCGCAGCGCTCCCCATAAGACACGATTCCTCCACCCTCGCGGCTGGAACTACTACGCCACCTTGCGCAAGAAACTGGGCTGGAACGAAGGGGGCATCACACCATGAGCCTCAAGCGCATTGCGCTGCGCGATTTTGTGATCGTCGAGCAGTTGGAGGTTGATTTTTCGCCCGGCTTCACTGCCTTGACCGGAGAGACCGGCGCTGGCAAATCGATTCTGATCGACGCACTGCAACTGGTGCTGGGCAGCCGCGCCGATACCGGCTTTGTGCGCCAAGGCGCTGTCAAATCAGAATTGATAGCAGAGTTTGATACGCCGTCTGCGCTGATGCCGTATTTGACTGAAAATGAGCTGCAGCCCGATGCATCATTGCTGCTGCGCCGCGTGATTGATGCCCAGGGCAAGAGCAAATTCTGGATCAACGGCGTGGCGGCGACCGCAACCCAGCTGCGCAACATTGCCCCGGCCCTGGTCGACATTCACGGCCAGCACGCCTGGCAAAGTTTGATGCAGGCAGAGCCCGTGCGACGCCTGCTGGATGCCTACGCCAATGCCGATTGCAGCGGCGTTCAAGAGGCTTACCTCGCCTGGCGCGCCGCAGACAAGGCGCTACAGCAGGCCCGCAGCATGGAAGCGACCCACCAGCGTGAGCGCGAGCGGCTGCTGTGGCAGATATCCGAAGTGGACAAGCTTGCCCCCGCCGAGCAGGAATGGGAAGAACTCAACACCCAGCATACGCGGCTGTCCCACGCCCAGGCCCTGATGGATGCCGCCACCCATGCAATGGGCGCCCTGGAAGATGAGGACAGCGGCGCCAGCGTGCAAGCCAATCGCGCGTTGCACACCTTGCAGGCGCAGGCCCATGTCGAGCCACAATTTGCCGCCATGGCTGAAACACTGGAAGGCTGCATCGCACAGCTGGAAGACCTGGCGCGCTCGCTGGGCGGCTATTTGCGGCATGCAGAGCTGGACCCTGACAAACTCGAACAACTGGACGAGCGTCTGGGCAGCTGGATCAGCCTGGCTAGGCGCTACAAGCGCCCGCCCGAAGAACTGCCCCCGCTGCTGCAAGGCTGGAAGAACGAACTGAAAGCCCTGGATGCGTCTGCAGACATTGATGCGCTGGAGAGTGCTTCCGCACAGGGTTGGAAAGTCTACGAAAAGGCTGCCCAGGCGCTCAGCAAGATACGCACGCGCGCCGCGGAGCGCCTGTCGCAAACCATTACCAACGCGATGCAGGAGCTGGGCATGGCTGGCGGCCGCTTTGTCGCCACCATTCATCCGGCCAAGGAGCCCCGCGCCGATGGCATGGACGATGTGGAGTTGCTGGTGGCCGGACACCCTGGCACCGAACCCAAGCCCATTGCCAAGGTCGCCTCGGGCGGCGAGCTGTCTCGCATCTCACTGGCCATTGCCATCTCCACCAGCCAGCTCGGCCAGGCTCCTACCTTGATTTTTGACGAAATCGACTCGGGCATTGGCGGTGCCGTTGCCGATGCCGTGGGCCGCGTCATGCACGCACTGGGCCAGGATCGCCAGGTGCTGGCAGTCACCCATCTGGCGCAAGTAGCTGCACGCGGCGACACCCATCTGGTGGTGACCAAACAACGCAGCAAATCCGGCACCAGCAGCCATATCAGTGCAGTGACGGAGAATGGCCGGGTCGATGAGATCGCGCGGATGCTCGGCGGGGAGCATATTTCTTCCACCAGCAGGGCACATGCACGGGAAATGATTGCAGGAGGTGTACATGACCAATAGCGCAGACCGGCGAACGCCGCTGCAGGTAGTGGTGCTGACGGGCATGGCCGGCTCGGGAAAGTCGGTCGCGCTGCATGCGCTGGAAGACATTGGCTACTACTGTGTAGACAACCTGCCGCCAGAGCTATTGCCCTCGCTGGTGTCGCTGGAGCATTGGCAGCATGGCAACCGCGTTGCCATTGCCATTGACGCGCGCAGCGCCAAGGCCTTGTACCTGGTGCCCGAGCAGCTTGAAAAGCTGCGCGCGACCGGCGCCCAGGTGCAGCTCATCTACATGGACGCGCTGCGTGACATCCTGATCCGGCGCTTTTCCGAAACGCGCAGGCGCCACCCGCTGACCAATGAAACGCTGCAGGCCGGCCCGCGCGCCCTGGTGCAGATGATTGACGAAGAACGCGCCCTGCTGGCCGATCTGCGCGAGCAGGCGCATGTGATTGACACCAGCAACCTGCGCGTGTCGCAATTGCAGGCCTACATCAAGCAGTTCATGCAGGCGCCTACGTCCAGCTTGACCCTGGTCTTCCAGTCATTCGGCTTCAAGAACGGCATTCCCATGGACAGCGACTACATGTTCGATGTACGCATGCTGCCCAACCCTTACTACGAGCCGGATCTGCGCAGCCACACCGGGCTGGAGGCGCCGGTTGCGCAGTTTCTGGCACAGCAGCCAGCCGTGCTCAAAATGCGGGAAGACATCATCCGCTTCCTGGACAACTGGCTGCCCGAGATGGTGCTCAATCACCGCAGCTATGCCACCGTCTCCATCGGCTGCACCGGCGGCCAGCATCGCTCGGTCTACCTCGTCAACGCACTGGCGCAGCACTTCCAGAGCCGCTGGACCACACTGCAGCGCCACCGCGAACTAGACCAGAGAACGCATTGATGGCAGCGGCAGTGCGCCCCTGCACTGCAAAGCATGCCTGCGTTTCGCAAAAACCATAGCATCTTGCGCTTACCCCTACTGGGTTTCAAATAAAAATCAATCAAAACCCAGTCATGGAGCGCGCAAACAGCTCTCTTTTTTGATAGGTACCTGGATAACCAAGCCACCAATAAGGCTGAAGTCGCTGTTCAGCCCTGCAGCAAACTGCGCACAGGCGCAGGCAAACCCAGTGCGGACAATTGATCGCGCCGGCACCAGCCTCCGGCTGTCGCTGGTAGCGGTGGGTTTTCGGCATGAATCCGCTCCGGGTGCAGATGCAGATCCTTGTGGGTGAGCACATGCAGAAACGGCGCGAGCGGCTCTGGCGCAGCACCGCCCCAATCCTGGGCGGCCTGCTGCAACTGCGCTGCGGTTTCGTACACCGGCAGGCAGTACAAGCTGGCCCATATGCCTTTGGCCGGGCGCTTTTCCAGCCAGATGGCGCCGTCGGCACGCTCCACCCACAGCAGCCACCAGCTGGCTGAAGTGCGCTTGAGCTTCTTGGTCTTGACCGGGTAGCGTTCGGGCGCACCTTCGCGCCGCGCTGCGCAACTACCATGCACGGGGCACAACAGGCAACTGGGCTTTTTGGGTGTACAAATAGCTGCACCCAGGTCCATCATCCCTTGGGTGTATCGTGGCATCGCGGTGGGGAGGTCGGTAGTCGGCAGCAGGTCTTCCGCCAGTGCCCAGAGCCTTTTCTCGGCAGCGCTGCTGGCCAGATCGTCCGAGAAACCCAGCGCCCGTGTCAGCACCCGTTTGACATTCGCATCCAGAATGGCTGCGCGTACTGCAAAGCAGAAAGATGCAATGGCGCTGGCGGTCGATCGGCCGATGCCGGGCAGTGAAGCAAGTTCTTCAACCGTGCGGGGAAAGGCGCCGCCAAAACGCGACATGACTTCCTGCGCACAGCGGTGCAGGTTGCGCGCCCTGCTGTAGTAGCCCAGGCCGCTCCACAGCGCCATCACTTCTTCATCACTCCCTGCCGCCAGGTCTGCAACCGTTGGAAAACGTTGCAGGAACCGCTCGTAGTAGCCCAGAACCGTGGTGACCTGCGTTTGCTGCAGCATGATTTCTGACAGCCAGACGCGGTACGGGTCGCGGGTGTTCTGCCAAGGCAAGTGGTGGCGTCCGTGGCTTTGCTGCCAGGCGACGATCTGTTGTGAAAATTGACTCAAATCTAGACTCGAAAAGAAAGAACTGCGGATGGTAGGCATCGGAATCAGCCATGGTGCACCTCCGATGCAAGCGCCCGGTCAAAGATGATCAATGACGGAGCTGGCCTGGCCTCGGGTCGTCGGCGCCACTTCCTATTTCTGGCACTTGCGGCAATAGTACGTGCTGCGCTGGCCTTGCTTGATCGCAATCACAGGCGCCCCACACTGCTTGCAGGGCTCCCCTGCCCTTCCGTACACATTGGCCTGCGCCTGAAAAGCGCCCGCATAGCCGTTGACCTGCACAAAATCCTTCAAGGTGCTGCCGCCCAGATCAATGGCTTTTCCCAGCACCTGGGGAATGGCCGTGTGCAGGCGCTGCGCCTGGGCCTTGGTCACCTTGTTTGCAGGCCTGGAAGGCAGAATGCCCGCAAGGAACAGCACTTCGCTCGCATAGATATTGCCAACCCCGACCACCAGTTGCCCACCCAGCAGCAACTGCTTGATTGGCGTGCTGGAGCGCTTGAGCCCGTCTGCGAAATAGTTCAGGCTGAACCCTTCGTCAAACGGCTCCATGCCCAGATGGTTGAGCAGCTTGGCCGCCATGTCCGACGCGATATCCGGCGCCCATACCACCGCACCAAAGCGCCTGGGGTCATGCAGCCGCAGGACACCCCGGTCCGTCACCAGATCGAAATGGTCGTGCGGCCCGGCGGGCGGCAAGTCGGGCGCAATCTGCAGGCTGCCCGACATTCCCAGGTGCAGCAGCAAGACGCCCTGGTCCAACTGCAAAACAATGTATTTACCTCGTCGCAGAACATGCTGCACCATGCGGCCGGCAAGGGTTGCGGGCTCAATCCCCAGCGGCCAGCGCAAGGGCTTTCCAAGCAAGATGCGTTCAATGGTGGCGCCCTGCAAGGGCTGAACCAGTCCGCGTCTTGTCACTTCCACTTCTGGTAACTCAGGCACTGTTTTCCTTCTGCATGGCTCGTGGGCTATCGTTTATTATGGGCTGATGAAGCACGCTCTCCGATATTTGGCATATTTTCTGGCAACCGGTTTGACCGTGCCCGCGCTGGCAAATGCAAGCCCCACCGCGCAATCCCATCCTTCCGCAAAAGGGCAGAGCATCGCCTCCGCAGAACGTGCGGAAGATGCCCAGTCTCAGCTGGACGCCGAGCTTTTCTATGAGCTTTTGCTGGGCGAAATGTACGCCAGCCAGGGCGACGCCACCACCAGTGTGGAACTGCTCCTGGATGCTGCACGCCGCACCGGCGATGAAAAGGTGTACCAACGGGCCGCGCAAATTGCACTGCTCTCCCGCTCTGCCCAGAAAGCCAGCATGGTTGCCCAGGCCTGGAGGCAGGCGCATCCGCAATCGCGCCAGGCCAGCCGCTATTTGCTGCAGGTCATGCTCTCGACCAACCACGGCGAAGAGACAGGCGCGCTGCTGAAGCAGGAAATTGCCCTGGCCAAGCCCGACGAAAAACTCGAATGGATTCGCGCCATTCCCAGTATCTACCGACGTGTCAGCGACCAGAAGCAGGCCGCACGCATTGTGCGCGAAGCACTGACGCCAGAACTGGAAAATCCAGCCACAGGGCCTGACGCCTGGGCAGCCATCGGCACCATGGAACTTGCCGCAGAGCAGCCCACAGCGGCGCTGGAAGCCGCTCGCAAGGCGCTGTCGCTCGATGCCAGCAACCAGGCTGCGGGCCGGCTGGCTGCGGCCCTGGTTGCTGCCAATGTGCCCGAGGCCGAATCACTGGTCACCGACTTTCTCAGCAACTCCAAAAGCGCCGATGCGCATCTGGCCTATGCCCGCAGCCTGATGAATGCCGACCGCCTGGAAGAAGCCCAGAAGCAGTTGAACGAGGCTACACGGATCGATCCCAGCTCTGCCGATGCCTGGATTCTCAAGGCGGCGCTGCAGGCCCAGCTCAAGCAGTATTCGGATGCCGATGTATCCCTGCTCAAACTCGACACCTTGATCGACAAGTTCCCATCCCAGGTTCTGCAGCGGGAAGTGCGCATCCAGAGCCTGATGCTGCGCGAACAGATGGCAGAAGCCCAGAAGAAATGGGAAGAAGCCGAGCACTGGGCCGACGAAATCGCCAAAACCGGCAACCAGCCCCTGGCGACACTGCGCAAGGCGTCCATCCGCATGCAGCAAGGCCAGTTTGAAGCGGCAGCTGCCTTGCTGAACGACTTGCCAGAAACCAATCCCGGGGAAATTCGCACCAAGCTGTCTGCGCAGGTTCAGTTGTATAAAACCGCCAAGAACTACACCCAGGCGCTCGAAGTGCAATCCAAACTCGTGGCTATGCAGCCCAACGACCCGGATCTGCTTTACGAACAGGCCATGCTTGCCGAACGCGCCGACAAGATCGAAGAGACAGAAGCACTGCTGCGCAAGCTCATCGCACTCAAGCCTGATCACCACCATGCCTACAACGCGCTGGGTTACCTGCTGGCAGACCGTGGCCTCAAGCTCGACGAGGCCAAGTCCCTGATCGAAAAGGCGCTCAGCATGGTGCCTGGCGACCCTTTCATCACCGACAGCCTGGGCTGGGTGGAGTACAAGCAGGGCCATCTGGAGCAGGCCGCACAGTTGCTGGAAAAGGCCTACACCAAGCAGCCCGACCCGGAAATCGGTGCGCACCTGGCCGAAGTCTGGTGGAAGCAAGGCAAGTCCAAGCCTGCAGAAGAGTTGCTGCGGGCCGCCAGAAAGGATGCGCCGGACAACGAAACCGTGCTCAAGACCTTCAAACTCCTGGGCATTGAGCCATGACACCTGTGACAGGTTTGAGCAAGCCACTCGCCAGAAGGCGCTTTTGCGCCACACTGGCGGCCGGGACGGCACTGGCCCTGCTCGCAGGTTGCGCAACGCCCCAGCGGCAATTGACCGCAGCGGCCGGCGCAGGTTACTGGAGCGGGCGCATGTCCATGCAGGTGCAGACTGCACCACCGCAGACGACCAGCGGCAGTTTTGAGCTGTCCGGCAGTCCACGCCAGGGCGAACTGGTATTGCTCAACCCGCTGGGCAACATTGTGGCCCGCGTCCATTGGACTGCAGAGCAAGCCAGCGTCACTCAAGGCAATACCGTCCGCGAAAAGGCTTCGCTCGATGAATTGACCGAGGAACTCCTGGGTGCCAACCTGCCCATCGCAGCACTTTTTGACTGGCTGCAGGGCCGCAATACGCCCGCAGTGGGCTGGCAAGCCGACCTGGATGCCTTCAGCGACGGAAAAATCACTGCCCAACGCACCTCGCCCCTCCCGGAAGCCAGCCTGCGCATCGTGCTTGAGCGCCCTTAGCCCTTTGTTGAATTGATCCGCACCATGCGTACGCTGTACGACGTCCCCGCCCCGGCCAAACTCAATCTCTTTCTGCACATCACCGGCCGCCGTGCAGACGGCTATCACCTGCTGCAGTCGGTCTTTATGCTGATCGACTGGGCCGATGAACTGCATTTTGAAACCAACCCCTCCGGCACCATCACCCGAGAAGACCTGGGCACGCCATTGCCCGCAGACGACCTGATCACCCGCGCAGCGCGGGCGCTGCAGCAAGCCACAGGCTGCACGCAGGGGGTCCATATCGGTGTTCACAAGCACCTGCCCGCGCAGGCCGGAATGGGAGGCGGCTCGTCCGATGCCGCCAGCACCCTGCTGGCGCTCAATCAATTGTGGAATCTACAACTGAGCCGCGATAAGCTGCAACGCATCGGGCTGCAGCTTGGGGCCGATGTTCCGTTTTTTATTTTCGGAAAGTCGGCTTGGGTGGAAGGAATCGGTGACATAATACGCCCACTCGAAAACGAGCAGCAGCTAGCAGACACCGCGCTGATAGTTGTGAAGCCGCAAGAAGGCCTGGATACGAAATTAATTTTTTCAAACCCCAACCTGAAACGCGATTCAAAAGCTGCTACAATTTCGGACTTCGCTGCAAAGCACTTTGATTTCGGTCAAAACGACTTGCAGCCGGTCGCAGAAAGCCTGTGTCCATCGATAAAAAAAGTCAGTGACTTTCTTGAATCGCAAGGATTACATGCTAGAATGACGGGCTCAGGTAGTGCGGTGTTTGCAGTAAAAAAGCAAGCTATTAGCTGCCAAAGCAGTTTTTCACAAGACTGGACAGTGAAAGATTGCAAAAGTCTTATTGAGCATCCCTTGTTTGGATGGGCAAGAGACTAAAGGTTTTTAGGAATCAGTGTTGCTTAGCATTGATTCTTGTAGGGGAGTCGCCAAGCTGGTTAAGGCACCGGATTTTGATTCCGGCATGCGAAGGTTCGAATCCTTCTTCCCCTGCCAATTTCTTACCGCGCAAAAGCAGCGCTCACAGCTAACCCATACCCACTGGGACGCTATGCAAAACCATCATCCAGACTTCATGGTTTTCAGTGGCAATGCCAACACAGGCCTTGCTACTGAAATTGCACAACACCTTCACACCTCTTTGGGCGCAGCCGATGTAGGCCGTTTCTCCGATGGAGAGGTCACGGTGGAGATCAAGCAAAACGTCCGTGCGCGCGACGTTTTTATCATTCAGCCCACCTGTGCTCCAACCAATGACCACCTGATGGAATTGCTGGTGATGGTGGATGCATTGAAGCGCGCATCGGCCGAACGCATCTGTGCCGTGATTCCATACTTTGGCTATGCCCGCCAGGACCGCCGCGTGCGCTCCACCCGCGTGCCCATCACCGCCAAGGTGGTTGCCAACATGCTGCAGGCCGCTGGCGTGAGCCGCGTGCTGACCATGGACCTGCACGCAGACCAGATTCAGGGCTTCTTCGACATTCCGGTGGACAACATCTATGCGTCGCCAGTGTTGCTGGGCGATCTGCGCCAGAAGAACTACGAAGACCTGATCGTCGTATCGCCGGACGTTGGTGGTGTGGTGCGCGCACGCGCCCTTGCCAAGCAACTGCAATGCGATCTGGCCATCATCGACAAGCGTCGCCCCAAAGCCAATGTGTCTGAAGTGATGCACGTCATCGGCGATATCGATGGCCGCAACTGCGTCATCATGGACGACATGATCGACACCGCGGGCACCTTGGTGAAGGCTGCCGAAGTGCTGAAGGAACGTGGCGCCAAGAAGGTCTACGCCTACTGCACACACCCCATCTTCTCGGGCCCTGCCATCGAACGCATCGGCAATGGCGCAGCTTTGGACGAAGTCGTGGTTACCAACACCATTCCCCTGTCAGCGAGCGCCCGCGCTTGCGGCAAGATTCGCCAGCTGACCGTGGCTCCGCTGTTTGCAGAAACCATTCACCGCATCGCCACGGGTGAATCGGTGATGAGCCTGTTCCAGGACGCCTGATGAATTTTCGGGCATTGCCCCAAAATTCATCATCTGCTAAAATCGACTGTTTTCGCTGGCCGCTGCAAATGCAGCGGCCTTTTTAACCGGGTAGGCTGGTCGCGGCCTATCCCCATTGGAGTATAAAAATGAACGTTGTCGCTTTTGCGCGCGCTAAGCAAGGTACGGGTGCGAGCCGCCGCCTGCGTAATTCTGGCCGTACGCCCGGCATCATCTACGGTGGTGCAGCCGAGCCTCAATTGGTTGAAGTGGACCACAACACGCTGTGGTACGCCCTGAAGAAAGAAGCTTTCCACGCATCCGTGCTGGAAATGGATCTGGACGGCGCCAAGAGCCAAGTGCTGCTGCGCAATGTGCAGTACCACCCCTTCAAGCAACTGGTTCTGCACGTTGACTTCCAACGCGTGGACGCCAACACCGTGCTGACCATGAAGGTGCCTGTGCACTACTCCGGCGCCGAAGAATCGCCTGCAGTGAAGATCGACAAGTGCATGGTTACGCCAGTCGTGACCGAAATCGAAGTCCGCTGCATGCCCAAGGATCTGCCTGAATTCATCAACGTGGACCTGAGCAAGCTGGAAAAGGGTGCAACCCTGCACCTGAACGATGTGGCTCTGCCTAAGGGCGTGACCCTGGTTTCCCACAGCAATGCTGCTGTGATCTCCGTGGCTGCTCCTGCTGGTGGCGCTGCTGACGAAGCCGCTCCTGCTGCTGAGTAAGCACATAGGTATGACGGCGCATTGGCGCTGAAATACCCCAAAAGGCTGCATTGGTCACAATGCAGCCTTTTTTTCATCTCCATGCTCCATCGAGACAATAGCTCTTCTTCAGAAGGACATCACCCGCACCCTGCAGGGTATGCGGAATGCACCTTCGCAGCACCGATAATTCTCGCCCATGATCAAGTTGTTTGTTGGCCTCGGCAACCCCGGACCGGAATATGAAGGCACCCGCCACAACGCGGGCTTCTGGTGGATCGATGCGCTCGCCAGCCATCTGCGCGTACAGCTCACTCCTGACCGCAACTACTACGGCCTCGTCGCCCGCACAACGGTGCAAGGCGAATCCATCTGGTTGCTGGAGCCGCAAACTTTCATGAACCTCTCCGGTAAGTCGGTGGGCGCTCTGGCACGTTTTTTCAAGATCAAGCCAGAAGAAGTTCTGGTCGCGCACGACGAGCTCGACCTTCCCCCTGGTCAGGTCAAGCTCAAGAAAGGTGGCGGTCATGGTGGCCACAATGGCCTGCGCGACATCCATGCGCAACTGGGCTCGCCTGACTACTGGCGCCTGCGCATCGGCATTGGTCACCCCGGCAACAAGGAGGAAGTGCCTCACTGGGTGCTGCGCAAGCCAGCCCCCGACCAGCGCACTTTGATTGAAGACAGCATCATCCATGCCATGCAGGCTGCACCAGAACTCCTGTCCGGCGACATGGAAAAGGCCACCCTCAAGATCCACACCACCAAACCGGCCCGTCCCAAGCCTCCACGGCCCGCGGGCACCTGATCTTGCCCCCAAATACCGAAAAAGCGCCCTGATGGCGCTTTTTTCGTTTTGGACGATGAACGACGCAGCAGGCTACAAGCCCTTCTCTGCCTGAAGACGCAGGTACTTCTGCATCAGCGTCTCCTGGTTCTCCACAAACTCGGGGTTGACCGGAATACACGCTACCGGACAGATCTGCACGCATTGGGGTTCGTCAAAGTGCCCTACGCACTCGGTGCATTTGTTCGGCTCGATCTCGTAGTACGCCTCTCCCAGATAGATGGCATCGTTCGGGCATTCAGGCTCGCACACATCGCAGTTGATGCACTCATCGGTAATCATCAAAGCCATGGTTGCACCTCCATGTTGGAATGGAGCAAAAAGTGTGACATGAGCGACATTATCCCGCCTTCGCCTTCGCCATACTCGCGTCTTTGCGAGTAAGCATGCATGGTGTGCCGGAATTTTTCGCGTTATGCTGGCAACGCTTACCAAGACAAGAGTCTTCGCTATTGTTTTTGAGAACACTTAACCACGACAGCCGACCATGGGTCTTTTTTTCATCAAGCGCACCCTCACGCTGCTGCTCACACTGCTGGGTACGTCCATCGTCGTGTTTCTGGTGCTTGAAATACTGCCCGGCAACGCAGCCCAGATGCTGATGGGGCCTGATGCCGCTCCCGAGGCAGTGGCCGAACTGGCCGAGCAACTGGGCCTGAACCAGCCAGCCTGGGAGCGCTACTGGCACTGGATCAGTGGCCTGGTGCAACTCGATCTGGGCAACAGCTACAGCTATGGCACACCGGTGCTGGAGCTGATCTCCGAGCGCCTTGCCCTCACCGTTCCGCTGGCAGTGATGGCCATGGTCATCACCACCGCCGTGGCCCTGGTTGCCGGAATCTATGCTGCCAGCCACCATAACAAGATTGGCGACGTCAGCGTCATGGGTCTGGCGCAGCTGGGCATCGCCATTCCCAACTTCTGGTTTGCCATTTTGCTGATTCTGTTGTTTTCGGTGCAGCTCAAATGGTTTTCGGCCGGCGGCTTTCCGGGCTGGACGGAGGCATCGGGCGGCTCGTTCTGGGGCGCCATCAAGGCGCTGATGCTGCCCGCCGTGTCCCTGGCCGTGGTGCAGGCGGCCATTCTGGCCCGCATCACGCGGTCTGCCGTGCTGGAAGTGCTGCGCGAGGATTTTGTGCGCACCGCTCGCGCCAAAGGCCTGTCCCAGCGTGCTGCGCTCTACAAGCATGTGCTGCGAAATGCGCTGATTCCCGTAGTCACCGTCATGGGGCTGCAATTTGCCAATCTGCTGGCAGGCACCATCGTGGTGGAGAACGTGTTCTACCTGCCAGGCATGGGACGGTTGATTTTTCAGTCCATCGCCAACCGCGACCTGATGGTGGTGCGTAACTGCGTCATGCTGCTGGCATCGATGGTGGTGGTGGTCAATTTCCTGGTCGATCTGCTCTACGCCATGATCGACCCCCGTATCAAGGCCAGTGACATCTAAGCTATGAGCCAGCCCTCTTCCCCTCTGGCAGCGCCGCTGCCGACTACAGCGCTTCCGGCGCGCGCGGCTCCCGCAGCCCCCAGCTTCTGGCGCCGTGCGCGGCACAACCCCAGTTTCATCATCGGTGCTGTCCTCACGCTCGCGCTCCTGCTGGCCGCAGCGATTTCGTATCTGTGGACGCCGTGGTCTCCCTACGATATCAATATGGAAGCCAAGCTCCAGGCTCCGACGCTGGCGCACTGGCTGGGCACCGATGCCTATGGCCGGGATGTGGCGTCGCAATTGCTGGTGGGCGCCCGCAATTCGATTCTCGTAGGCCTTGTGGCGGTGGGCATTGGTCTGACCATCGGCACCGCCCTGGGGCTGCTGGCGGCTGCCAAGCGCGGCTGGGTGGAAGAAACCATCATGCGGCTGTCCGACTTCACCTTTGCCTTTCCCGCCATTCTCTCGGCCATCATGTTGACGGCCGTGTTTGGTGCGGGCATTGTCAATTCCATCATTGCCATCGGCATCTTCAATATTCCGACCTTTGCACGCATCACCCGTGCATCGGCCAATGCCATCTGGTCGCGAGAGTACATTCTGGCGGCCCGCTCCTGCGGCAAGAACAGCTGGAGCATCACCTGGCAGCACGTGCTGCCCAATATCCTGTCGGTTTTGATCGTGCAGGCCACCATACAGTTTGCACTGGCGATTCTGGCCGAGGCCGCGCTGTCCTACCTGGGCCTGGGCACACAGCCGCCACAGCCGTCCTGGGGCCGCATGCTGAGCGAAGCGCAGACCCTGATGTTCCAGGCCCCCCTGCTTGCTGTGTTTCCGGGCGTGGCGATTGCGCTGTCGGTGCTGGGCCTCAATTTGCTCGGCGACGGTCTGCGCGATCTGCTCGATCCCCGTCTGGCCCGCAAACGCTAAGGATTGGCCATGGCTTTGATAGATGTATCCAACCTCAGCATCCAGCTCCAGACGCACCGTGGCCCGGCACGGGCTGTGCGCGACATCAGTTTCCAGATCGAGCGCGGGCAGGCACTGGGGTTGATTGGCGAATCGGGCTGCGGAAAATCCATCACCGCCATGGCGTTGATGGGTTTGCTGCCCGAATCTGCGCAGGTGAGTGGTAGCGCATTGTTTGACGGCCACAGCCTGGTTGGCCAGCCCGACCGCTGGTGGCGCACGGTGCGCGGAAACCGCATCGGCATGATCTTTCAGGAGCCGATGACGGCATTGAACCCCGTGCAGACCATTGGCCACCAGATCAGCGAGCCCCTTCGCCTGCACAAAGGCATGAGCGCACGCCAGGCCCGCAACGATGCCATTGCCATGCTCGATCGCGTCGGGATCGCCCAGCCAGCGCAGCGTTACGATGCCTATCCCCACCAGTTCTCCGGCGGCCAGCGCCAGCGCATCACCATTGCGATGGCGCTGGCCTGCGGGCCCGATCTGTTGATTGCCGACGAGCCCACCACGGCGCTGGATGTGACCATCCAGCAGCAGATCCTCGATCTCATCAATGGCCTGGTGGCCGAGCGCAACATGGCGCTGCTGCTGATATCGCACGACCTGGGGGTGATCTCGCAGAACGTCGACAAGATGGTGGTGATGTACGGCGGCACCGTGGTCGAATCGGGCAGCACCGAGGCAGTATTCGAGCACATGGCCCACCCCTATACCCGCGGCCTGCTGGCGGCGCGCCCCAGCATGCAGCCGCGTGTTGATGGCAAGCCCCAGCGCCTGCAGACCATTGCCGGCACCGTGCCGGAGCTGGTGGACCTGCCTGTCGGTTGCACCTTTGCCGGACGTTGCAGCTTCACCCAGCCGGCCTGTGCTGCGCAGGTGCCGCCTTGTATTGATCTGGTGGCTGAAGCGGCAGGAGAACCTGACCAAGCCCACCAGGTGCATTGCCTGCGCCCCGAAGCCTACGCAACAGCCACCACCGACGCAGGAGCCACCGTATGAGCAGTATCCCTTTGCTGGAGGTTCGCGATCTGGTGCGCACCTACACCCTGCCCCGCGAAAAACTCTTTACCGCGCCGCCCACGGTAGAGGCGCTCAAGGGCGTGGGCTTTAGCCTGCATGCAGGCAAGAGCCTGGGCGTAGTAGGCGAGTCGGGCTCAGGCAAATCGACCCTGGCACGCCTGGTGATGGCGCTTGACGCACCGACCTCCGGCCAGGTGCTGCTGCAGGGCCAGGATTTGCACCGCATGCCGGCGGATGCCCTGCGCAGCGCGCGCAAGGATTTCCAGATGGTGTTTCAGGACCCATATGGCTCGCTGGACCCGCGCCAGACGGTGGAGCGCATCGTCAGCGAGCCACTGCAGGCTCAGGGAGACAGCAGCCGTGCCGAGCAGCGCGCCCGCACCATCGAGGTGTTGCAGCAGGTGGGCATGCGCCCGCAGGACGTGGACAAGTACCCGCATGAATTCTCTGGCGGCCAGCGCCAGCGCATTGCCATTGCGCGCGCCCTCATCACAAAGCCCCAGCTGATCGTGGCCGATGAACCGGTCAGCGCACTCGATGTGTCCGTACAGGCCCAGGTGCTCAACCTGATGCAGGACCTGCAGACTGAGTTTGGGATCACCTACATGCTGATCAGCCACGATCTGGCCGTCATCAACCATCTGTGCGATGAAGTGGTCGTTCTCTACAAGGGCGAAATCGTGGAGCGCGGCACGCCCGCGCAGCTGTTCCAGCATGCGCAGCACCCCTACACGCAAAAGCTGGTGGGTGCAGTGCCGCAGGTACGGCCCCGGCGCCGCCATCTGCAGGCTACACAGACCATGCAGGCGCAGGCCATGCCAAGTCCTGTATAACCTGAGTCTCAAGGTTCTGTCTTTGGAGGAACGTGGCAGGTCATCTGCGGTGCAGCACACAAAAACCATAGCTGCCAGCGCTTGATGCTCTTGGTCTTAAACCCTAAGACCATTGATAATGCAGCAGCGACGCGCGCCACCCGCTCTTCTTTTCAGAGCAGAACCGAGGACCATGAATCCGTCATCCGCTAGAAAATTGTTCCAAGGAGTTCCTGGATGCTGAATCGTAGAAATCTGCTTGCCGCAGGCGCACTGGCCCCGCTGCCACTGTGGCTGCCCGCCACCGCCCAAGCGCAGAACAAGAAAGACACTGTTGTGCTCGGCATGACGCTGGAGCCGCCAGGGCTCGATCCCACGGCCGGCGCGGCCTCCTCCATTGCGGAGATCACCCAGTACAACATCTATGAAACGCTGACCAAAGTCAATTCCGATGGAAGCGTATCGCCCCTGCTGGCCGAAAGCTGGGAAGTCTCGCCCGATCTGAAGACCTATACCTTCAAGCTGCGCAAGGGCGTCACCTTCCACAACGGCGAGGCCTTCAACGCCCAGTCGGTCAAATTCTCGTTCGACCGCGCCGCTGGCGAAAAAAGCACCAACAAGGACAAGCGCACCTTTGCCAACCTGACAGCCCAGGTGGTGGATGAGCACACCGTCGTGATCCTCAACAAGGAAATCGACCCTGACCTGCTCTTTGTGCTGGGCCAGGCTACCTCCATCATCGTCGACCCCAAGAGCGCCGATACCAACGCCACCAAGCCCGTGGGCACTGGCCCCTACAAACTGGGCAACTGGAGCAAGGGCGCGTCGATCACCCTGGAGGCATGGCCCCAGTACCGCAATGCAGGCACCATTCGCATCCGCCGCGCCACCTTCCGCTTCATCTCGGATGCTGCGGCCCAGGTGGCTGCGCTGCTGGCAGGCGACGTCGATGTATTCCCCCGCGCAACGCCTCGAGGCGTTGACCAGTTCAGATCCAACCCGCGCTACCAGGTGGTGACCAGCGGATCGCGCGCCAAGACCATCGTCGCCATCAACGAACGCCGCAAACCGCTCGATGATGTACGCGTTCGCCGCGCGCTGTCGGCCGCCATTGACCGCAAGGCCGTGATCGCAGGTGCTGCAGAAGGCCTGGGTGTGCCGATCGGCAGCCACTACGTGCCCGGCGCGTTCGGCTATGTCGATACCACCGGCATCAACCCCTATGACGTCGAGAAAGCCAAGAAGCTGCTGGCCGAAGCCGGTGTCAAGACGCCTCTGCAGCTGACCATGACCCTCCCTCCCACGCCGTATGCGCGCCAGGGCGGTGAGATCGTCGCAGCCCAGCTGTCCAAGATTGGCATCGATGTGAAGCTGCAGAACGTGGAATGGGCGCAGTGGCTCTCGGGCACCTATACCAACAAGAACTACGACCTGTCGATCATCTCGCACGTCGAGCCGTTTGACCTGGAAAACTACACCCGCACGGATTACTACTGGGGCTACAAGTCGGAAAAATTCAACAAGCTGTTCGAGCAGATCAAGCTGGAAGCGCGCCCCGCCGACCGCGCCCGCCTGCTGGGCGACGCGCAACGCCTGCTGGCCGAGGACGCCGCCAACGTCTACCTGTACCAGCCGCAGTGGATCACGGTTGCCGCCAAGAACCTGCGCGGCCTGTGGAAGGACATGCCGATCTTCGTCAACGACCTGTCATCCATGTACTGGGCATAAACAACGCGGCTTGCTACGCTTGCTGCAGGGCCTGTTCGCCTCACGCCAAGCCCATCACAGGCAACGTGCCGTGATGGGCTTTTTTCATTGAAACCCAACCGATTCCACTCACCGTCTCCATGACCGCGCTGCACGATCTGCCCGCCACCGAGCTCCTGGCCGCCTACCAAAGGCACGAGCTATCCCCTGTCGATGTCATGCAATCCGTCATCGACCATGTATCGCAGTGGGAGCCACGGCTGTGCGCCACCTACCTGTACCGCCCCGAACAAGCCCTGGCGCAGGCGCGCGAAAGCGAAGCGCGCTGGAGCAGGAACGCACCAGCCGGTCTGCTGGACGGCGTACCCGTCACCATCAAGGAAAACATTGCCACACAAGGCGACCCGCTGCCCGCAGGGACGGCCGCCGTCAAGCTGGTGCCTGCGGCTGCCGATGCACCGCCCGCAGCCCGCATGCGGGAAGCGGGCGCCATCATGTTCTCCAAGACCACCATGCCCGATTACGGCATGCTGTCGTCAGGCCTCTCCAGTTTTCACCATCTCGCGCGCAACCCCTGGGATCTGAGCAAGGGCCCGGGCGGCTCCAGCGCTGGCGGTGGCGCGGCTGCCGCAGCTGGCTACGGCCCGCTGCATATCGGCACCGACATCGGCGGCTCGCTGCGGCTGCCTGCCAGCTGGTGCGGCATCTACAGCCTCAAGCCCAGCCTGGGGCGCATTCCGATCGATCCGCCCTACACTGGTCGCGCCGCAGGGCCGATGACGCGCACCGTAGCCGATTCGGCACTGATGATGCAGGTGCTCTCGGCTCCCGACGTGCGCGACACCATGAGCCTGCCCGCGCAAGACATTGCCTGGAGCTCGGTGGCAACCACCACACCTGATTTCATCCGGGGCAAGCGCATCGGCCTGCTGCTCGATGCAGGCTGCGGATTGCCGCTGGAGCCCGAAGTCAGAGCTGCCGTTGAACGTGCCGCCCATCTGCTGCAGGAGGCAGGTGCACAGGTCACGCGTATGCAGCCTTTCATGACACAGGGCATGCTCGACGGCATGGACCACTTCTGGCGCATGCGCTCGTTCACCGACATGCAGGCGCTCAGCAGCGAACAGCGCGACAAGGTGCTGCCCTATATTCGCGCATGGGCCGACAGCGCCCAGGGCATGAGCGGCACGGAGGTCTTCCACGCCAGCCAGCAATTCCACCTGGTGCGCGTTGCCACCGTTCGCGCCACCAGCGCGTTCGACTATGTCATCTCTCCGGTTGCACCCCATGTGGCATTCCAGGCCGAATGGGCCGGACCCACCAACGACCCAATGCGCCCGCTGGAGCATATCGGCTTTACCGTGCCCTACAACATGTCTGAGCAGCCTGCGGCCTCCGTCAACTGCGGCTACACCGCAGCCGGCCTGCCCATCGGCCTGCAGATGGCAGGCGCCCGGTTTGACGACCTGGGCGTTCTGCAGCTCTCGCGTGCTTTCGAGCAGATCCGCGATCCACAACACCCCTGGCCGCAGCCGCCAGCGGCATAAGAGAGGAATGCAGCATGGGCGCCCAGCATGACCTGTACGGTAACCCGGTCAGCTGCGATGCGGCCGCCTTGCCCTATCTGAACGACTTTGCCGAAGGCTTTGCCGCGTGCGAGATGCGCGTGCTGCGCCTGCTGGAGATTGCCGGGCAGGATGACAGCCCGCTGGTACAGATCTGGAGCGCCGCGCTCCATCTGTTTGCAGAAGATGCCCAGGCTGCCTCCAATGCTCGCCCCTTTTTGCAGCGCGCACGCGCCATGCAACCGCGGGCCAATGCCCGCGAAATGCTTTGGCTGACAGCCATCGAAGCCTGGGCAGATGGCGATACCCCCCTGGCGGCAGCGCAGCTGGAAGCGCTGGTGCAGCGCCATCCCCGCGATCTGGCAGCCTTGAAACTGGCACACTACCACGCCTTCAACCTGGGCGATTCTCCTGCCATGCTGCGCATGGCGTTCACGGCCCAGCCGCACTGCGCCGATGTGCCCTACTTTCACGGCATGCTGGCCTTTGCCTACGAGCAATGCCACCTGCTGCGCCAGGCAGAAGGCGCGGCACGCCACGCGGTGCACATGCGTTTCAAGGAACCCTGGGCCCACCATGCGCTCGCCCATGTATTGCTGACCGAAGGCCGTGTGGACGAGGGCCTGGATTTCATGCAGAGCGCCAGCGGCAGCTGGAGCGGCCTCAACTCCTTCATGCAGACGCACAACTGGTGGCATCTGGCGCTGTTCCTGGTGGAGGACGAACGCCACGACGAAGCCCTGCAGTTGCACGACAGCCAGGTCTGGGGCGTGGTGCCCGCCTACTCGCAGGACCAGATCGGCTCCATCTCGCTGCTCGCGCGGCTGGAGCTTGAAGGGGTCGATGTGGGCCACCGCTGGCAGCAGCTCACGCCATACCTGCTGCAGCGCCAGCATGACCATGTGCTGCCTTTTCTGGATCTGCAATACCTGTACGGCCTGGCCCGCGCCCAGCAGTGGGAGGCCGCGCAACAACTGCTCGCCAGCATGCAGCGCCACGCCGATGCGCAGGAACACCCCCAACTGCGCGCCATCTGGCAAGAGGTCTGCCTGCCCGCAGCGCGAGGCGTGCTGGCCCATGCACAGGGCCAGTACCAGCAAGCGGCCCGACAATTGGGGCCGCTGATTGCACGCCTGGTGGAAATCGGCGGCAGCCACGCTCAGCGCGACCTGTTCACCCAGTTGTACTGGAGCGCATTGCGCCATACCGGCCGGTGGACGGCCTTGCAGAACCTGGTGCAGCCCTGGCGCAACCAGCAGCCGCAGTCCAAACGGCTGGCACGGCACATGCAGCGCATCTACCAAGGGCTGGGCCTTCCCCCTGCCCTGGCAGATTCAGAGAACTAAGAGCCGCTAACACAACCCAGCAAATCGTAGATTTGCGGTTGAGACGAGGAGTGGCAGTACAAAAGTACGACAAGGCAAAGCAACGACGTATCAAGGGTTGTGTTAGCAGCTCTAAGACACCCAATCCGACTGCAGCAATGCCCGCACCTGCTGCACCAGCGCGGATTCTGCCGCGCGCGCTGGCAGCAGGCCGAACTGCACCCGCGTGAGGCTCGGCAAACCCGCTTCGGGCAAGACGGGCGCCATGTGCTGTGTCAGAGTCGCCGCATTGATGCACGCCACCCCCAGGCCTGCAGCAATGGCCGATTGCAAACCCGCTACCCCGGAGGCCTGGTGCGCCACCACATAGTCCACGCCCTGCTGCCGCAGGCGGGCTTCGGCATATTGGCGCAGCGCACAGGTCTCGGGCAGCACGAGCAGCGGCAAGGGCTGTCCGGCCTCTGGCACCCAGTGGCGTGCGCGGGCCCAGACCAAGGCCTCCTCCGGGCCGAGCGTCTGCAAACGCTGCCTGAAGGGAGGCGTTGCCATCACCACTCCCAGATCGCATTGCCCCTGGGCATGCGCCGTTTCCACATCGGAGCTTTTGAGAACGCTCACCTCCAGCCGCACAGCAGGATGCTGCTGCGCCAGAGCCTTGAGCATGTGCGCCAGCGCGTCGGGCTTGTAGTAATCGGTGACAGCGAGCTTGAGCGTGCCCTGCAGCGCCATGCCACGCATGTCACGCAAGGCATGGTCTGCCATTCCCACCAGTGCCCGTGCATGGCCCAGCAGTTGGATGCCCGCTGCCGTGGGCACCACGCCTGTCTTGCTGCGCAGCAGCAGGGGTTTGCCCACGCAGTCTTCCAGTTTTCTGATCTGCTCACTGACGGCCGACTGCGAAAGAAAAAGCTGGGGCGCTGCAGCCGTCAGGCTGCCTGCATCCACAACGGCCATCAGGGTTCTGAGCTGCGCAAGGTCGAGATGAGCCATGATTTATCCAACGGATTAACAGATGGATTCAATCATATCTTCCCGTTTTACAGATGCATAGAGGGCTTTCAGAATAGAGCCATCGTTCATCTTTCAAGGTTTTTCAGGAGAACACCATGCCCCACATCGCCATCCAGCTTTCCGGCCCGCGCAATGCCCAACGCCAGCAGCAGATCAGCGAGGCCATTGCCCAGTTGACGCAGGACATTCTGGGCAAGCGGCCCGAAGTCATCGCCATCACGTTCACACAGGTTGCGGCGCAAGACTGGTGGATTGCAGGCAAGACCCTGGAGGAATTGGGCCAGTCCGCGTTTCAGCTGGATATCAGCATCACCGACGAAACCAATACCAAGGCAGAGAAGGCGCGCTACCTGCAAGCCGTCTATGACACGATGGCCGCGCTGCACCCGCAGTTGCACCCGGTGTCATATGTGCATGTCATCGATGCCCGCGCTGCCGCCTACGGCTATGGTGGCAAAACGCAGGAATACCGCTACCACCAAGGGTGACAAGCGCATATCAGCGCTGCGACGTGGCCAGCTTCACCGCCAGCCCCACAAACACCACGGCCGTGATCTTGTTGAGCCAGAACTGCGCCCGGGGTGAACGCAGCAGCAGATTGCCAAAGACGCCGGAGAACAGCGCAATGGCGCCGAACACCAGAAACGCCGCCAGTATGAACACCGCGCCAAAGACAAAGATCTGCGGGCCGATCGGGCCAATGGCGGGGTCGGCAAACTGCGGCAAAAATGCCAGAAAGAAGATCAGTACCTTGGGGTTGGTGAGGTTCATCACCACGCCACGGCGCACCATGGCCAGCAACTCCTTACTACTGATTTCATAGCCATTGGCGCTCTCTGCGCTTGCGCCATTGCCTGATTTCTCTGCAGAAACAGGCGCCCGCCACGCCCCCCAGGCCAGGTAGGCCAGATAGGCTGCGCCGCACCACTTGAGCACGGTGAACGCAATGCTGGAGGCGGCAAACACCGCCGCCAGCCCCAACGCCACCGCCGTGGTGTGCACGACCACCCCCAGGCACAAGCCCACCACCACGGCAATGCCTACACGCCAGCCGCGTTGCACCGATTGCATCAGCACAAACAGGTTGTCGGGCCCCGGCGACAAGGCCAGCAGCACCGCAACACCAAAAAAAGCAACCAGGGACTGAAGGGTAGGCATAGAAAGGTATCCAGGCGACTTACAGACAAAGGCAGAAACCGGCACATTATGGCTTGCCGCCTGCCAGTTGCCATCTAGCCCCACTTACGCGCGCGACAGCGGGGCGGTCACGATCCAGCCTTCCAGCGGGTCCGCACCCGTAGGCAGACCGTAGAGCGCATCGCCCTGCAGATGACGGCTCAGGCCCCAGGCGGCCTGCAGCATGCAGATGGCGGCATCCAGGTGATCGCCGCTTGCGTCCTGCAACATGCATTCCTGCTGCGACGCACTGGCACTCAGGCGCAGCTGCAACGAATGATCGCCTTGCAGCAGGGCCGCCAGGCAATCCTGCCGCGCAGCAGCGCGCTCGGGTGTCTGGCGCTGCCTGTCATCGCTTTTGTAGCTGCCGCGGCCAATCAGCTCGCGGGCCAGCAAGCCGGGATAGGCTTCCAACGCGACCTTGCGGCTCTTGCGCCGAAGCAGGCCTGGAAAATCGGCCCCCGCGGCAAGAAGGCGCGGCACACCGGCATGCAGCATGTAAGCCACAGGGGGATTGACCCATTTCATCGACGGGCTGGAGCCCGCCGGGCCATCGGTAGCGCGGTGCGCAAACTTGCCGCCTACGGGCCGCCCTGCGCAAAAGGCCTTGAACTGCTCACGAATCAGGGTGCGATCCAGGCCTGCATAGTGTTGCATGCAGGCTTGCCAATCGATAGGCCAGCCCAGTTGCTCCACCAGTTCGCGCGGCAGCGCAAACGGCAAATCAAAGCCGCCCACCCAGGCGATGTCCTGCGCGAGAAAATCGCTCCACGCATCCAACGTGGCAAAACACGCAAAGCCTTGCAGCTGTACGCTGCGGCTGGCCGCATCCCAAGCACCATACGCCTGCACAATGGGTTTTCGCCTGCCGGGGCTGCTGCTGAAATCGCAGCCCAGCACCAGGGGATGCGCAGATGGCATGGCAGGCCGCGCCATCGCTCAGCCCAGCCCCAGCGCCGTCACGCCCACTGCAATCAGTACGGCCCCGGCAATACGCAAGGCGCGGTCCCCTTCGCCCAGCAGCTTGCCACCGATCAAGGCGGCAAACAGCATCGACACCTCACGCGCTGGTGCCACGTGCGAGATGGGCGCGCTTTGCACAGCGTACAGCACCAGCACATAGGCGATCGGGCTGAAGATGGCAACCACCAGCGCGTATTTCCACTGCAGTTGCCACAGGCGCCAGGTTTCCGCCCGGTTGCGCAGGCCCAGCGGCGCCAGCACCACGCAGCGCAGCAGGTTGCCCATGTAATCGAGCAGAATCGGCGACATCAGCAGCACCTTGACGGCATAGCTGTCCACCACCGTGTAGGCGGCAATGAAGACACCCGTCAGCAAGCCGTAGTACAGGCCTTTGATGGTGCGCTCACGCTTTTCGCCCCTGCCGCCCTGGGTGGCCGTGCGCAACATGGCCGGGCCGCCTGCAATCAGAAACACGCCCGCCACCACGCCGGCAATACCCAAGGCCCCCATTGCTGACAGGTGCTCGCCCAGAAACAGCACCGCCACCAATGACGACAGCAGAGGCCCGCTGCCGCGCGCCAGCGGGTACACCACCGTAAGATCGGCCACACGGTAGCCGCGCAGCAAAATGATGAAATAAAACACATGCAGCAGCGCACTGGCCGCTACAAAGCCCCATTCCGCCCAACCCCACTGCGGCACCACCTCGCGGCCCAGCCACCAGCCCAGCGGTAGCCAGACGATGGCATTGAGCACCGAGGTGAACAGCGAAAAGCGGGCATCGCCGCCGGCCTTCTTGGCAACGATGTTCCAGAACGCATGGATGATGCCCGCAACAATGATCAGCGCAAACGCGTAGAGCGTCATGTCCCCTCTTTGCTCAAAAAATGGCTTCTGTGCCGCACTGGGTCAGAAACCGCCGCGCTTCGAAGCAAGCACCGCGCTGCAGCACGGGCAAAAAAACCGCCCGGCAAAGGCCGGGCAGTTGGTGATGGTGGATGGAGGACTTCAGTTACCTGCACGCTGCGGAATCAGCGAGAGAAATTCACGCCGCAGGTTGGGGTTGGTCAGAAACTCGCCACGCATCACGGAGTTGAGCATCTTCGAGTCCATTTCGCGCACGCCGCGCCAGGACATGCAGAAATGCGAGGCCTCCAGCACCACGGCCAGGCCATCGGGTTGGGTCTTGTTCATGATCAGGTCCGCCAGTTGCACGATGGCTTCTTCCTGGATCTGCGGACGGCCCAGCACCCAGTCCACCAGGCGCGCATACTTCGACAAGCCGATCACATTGGTGTTCTTGTTGGGCAGCACGCCAATCCATACCTTGCCGATGACCGGGCACAGGTGGTGGCTGCAGGCGCTGCGCACAGTGATGGGGCCCACGATCATCAACTCGTTCAGGTGCTCGGCATTGGGGAATGCCGTCACCTCGGGTTGCGGCACATAGCGGCCCTTGAACACCTCGTTGATGTACATCTTGGCCACGCGGCGCGCTGTGTTGCGGGTGTTGTGGTCGTCTTCGGTATTGATGACCAGGCTGTCGAGCACGCCCTGCATCTTGTGCTCCACCTCGTCCAGCAGCTTTTCCAGCTCGCCGGGTTCGATGAAATCCGCGATGTTGTCGTTGGCATGGAAGCGCTGCTGGGCCGCCACTATCCGCTCGCGGATCTTGACGGACACCGGTGTGCCTTCTGCGCTGGCAGGTGCTTTTTTCGGATCGGATAGTTCGGTAAACATAGCAGGCATGGTACCAGCGAAATCTGTCCTCATGGGTATTGGTGTTTATCGCCCGCTGCGCTTATGTGACGCGCGCAAGAAGCTATATTTTTTATAGCGAACCATTCTAGAGCGTTGCCGGTCTTCGTCTGGCAGCATGTACCCCTCCCGGAGCGATCCCTCTCTCCCATGGCCCACCGCTTGCAGCAAAGCGGCGCTGGCAGCGAATGCCCGCGCATCCGGCCCTCCGTCAATCCCGCAGGCGGAACTCTGCAATCAGCGGCAGGTGATCGGACATGCGCCACCAGATGCGCCCGCGCGGAACAAACAGGCCGCAGGGCGTCAGGCCCCGCGCGTAAACATGGTCGAGCTGCACCACCGGCAGGCGCGAGGGATAAGTCATCAGCGGCTGCTCGTCGTACTCGAACAGCCCGAACCCGGCGAGCATGGACTTGACCTGGAACCCCCAGTCGTTGAAATCGCCCGCTACCACCACCGGCTCGTCGTCCGGTACGTATTCGTTGATGAACTGCTGAATCTGCGCCGTCTGGCGCAAGCGGCTGCCATGCACCAGCCCCAGGTGTACCACCACTGCATGGACACGGCGCCCGGCAATCTGCATGGCGGCATGCAGCAGGCCGCGCTGCTCGAAGCGGTGGTCCGAGATATCGCGGTGGTGCGTCTCCAGGATCGGCCAGCGCGTGAGCAATGCATTGCCGTGCTCACCCCACTTGGTCTGCGCATTGGTGTAGTAGGCAGCGGTGTAGCCCAGCGGCGTCAGAAAGTCAGCCTGCGTCTGCTCAGGCCAGTTGTCAAAAAAACCGGCTTCCTTGCGATTGTCCTTGCGCACCTCCTGCAGGCAGACGATGTCGGCATCCATTTGCTCCACGGCGAGCCCCAGGTTGTGGATCTCCAGCCTGCGTATCGGCCCCAGCCCTTGCACACCCTTGTGGATGTTGTAGGTGGCCACGCGCAGAATCGGATGTTCGTCGTCAAGTTCGGTCATGGATGCAGGAACCTTGGCAGCCACAAAATGGCTTCGCTGTTCGATATGGAATAGCAACGCTCTGCCGCCTCTCTCCAATCATGCCACGCATAGGCGCTGTGCTCTCGCGGGCTGAGGGTGATGTTGGTGTAGGACGGCACCTGCAGGCTGAGTACGTGCTCGGTGTTCAGGCGGACCCCGGGTGCATAGCGGTGCAGCCACTGTGGATAGATGGGGTAGATGTTCTCCAGGTTCCAGTCGCGCAGGGTGCAATCGGGGTGATGGGCATCAATCCCCGTTTCTTCGCCCACCTCCCGGATCGCGGTCTGCACCCAGGTTTCATCTTCCGCATCCTTGCTGCCCGTCACAGGCTGCCAGTAATCGACTCCGGCCATGCTGCCCACACGGCGCAGCAGCAATACCTGCAAGTCAGCCGTATGGATGATGACCAGTACAGATTGCGGAATTTTGAAAGGCTTGGAATTCACAATGGTGGGGCGCGGGAAAAATCACAACAAGGCAGTTGCAGCGGCCTGCATCCTTTAAAAAAGAATAGCATTCAGCGCTTATCCACTGAGCGCGAATCGCCTTTTTTTCCAGAACTTGCATGGCCATTGGCACCCGCCGTCGCCACCGGAGGCGGCAGATCCTTGGCCTGCAACAGGCGCACCTGCTGCACCAACTGGTTGTGGGCATGGAGGAATGCCGCCGCAATGACCTTGCCTTCGTTCGTATTGCTCCAGCCGGCGCCAGCGCCACCTCCCAGCTTGCCCAATACCACGCCCCCCATACCCAGATCAGTGGCGCGGGCCGAACCCGTGGCCGCAGCGACCTGCTCCGTGGTTTCATTGTCGGTAAGAAAGAGCGCCGTCTGCGCTTCCTTGAGCTTGACCTGCTCTGCCACACCAGCCAACCCCGCAATGTCGCGCAACATGGGAATCATCGCAATGATGCCAGCGAGACCGCGCCCTGCATCCTGCTCGCTGAAAGTGAGGTTGGGCACCATGGTGTACTGCGCTTCGTAGCCTTTGCGCTTTTCCACCGTGCCATTGGGGCGCAGAAAGCCTGCATCCTGCAGTTCGCCCTCGCGGATCGTGCCCTGCAGGCCGCCCGCACGGTCCACCACGCGAAAACAGCCACTTTGCTGCATCAACAGGCGCACCAGTGGTACCGGCGTGGGTGGCAGGTTGGCAGCGCTGGGCATCACATAGCCGCGCGGATTCTCCAGCAAGGCCACAGTGGCAATCGGCGCATCGCAGCGCTCCAGGCTGGCATGGGCATTCTGCCCGCCAGCAGGCCCGGCGGAGCCCGATATCTCCGACCCGCCCTCGCCCAACTCGGTCTTCTTTTCGCCGCAGGCGGCCAGCGCCAGTGCCGCAGCAATGGCAATTACCGCTCGTACCGTGCCTGCCTTGGTGTAGTGCATGCCTCGCCTCTCCAGATCATGAGCCCGCAAGCATAAAGCCTTGCTTTCAATGCAAAACGCCAAAACCTTGCGGCTTTGGCGTTTTATCGTTGCCAGATGCATCAGCCCCAAAAACCGATGCCGGGCCAGTGCTTACTGGGCAGCGACCGCATTGCGCAGCTTGATGTGCAGCTCGCGCAACTGCTTTTCGTCCACGGCCGAAGGCGCCTGCGTCAGCAAATCCTGGGCGCGCTGGGTCTTGGGGAAAGCAATCACGTCGCGGATGGACTCGGAGCCCGTCATCAGCGTGATGAGACGGTCCAGGCCGAACGCCAGGCCACCGTGCGGAGGCGCGCCGTACTGCAGCGCATCCAGCAGGTAGCCGAACTTGGCACGTTGCTGCTCAGGGGTGATGTTCAGGGCGTCAAACACCTTGGCCTGCACGTCGGCACGGTGGATACGCACCGAGCCGCCGCCCAGCTCCCAGCCGTTCAGAACCATGTCGTAGGCCTTGGCGATGCACTTGCCGGGTTCGGTGGCCATGAGTTCTGCGTGACCGTCCTTGGGGCTGGTGAAGGGGTGGTGCACAGCGGCCCAGCGGTCGTTTTCCTCGTCGTACTCGAACATCGGGAAATCCACCACCCACAGTGGTGCCCACTTGTTCTCGAACAGGCCACCGGCCTTGCCGAAATCGCTGTGGCCGATCTTGATGCGCAACGCGCCGATGGCGTCGTTGACGATCTTTTCCTTGTCTGCACCGAAGAAGATCAGGTCGCCATCCTGAGCACCAGTGCGCTTGAGAATCTCAGCAATAGCTGCATCGTGGATGTTCTTAACGATGGGCGACTGCAGGCCATCACGGCCCTTGGCCAGTTCGTTGACCTTGATGTAGGCTAAGCCCTTGGCGCCGTAGATCTTGACGAACTCGGTATAACCGTCGATTTCACCACGCGAGAGGCCGCCCTGCTCGCGGGCGCCACCAGGAACGCGCAGGCCCACCACACGGCCGCCCTTCATGTTGGCCGCGCCGGAGAACACCTTGAAGTCCACGTCCTTCATGACATCAGTCAATTCGGTGAACTCCAGCTTGACGCGCAGATCCGGCTTGTCCGAACCAAAGCGGTACGCCGCGTCCTGGTAGGTCATCATCGGGAATTCGCCCAGATCCACGCCCAGCTGGGTCTGGAACACTTCCTTGATCATGCGCTCGAAGATCGCGCGGATCTCTTCCTCGTTCAGGAACGAGGTTTCACAGTCGATCTGCGTGAACTCGGGCTGGCGGTCGGCGCGCAGGTCTTCGTCACGGAAGCACTTGGTGATCTGGTAGTAACGGTCGTAGCCGGCCACCATCAGCATCTGCTTGTACAGCTGGGGCGATTGCGGCAGTGCGTAGAACTCGCCGTCGTGCACGCGCGAAGGCACCAGATAGTCGCGAGCGCCTTCTGGCGTGGACTTGCCCAGCATCGGGGTTTCGATGTCGATGAAGCCTTCCTTGTCGAGGAAGTTGCGCACCTGGATCGCGGTCTTGTAGCGCAGCATCATGTTGCGCTGCATGACCGGGCGGCGCAGGTCCAGCACGCGGTTGGTGAGGCGCACGGTTTCCGACAGGTTGTCGTCATCGAGCTGGAACGGAGGCGTGACCGAGGCGTTGAGCACATTCAGCTCGTGGCACAGCACTTCGATCTTGCCGCTCTTGATGGAATCATTGGTCGTGCCTTCCGGACGGGCACGCACCACACCCTTGACCTGCACGCAGAATTCGTTGCGCACGCCCTCGGCGGTCTTGAACATCTCGGCGCGGTCCGGGTCGCAGACCACCTGCACATAGCCTTCGCGGTCACGCAGGTCAATAAAGATCACACCACCGTGGTCGCGACGGCGGTTTACCCAGCCGCACAGCGTTACGGTTTCGCCCATCTGGGCCTCGGTCACCAGACCGCAGTATTGCGAACGCATTGCCATAGCCAATCTTCCTGCGCCTTGTGGGCGCTCTAGTCCTTTAGTTTTTGGAGATCGAGGGACGCTGCTCCGGAGGAGCCACCACACCCATCGACACGATGTATTTGAGCGCGGCGTCCACGCTCATATTCAGTTCCACACAGTCGCTTTTGCGCACCATCACCAGATAACCGCCCGTGGGGTTGGGGGTGGTGGGCACATACACGCTGACAAATTCTTCCTGCGCACCCACTGCGACCAGATGATCAGCCAGCTCGCCGCCGGGCGCGCCCGTCACGAAACCGATGGTCCACATGCCGGAATGCGGCCATTGCACCATGACGGCGGTACGGAATGCATTGCCGCTTTCGGAAAACAGGGTGTCGGACACCTGTTTGACGCTGGAATAGATCGAGCGCACCACCGGTATGCGGCTGACCAGGGCATCCCCCCAGCTCACCAGCTTGCGGCCAACGAAATTGCTGGCCGTGCCCCCCACCAGCAGCAGGATCGCCAGGGTGAGTACCACGCCGAAACCCGGCACATGGTAGCCCAGGACCTTGTCTGGCTGCCAGCTCTCCGGCAGGATCTGCAGGGTCTGGTCAAGCGTGCCGACGATCCAGCCGAGCACCCAGACCGTGATCACGCCGGGCACAACGACCAGCAATCCGGTCAGCAGCCATTTGCGCAGTGCAGCCATGGGTGGTGGGAATCCTTATGCAGCAGAGCTGGTTAAGGTTGCGGGTGCCGCAGCAGGCGCAGGCGCAGGCGCTGCAGCGGGCGCAGCCTTGCTGTCGCTGGACGAGCTAGCTCCGCCCGCGTCCGAGCTGGATTTCTTACCGCTGAAATCGGTGGCGTACCAGCCGGTGCCCTTGAGCTGGAAGCCCGGCGCAGTCAGCTGCTTGGAAAAGCTCGCTTGCTTGCATTCGGGGCATTCGGTCAGCGGCGCATCCGATATTTTTTGCAAAACATCCTTGGCAAATCCGCAGGCACTGCACTTGTAGGCGTAAATAGGCATCGCGCAAAGTCAGAAAACGAAGGGAAACCCTTGATTATAGGCTGGCTTGCACAAACCAGCCCGGGCCGCCGGGCCTTTCGGGATTCGCAGGCATGGATTGAAAAATGAAAGCTGACAGCGCCTGTTGCTATTGAAGTTCATATCAAAAATGACATGAAGGCCAATAGATATAGGCGCAGGCAGCTCTCATTTTTATAGAAACCGCCCTGCTTCAGCGCGCCATGGCCCCTGCGGGCGCGGCGTCCGGCTCAAACGGAATCACATCCGTCTTCTGGTTGGGGACCCACTGTGGTGCAAGCGAGCCTGCCACCATGCCGGCAAAAGCGGACAGCACACCGGCCAGCTGCGCCGGAAAAGCGCTGCCCCAGGCCATGTTGAGGCCCGCCAGCCACACGCCGATGCCCAGAAACACCGCCAGCAGGGCGCCTTGCGTGGTCGCGCGCTTCCAATACAAACCCATGGTGAGCGGCACAAACGCCCCCACCAACGGCACCTGGTAGGCGCCGGACACCAACTCATAGATCGGCGTGCCTTCCATCTTGATCGAGTACGCAAGGACACAGGCGCTGAACACCAGCACGCTGATGCGCATGGTGCGCAGGTTGTCATGATCACTCACATGGGGGCGGAACTGGCGCCAGATGTTCTCGGTAAAGGTGACGCTGGGCGCCAGCAGCGTGGCCGATGCACAGGATTTGATGGCCGACAGCAGTGCGCCGAAGAACAGGATCTGCATGATGAACGGCATCTTCTCCATCACCAGGGTGGGCAGCACCTTCTGCGGATCTTCCTTGAGCAGGCTCGCCGTTGCCTCGGGCATGATGATGAGCGCACTGGCCACCAGGAACATGGGCACAAAGGCAAACAGGATATAGGCAGAGCCACCGATCACCGTGCCGCGCACGGCCGATTTCTCGCTGTTGGCCGACATCACGCGCTGGAACACGTCCTGCTGCGGAATCGAGCCCAGCATCATGGTGATGGCTGCGGCAAAGAAAAACACGATGTCATGCCAGGTCGGCTCGGGCCAGAACTGGAACAGGTCACGGCTGGTGGCCAGATCGATGACCTTGCCGGCGCCGCCCGCCATGTCGGAAGCAAAGAACGCCAGCACCATCAGGCCGACCACCAGGATGATCATCTGCACGAAATCAGTCACCGCCACCGACCACATGCCGCCAAACAGCGTGTAGGCCAGGATCGAAACCACGCCGATCACCATGCCCATCGAGGTGCTGATTGCGCCATGCGAGAGCAGGTTGAACACCAGCCCCAGTGCCGTGACCTGCGCCGACACCCAGCCCAGATAGCTGAGCATGATGATGAGCGAGCAGATGATCTCCACCGACCGGCCGTAGCGCTTGCGGTAGTAATCGCTGATGGTCAGCAGGTTCATGCGGTAGAGCTTGGCGGCAAAGAACAGGCCCACCAGAATCAGGCAGGTGCCCGCGCCAAACGGGTCTTCCACCACATTGCGCAGGCCGCCTTCGATGAACTTGGCGGGCACGCCCAGCACGATCTCCGAGCCAAACCAGGTGGCAAACGTGGTCGTAATGATCATGAACAGGGGCAGATGGCGCCCTGCGACTGCAAAATCCGCCGTGTTCTTGACCCGTTTGGCGGCCCACAGGCCCACGCCAATGGTTACAAAAAGGTAGGCAATCACCATGTAGAGCAGCACGTTGTCACTCCTGCAAAGCGTAAAAGGTCAAAAGATACGAACGCGAATCAGGAGCTGCAGCACCACCAGCCCCAGGACAAAACCGATACCGCCACTGACAATGATCTGCAGCAGCTTGTTGGTCAGCTTCTGCTGCGCCAGCAGTTCCTTGAGAGTCTCGTCGTTGTCGCGGCCCTGTTGCGACAGGTACTGGTGCACCAGGCGCGGCATGTCCGGCAGCAGCTTGGCATAGCGCGGCGCCTGGCTTTTCAGCTCACGCCACAGGCGCTGCGGCCCCATCTGGTCGAGCATCCACTTTTCAAGGAAAGGCTTGGCCGTGCTCCACAGGTCCAGATCCGGATCCAACTGTCGGCCCAGGCCTTCGATGTTGAGCAAGGTTTTTTGCAGCAGCACGAGCTGCGGCTGAATCTCGACATGGAAGCGCCGCGAAGTCTGGAACAAACGCATCAGCACCATGCCCAGCGAAATCTCCTTGAGCGGGCGGTCGAAGTACGGCTCGCACACTGCACGGATCGCCGCTTCCAGCTCGTCGACCCGCGTGTCGGGCGGCACCCAGCCGCTTTCGATGTGCAGCTCTGCAACACGCTTGTAATCACGGCGGAAGAAGGCCGTGAAGTTCTGCGCCAGGTATTCCTTGTCAAACTCCGTCAAGGTGCCGACGATGCCGAAATCCAGCGAGATATAGCGGCCAAAGCTCTCGGGCTCCAGGCTCACCTGGATATTGCCCGGGTGCATGTCGGCGTGGAAAAAGCCGTCGCGAAACACCTGGGTGAAGAAGATGGTCACGCCGTCGCGCGCCAGTTTTGGGATATCGACGCCAGCGGCACGCAAGGTTTCAACCTGGTTGATGGGCACGCCATTCATGCGCTCCATCACCATCACCTCCTGGTGGCAGAAATCCCAGAACACCTCAGGAATCAGCACCAGATCGAGCCCTTCCATGTTGCGGCGCAACTGGGCAGCGTTCGATGCTTCGCGCATCAGATCGAGTTCGTCGTGCAGGTAGGTGTCAAACTCTGCCACCACCTGACGCGGCTTGAGGCGCTTGCCGTCGGCAGAGAATTTCTCCACCAGCTCAGCCATGGTGCGCATCAACGCCAGGTCGCTGTCGATCACCGGCAGCATGCCTGGCCGCAGCACCTTCACGGCCACATCGCGCAGCTCGCCAGCGCGGGTGCGGATGGTGGCAAAGTGCACCTGGGCTATGGATGCGCTCGCAACTGGTTTTTCATCAAAGCTGACGAACACCTCGGCAATCGGCTTGCGGAACGCCCGCTCGATGGTCTCGACCGCGATGCGCGGGTCAAACGAAGGCACGCGGTCCTGCAGCAGCGACAGCTCTTCGGCAATATCGGGGGGTAGCAGATCACGCCGGGTCGAAAGCACCTGTCCAAACTTGACGAAGATGGGTCCGAGCTGCTCCAGCGCTTCGCGCAGCCGCTGGCCGCGCGGCTGCGTCCACTTGCGGCCCAGGCGCAGCACACGGGTGATGCCCTTGAGCCACGGGTGGTTGAAGCTGGAGAGCACCATGTCGTCCAGCCCATAGCGCCACACCACCCACAGGATGGTAAAGCCACGGAAAAAACGCTTCATGAGGGCTGGCGCTCGCTGGGAGAATCGGCGCCTGCGCCATAGCCCGGGGGCGTGGGCGGCGCTGGCGGTTGCGCCTGCTGGTCGGAGCGGCCACCGCCAAAGCGGTCTGCCGTGCGCACCCCCATGTTGACGAACTGACGCAGCGCCACTGCGATGCGCTGACCAAAGGAAGCCAGCCAGTGCGCGGGCGTATCGCCCACGATGCGTGCCAGGTCTTCCTCGACGTCCCAGCGGACATGGTCGACCAGCCACTGGATCTCGGCGGCGAACTGCACATCGCCGTCAATGCGGATGGCGGGCTTTTCGCCCTGCAGCACATCACGCGCCAGCGCGAGTGGCGATTCATCGACCACATGCACGCGCAGATCAGGCGTTGCGCCAGGCTCTGCAAGGTCCAGCAGGCCGGCTGGCGTGATCTGCAGCGCCAATTGAATGCTGCGCCACTGCACCTGAACCACACGCCCACTTTGGCGCGTGAGGCGCTCCATGGCGATGCTTTCCTGCATCAGCACATGGTTCAGGAACAGCACCACACGGTGTTGCACCTCGGACACCAGCCACTGCGGTGGTTGGGCCGAATCCAGAATGCGCGCAAAAATGCCGCCCGGAAAAGAAAAAGGGGACTGTGTTGCCATAGTCCCCAATTATTCCCCAACTCGATCGCCCATGCCTCCGATTAACAGGCATGGCGATGGAGTTTTATGACACCGCGCCAAGAACGTGTTTGCAATCTCTACGCATCCGCGTTGGAGTGCAATCGGGATGAGTTCGAAGCGATGGGCCGCAGCTTGCACCGGGGTGCAAGCAAGGGACAGCGCACAGAAATCGCCCGATTTCACTCCAACCCGGAGGGACAGTGGCCTTGCGGGCGGTCTGCGTTGTTGCAAATCCTCGCAATAGCATGGCTATTGCTGCGGTATTGCGCCTAGCATCCCATCCCGCAAAGCCACTGTCGCGGCGCGAGGAGATCGCAACCACGTTCTTACTGCAGTGCTTGCAGACCGGCGACCAGCCAGCCGCTGGAGCCGTCCTTCGGCTTGGTCATGTTCCACACTTCGCGGAAGGGGCTGGGGCCCGCATTCGCCTCTTCGCGGATCATGCCGGAGAACTCGACGCTGGCCATGTAGGCATTGCCCAGGTCCTCGATACCCAGCAATTGGGCTTCAAGCATCACGACATCGGTCTGGTTGGGCTGCACGCCTTCGCGGTGCTGCTCGCGGTCCTGCAACTGCCCCTTGACTTCCGTCAACATGGTATCGGTCATCATCGAGCGCAGGGTCTGAACATCACCACGGTCCCAGGCGGCCTGCAAGGTCACGAAATTGCGTTTGGCCGCATCCAGAAAGCCCTGGGTATCAAAGCCTTCGGGCACGCCCCAGTTCTGCGAGCCACCCAGGGCCGAGCCGATCATGCTGCCGCCTGCGGCCGCAGCTACGGGCGCCGCACCTTGCTCCCAAGGACGAGCGGATGCATCATTGCCCACTTTCTCAGGGTTGTACTGGCGCGCCATGGGAGCCGATTCGGGCGCCTGAGGCGTGGCGTTGCCTGCGCCCTGGAAGGCGAAAGGCGAGTTGCCGGCGGGCGCTGCCGCACCACTCTTCTTGCGCATGATGAAGCCGACAATCGCCAGCACCGCCATGATGGCCAGACCTACCAGCAGCATGTTGGCAAACGCTTCACCGAAGCCCAGGCTATGTGCCAGCCAGGCCAGGCCCAGACCGGCGGCCAGGCCACCCAGCATGGCGCCCCAAGGTTTCTTGGGCGCAGCCTGCGGGGCTGCATTCGGGGTTGCGGGGCGCTGTGCCTGCTGGGCAGGCGCGGCCTGGCTGGGCGCCTGGGAAGGCGTTGCCTGGCGTTGCGTCACATTGCTCGATTGCTGCCCCACGGACTTGCCGCCTCCCATGCGTTTGGCATCAGCATCCACATGCACAAATGCCAGCAGAACCACCAGGGCGACTGACCATAGTTTCATCATATTTGCTCCATTCTTTTAACGGCCCACGCACCCCTCGGTGTCGGCCTGTTTGCTGTTACGCCCCTTACCTGCATGGTCGGCTTGTTGTGTTGTAGTGCGCCAGACGCTGGGCCGCGTCCGTCTTTTCAACCTGCCATGCGATTCAAATCATCAGCACTTGATGCCCACATGCAACGCGGTGATACCCGCCGTCATGTTGTGGTAGTCGACATGCCCAAAACCTGCCTGATGCATCATGGCCTTCAACTCCTTCTGGCCAGGGTGCATGCGAATCGATTCAGCCAGATAGCGGTAGCTGTCCGCGTCACCCGCCACCATCTGCCCGATACGTGGGAGCACCTGGAAGGAATACAAGTCGTACGCCTTCTCGAGCGGCTTGGCCACCTTGGAAAACTCCAGCACCAGCAGCTTGCCGCGCGGCTTGAGCACGCGGTTCATTTCCTTGAGGGCCACATCCTTGTGCGTCATGTTGCGCAGGCCGAAAGCCACGCTCACCACGTCAAAGTAGTTGTCGGGAAAAGGCAGCGCCTCGGCATCGCACACCATGGTGGGCAGATGAATGCCTTTGTCGATCAGGCGGTCACGCCCCACCCGCAGCATGGCTTCGTTGATGTCGGTGTGCACCACCTGGCCGCTCTTGCCCACCTTCTTGGCAAAGGCCAGGGACAGGTCGCCCGTACCGCCGGCGATATCCAGCGCGCGCTGGCCTTCCTTGAGGTTGGCGACCATCACGGTGTACTGCTTCCAGATGCGGTGCAGCCCACCGGACATCAGGTCGTTCATCACGTCGTACTTGCTCGCAACCGAATCGAACACGCCGCGCACTTTGCGCGCCTTGTCCTTTTCATCAACCGTCTCAAATCCAAAGTGGGTGGTACTCATAGTTCGAATGCTAGCAAGCTCTGCAACGCCTCTCCTGACAAACCCCGCCATATGGGCGGGTATGCAATCAAAGGTATTTGATGCCGCAGCTCAATATGATCAAGCGCATGCAGCTATCAAATCAATAGCTTTATATACAAAATATTTCGTCTGATCCATGCAGCGCATGGCCTGCACAGCGCCCCGCCTCGCGCAGCGGCGCGCTTTTTCCGATCAATGGTGGTGGCCGCAGCTCCCGCCCGAAGCGCCTGCCTTTGGCGCCATGGGCTGGTCGCGGTCCACACCGGCAGCCTGCAACTTGTCCAGATAACCCTGCCACAGCTCGCTCTGCCGCTCACCCAGTTCGTACAGGTACTGCCAGCTGTAGAGGCCGCTTTCATGCCCGTCCGAGAAGATGGGCTTGATGGCGTAGTTGCCCACCGGCTCCACGGCAACGATGGTTACATCGCGCTTGCCGGTCTGCAGCACCTCCTGCCCGGGGCCGTGACCCTGCACCTCGGCAGAGGGCGAATACACACGCAGCAGCTCGAACGGCAGCTTGAATGCAGCGCCATCGGCGTACTGCACCTCCAGCACGCGCGAGGCGCCATGCACGGTCAGCGCGGTCGGTGTCGGGGTGTCGCGGTTCAAGCCAGCCATGGGGTTCCTTTGCAGATCCACAGCTCGCACTGCAGATAAAACAGCCTCTTGCGCACATCTGGCGTGCGCAATGCCATCCAAAACAATAGCAATTATGCCGCAACCAGACGCTCAAGCGCAGCAACCATGCGCGCCTCGGCGGCGGGCAGCTGCGCGGCCAGTTCAGCCTCTAGCGCAGTGTTGCGCTCGCGCTGCACCGCAGCCCACACCGAGCCCGGAAAGTGGCTGTCGTCGCTGTAGCGGGCAATCACATGCCAATGCAGATGCGGCACCATATTGCCCAGTGCCGCCACATTGATCTTGCGTGGTGCAGGGGTCATTGCACGCAGTGCCAGCTCCACGGCCACGACGGCATCCATGCACCATTGGCGCTGATCGGCAGGCAGATCGGAGAACTCTGCCACATGCGCAGCCCAGACCACACGATAAAAAGCAGGAAAACCCGCTTCTTCCGCATGGATGACACGCAAGGCGCCGCCCGCACGAGCGCCCTGCCATACCAGGCGGCCACCTGTGCCGTGGCACAGCGGGCAACCGGGGTTCGGTTCGATGGCAGGGTTCGTCATACCAGCACCCGCTCGATGCCGCCGTTATTGGCGCGCTGCACGTATTCGGGCATCCAGTTTTCACCCAGGATCTCGCGCGCCATCTCGACGACGATGTAGTCAGCCTCCAGCAGGCCGTTCTGCAGATCGTCCTGGTAGCGGTTGAGGCCCTGCAAGCAGCTCGGGCAGCTGGTCAGAATCTTGACGTTGTCCTTGGCGTCCACCTGGCCTGCATCGCGCAACTGGGCTTCGCCCTTGCGGATTTCCTCGGTCTTACGGAAGCGGATCTGGGTCGAGATATCGGGGCGGGTCACGCCCAGCGTGCCCGATTCGCCGCAGCAGCGCTCGCTCTTCAGCACGTTGTCACCCACCAGCGCCTTCACGGTTTTCATCGGGTCCTGCTGCTTCATCGGCGTATGGCAGGGGTCGTGGTACAGGTATGCACTCTTGCCCTGCAAGGTCACGCCCTTTTCCAGCAGGTATTCATGGATGTCGATGATGCGGCAGCCCGGGAAGATCTTGTCGAACTGGTAGCCCTGCAGCTGGTCGTAGCAGGTACCGCAGCTCACCACCACGGTCTTGATGTCCAGGTAGTTCAGCGTGGTTGCCACGCGGTGGAACAGCACCCGGTTGTCGGTGATCATCTTCTCGGCCTTGTCGAACTGGCCGCTGCCGCGCTGTGGATAACCGCAGCACAGGTAACCCGGCGGCAGCACGGTCTGCACACCGGCATGCCACAGCATGGCCTGCGTGGCAAGGCCCACTTGGCTGAACAGACGCTCCGAGCCGCAACCGGGGAAATAGAACACCGCCTCGGTTTCCGAATTGGTGGTTTTCGGGTCGCGGATGATGGGCACGTAATCCTTGTTCTCGATATCAAGCAAGGCGCGCGCCGTCTGCTTGGGCAAGCCGCCAGGCAGTTTCTTGTTGACGAAGTGGATCACCTGCTCCTTGATCGGCGCAGTGCCCACGCTCGCTGGCGGGTGCGCGGTCTGGCGCCTGCCCAGGCCCTTGAGCACATCAACGGCCAGCCGCTGGGCCTTGAAGCCCACGCCCACCATGGTCTTGCGCAGCAGCTTGATGGTGTCGGGATTGGTGGCATTGAGCATGGCCATCGCCACCTTGTTGCCGGGGCGGAAGCTCTTCTTGCCCATCTGGCGCAGCAGATTGCGCATGTTCATGGTCACGTCGCCAAAGTCGATCTTGACCGGGCATGGCGTGGCGCACTTGTGGCAGACCGTGCAGTGGTCCGACACGTCCTCAAACTCCTGCCAATGGCGGATGGACACCCCACGGCGCGTCTGCTCCTCGTAGAGGAATGCCTCCACCAGCAGCGATGTCGCCAAAATCTTGTTGCGTGGCGAATACAGCAGATTGGCGCGCGGCACATGGGTGGCGCACACCGGCTTGCATTTGCCGCAGCGCAGGCAGTCCTTGACCGAATCAGCAATCGCGCCGATATGGCTTTGCTGCATGATGAGCGATTCATGCCCCATCAGGCCAAACGACGGCGTGTAGGCATTGGTCAGATCAGCATACATCAGCGATTTGCGCGATTTGTCGCCTTCGTGCGTCTGCTCCAGCAGCAGGCGGCGCTCCTCGGCCCGCAGCAGCTTGCCCTTGTTGAAGTGGCCGTGCGGGTCGATCTTGGCCTTATATTCGGCAAAGGGGCGCAGTTCGTCGTCGCTCAGGAACTCCAGCTTGGTGATGCCAATGCCATGCTCGCCCGAGATCACCCCACCCAGGCTGCGAGCCAGGGTCATGATGCGCGCCACCGCCGCATGGGCCGTGGTGAGCATCTCGTAGTCATCACTGTTGACGGGCAGGTTGGTGTGCACATTGCCATCCCCCGCGTGCATGTGCAGCGCCACGAACACGCGGCCCTTGAGCACGCGCTGGTGGATGGCCACCACCTCGTCCATGATCGGCTGGTAGGCCGAGCCGGTGAAGATCGCAGCCAGCGGCGCGCGCAGATCGGCTTTCCAGCTCGCGCGCAGGGTATGGTCCTGCAGCAGGCGGAACTGGCCTTCCACGTTGTTCAGCCAACCCTGCCAGCGCCCATGCACCTCGGTCACCAGCGACAGGGCCTGCGCCACGCGGTCTTCCAGCAGTTCTGCGGACGGAATCTCGCTCGCGTCGTCCTGCTTGCCCAGCGGCAGTTGGCCATTGGCAAAAAAGGCGTGCAACTCGTCGCACAGCTTGATCTTGTTCTGCAGCGACAGCTCGATGTTGATGCGTTCGATGCCGTCGGTGTACTCGGCCATGCGCGGCAGCGGAATCACCACGTCTTCGTTGATCTTGAAGGCGTTGGTGTGGCGGCTGATGGCCGCCGTGCGCTTGCGGTCCAGCCAGAATTTCTTGCGCGCCTCGGGGCTGATGGCAATGAAGCCTTCACCGCTGCGCGAATTGGCGATGCGCACCACCTCGCTCGTCACGCGTGCCACGTCGTCCGGGTTGTCGCCCACGATGTCGCCAAACAGCACCATCTTGGGCAGGCCGCCGTGCTTCTTGCTCTTGGTGGAATAACCAACCGCCTTCAGGTAGCGGTCATCCAGGTGCTCCAGCCCCGCCAGCAGCACGCCCGAGCGCTTTTGCTCGGCGAACATATAGTCCTTGATCTCGACGATCGAAGGCACCGCATCCTTGGCATTGCCAAAGAACTCCAGGCACACCGTGCGGGTGTGTTCCGGCATACGGTGCACCACCCAGCGCGCGCTGGTAATGAGGCCATCCGTGCCTTCCTTCTGCACGCCCGGCAGGCCCGAGAGGAACTTGTCGGTCACATCCTTGCCCAGACCTTCCTTGCGGAACTTGTAGCCCGGAATGTCGAGCCGCTCCGTGCGCAGCAGCTTCTTGCCTTCGGCATCGAGGTACTTCAGCTCGAAGCTAGCCATCTCGGCATCGTGGATCTTGCCCAGGTTGTGGTCCAGGCGCGTCACCTCCAGCCACTGCGCATCAGGCGTCACCATGCGCCAGCTGGCCAGGTTGTCCAGCGCCGTCCCCCAGAGAACGGCCTTCTTGCCGCCTGCATTCATGGCGATGTTGCCGCCAATGCACGATGCCTCGATCGATGTCGGGTCCACGGCAAACACAAAACCACCGCGCTCGGCCGCATCGGCAACGCGCTGCGTCACCACCCCGGCCTGCGACCAGACCGTAGGCACCAAGTGATCCACACCGGGCAAAGACACCATCTCCACCTCGGTCATCTTTTCCAGCTTTTCGGTATTGATGACCGCGCTGCGCCAGGTCAGCGGAATCGCGCCACCCGTATAGCCGGTGCCGCCACCGCGCGGCACGATGGTCAGCCCCAGCTCGATACAGGCCCGCACGAGCCCAGCGATCTCTTCCTCGCCATCGGGCGTCAGCACCACAAAGGGGTATTCGACGCGCCAGTCAGTGGCATCGGTCACATGGCTCACGCGCGAGAGGCCATCGAACTTGATGTTGTCCTTGGCCGTAATGCGCCCCAGGGTGCGCTGCACCTTGCGGCGCAGCTCCGTGGCCTCCTGCAGGGTTGTATCGAATTCGGACACTGCAACCTGGGCGGCTTCAATCAACTGCCCCACCAGCGCATCGCGCGCAGCGTCTTCTGCGGGTGCGCGGCGTTTCTGCACCTCGGCCAGGCGGTGGTGCAAGGCTTCCACCAGTTGCTTGCGGCGGCCGGGGTTGTGCAGCAGGTCATCCTGCAGGTAGGGGTTGCGCTGCACCACCCAGATATCGCCCAGCACTTCATAGAGCATGCGGGCCGAGCGGCCCGTCTTGCGCTCCTGGCGCAGCTGGCCCAGCAGGTTCCATGCATCGAAACCCAGCAGGCGAATCACGATTTCACGGTCGGAGAACGAGGTGTAGTTGTAGGGAATCTCGCGAAGACGGGCTGGCCCGTCGACCTGTGCTTGCAAGGTAGCCAGCGCAATCGGTGCATTCATGGATGAAACCTGTACGGGAGCGTGGGGCTCCCTGGGAGTTGGCAGTGGGGGCACCGATTTTATGACATGGGGCAATTACGCATGGCTCCAGCCCGCAAAAGCAGATATGTCGCTCCAGTTCTCCAAGATCAAAGCCTTTTCCCAGCACCAGGAATTTTCTCTATTTTTCTCATTTGATCGAATTTGAGCATTTAATCGGGTCGGGACATGCCTAACACAGATGTTTGACCCCCTTGTGTGACAGCCCCAACGATGGACTAGGCAAATTCCCGGGTGGTTACATTTTTTCTTTCAACCTAGAATACAGCCTGTCTTACAATCGTAACGTCTTGTATTTGTTGACGCTGTATGCCTGTACAACCGGGTTTCCCCAGTTGCTTCACCAACGGCGATATGCCACAACGTCACAGAACATTCACAAACGCCTCATACGATTCGTTTTTGAGCGTTTTTCATAACCCAGGAGCATTCATGCACTTCAAGCGTTTGGCCATCGCTGCCGGTATCGCAGCCACCACAAGCCTGTCCGCCCATGCAGTCACCGACATCCAATGGTGGCATTCCATGACCGCCGTGAACAATGAGTGGGTCAACGATCTGGCCAAGGAGTTCAATGAAAGCCAGAAGGAATACAAGATTGTTCCTACCTACAAGGGCGCCTACGACGAATCGATGACCGCTGCCATCGCGGCCTTCCGCTCGGGCAACGCGCCAGACATCCTGCAGGTGTTCGAAGTGGGCACCGCCACCATGATGGCCTCCAAGGGCGCCACCGTGCCCGTGGGCAAGGTGATGGCCGACGCTGGCGTCACCTTTGACCCCAAGGCCTACATCCCTGCCGTGGCCGGTTACTACACCGCCCCTAATGGCCAGATGCTGAGCTTCCCCTTCAACAGCTCGACCACCATCTTCTATTACAACAAGGACGCCTTCAAGAAGGCCGGCCTGAACCCCGACAAGGCCCCCACCACCTGGCCTGAAGTGTTTGAAGCTGCCAAAAAGCTCAAGGCAAGCGGCCACAGCTGCCCCATGACCCTGGCATGGCAAGGCTGGACCCAGCTGGAATCCTTCTCCACCTGGCACAACGTCGAGTTCGCCACCGAGCAAAACGGCCTGAGCGCCAATGGCTACAAGGCGCGCATGAAGATCAATTCGCCCCTGCACGTCAAGCACATCGACAATCTGGCCGCAGCAGCCAAGGCTGGCGAGTTTGTCTACAAGGGCCGTGGCTCGATTCCTCAGGCATCGTTCACCGCTGGTGAATGCGCAATGATCCAGACCTCGTCGGGCTTCTACGGTGATGTGGCCAAGAACGCCAAGTTCGCCTACGGCCTGTCGACCCTGCCTTACTACTCTGATGTCAAGGGCGCGCCTCAGAACACCGTGATCGGCGGCGCCTCGCTGTGGGTGATGGCAGGCAAGTCGGCCGACCACTACAAGGGCGTGGCCAAGTTCTTCGAATTCCTGTCGCAGACCAAGGTGCAGGCCGCCTCGCACCAGCGCACCGGCTACCTGCCTGTGACCATGGCTGCCTATGACCTGACCGAAAAGTCCGGCTTCTACCAGAAGAACCCTGGCACCGACACGGCCGTGACGCAGATGATCCGCAAGGTGACCGACAACTCGCGCGGTATCCGCCTGGGCAACTACGTACAGATCCGTACTATTGAGGACGAAGAACTCGAGCAGGTCTGGGCTGGCAAGAAGAGCGGCAAGGAAGCGCTGGACTCCATCGTGACCCGCGGCAACGAGCTGCTCACCCGCTTCGAGAAATCGTACAAGAAGTAATCCTTTCACGGACTCGCATCTGCCCTGTCTACACGGGGTGGATGCAGGCCTGATCCCGCCCTCCGGACGCTGAAAAAAGCTCCGGCGGCTTTTTTGTTTTTAAGCTCCATTATGGAAAAACGCGTCCTTTTCCGATCCAAGTGGCTACCCTGGGTGCTGATAGCACCGCAGCTGCTGATCATCGGCATTTTCTTTTTCTGGCCCGCCGCGCAGGCAGTGCTGCAGTCGTTCCAGATGGAAGACGCTTTCGGCATGAGTACGGAATGGGTCGGCCTCGACAACTTCCGCACCCTTTTCGCCGACCCGACCTATCTCGACTCGTTCTACCGCACCGCCATCTTCTCAGTACTGGTTGCGGGCATCGGCATTGCCTCATCGCTGGCACTTGCCATTTTTGCGGACCGCATCGTGCGCTTCGCCATGGTCTACAAGACCTTGCTCATCATTCCCTATGCCGTGGCACCCGTGATCGCTGGCGTGCTGTGGATCTTCATGTTCTCGCCATCCATCGGCGTGGTGGCCTATTTCCTCGACAAGCTGGGCTATACCTGGAACCACCTGATGAACGAAAACCAGGCCATGGCGCTGATCGTGCTGGCCTCGGTGTGGAAGCAGATCTCGTACAACTTCCTGTTCTTCCTGGCTGGCCTGCAGTCCATCCCCAAGGCGTTGATCGAAGCTGCCTCCATTGATGGTGCCGGTCCATGGCGCCGTTTCTGGAACATCCAGCTGCCACTGCTCTCACCCACCACCTTCTTCCTGCTGGTGATCAACATCGTCTACGCCTTTTTTGACACCTTCGGCATCATCGATGCGGCCACCCATGGCGGCCCCGGCCAATCGACCTCGATTCTGGTCTACAAGGTGTATCTGGACGGTTTCAAGGCGCTTGACCTGGGTGGATCGGCCGCGCAGTCGGTGATCCTGATGTGTATCGTTGTTGTGCTGACTGTGATCCAGTTCCGCTACGTTGAAAAGAAAGTGCAGTACTGATCATGGTGGACCGCAACCCCTGGCTTAGTTTCTTCTCGCATGCCGTGCTCATCCTCGGCGTGGCACTCGTGGCCTTCCCGCTGTATCTGGCGCTGGTGGCTTCGACGCACACCTCTACCGAAATCGTGCAGGCGCCTATGCCGCTGCTGCCCGGCACCCACATGTGGGAAAACTACAAGGAAGCGCTGCTGGGCTCCGGCAAGCTCGGCTCCAACACCAATGTAGTGCACATGATGTGGGTGAGTTTCGTGGTCGCCATGATCATCACCGTGGGCAAGATCGCGATCTCGCTGCTGTCGGCGTTCGCCATCGTCTACTTCCGCTTCCCCTTCAAGATGGTCTGCTTCTGGGCGATCTTCCTGACGCTGATGCTGCCTGTGGAAGTGCGTATCCTGCCCACGTACAAGGTCGTGGCCGAGCTGGGCCTGCTCAACAGCTACGCGGGTCTGTCCCTGCCGCTGATCGCCTCGGCGACCGCCACCTTCCTGTTCCGACAGTTCTTCCTGACGGTGCCGGACGAACTGGTAGAAGCAGCGCGCATTGACGGCGCCGGTGCCATGCGCTTTTTCAAGGACATCCTGGTACCCCTGTCCAAGACCTCGATCGCGGCCCTGTTCGTGATCCAGTTCATCTACGGCTGGAACCAGTACCTCTGGCCGCTTCTGATGACCACCTCGGAGGACATGTACCCCGTGGTCGTCGGTATCAAGCGCATGGTTGCTGGCGGCGGTGAAGCTGCCATCGACTGGAACATCGTGATGGCCACGGCCATTCTCGCCATGCTGCCGCCAACCTTGGTGGTGATGCTGATGCAAAAGTGGTTTGTCAAAGGCCTGGTGGATACCGAAAAGTAATCCCCCGTCTTACCCATCCACCATCTTTGACCGATTGAAAAAAAACCCGTTATGGCTTCCATCTCTCTCAAGAACATCGTCAAACGCTATGGCAGCGGCAAGTCTGCCGTGCCCGTCATCCACGGCGTCAACGCCGAAATCAAGGACGGCGAATTCATCGTGCTGGTCGGCCCTTCGGGCTGTGGCAAATCGACCCTGCTGCGCATGATCGCAGGCCTCGAGGAGATCACCGGCGGCGATCTGATGATCGGCGACCAGGTCGTCAACAACCTGGAACCTGCCAAGCGCAACATCGCCATGGTGTTCCAGAACTATGCGCTCTATCCGCACATGAGCAACTACGAGAACATGGCCTATGGCCTGAAGCTCGCCAAGGTGCCCGAGGACGAGATCAAGCTCCGCGTCGACAAGGCCGCCAAGATTCTGGAACTCTCCCACCTGCTGGACCGCAAGCCGCGCCAGCTGTCGGGCGGCCAGCGCCAGCGCGTGGCCATGGGCCGCGCCATCGTGCGCCAGCCCCAGGTCTTCCTGTTTGATGAGCCTCTCTCCAATCTGGATGCCAAGCTGCGCGGCCAGACCCGCATCGAAATCCAGAAGCTGCATGCCGAGCTGGGCATCACCAGCCTGTTCGTGACCCACGACCAGGTCGAGGCGATGACCCTGGCCCAGCGCATGATCGTGATGAATGGCGGCAATGTGGAGCAGTTCGGCACGCCCGAAGAGGTCTACCACACCCCCGCCTCCACCTTTGTGGCCGGCTTCATCGGCTCGCCTCCGATGAACCTGCTCAAGAATGCCCCTGGTGGCAAGTCTGGCCAGATTCTGGGCATTCGCCCTGAGCACATCGACCTGGTGCCTTCGGGCGGCTGGGAATTCAAGGTGGACACCGTCGAACTGCTGGGCGCAGAACGCCTGCTGTATGGCAAGGTGGGCGGCGAAGACCTGACCGTGCGCGTGGAAGAAGGCCAGGCCTACCCCAAGCCCGGCGAGACGGCGCGGATCCAGGCACGCGAAGACCGCCTGCACTGGTTCAACGCCGAAACCGGCAAGCGTATCTAAAACAGCAGCGAGTCGACGTGCGGCGCCTCAGGCCTGTTCTGAGGCAGCCACCACGGCCTGCCATGCAACGCAACGCACAACAAGCGCCCAAACTCATACTTTGCGGCGCTTTTTTACGCACTGCGGTTGATGTTTTTGCCAAAGGTCTATAGTCAAACACAGCTTTTTAGCCCGTCCCTCAAGCGCCAAAAGCTACTAAATTGATAGTATTCGAGAACGCCATGACACCCTCCACCCACTGGCCCTATCCCCGCTGGATCGCCCACCGCGGCGCTGGCAAGCTTGCGCCCGAAAACACCATGAGCGCCTTCCGCCTGGGCGCATCCTTTGGCTACCGCATGTTCGAGTGCGATGCCAAGCTCAGCAGCGACGGAGTGCTGTTTCTGATGCACGATGCTGATTTGAAGCGCACCACCAATGCCCAGGGCACGGGCAGCGACCTCAGCATGGGCGCGCTGGCCCAACTCGACGCCGGCAGTTGGCATTCGCGCAGCCATGCGGGCGAGAACCTGCCCACACTGGAAGCCCTGGCACGCTGGTGCTTGGCCAACCAGCATTTCCTCAATGTCGAGATCAAACCCACGCCCGGCCAGGAACTGGAAACCGGCCGTGCCACTGGCGCGCTGATGAACCGCATCTGGCCCCAAAATGTGGTGCCGCCGCTTTTCACCTCGTTCAAGCCCGATTCGCTGCGGGGCGCCCGCGAGGTTGCACCACACATCCCGCGCGGTCTGCTGGTGGACAAGTTTGCCGATGGTTCGGGCGAAGCCGACCTGCAACTGGCCGTGGAACTGGGCTGCCAGGCCCTGGTGCTCAATCATGCGCTGTGGAACACCGCGCTGGTAGCCAAGGTGCACGCCGCTGGCCTCTACTGCAGCAGCTACACCGTCAACGACGAATGGGCGGCCCAACGCCTGATCGATCTGGGCACGGACGGCATCATCACCGACCGGGTCGACCTGTTCAGCCCCGCCCAGGACGGCCCGAAGCTATGAAGAATGGAGCAGACAGCGTTTTTTCCATTTGATTTTTTGAATGAAAAGTCATAAAAACCATGGAGTGACGTGCGCAAACTGCTCCTGTCTTGATCGCACCCTCAAAAAAGCCCGGCAATGCCGGGCTTTTTCGCCAAAGTGCCTGGCCTCAGTCCATCTTGGTACCCGATGCCTTGACGGCCGCCGCCCAACGCGGCATTTCGCCCGTCAGGAATTTGGCGAACGCATCGGCGCCCAGGAAAGCAGGATCAGCGCCCTGCTCTACCATTCGCCCGCGCACATCGGGCATCTGCATCACCTGGCCAAAGGCACTGCTGAGCTTGGCCACCACCTCCTTGGGCGTACCAGTGGGGGCGAGGAAACCATAGAAACCCACCACCTCGAAGCCCTTGAGCCCGCTTTCGATGGCGGTAGGCACTTCGGGCAGCGCAGGGTTGCGCTCCTTGCTGGTCACGGCCAGTGCACGCACCTTGCCTTGCTTGTGGTAGGCGGCCGCCTGCGGAATGCTCTCGGCCATGAACTGGACCTGGCCACCCACCAGATCGGTGAAAGCCGGTGCGCTGCCCTTGTATGGGATATGAACCAGATCAAGACTGGTCGTGCTCTTGAACATCTCGGGCACCAGATGGCTGATACCACCATTGCCCGCCGAACCGAAGTTGACCTTGCCAGGATTGGCCTTGGCATAGGCAATGAACTCCTGCAGATTCTGGGCCGGCACCTTGTTGTTGACCAGCAACGCCAGCGGCTGCATCGCCGTGCGCGCCACCGGCGTGAAATCCTTCAAGGTGCTGTAAGGCAGCTTGGGATAGAGCGCCGGGTTGATCACCATCACACCAGTATTGGCGAGCATCAAGGTGTAGCCGTCGGCGGGCGACTTCATCACATCCTGCGCACCCACCGCACCACCTGCGCCGGGCTTGTAATCCACGATGATGGGCTGGCCCAGCACGCCCTGGAGCTTGTCGGTCAGCAGACGGGCATGCTGATCCAGCGGACCGCCAGCCGGAAAGCCGATGACGACGCGTATCGGCTTGGTGGGAAACGGCTGCTGCGCCTGCGCAGCGGTCACAAATGCCAGCCCAGCCACGACGGACAGGCCGATCAACACAAATTTCTTCATCGAGTGTCTCCCACAGGTTGTTATCAAAAGAGAAGCTTGCAGCGCAAGTTCTGCCTTATTTATAACGATAAAACTGCCTAAAAACCTTTTACGGCAAGCGTCAGTTACTCACTTTTTTGATGGGTGCCGAGCATTCCCGGCAGTACAGGCGCCGAAACCTCCGGGGCGTGCCCCGCTGCCTTGCGACGCCTCCATACCCACAGCCACCCCAGGCATTGCAAGCCGGTCAGAAGCACCAGCATATCCAGCGCCAGTTGGGCAGCCCATAGATGCTTGCTCATGTCGCGCACGCCTTCACCCAACAGCACGATGATGACCTGAGACACCACAAACAGCCCCAGCAGCAGGCTCCCCGCCGCCAACTGGCGCAGCCCGCTGGCATGGCGGCTGCGGCTGGCCGCAAAAAGCAGCAGGGAGCCCAACAGGAACAGTGGCGCCAGCGGCGTGATGGTACGCTCACGCACCTCGGTCATGCGCAGCAGCAGGTCCGTCACCCCAGATGCTCCGCCTTCCACCCGCCTGAGGTAGAAACTTCCAGGAAACACATGGAAGTACTGCACGGTGAAATGGCTGGGCAACGCATATTCGGCCAGGCGCCACAGAACTTGCGGATGGTGCAGGTAGGGCCGCAGTACGTCGGCCTTGCCCAGCTTGGGCGTGACGGAGTAGCAGGTGTGCTCGGTGTGCTGCACCTGGGTGCCGCCCGGGCCGGAGAGCGCATTGCCCCAGGCATCCACACCGATGCAGGCACGCCGGTCTGCCGGCACGCCCAGGTCATCGAGCTGCGCAGGCGTCAGCACCATGTACGAGCCCAGGTACACCCCATGGTAGGCATTGAGCCCGGCATTCTTGCCGATCAGCAAGGGCACCAGGCACACCACTTGTACGGCAAACAGGAGCTTGAGGAGTGCCCTGTCGGGCACCATCCGCTGCCAACGGCTGGCAGCCCACACGCACACCAGCGCCAGCAGCGGCAGATAGAAGTACTGCACCTTGGCCAATCCGCACACCAGGGCCCCAAGGCCCAGGCACAAAATCCGAACCGTCCGGCGCGATGCCAGCATACCCACCAGCAACAGGGGCAGTGCAACCAGGCATGCGTATTCGGCATAGAACGATTGGGCCATGCCGATGTTATGTGCCATGAAGAATACGGCCAGCCAGCCCAGGGCAAACACCGTGCACCACACCGCCCCGCGCTGCAATGCGGCTGCGCACTGCCAGGCCAATGCGCCAGCATACGCCAGCAGCAGCAGCTTGGCCGCCAGCGCGGTGCGGGAGATATCGAAAACCGCCCCCGGCAGGTAACGCTGCACCCAGCCTGCAAAGGTGAAGATGTGGGAAGCCAGTTCTGGATTGCCAGGCATGCGGAAGGGCCGCTCCGGCAGCGCCCAGCGAATGCCGTCCCCCAGAGGGGTTAGGTACAGGTGACCGACAACGCGCTGAAAATCATTGGTATCGACAAACAGCAAGGCCTGCGATCCGCAGATCAGGGCCACGCCAGCGACTCCCGCAGCAAAGAAACCAATAAAGAAAAGCCACCTGAAACGGCGGCTTGGCGGGGTCTGTGCGGAGGTCATCCCGCAATTATGTCTGAATTGTAAAGCTGCGAGGAGCTAACGCCGCCAGCTGCCCAGCACGGCCCACTGGCTGGTGGCGAGAGTCAATACCAGGAGCGCATAACCCACCACGCTGCCGTCGCGTCCCTGCCACAGCAACGCGACAAAAAGCGCAGCACATCCCGCCAGAAAATGCAGCGCCAACTGCCCATACCAGGGCAGGAGCGGTGTCGCCTTGCGCGCAAACACCCAGCGCGCGAGCACCAGGAGCACCGCCAAGAAGGCGGCGGGGGCACAGAAATTCAACAGATGCCACAGGCTGGCGATAGCAGGCATAAAACGAGGTGATTGATATAAGTCAAGGTGGTACTGACACGACAAGCGCTGGTTTGGCAGAGATTTTATAATCCATGCCATGGCAGTTTGGGCCCTGGGCATCAACCACACGACGGCGCCGGTCGATATACGCGGCCGGTTTGCATTTGCACTCGACAAGATTGCGCCGACTTTGCAGAGTCTGCGCTCCTCGATTTCGGGTGTGCATAGCCACGCCGGTGTGGAAACCGCCATCCTGTCCACCTGCAACCGCACCGAGATTTACTGCGCTGCCCGCGAGCCTGCGCTGGACCACACCCTGCGCTGGCTGGCCCAAAGCGGCAATCTGCCGCCCGAGGCGCTGCAGAAATACACCTATTCCCTGCAGGACGGCTTTGCCGCGCGCCACGCCTTCCGCGTGGCCAGCGGGCTCGACTCCATGGTGCTGGGCGAGGCGCAGATTCTCGGCCAGATGAAAAATGCCGTGCGTGCCGCCGAAGACGCCGGCTCGCTGGGCACCACCCTCAACCAGCTCTTTCAGCGTAGCTTTGCAATCGCCAAGGAAGTGCGCTCATCCACGGAGATCGGCGCGCACAGCATCAGCATGGCGGCAGCGGCCGTGCGCCTGGCAGGCCAGCTGTTCGAGGATCTCACCAGGATCCGCGTCCTGTTTGTCGGCGCAGGCGAGATGATCGAGCTATGCGCCACGCACTTTGCGGCCAAGCAGCCCGCGCACATCACCATCGCCAACCGCACCCTGGAGCGCGGCGAAAAGCTGGCCGCGCAGTTTGGCGCCAGCACCATGCGCCTGTCCGAGTTGCCCGATCACCTGCACGAGTACGACGCCATCATCAGCTGCACAGCGTCCAGCCTGCCCATCATTGGCCTGGGCGCCGTGGAAAGCGCGCTCAAAAAGCGCAAGCGCCGCCCGATCTTCATGGTCGATCTGGCCGTGCCGCGCGATATCGAAGCCGAGGTCAAAGACCTGGGCGATGTGTATCTCTACACCGTGGACGACCTGGCCCATGTCGTCAAGGCCGGGCAGGAGCTGCGCCAGGCAGCCGTGGTGCAGGCCGAAACCATCATCGACACCGGCGTGCAGCGCTTTGTGCAATGGATGGACCAGCGCGCCCCAGAGGGCGGCGCGGTACCACTCATCCAGCAGATTCATGCACAGGCCGACGTCTGGCGCGCAGCCGAGATAGAACGCGCCAAAAAGCGCCTGGCCAAGGGCGAAGATGTGGATGCCGTGCTCGAAGCCCTCTCGCGCGGCCTTGCGCAGAAGATGTTGCACGGCACCATGGCCGAGCTGCACACGGGCGACGCCGATGCACGCGCACAGACCGCCGATGTGGTCTCACGCCTCTTTCTGCGTGGCCAGCGCGGCGGCCACCAATCCGGCTTGTAGCGACGCTGCTCCCGCTGCAGCCACCCGCTCCTTTCCTTCCTCTTTTCGCTCCTGTTTTTGATAGCGTGCCACTTGTACGGCTGCCGCTGCAGGGCTATTTGACACCAAAATCATCATGAAAGACTTCCTCCGCCAACAGCTGGAACGCTATGTCGAACGCCTCAAGGAGCTGGATTTCCTGCTCTCGCGCGAAGACATCATGGCCAACATGCCGCAGTTCATGAAGCTCTCGCGCGAGCACACCGATGTGGCAGCCGTGGCCGAACGCTATGCACGCTTTGTGCAGGTGGAATCGGACATTGCAGGTGCCCGCGACATGCTGGCCGACCCGGACATGGCCGACATGGCGCAGGAAGAGATCACCAACGGCGAGGCCGAGTTGGAGCAACTAGCGGCTCAGCTGCAGCGCATGCTGCTGCCCAAGGATCCGGACGATGCCCGCCCCGCCTTCGTCGAAGTGCGGGCAGGCACGGGCGGCGACGAATCGGCGCTGTTTGCCGGCGACATCACCCGCATGTACACGCGCTACGCCGAACGCATGGGCTGGAAGGTCGAGATCATGAGCGCCAACGAGGCAGAACTCGGTGGCTACAAGGAAGTGGTGCTGCGCATTGACGGCGGTGACAACGTATACGGCACCCTGCGTTTTGAAAGCGGCGGCCACCGCGTGCAGCGCGTCCCCGCCACCGAAACGCAGGGCCGCATCCACACCAGCGCCTGCACCGTGGCCGTGATGCCCGAGCCCGACGAGCAGCAGGCCATCACCCTGAACCCGGCCGACCTGCGCATTGATACCTTCCGCGCCAGCGGCGCAGGCGGCCAGCACATCAACAAAACCGATTCGGCCGTGCGCGTGGTGCACTTGCCCACCGGCATCGTTGCCGAATGCCAGGACGGCCGCAGCCAGCACAGCAACAAGGCCAAGGCGCTGCAGGTGCTGCAGGCGCGCATCCAGGAAAAGGAGCGCAGCGAGCGCGCCGCCAAGGAAGCGGCCATGCGCAAGGGCCTGATCGGCTCGGGCGACCGCAGCGACCGCATCCGCACCTACAACTTTCCACAAGGCCGCTGCACCGACCACCGCATCAATCTGACCCTGTACAAACTGAGTTTCATCATGGATGGCGACCTGAAGGAGTTGATGGACGCCCTGCAATCGGAGCGCGAGGCCGAGCTGCTGGCCGAGCTGGAAGTCAACCAGTAAACCAGCAAGACTGGCGCACCATGTTCACCCACCGCCCCGGTATTGCCATACGCTCGGCGTTGTGCGTTGCATTGGCACTGGCTGCCAGTGGCACCTCTGCCCAGTTGGCGCGCAAGCCATCCATGTACGAAGACGGTCGCGCGGCTGGCACCGCCGCGCCGCAGGAGCTGATGGCGCGGCCTGCAGGCACGCCGACGCCCTCGCAAGCCATGGGCAATCACAGCAGCCAGCCTTTTGCGGCAGCGCTGCATAGCCAGGCGGAGTTTGACCAGTTCGCCCGCGTCTACAACACAGGCACGCCGCTGGCCCAGCCCCATGTCATCTTTGTGATCGATCGCCAGGCCCGGCCGGCACCTCGCCTGTATTTCATCAACACCCCCCGTTTTCAGTTGCATGACCGCTTTCTGCGCGAGCAAGGCCTGCTCGTGGGCGGCAAGGAGGCATTGAACCGCAACTACCGTGACGCCGGCCGCCGCTTCATTCTGGGCACGCTCAGCTGGCAGCCGCAGATCGATGGCTTTGTGTACGAGTTCTGGGAAGGCGATCAGTTGACCGCCACCCTGCTGCGCGAGACCGAAGCCCGGCTGCAAGGCAGCTTTTTTGCGCCCGTGCGCTTCAAGGCCAACTCCAGCGCGCAGGAACAGGTGGCTGCCGGCGCGGGCATCGCGCCGGTCACGCAAAGCGCCCTGATCGGACAGCAACGCTTCTTGCCGCTGAACCCAGGCCAGGCCGTAGGCCGCCTGCGCCTGGTGGACGATATCGACCAGGCGCGCGACCTGCTGCCCAGCGACATCGTCGTGCTGCGCCAGGTGCCCATCACCCTGCCACCCGTCGCTGGCGTGGTGACCGAGCAGCCCTCCACCATGGTCTCGCACGTCAACCTGCTCGCCAGGGGCTGGGGGGTGCCCAATGCCTATGTGCGCGATGCCAGCCGCGTGCTGGCGACCCACAACGGCCAATGGGTACAGTTGACCGTAGGCGCCAAGGACTACCAGCTGCGTGCCGCAACGGCCGACGAGCGCGAGAACGCCATCCAGAAATCGGCGCTCAAGCGCAGCGTTGCGGGCGCCAGCATCCACAAGGACACGCGAACGACCGCCCTGCAGCCGCTGGCTGCCCTGCGCGCGCAAAATCGCAGCCAATGCGGTGCCAAGGCCGCCAATCTGGGCGAGGTGCGACATGCCGCCATAGCGGGCATCAGTGTGCCGGACGGCTTTTGCGTGCCCTTTGGCAGCTATACCAGTGCCATGCAACGCTTTGGCCTGGCAGAAAAAATGGCGCGCATGCAGCAGCAGCCCGGCTTTGACAGCGACGCCGCCGTGCGCCGCACTGCTTTGGCAGCGCTGCGCACCGAGATCGAGCAGATGCCGCTGGACGCCACCCTCACCCAGCATCTGCAGGCACGCTGGGCCAGCCAGTTGCAGACAGCAGGCGTGTTCGTACGCAGCTCATCCAGTTCGGAAGATCTGCCCGGCTTTAGCGGAGCGGGCCTCTACACCACCGTGCCCAACGTGAAGGGCGAAGCCGCGCTGCTGGACGCCGTGCGCAAGGTATGGGCCTCGGTCTTCAATTTCGAGGCCTGGGAGGCGCGCCACGCCGCAGGCATTGCGCAGGACGCCGTCGCCATGGCCGTGCTGGTGCAAAAGGCGGTGGATTCTGAGGCCTCGGGCGTGATGGTGACGCGCGACCCACTGGGTGGCACGCCACACAGCGTTTTCATTGCTGCCAAGCGCGGCATCGGCATCCGCGTGGTGGAGGGCCGCCGCGTGGCCGAGCAGGTGCTGTACTCGCGCCGCAGCCGCGCCGTGCAGGTACTCAGCCGATCTGCCGAAGACACCGAACTGCGCCTTGCACCCGGTGGTGGCGTGCAGGAAGTGGCAGTGGCACAGCGCCAGGTGCTGACGGATGCACTGGTGCAACGCCTGGCAGATGCAGGTGCGGCGATCGAAGCGCGCTTTGGCGCGCGCACGCAGGACATCGAATGGGCCGTGGCCGGAGACCGTATCCTGATCCTGCAATCCAGGCCTTTTGTGCAGTCTGCGCGCAACTAGAAAGCGCAGATTGCTATCAAAATCATAGAAATGAATGCATCCACACCCATGACGGTTGCGCAGGCGCTGGCCCAGGCAGCTGCCCAAGGCATCGCGCGCATCGATGCGCAGATGCTGCTGCTGCACCTGTGCGGCCAGCCCACACACAGCCGAGCCTGGCTCATCACCCATGACGGCGATGCCTTGACCGCCGAGCAGGCGGCCCAGTGGCAGCAGTTGCTGCAACGCCGCGCAAACGGCGAGCCCGTCGCCTACCTGACCGGCCACAAAGGCTTTTACGGACTGGATCTGGCGGTGGACGCCCGTGTGCTGGACCCGCGCCCTGACACCGAAACCCTGGTGGACTGGGCACTGGAGCTACTGCCCGACAACGGGGAAGCCCCCCCACAGCTGCGCTTGGCCGATCTGGGCACGGGCAGCGGTGCCATTGCACTGGCCCTGCAGCATGAGCGGCCCGCCGCCGAGGTGTGGGCGGTGGATGCGAGCCTCGATGCGATTGCGGTCGCCAGGGCCAATGCGGCGCGGCTGCAATTGCCCGTCCACTTTGCCCACAGCCACTGGCTGTCGGCGCTGCAAGGCGACTTTGATGCCATCGTCACCAACCCGCCCTATATCCGCGATGACGACCCGCACATGCCCGCGCTGCGCCACGAGCCGCGCCAGGCCCTGACGAGCGGTGCCGACGGCCTGGACGATATCCGCCACATCGTGAACACCGCGCCACAGTACCTGCGAAGCGGCGGGTGGCTGTTGATCGAGCATGGCTGGGACCAGGCGGGCGATGTTCGCGCCTTGCTCACAGCACGGGGTTTTGCCCAGATACAAAGCCGCAAGGACCTTGCTGGCATCGAGCGCGCCAGCGGCGGACAATGGACTTCCGTGAAATAATGGTCTCCATCCGGCTTGATATGGGGCGGTCTGCCCTTACCTAAGCGCTAATTCACACAACACTGAAACCACTCTCCCAAGACGGAGCCAACCCATGAGCGATACCCAACAACGCATCGACCAACTGGTCAAGGGCAATGACATCGTGCTGTTCATGAAGGGAACAGCCAGCTTTCCACAGTGCGGCTTCTCCGGCCGCGCCGTGCAGATCCTCAAGGCCAGCGGCGTTGATGCCAGGAACATCACCACCGTGAACGTGCTGGAAGATCCCGAAATCCGCGAAGGCATCAAGAACTACAGCCAGTGGCCCACCATTCCCCAGCTGTACGTGAAGGGCGAATTCATCGGTGGCTCGGACATCATGATGGAAATGTACGAATCGGGTGAATTGCAGCAACTGGTGGCTGCGGCCTGATCCAGATTAATTCCTCACAAAAGCCGCCTACAAGGCGGCTTTTTTGTGCGCGCCACGCAGCTCTTGCAATGGCCTTGTCGCCGCTGGGAGCAGGCGCATGCGGTAAGCTGGCTGGGGTTTGGCATTGCGCCCTTCAAGAGCGGCAAGCCCAACCATGCCAATCTGGCGCTGCAAAGCCTGCAGCGTCGCCCTCACGAAAGCACTTGCCAGCCGCTTGGCTGGCATGCGACCATTGAACAAATTTCAAGAATCGGCAGTGCCCACGCGCCCTGCCAACGCTTTCGCCGATAGATGCGAGCAGCCGGTCTGCACTGCTCCAACCGTTTTTGCTTATGAATGTGACGCAGAGCCTCCTCACCATTGCCTTGCTGATTGCCCTCAGCGCCTTTTTCTCCACAGCGGAGATTTCGCTGGCTGCTTCGCGCCGCCTGCGGTTGCGGCAAATGGTGGACGATGGCGATGCGCGGGCTGCCCTTGTCATCCGCACACAAGAGCAGCCAGGCGAATATTTCACCGTGGCGCAGATCGGCGTCAACGCAGTCGCCATTCTGGGCGGCGTGGTCGGTGAAGGCGCGCTTACCCCCTTCTTTGCAGCATGGACCGAGCCTTGGCTGGGTACCGAGCGCGCCGCCACCGTTGGGTTTCTCGCCTCGTTCACCCTGGTGACTTCTCTGTTCATCCTGCTGGCCGACCTGCTGCCCAAGCGCCTGTCGATGACTGAGCCCGAGCGCCTGGCCGTGCTGGTGTGCCGGCCCATGCAGTGGCTCACGGTAGTGTTCAAGCCGCTGGTGTGGCTTTTCAACCGGCTGGCCACAGGCCTCACACAGCTCCTGGGCCTGCCCACGGTGCGGGACGAGCGCATCACCTCCGAAGACATCCTCGCGCTGACCGAAGTGGGCGCCAAGACCGGCCTGCTCGCCATCGGAGAGCAGCAGGTGATCGCCAATGTGTTCGAGCTTGACTCGCGCACCGTGGGCTCAGCCATGACGCAGCGCGATCGCATTGCCTTCTTCTACCAGGACGACAGCGACGACATCATTCGCGCCCGCATCGCCGAAGAGCCGTTTTCCACCTACCCGGTATGCGTGGGCGACATCGACCATGTGGTGGGCTATGTCGATGCCAAGGATCTGTTCCAGCGCGTGCTGAACAACCAGCCCATCAAGCTGACCGACGAGGCGCTGGTGCACAAGGCGCTGGTGGTGCCCGACCGGCTGACGCTGGCCGAGGTGCTCACCCAGTTCCGCCAGGCGCACGAGGATTTCGCCATCATCGTCAACGAATACAGCCTGGTGGTTGGCGTTGTCACGCTGAACGATGTGATGAGCACCGTGATGGGTGACCTGGTCGGCCCGTCGGATGAAGAGCTGATCGTGCGCCGTGACGAGACATCATGGCTGATCGATGGCATCACACCCATCGAGGATGTGGAACGCGCCCTGCTGCTGAACGAGTTGCCGCATGCCGAAGAGTACGAGACCCTGGCGGGTTTCCTGATGGTGATGCTGCGCCGCATCCCCCGCCGCACGGACAAGGTTGTCTGGGGCAAGTACCAGTTCGAGGTGATGGACGTGGACAGCTACCGCGTCGACCAGGTGCTGGTGACCGTGGTCGATCCCAACAAGGTACCCGACACGCCGGTGCCGCCGTCCACGCCACCGGTCGCCTGACGCACTGAGCCACCTCGCCAGGACTGCATTCACGCGATGTGGCCCCGAATGGGGGAAGCAACAAAAAACCACCTCACGGTGGTTTTTGTATTTTCAGGCTTTGGCACTTACTGAGTGGACGCAGGCAGCTATCAATCAAGGAGCAACCAGATTATTGATCAGGCTTCCGTTTTGTTTTCAAACAGCCATTGGCGCTGCGCGCCGTACACGAGGTTGGGATAGGTATCCTTGCCTCGGCTGCCGTTGTAGCGGCCCAGGGCCATGAACAGATCGCCGTTTTCACGGTCGATGTAGTGGCGCAGGATGACACAGCCAAAACGCAGGTTGGTCTGCATGTGGAACAGCTTGCCTGGATCGCCGTCGCCGATCACCCGCGTCCAGAAAGGCATCACCTGCATGTAGCCGCGTGCGCCCACGTTGGACATGGCGTACTTGCGAAAACCGCTTTCCACCTGCACGAGCCCGAGCACCAGCGATTCGTCAAGACGCGCACGCTTGGCCTCATACCACACGGTCTGCAGGAAATCGCGGCGCACTTCCCAATCGGGCTTGCGGCGGCGCAAGCGGTCGCTCATCGAGCCAAGCCAGCGCAGGTAGCGTATCTTGGCTTCGGTCGAGACGAACACCGGCTCGGGAGGTGCTGCACTGTTGATGGCGGCACTGAGAGCCGAGCGCACGGAGTCGATCAGGGGCTCTTCCAGCTGGCCGCCCGCATGCGCAGCCTGTGGTGCAGCCAGCCACGCGCCCGGCCCCGCCAGCAGCGACGCCATGGCCGCGCGGCGCGATACACCTGCGGATGAAACAATGGACGAACCCGTCATCTCGACAATCCCTCAGAACAACTCTGCGCTTGTGCGCTTTTTTAAGATTTTTGAATACGGCTGGTGACAAAGCCCAGCACGTCAGCCACGGCCACCTTGGTGGCGGCGGTATCCCGGCGGTGTTGGTACTCCACCATGCCTTCCTGCAAACCGCGGTCACCCAGCACCACGCGGTGGGGCACGCCGATTAGCTCCCAGTCGGCAAACATGGCGCCAGGGCGCTCGCCACGGTCGTCCAGTATCACATCCACGCCCGCAGCCAACAAGTCTGCGTGTAGCTTTTCAGCCGCAGTCTTCACGGCTTCGCTGCGGTCCATGCCGATGGGGCAGACCACCACGGTGAACGGCGCAATCGCGTCGGGCCAGATGATGCCGCGCTCGTCATGATTCTGTTCGATGGCGGCAGCTGGCAGGCGTGTGACGCCAATGCCGTAGCAGCCCATCTCGAATTCGGCAGGCTTGCCGTTCTCGGCCAGGAAGGTCGCCTTCATTGCCTTGGAGTACTTGGTGCCGAGGTAGAACACATGACCGATCTCGATGCCGCGCTCGATCAGTAGCTCGCCCTTGCCGTCGGGCGATTTGTCGCCAGCCACCACATTGCGCAGGTCAGCCACCACCTCAGGCTCGGGCAGATCGCGGCCAAAGTTAACACCTGTCAAATGGTAATCGGCCTCATTGGCTCCGCAGACCCAGTCGGCCATCACGGCTACATCGCGGTCTACCACCAGCTTGACGGGCTTCTTCAGATTGACCGGGCCCAGGTAACCAGGCTGGCAGCCAAAATGGTCTTCAATCTCGGCCACCGTCGCAAAGCGGAAATCCGCCAAGCCCGGCACCTTGCCAACCTTGATCTCGTTCATGTCATGGTCGCCGCGCAACAGCAGCAGCCAGACCTGGGTTTTGACGATATCACCCGCCTCGTTGCGCTCGTCGGTCGCCAGCACCAGCGATTTGACGGTGTTCTGCAGGGGCAGCTTCAAAAGCTCTGCCACATCAGCGCAGGTGCTCTTGCCGGGCGTGGCGGTCTTGGCCATGGCCTGGGCGGCAGCGGGGCGCGCCTGCACAGGTGCCAGAGCCTCGGCCTTTTCGATGTTGGCCGCGTAGTCGCTGTCAGGGCAGTAGACGATGGCGTCTTCACCCGTGGCGGCAATCACCTGAAATTCTTCGCTCAAGTCGCCTCCGATGGCGCCGCTGTCGGCACGCACGGCACGGTACTGCAGACCGAAGCGGTCGAAGATGCGCCTATAAGCGGCGCGCATGGTCTGGTAGCTGATCTGGGCGGCATCGCGGTCCTTGTCGAAGGAGTAGGCGTCCTTCATGATGAACTCGCGGCCACGCATCAGGCCAAAGCGGGGGCGACGCTCGTCGCGGAACTTGGTCTGGATCTGGTAGAGGTTCTTGGGCAGCTGCTTGTAGCTCTTGAACTCCTGGCGGGCGATATCGGTCACCACCTCTTCGCTGGTGGGCTGGATCACAAAATCGCGCTCGTGGCGGTCCTGGATGCGCAGCAACTCGGGGCCCATCTTCTCGAAACGGCCGGTTTCCTGCCACAGCTCTGCCGGTTGCACCACGGGCATCGATACCTCGATGGCGCCTGCACGGTTCATCTCTTCGCGCACGATGGCTTCGACCTTGCGGATCACACGCAGCCCCATCGGCATGTAGTTGTAGATGCCTGCACCGAGCTTTTTGATCATGCCGGCGCGGGTCATCAGCTGGTGGCTGACGATTTCAGCGTCCGCAGGCGCTTCCTTCAAGGTCGAGATGAGAAATTGCGAAGCTTTCATAGTCTGTAGCAATGAGCCTAGTAGTTGCCCGCTTGAAGATGGCTTCAAGGCGCAGGCATAATGGACACAGTTTAAAAAATTGGGGTTAGATTATGCTGGACCGAGATGGCTTTAGGCCAAACGTCGGCATCATCCTGCTCAACCAGCGCAATCAGGTGTTTTGGGGCAAGCGCATCCGCACCCACAGCTGGCAGTTTCCGCAGGGCGGTATCGACCGTGGAGAAACCCCCGAGCAGGCGATGTTTCGAGAGCTGCATGAAGAAGTGGGCTTGCGACCAGAGCATGTCCGTATTGTGGCTAGAACGCGTGACTGGTTGCGATACGAGGTGCCCGAGCGCTTCATTCGACGCGATGCAAGAGGCTATTATCGCGGACAAAAGCAAATATGGTTTTTGCTCCAGTTAACCGGCAACGATTGGGACCTGAATCTACGTGCCACCAACCATCCCGAGTTCGATGCCTGGCGCTGGAACGATTACTGGGTGCCACTCGATGTGGTGGTGGAGTTCAAGCGCGGCGTGTACGAGATGGCTCTGACCGAGCTGTCGCGCTATGTACCCCGCCAGGACGCCCGCAACCGCTACTTGCGCAGCAATGCGCGCCAGCGCGACCATGAGCATGGCGAGCATTACCCGGCAGCGCTTCCCGCGCAGGCCGTGACTGAGACGCTGCAGGTGACCGTGACCACCACCACGGTCAGCTACCACTCGCCGCTGCGTATGATGCAGGAGATGGAGCTGCCCCCGGGCGCCAGCTTCGACCCCGATCCGGCCAACGCCACCCGCAGCAACCCGCCTTCCGGCAAGGCATGACCCAGCCTGCATCCCGCTGAAACACAAAAGCGCCCCTCCGGGCGCTTTTGTTTTGATAGCCGCCTGCGCCCTGCTACCGAGCACCGGAAGCCCATTTCATCCATGGTTCAGTGGCCGGTCAGCACCATGTTGTCACGGTGCAGCATTTCAGGCTCGCCGGTATAGCCCAGCAGTTGCTCGAATTCGCCAGAGGGCTTGCGGCACAGGCGGCGCGCCTCGGTACTGCCATAGTTGGCAAGGCCCCGCGCCAACTCAATGCCTTCGGGGTCGCGCACGCCAATCACTTCGCCGCGCGAGAACTCGCCATGCACGCTGACCATGCCGATGGGCAGCAGGCTCTTGCCTTCGCTGCGCAGCTTTTGCGCAGCACCAGCATCCACCGTCACATAGCCATGCATCTGCAGGTGGTCCATCATCCATTGCTTGCGAGCTTGGTTCTTGTGGGTATCGGCCACCAGCAAGGTGCCAATTGCCTCACCCGCCACCAGGCGCAGCAGCGCGTTCTGCTCGCGCCCCCAGGCGATGACGGTCGATGCACCCGAACCCGCCGCCCGCTTGGCCGCCAGAATCTTGGTCAGCATGCCACCCTTGCCGATGCCGGAGCCGGCGCCGCCCGCCATCGCCTCCAGCTTCAGATCGCCCGCCTGCGCCTCGTGCACGAACTGGGCATCGGGGTTCTTGCGTGGATCAGCGGTGTAGAGGCCCTTTTGGTCTGTCAGGATCACCAGTGCATCGGCTTCCACCAGGTTGGCCACCAGCGCACCCAGGGTGTCGTTGTCGCCAAACTTGATTTCGTCGTTGACCACGGTGTCGTTCTCATTGATCACCGGCACCACGCCCAGTTGTAGCAAGGTCAGGAGCGTGACACGCGCGTTCAGGTAGCGCTCGCGGTCTGCCAGATCGGCGTGCGTCAGCAGCACCTGGGCGCTACCCAGATTCTGTTCGCGCAGCTTGGTTTCGTACATCTGCACGAGACCCATCTGGCCGACGGCAGCAGCGGCCTGCAGCTCATGAATCTCCTTGGGGCGCTGGTGCCAGCCCAGACGCTTCATGCCCTCGGCAACGGCCCCGCTGGAGACCATGATGACTTCGCGCTTGATGCCGTCATCGCCATGCACCAGGGCCGCAAGCTGGCGGCTCCATTCAGTGATGGCGCCTTCATCCAGGCCTTTGCCTTCGTTGGTGACCAGACTGGAGCCGACCTTGACCACGATGCGACGTGCGTCGCGCAGAACATTCGATGCCATTTTTTGCTTTTTCTGGCGTTTGCGCCCGCCTGGCAAGCGCAAGCAGCTATCAATAAATGAGTAACCTATGGATGCAGCGGCCGCCGCTCAATCGGGCGACGAAAAACGCGGATCGTCCGAGTAATCGGGCTGCTCCAGCTCAGCACCTGCCACAAAGCGCGGATCCACCTCTTGCGGCTCCTGCTCTGCCTTTTGCATGCTGTGCACGAACTGGAAGATTTCCTTGATCAGCGGCTCACAGCCCTCACGCGTCAGAGCCGAGATTTCGTACACCGGACCCTTCCACTTGTAGCGCTTGACGAAATCCTTGACCTTGGCGGCACGTTCCTCGACCGGAATCATGTCCAGCTTGTTGAGCACCAGCCAGCGCGGCTTGCTGTAGAGTTCTTCGTCGTATTTCTTCAACTCTGCCACGATCGCCTTGGCCTGCGCAACGGGATCCACACCCTCGTCGAACGGCGCCAGATCGACGATATGCAGCAGCAAACGCGTACGCTGCAGGTGGCGCAGAAACTGGTGGCCCAGGCCCGCACCGTCGGATGCGCCTTCGATCAGGCCAGGGATATCGGCCACGACAAAGCTCTTCTCAGGCCCTACACGCACCACGCCCAGATTGGGGTGCAAGGTGGTGAAAGGATAGTCGGCAATCTTGGGGCGGGCGTTGGATACCGCAGAGATGAAGGTGGATTTGCCCGCATTGGGCATGCCCAGCAGCCCAACGTCTGCCAGCACCTTCAGCTCCAGCTTCAGGTTGCGGCGCTCACCTTTCCAGCCAGGGGTTTTCTGGCGCGGAGCACGGTTGATGGCGCTCTTGAAGCGCAGGTTGCCAAAGCCGCCGTCACCGCCCTTGGCAATGGTGATTACCTCGCCAGGGTTCAGCAGTTCAAAAAGCACCTCACCGGTTTCAGCGTCGGTAATGATGGTGCCCACCGGCATGTGCAAGGTGATGTCCTTGCCGGCGGCACCAAACATGTCCGATCCCTTGCCATGCTCGCCCCGCTCCGCATCATGGCGACGCGAGTAGCGGTAGTCGATCAGGGTATTGAGGTTGACATCGGCCAGTGCGTACACGTGGCCACCACGACCGCCGTCGCCCCCATCAGGACCGCCGAATTCCTTGTATTTTTCGTGGCGGAACGACACACAGCCATTGCCACCATCGCCAGCTGCAATGTCAATAAACGCTTCATCTACGAATTTCATGGTCGTTATCCACCCGCCCAGATACCGGGAATACGGGATTTGTCTGCTGCACCTTGCCGAGATGCCCGGCTGCAGCGCTGCCAAAACCGCTATTGTCGCATCCACAGCAACAGCGGCATGGCCCAAAAACACCAAAGCCCCGCCGGTGCGGGGCTTTGACCAGGGCCGAAGCCCAGGAGACACTTGTTTGTCTTAAGCAGCCTTGGTGATGCTCACCGTGTGCTTGGACAGAGCGCCCTTGGTTTCGAAGGTCACATGACCATCGACCAGAGCAAACAAGGTGTGATCCTTGCCCACGCCGACATTGGTGCCGGGATGGAACTTGGTGCCGCGCTGGCGAACGATGATGGAACCTGCGCTGATCAATTGACCACCGAAAGCCTTCACACCCAGCATTTTTGGCTTGGAATCACGTCCATTTCGCGTAGAGCCGCCGCCTTTTTTCTGTGCCATGAGATATAGCTCCTGTTAAGCTGCCAACATTAAGCAGCAATTGCACCGATTTGCAGTTCGGTGAACTGCTGGCGATGGCCTTGACGCTTCTGATAGTGCTTACGACGACGCATCTTGAAAATGCGCACCTTGTCGTGCTTACCATGGGCTACCACCGTAGCCTTAACCGTTGCACCGGACACCAAGGGCGTGCCGATCTTCAGTTCTGCGCCGTCGCCGACTGCCAGGACCTGATCGATCACGATTTCTTGGCCTACGTCCGCAGCAATCTGTTCTACCTTGATTTTTTCGCCGGAAGCAACGCGATACTGCTTGCCGCCGGTTTTTATGACCGCGTACATATGAACCTCTAAAAGGGGATAGCTTGCAAAGAAATTTCGCAAGAGCCGAAGATTCTATCACGCTCCTCAAAAAGCTGCAAGCAGTACTCTCATCCAGTCTTCTAGCGCATGTAAAGAGCACATCACCAAGGCTGGCACCGGGGCATGTGCACCAGGATTACTGCCACGGTTTCTATAATGCTGCATCCATAAAAATACCGAGATAGCCGCCTTGTCCGAGTCCAACACCACCACTCAGCCCCATCCTCTCAGCCTGGTCGCCGACGACATGCGTCAGGTGGACGCCGTCATTGCCCACCGGCTGAGCTCCTCGGTTCCACTGATTGGAGAGATCGCGCACTACATCATCTCGGCAGGCGGCAAACGGCTGAGGCCTGCATTGCTGCTGATGGTGGCCGGCGCGCTGGGCTACAAGGGCGAGCAGCGCTTCAATCTCGCAGCTGTGGTGGAATTCATTCATACCGCCACCTTGCTGCACGACGATGTGGTTGACGAATCAACCATGCGACGCGGCAAACCGACGGCCAACGAGAGCTTTGGCAATGCAGCCAGTGTGCTGGTTGGCGACTTTCTGCATTCGCGCGCCTTCCAGATGATGGTGGATGCCGACAGCATGCAGGTCATGCAGATTCTCTCGGAAGCGACGAACATCATCGCCGAAGGGGAAGTGCAGCAGCTCATCAACACCCACAATGTGGATCTGGATGAAGCAGGCTATCTGACCGTCATCCGCTCCAAGACCGCCAAGCTCTTCGAAGCCAGCGCACGCCTTGCCGCCGTACTGGCGAGCTCGGACGCAACAGTGGAGACTGCCTGCGCTGGCTACGGCCGCGCGCTGGGCACCGCATTCCAGGTGATCGATGATGCGCTGGACTATGACGGCGACACCGAAGTGATGGGCAAGAACATCGGCGACGACCTTCGCGAAGGCAAGGTCACCCTGCCCCTGATCATCGCCATGCAACGTGCAACAGCGGCAGATCGTCAATTGATTGTGAGTGCCATTGAAACAGGCGCCACCCCGCATATGGCTGAAATTGTGCAGATGGTCAAAGCCACCGGTGCGCTGGATGCCACCCGCGCCGCAGCGGGCCAGCAGGCCCAGGAAGCCATCGACTGCCTGGAGCATCTCCCCCAGAACACATTCACCGAAGCCTTGCGCGGCCTGGCTTCGCAACTGCTTACACGCCGGGTGTAAGAACGACCAAGGCCACCACGGCTTGGTCAATGAAGGCAAACTGTCGTACATCCACTGCAGACAGGCAAGGAGAGCCGGGCTTTTTTTGTTAAATCTCCGAACAACTGCTACAGTTTCCGGAATACGCAGAGAGGCTATCTACGATAGGCGTAACCGATTACATGGCTGACAACACCACAATTTCTCCAGCACCATCCATTGCACTGCCGGGCATCGCCCGTGCCTTGGTCGCCAGCGGCAAGCTTCCGTTGGCCAAGGCCGAGGCTTTGTATGCCAGCAGTATCAAGAGCAAAAACAGCTTCATTGGAGAACTGGTTGCCAGCGGCGCTGTTTCAGGCATTGATGTCGCCACCATCATTTCTGCCGTCTACAGCGTCCCGCTGATTGATCTTGACGCGGTCGATGCAGACCGGCTGCCCAGCGGGCTTCTGGATGCCAAACTGGCATCCGCCAACAAGATCGTCGCACTCGCCAAGCGCGGCAATCGCCTGGTGGTAGCCACTGCAGACCCCACCGACCACTCCGTGGCGGAGCAGATCAAGTTCAGCACGCAGCTCAGCGTGGATTGGGTGGTTGCCGAGCACGCCAAGGTAACCAAGCTGCTCGAATCGGTCGCCAAGCAAACAGGAGACAACCTCAACGACATGGTTGGCGATGTCAATCTCAATGAGTTTGAGATTTCGGACGATACAGACTCGACCGACAAGAGCGCCAACGATGAGATGGACGTCGAGGATGCGCCCATCGTCAAATTCCTGCAGAAGATGCTGATCGATGCATTCAATATGCGCGCATCCGACCTGCATTTTGAGCCCTACGAGCACAACTACCGCATTCGCTACCGTATCGACGGCGAACTGCGCGAGATTGCATCGCCGCCGACAGGCATCAAGGACAAGCTCGCCTCCCGCATCAAGGTCATTTCGCGCCTGGACATCTCCGAAAAGCGAGTGCCGCAGGACGGCCGCATGAAGCTGAAGATCGGTGCGGACCGGGTGATCGACTTCCGTGTGAGCACCTTGCCAACCCTGTTTGGCGAGAAGATCGTGATCCGTATTCTGGACCCGAGCAGCGCCAAGCTGGGCATTGACGCCCTTGGCTATGAGCCCGTTGAGAAGGAGCGCCTGCTTGATGCGATCAAGCGTCCCTACGGCATGATCCTAGTGACGGGCCCGACTGGCTCGGGCAAGACCGTGTCGCTCTATACCTGCCTCAATATCCTGAATACGCCAGCAGTCAACATCGCCACGGCAGAAGACCCTTCGGAAATCAATCTTCCGGGCGTCAACCAGGTCAACGTCAATGAAAAGGCGGGCCTGACCTTCGCGACGGCCCTCAAGGCGTTTCTGCGGCAGGATCCTGACATCATCATGGTGGGTGAAATCCGTGATCTGGAAACGGCCGATATCGCCATCAAGGCCGCACAGACAGGTCACTTGGTGCTCTCAACGCTGCACACCAACGACGCCCCCACCACGCTCACTCGTATGCGCAACATGGGTATTGCGCCGTTCAACATCGCGTCCAGCGTGATCCTGATCACCGCTCAGCGCCTGGCGCGGCGTCTGTGCCCCAATTGCAAGCGCCCGACGGAAATTCCGCACGAGAATCTGCTGGAAGCCGGATTTGCCGACGAAGATCTGGATGGAACCTGGATGCCCTATGAGGCGGTCGGATGCGATGCCTGCAACAATGGTTATAAGGGGCGGGTCGGTATCTACCAGGTGATGCCCGTTTCCGAAGAGATTCAGCGCATCATCCTGCGCGACGGCAGCGCACTGGAAATCGCGGAACAGGCCGAGCTGGAGGGCGTACGCTCCCTGCGCCAGTCTGGTCTTCACAAAGTCAAAAAGGGATTGACCTCGCTGGAAGAGGTTCTGGCCGTCACCAACGAATAAAGCAATGAGGGCAGGGAGAAATGGCAACAACCGTCAACAAGAAAACATCGAACGAAGCCGTTTACGAGTGGGAGGGTAAAGACCGCAACGGCAAGATCGTGCGCGGCGAAACCCGCGCCGGCGGCGAGAACCAGGTAGTCGCGTCCTTGCGACGCCAGGGCATTTTGCCGTCCAAGATCAAGAAGCGCCGCATGCGCTCGGGCAAGAAGATCAAGCCCAAGGATATTGCGCTCTTCACCCGCCAGTTGGCGACCATGATGAAGGCAGGCGTTCCATTGCTGCAGGCCTTTGACATTGTGGGCCGTGGCAGTACCAACGCCAGCGTGACCAAGCTGCTCAATGACATTCGCAGCGATGTCGAATCGGGCTCGTCGCTCAGCACCGCCTTCCGCCGCCATCCGATGCAATTCAATGCCCTGTACTGCAACCTGGTGGAAGCTGGGGAAGCCGCCGGTATTCTGGAAAGCTTGCTAGATCGCCTGGCCACCTACATGGAAAAGACCGAGGCGATCAAGAGCAAGATCCGCTCGGCGCTCATGTACCCAGCGGCAGTGATCATTGTTGCTTTCGTGGTGGTTACCATCATCATGATCTTCGTGATCCCTTCCTTCAAAGAAGTGTTCACCTCCTTTGGCGCCGATTTGCCGGGCCCGACGCTCATTGTGATGGGCATCAGCGACTTTTTCGTCAAGTACTGGTATTTGATCTTCTTTGGCATTGGCGGTGCCGTGTACTTCTTTCTTCAGGCCTGGAGGCGCAGCGAAAAAATGCAGCGTTTCATGGACCGCTGGCTGCTTCGCATCCCTATTTTTGGCCCATTGATTGAAAAGTCCTGCGTAGCCCGCTGGACCCGTACGCTGTCGACCATGTTTGCGGCAGGTGTTCCGCTGGTGGAAGCCCTGGACTCCGTGGGCGGCGCCTCCGGCAACTCGGTATTTGCTGTCGCCACCGAAAAGATCCAGCAGGAAGTCTCCACGGGTACCAGTCTGACCGTGGCCATGGCCGATGCCAATGTGTTTCCATCAATGGTCATCCAGATGTGTGCCATTGGTGAGGAGTCCGGCTCCATCGACCATATGCTGGGCAAGGCTGCGGACTTCTACGAAGCCGAGGTGGACGAGGCCGTTGCCGGCCTGTCCAGCCTGATGGAGCCCATCATCATCGTGTTCCTGGGCACCATCATCGGCGGCATCGTGGTATCCATGTATCTGCCCATCTTCAAGCTCGGCCAGGTGGTGTAAACGTGTCGGAAAGTTCCTTGTATGTGGCCTTGTTTGCGCTGCTGGGTTTGCTGGTCGGCAGTTTTTTGAATGTGGTGATCCACCGCCTACCGATGATGCTGGAGCGGCATTGGAAGCAGGACGCTCAGGCCCTTTTGGCGGGAGACGCAGAGGCCCCCGGCGTGGAAGGCGAAGTAAAGGCTGACCGCTTCAATCTCTGCACCCCTGCTTCGCGCTGTCCGCATTGCCAGCACCAGATCCGCTGGTTCGAGAATATTCCCATCGTCAGCTGGCTGTTCCTGCGCGGCAAATGCAGCCAGTGCAAAACAGGCATCTCCGTGCGCTACCCCTTGGTGGAATTGGCCAATGGACTGCTGTGGGCCTACTGCATTCATCGCTGGGGGCTGACTGCCACTGGCGCAGCCTGGTGTTTTTTCTCGTCCATGCTGCTCACCGCAGCCCTGATCGACTGGGACACGACCCTGCTGCCAGACGACCTGACTCTGCCGCTGCTGTGGGCCGGACTGCTGTGCAGCGCGCTGGGCTGGATTCCGGTACCCATCAAGGATTCGCTTTTTGGGGCCGCCGCAGGTTATCTGTCGCTGTGGAGCATCTATTGGGCCTTCAAGCTGCTGACCGGCAAGGAAGGCATGGGGTATGGCGACTTCAAGCTGCTGGCCGCATTGGGCGCCTGGTTTGGCTGGCAGGCGCTCATTCCAATTGCGTTGTTCTCTTCCGTAGTGGGCGCGGTGATTGGAATCGGCCTCAAGGTCTTTTCCAGCCTGCGTGAAGGCGGCTATATGCCGTTTGGCCCCTTCCTGGCAGGTGCTGGCTTCTTGGTGATGTGGTTTGGCACCGGCATCATTGACCGCCTGCTGCAGCCCTGATTTACGGATCAGAAGGCGATGAAACCCCGCATCGGCGTCACAGGCGGTATCGGCAGCGGCAAGAGCACGGTCTCCGAGCGGTTTGCGCAGTTGGGCTGCGCCGTCATTGATGCCGATCAGATTGCACGTAGCCTGACACTGCCGGGTGGTGCTGCCATTACCGCCATCCGAGCGCAATTTGGCGCGCATTTCATCACCCAGGATGGCGCGCTCGACCGCGCCCAGATGCGAGAAGCCGTTTTCAGGGACCCTTCCGCCAAACAGCAGCTGGAAGCCATTCTTCACCCCTTGATTCAGCGCAGCATCTTTGATCGCTATGCGGATGCGTGTTCGCACAGCGATGCAAGAATGGTCATTTTCGATATTCCGCTCCTGGCCGAATCGGGCCAATGGAGCCCACGGCTGGACCAGGTCATCGTCGTGGACTGCGAGGAGCGCACGCAACGGGCCCGCGTGCAGGCGCGCAGCCAGCTTTCTGCCGAAGCGGTGGATGCCATCATGGCGCAACAGGCCAGCCGGGAACAACGCCTGCGCAAGGCCGATTGGGTCATCTGGAATGAAACGCTCTCGTTACAAGCGCTAGGCGATGAGGTCCTGGGCCTATACAATGAATTGATAGCAGCCCTTGCGCTCCAACACTGACGTCTTTCTGTGATTGTTTACGAGTACCCATTTAACGAACGCGTACGTTCCTACCTCCGGTTGGAGTATCTGTTGCGCCGGTTGGATGTACTTCTGCAACGCAGCACCGATGTCGACCACCATTTCGCCATCACCACGCTGTTCGAGATCATGGATGTGGCCTCGCGCACCGATTTGAAAGCCGACCTGCTCAAGGACCTGGAACGCCAGCGCCAGCAGTTCAACGCCTACCGTGCCAGCCCCATGATTGCCGTCGACATGCTCGACAAAGTGATCGCTCAACTGGACAGTGCCCACGCACAGCTGCGCGAACAAAACGGCAAGCCCAGCCAGTTGCTGATCGAGAACGAGTGGCTGATGGCCATCCGCAACCGCTCGGGCATCCCAGGCGGCACCTGCACTTTTGACCTGCCCAGCTACCACACCTGGCTGCATGCGGACAGCGAATTGCGACGCGCAGATCTGCAACGCTGGACTGAGCCTTTTGCGCCACTGGCAGGTGCACTCTTTCTGTTGCTCAAGCTGTTTCGCGATTCCGGCACCCCACAGCGCATTGCCACCATCCGCGGGCAGTTCCAGCAAAACCTGCCCCAAGGCCGCACCTACCAGTTACTGCGCCTGCGGCTCGACCCGGAAGCCGCTCTGGTGCCCGAAATCAGCGGCAACCGGCTGATGATCTCGATCCGCATGCTGCACAAGGCCGACAACGGCCAGATGGTGCTCACCCAGCAGGACGGTCAGTATGAAATGGTGCTGTGCGCTTGATCGATTGATTTTTTGCTGAAAACTGGCTGCAGCGTACAGCTGATATGTGCTGATTGCTATGGTTTTCTAAAAGCATATGCCTCAGCAATGGTTGAGTGGCCCCGTCTACAATCACTGCATGAGTATGACCACGGACCACGCCACCCCAGCCATCACCTGCCCCCAGTGCGGCGGCCCCTCCAGTTTTGCCAAGAGCAACCGATTCCGCCCGTTCTGCAGCGAACGATGCAAGCTGATTGACCTGGGAGCCTGGGGCAATGAGGATTTTCGCGTGCCCGCCGAATCTCCGCCGCTGGATGCGCAATATGGCGACCCGCGCCACGAAGACTAGCCGAATCGAGTCATCGCAAGGGCGCCACGCAAACGGATTCACCGGGGCTTCTGCCAAAAAGAGAGCTGAAAGCGCTTGGCTACATTGGCATTGACTGTATTACCTATCTCAATCCAAGTAACAGCAAGCACCATCAGCTATATGTTTTGATGCACCACTGCATTCTGGTGCATAGCGTGCCCGGTTACTGCCCTTCCACCAGGGCTGCATTGGCGTACTGCGCCACATCAAACGGCAGCCCGCGCTCTTCGCTCAGCCATTGCAGTACCGGAAAAGACCCCTCCAGCACCGGCCGCACGGTCAGCGGCAACTGTTGCCAAGACATCTGCTGGCCTTCGCGCATCTCGAATTCGCCCGACCATTGCGTCACCTTGCACCAATGCAGGCGCACCAGCGCGTGCGTGTAGCTATGCTCCGTCACCTTCCAGGCGATGCAGTTGGCAATGGTGATACCCAGCTCCTCCTGCAACTCCCGGCGCAAGGCCTGCTCCACCGTCTCACCTTCTTCCAGCTTGCCGCCGGGAAACTCCCACCAGCCCGCACGCGGCTTGCCCGCCGGGCGGCTGGTGATCAGCAGTGCGTTGTCGCTCTCGCGGATCAGCACGCCCACGGCCACTTCCGTATATTTGCGTGGCTCTGCGCCAGTTGTGGATAACTCAGTCACTTTTCACCCAATTTCCGTTTAATCTTCTTCAGCCTCTTCGCCCAGATCTGCCACGTCGGCAATGCGGGCTCGGCCAACCGCCTGGCGGTTGGCTCCGCGCCCCGCCCAATCGCGTGCAAACTGATGCGCCACCCGGCCGCTGCGCGATCCACGCTCCAGCGCCCAGACCAGCGCCTCGGACCGGGATGCTTCAATCTCGTCCGCAGGCACGCCCAGCGCCGACAACCACTGTGCCACCACGCGCAGGTACTCATCCTGGCTGAAGGGGTAGAAGCTCACCCACAGGCCAAAGCGCTCCGACAGCGAAATCTTCTCTTCCACCACTTCACCCGGGTGGATTTCGTCGTTCTCGCCCTTTTGCTGCGCCAGGTTGTCCGTCATGTATTCGGGCAGCAGGTGGCGCCGGTTGCTGGTGGCGTAGACCAGCACGTTGGGCGTGGCAGCGCTCACCGAGCCATCCAGGATCGATTTCATCGCCTTGTAGCCGGGCTCGCCCTCTTCAAAGCTCAGGTCATCGCAATAAATGATGAACTTCTCGGGGCGGCCCGCCACCACATCCACAATATCGGGCAAATCGGTCAGGTCGGCCTTGTCCACCTCGATCAGGCGCAGCCCCTGGGGGGCGTAGCTGTGCAGGCAGGCACGGATCAACGAGGACTTGCCCGTGCCGCGCGCACCCGTCAGCAACACGTTGTTGGCCGTCCGCCCTTGCACAAACTGCTCGGTATTGCGCGCAATCTTGTCTTTCTGAACATCAATGTTCTGCAAGTCACTCAATTGCATGGCCCCTACGTGGCGCACCGGCTCCAGCACACCGCAGCCGTTGGCGCGCTTGCGGTAGCGCCAGGCAATCGCGTCATTCCAGTCGGCCGGAGCCTGCAGCGCCTGCGGCAGCACCGCCTCGATACGCTGCATCAGTTGCTCGGCACGCACCACCAGACGCTCCAATGGAGAAAAAGAGGAATCCAAGGACACGGTATCTGTCTCCGATTTACTATATTTTCAATAGCTACCAGCGCTTGACGAGCAAGCGCCAGAACGCAATAACGCTTAAAAATACCACAATACAAAGCACAAAGGGCCCGTAGGCCCTTGGTGGTATGTCGCAAGCTACGGAGGCTGCCTTTCCCACTACAGAGGGGCGGCCATGCCGGGATCCGCAGGTGCTGGCTGCACTGCTCAGGAGCGGTAGTCGGCGTTGATGCTGACGTAGTCGTGGCTCAGGTCGCAGGTCCACACGGTGGTATTGGCCGCGCCGCGGCCCAGTTGTACACGCACGATGATTTCCTGCTGCTTCATCACGCGCTGGCCATCGGCTTCTTCGTAGGATGGGTTGCGACCACCCTTGGTGGCCACATGCACATCGTCCAGGTACAGCTCGATTCTGGTCTGGTCCAGGTCTTCAATGCCGGCATAGCCCACGGCGGCCAGAATGCGGCCCAGGTTGGGGTCGCTGGCGAAGAAGGCGGTTTTGACCAGTGGCGAATGGGCAATCGCATAGGCCACCTGGCGGCATTCTTCCTCGGTACGGCCCTGCTCCACCTCGATCTGGATGAACTTGGTAGCCCCTTCACCATCGCGCACAATGGCCTGCGCCAACTTCTGCGCAACATCGCGCAATGCAGCCATCAAGGCCTGCCCGTCGGCGCTGCTCCAGTCGGTCAACGCCGCATTGCCAGCCTGGTTGGTGGCAACCACAACAAACGAGTCATTGGTCGACGTGTCGCCATCAATCGTGATGCGGTTGAAGGACTGGTCTGCCAGTTGTTTGGCCAGCGCGGGCAGCAGTGCTGTATCAATGGCAGCATCCGTTGCCAGAAAGCTCAGCATGGTTGCCATGTTGGGGCGAATCATGCCGGCCCCCTTGCTGATGCCGGTGACATGCACCGTCTTCCCATCCACCACGGCCTTGGCAGAAAAGGCCTTGGCAATGGTGTCGGTCGTCATGATGCCCTCAGCCGCCTTGGCCCAATTGCCAGGCTGAGCGTCTGCGATGGCAGCGGGCAGGCCAGCAGTGATACGGTCCACCGGCAGCGGCTCCATGATGACGCCGGTCGAGAACGGCAATACCTGTTTGGCATCGATTTTCAGCAAACCGGCCAGCGCATCGCAGGTGGCGTTGGCACGGGCCAGTCCATCCGTACCCGTGCCTGCATTGGCGTTGCCTGTGTTGATGACCATGGCTCGAATGGCGCCCTGCGTAGCCAGATGCTCGCGGCAGATCTGCACGGGTGCCGCACAGAAACGGTTTTTGGTGAACACCCCGGCCACGTGGCTGCCTTCATCGAGCAGAAATACGGTCAGATCCTTGCGGTTGGCCTTGCGCACACCGGCCTCCGTCACACCAATGCGAACACCGGCGATCGGTGCCAGATCCTGCGCCACAGGGGCTTTCAAATTGACGGGCATGTCAGTCTTTCAAAAATGAATGAGAAAGAAGGGAAAAACCAAGAAAAAACGGGCTCTGCACCTGTCAAAGCCCGTCTTCTACAGCATTACAGTGTCAAGCGAGTTTACCGTGGCAGAGCTTGAAACGTTTGCCGCTGCCGCATGGGCAGGGATCGTTGCGGCCCACGCGCATGCCCTCGGGCAGCGCCAGCGGCTCCATGGCTTCCGCCTCTTCCGCCGAGGGCTCCTCCGCACCACTGTAGTGGACGCTGGTGCGGGCATTGCTTTGCTCCAGCTGTTCAGTGGCTTCGTCGAGCTGCTCGGGCGAGCGGATCTGCACCTGCATCATCACGCGCGTGACCTGACTCTTGACGTGGTCGATCAGTTGGCGGAACAGCTCAAATGCTTCGCGCTTGTACTCCTGCTTGGGCTGCTTTTGCGCATAGCCGCGCAGATGGATGCCCTGGCGCAGATAATCCAATGCAGCCAGGTGGTCACGCCACGAGGAATCCAGCGTCTGCAGCAGCACGGCACGCATGAACTGCATGAAGTTTTCCTTGCCCGCCTGCTCCAGCTTGCTGCTGAAGATGCGCGCGCCTTCGGCGACGACCTTTTCCTCGATCTCTTCGTCGGTCAGCGATTCGGAGCCGTCCAGCAGTTGCGCCAGTGGCAGATCGATCTGCATCTCTTCGCGCAGCGCCTTCTCCAGGCCTGGCAGGTCCCACTGCTCTTCCATCGACTGCTCGGGCACATACTGGCGCACGATGTCGGCCAGAGTGCTGTCGCGCATGCCATCAATCATGGGCGACAGATCAGCGGAGTCCAGAATTTCATTGCGCTGCTGGTAGATGACCTTGCGCTGGTCATTGGCCACGTCATCGTATTCCAGCAGCTGCTTGCGCATGTCGAAGTTGCGCGCTTCCACCTTGCGCTGTGCGCTTTCGATGGAGCGGGTCACGATACCTGCTTCAATGGCTTCGCCATCGGGCATCTTCAGGCGTTCCATGATGGCCTTGACCCGGTCGCCCGCGAAAATGCGCATCAACTGGTCGTCCAGCGACAGATAGAAGCGCGAAGAGCCCTTGTCGCCCTGACGGCCTGCACGGCCGCGCAACTGGTTGTCAATACGGCGCGATTCGTGGCGCTCCGTCGCAATGATGCGCAGACCACCCAGTTCGGTCACCTTGTCATGCTCCAGCTTCCACTCGGCGCGCAGGGCTTCTACCTTGCTCTTGCGCTCCGACTCGGACAGCGATTCGTCGGACTCGATGGCGGCAATCTGCTTTTCGATGTTGCCACCCAGCACGATGTCGGTACCACGGCCAGCCATGTTGGTGGCGATGGTGATCATGCCGGGGCGGCCCGCCTGGGCAATGATGTCGGCCTCGCGCTCGTGCTGCTTGGCGTTGAGCACCTGGTGCGGCAGGTTTTCCTTCTTCAGAAGCTCGTCGATGATTTCCGAGTTTTCGATCGAGGTGGTGCCCACCAGCACCGGCTGGCCGCGCTCGTAGCACTCGCGGATGTCGGCAATGGCGGCCATGTATTTTTCGGGCGTGGTCTTGTAGACACGGTCGAGCTGATCATCACGCTTGCTGGGACGGTTCGGCGGAATCACCACGGTCTCAAGACCGTAGATCTCCTGGAACTCATAGGCTTCTGTATCGGCCGTACCCGTCATGCCGCCCAGCTTGGCGTACAGGCGGAAGTAATTCTGGAAGGTGATCGAAGCCAGCGTCTGGTTCTCGGCCTGGATCTCCACGCCTTCCTTGGCCTCCACAGCCTGGTGCAGGCCTTCGCTCCAGCGGCGGCCCGACATCAGACGGCCGGTGAACTCGTCCACGATCACCACTTCGCCGTTCTGCACCACATAGTGCTGGTCGCGATGGTAGAGGTGCTCGGCGCGCAACGCCGCAAACAACTGGTGCACCAGGGTGATGTTGGTGGGGTCGTACAGCGAAGCGCCTTCGGCGATCAGGCCCTTCTCGGCCAGAATGCGCTCGGCGGCCTCATAGCCCGCTTCGGTCAGATTGATCTGGTGGCCCTTTTCATCGACCGTGAAATCGCCCGGTTTGGTGACGCCTTCACCCGTGCGCGGGTCGGCTTCGCCTTCCTGGCGGGTGAGCAGCGGCACCACGGTGCGCATGGCCAGATAGGCGGCCGTATGGTCTTCGGCCTGGCCGGAAATGATCAATGGGGTGCGCGCCTCGTCGATCAGGATCGAGTCCACCTCGTCAACGATGGCGAAATTCAGATGGCGCTGCACGCGCTCCGTCTTGTCCTGCACCATGTTGTCGCGCAGGTAGTCAAAGCCGTATTCGTTGTTGGTGCCGTAGGTGATGTCTGCGTTGTAAGCCGCCTGCTTTTCATGCTTGGGCAGTTGCGACAGGTTGATGCCCACCGACAGCCCCAGGAAGTTGTAGAGGCGGCCCATCCAGGTCGCATCGCGTGTGGCCAGGTAATCATTCACGGTCACCACATGCACGCCGTTGCCTGCCAGCGCATTCAGGTACACCGGCAAGGTACCGGTCAGCGTCTTGCCCTCACCTGTGCGCATTTCAGCAATCTTGCCGTAGTGCAGGGCCATGCCGCCCAGCATCTGCACATCGAAGTGGCGCATCTTCATCACGCGCTTGGAACCCTCGCGGACCACGGCAAACGCTTCCGGCAGGATGTTGTCCAGCGATTCGCCCCCGGCAATGCGGTCCTTGAATTCCTGGGTTTTCTGGCGCAATTGCTCGTCGCTCAGCTTTTCGTACTCTGGCTCCATCGCATTGATGCGCGCCACGACCTTGCGGTATTGCTTGAGCAGGCGATCATTGCGACTGCCAAAAATTTTGGTGAAGAAATTGGTTGCCATGCGAACAAAACCACGCGGCGCAAATCAGCACTGGTGCCAATTCCGCCGCGCGACCGGAATTCCTAGTGATTAGTGTTGTGTCAGATGGAGACTATGCACCCGGATTCAATACCGGCTGCACCACCTGCCAAATAAAACATTCTACAACCCTGACTAGAATACGTCGTGGCAGGTGCGCCAATCCATGGTCATCCGCCAGCGCACAACCTATGACACCCTCCAACCGCAGGCATTACGCCATCACCGTCGAACAAGCCGCCAGCGAAGCGCCAACACTCGCCAGCCTGGCCGCGCTGACACGCGAATCCACCACCCGCTACAAGCTGGTGGAGTTCCTGGTGCCTCCGATGCTGCGCCCCTCCATCAAACCCGGCCCCATTGACGGGGATCAATGGTGCCTGCTGGTGGCCAACAATGCCTGCGCCGCCAAGCTCAAGCAACTGGTCCCCGCCATGGCCGCACACTTGCGCGTCAAAGGCTATCCAACGGCCGACATCCGGCTGAAAGTGCTGGGCCAAGGGACAAATCGCCCTTCCACCTACTATTAAATCAGTAGCATTCTGCGTGCACCCATCATCACCAAAGACCCATTTAGGCAATAAAAAAGGCCTGCATCGCAATGCAGGCCCTGGAATTGGGATGGTGCCGATTATCGGAATCGAACTGATGACCTACCGCTTACAAGGCGGTTGCTCTACCAACTGAGCTAAATCGGCAACATTCGGAATTCTATACGCGAAAGCGCGCAAAAAAGCCGAATTCTGCCTATTTCACCAACTTGAGCGAAGGTTTGCCAGCCTTGGGGGGCTTGCTTGGCCCATCGCCCTCGGGCGGAGCCGTGTCGTCACTGGACGATACGACCTGCATCACCGGCGGCGAGGAAGCCGAAGCATCGGAGGCATCCTCCTCATCAGCCGAACCTTGCAATGCCTGTATTGCAATATCTGCGTCGTCGTCCAACAGATCCTCTGGTGGCGGAAAGCCCATGCCCTGGCCGGTTTCACGCGCAAAAATGGCAATGACGCGGCTGACTGGCACCATGATTTCACGCGGCACACCGCCAAAACGGGCAGTGAACTCAATGTAGTCATTGCCCAGCTTGAGCGCATTGGTGGCGTCGTAGCTGATGTTGAGCACGATTTCACCATCTTTGACAAATTCGCGCGGCACCTGCACGGTCTTGTCCACCCGCACGCTCAGATAAGGCGTGAGCCCGTTGTCGTTGCACCACTCCACCCAGGCGCGGATCAGGTAGGGCTGGGTCGAGGTTGTCTGGATTTCACTCATTCGGCACTTTCTGCTTGTCGCCCGGGCAGCCGCGCAAGGCCAGCTCGGGGAGCCCGGCCGCCAAGCCGGGCCAGGCGATCATTACTTGCGCATCACCTTTTCCGAAGGCGTCAGTGCCTCAATGTAGGCAGGGCGCGAGAAAATACGCTCGGCGTACTTGAGCAGAGGCGCGGCATTCTTCGACAGTTCAATGCCGTAGTAGTCCAGGCGCCACAGCAGCGGAGCAATAGCCACATCCAGCATGGAGAAGTTCTCGCCCAGAATGAACTTGTTCTTCAGGAACACCGGTGCCATCTGCGTCAGGCGGTCACGAATTTGCGAACGTGCCTTTTCCAGCGCCTTTTCATTGCCCTTGGCCGCACGCTCTTCGAGCGTGTGCACGTGGGTGAACAGCTCTTTTTCGAAGTTCAGCAGGAACAGGCGCACACGGGCACGCTCCACAGGGTCGCCGGGCATCAGCTGGGGATGCGGGAAGCGCTCGTCAATGTACTCGTTGATGATGTTCGATTCGTACAGAATCAGATCGCGTTCCACCAGAATGGGCACTTGCCCATAGGGATTCATCACGCTGATGTCTTCGGGCTTGTTGAACAGGTCCACATCACGGATTTCGAAGTCCATTCCCTTCTCAAACAGCACAAAGCGGCAGCGGTGGGAGAAAGGGCAGGTCGTTCCCGAATAAAGCACCATCATGGTGGAAGGCTCCTAAAATCAAAAAGAGTGGGTAGCAGTCAATGCCGCCCACTCTACACAAATCGGCAACCAGAATTCAAGCCCTGAAAACAGGGCCGGGCCTGGCTGCTCGCAAAAACAGTGATTACTTCACATCTTTCCAGAACGCTGCATTCAGGCGCCAGGTGATGAGGATCAGACCCAGCAAGAAGATCAGCACCCAAACACCCACGCGAATGCGGGTGTTCTGGCTGGGGTCACCCATCCATTGTAGATAGTTCACCAAATCACCCACATTCTTATCGAATTCGGCCGAACTCATCGTGCCGGGGGTCACTTGGTTCCATCCCTTGAACAACTGCACCTTGTGGCCGTGTTCCTCCACCTCCTCATACACCGGTGTGCGCACACCCTGCAGCTCCCACAGCACATGCGGCATGCCTACAGACGGGAAGGCCATGTTGTTCCAGCCTGTGGCCTTGGTGTCGTCCTTGTAGAAAGTACGCAGGAAGGTGTAGAGGTAGTCTGCCCCCGTACCCTGGCTGCCGGCACGCGAGCGCGCCACCAGCGTCAGGTCGGGCGGATTGGCCCCAAACCACTCCTTGGCCTGTTTGGGGTCAATGGCCGCCTTCATGGTCTCGCCCACCTTGTCGGTGGTCAGAAGCAGGTTGTCCTTGATCTGCTGCTCGGTCAGGCCAATGTCCTTGAGGCGGTTGTACCGCATGAACGAGGCGGAGTGACAACTCAGGCAGTAATTGACAAACAGCTTGGCGCCGTTTTGCAAAGACGCCGTATCGTTGGTGCTGGTCTTGAACTTGTCCCAGGCAACACCGCCTTCAGAGGCCTGCACCGGAGCTGCCCCCATCCAGACACCAACGGCCAGCAAGGTGGAAAGAATTATTTTTTTCATCGTGATGCTCTCCCGGGCTCAGTGCGCATGAAAGGTAACCCGGTCAGGCACCGGTTTGGGCGTTCCCTTGCGGCTCCACCAAGGCATCAGCAGGAAGAAACCAAAATAGAACAAGGTACCCACCTGTGAGACTTTTTCGCCAATGGGCGATGGAGGCTGTACTCCCAGATACGCCAACACGATGAAATTGACCACGAACACCGCGTACACATATTTGTGCCAGTGCGGGCGGTAACGGATCGACTTGACCGGGCTGTGATCAAGCCAGGGCAGGAAGAACAGGATGATGACTGCCAGGCCCATCACCACCACGCCCCAGAACTTGGCATCAATCCCCGACAGCGCCTTGATGCCCGTAAAGGCAAAGGCACCGAACAGCGCCAGCACCACGACAGCCACGGCAATCAGCAGGCCCTTGAGGGCACCAGCCATGCGCGTCTTCACGCAGACAAAGGCAACGGCAATGATGAGGATGGCCGAGAGCGCAACCATCATTTCGCTGGTGATGGCTCGCAGCATCGAATAGAACGGCGTGAAGTACCACACGGGCGCAATGTGGTTCGGCGTCTTCAATGGGTCGGCCGGAATGAAGTTGTTGTATTCGAGGAAATAGCCCCCCATCTCCGGCGCAAAGAACACGATGGCCGAGAAGATGAACAGGAAAACAGCCACACCGAAGATGTCGTGCACCGTGTAGTAAGGGTGAAAAGGAATGCCATCGAGCGGATTGCCCTTGGCATCCTTGGCCGCCTTGGGGCCCTTGATCTCGATGCCATCCGGGTTGTTTGATCCCACATCGTGCAAAGCCAGCAAGTGGGCCACCACCAGGCCGAGCAGCACCAGCGGCACGGCAATCACGTGGAAGCTGAAGAAGCGATTCAGCGTGGCATCGCCGACCACATAGTCACCACGAATCAGCAGCGCCAGATCAGGGCCGATGAAGGGAATGGCCGAGAACAGGTTCACGATCACCTGCGCGCCCCAATACGACATCTGACCCCAGGGCAACAGATAGCCCATGAAAGCCTCTGCCATCAGGCACAGGAAGATGGCGCAACCAAAGATCCAGACAAGCTCGCGTGGCTTGCGATAGCTGCCGTACAGCAGGCCACGGAACATGTGCAGGTACACCACAACGAAGAAGGCCGAGGCCCCCGTGGAGTGCATGGTGCGGATCAGCCAGCCCCAGGGCACGTCACGCATGATGTACTCGACCGAGGCAAAAGCCACGGCTGGCGCACCAATCACGCCACCCACCGGATTGGCGTCTGGCTTGTAGTGCATCACCAGGAAGATGCCGGTGACGATCTGAAGCACCAGCACCAGGAGCGCCAATGAGCCGAAGATGTACCAGAAATTGAAGTTTTTCGGAGCGTAGTACTCCGACATGTGAACGCGATAGGCATCAAAAGCCGTGGGAAAACGGTTTTCCAGCCAGTTGCTCGCCTTGGCGCCAATGGAGGCATTGGGCGATATGTCCTTGAATTCGTGTGCCATGCCGCCTCCTTATGCCTTTTTGTCTTCGCCGATCAGCAGCCTGGTATCCGAGAGATACATGTGCGCTGGCACTTCGAGGTTATCGGGTGCGGGCTTGTTCTTGAAGACGCGGCCAGCGAGGTCGAATGTCGAGCCGTGGCAGGGGCACAGAAAGCCGCCCTTCCAGTCATCGGGCAGTGATGGCTGCGGGCCAGGCGCCAGCTTGTCGGTCGGCGAGCAGCCCAGATGGGTGCAGATACCGATCACGACCAGTACATCGGGCTTGATGGAGCGGGTTTCGTTCTTGGCGTAATCAGGCGTGGGATACGCCGTACGCTCTGATTTGGGATCGGCCAGTTGGCCGTCGAGCTTGGGCAATTCAGCCAATTGCTCCGGGGTGCGGCGCATGATCCAGATGGGCTTGCCGCGCCACTCTGCAGTGATCTTCTCGCCGGGCTTGAGCTCCGAGATATCCACCTCGACCGCTGCACCGGCGGCCTTGGCCTTCTCCGAAGGCTGGAAAGAACTGACAAAGGGAACTGCAGTGGCAACTCCACCCACTGCGCCTGCACATCCTGACGCTATCAGCCACGTCCGCTTACTGGAGTCGATGGAAGAATCACTCATGGGGCTCCTTGATCAAGGCTTATATCTCGGTTTTGGGCGGATTGTACGGATGGAGCCCCCTGTCATGCAATGCGCCGAAACCCTCGAAGCTGAGCGATACTGTAGCCCATGTTTATTTATGCTAGGAGCCTGGTATGAGCTTCATGAAGGAGTTCCGCGAGTTCGCGGTTAAAGGCAATGTGATGGATCTGGCCGTCGGTGTGATCATCGGTGGCGCATTCGGCAAGATTGTCGATTCGGTTGTGAACGACCTCATCATGCCGCTGGTCGGCATGATCTTCGGCAAACTGGATTTTTCCAATCTTTTCGTAGTGCTTGGCACCGTTCCCGACGGTATTCCACGCACGCTCGATGCGCTGAAAAAGGCGGGCATTCCGGTGTTTGCCTATGGCAACTTCATCACCGTCGCGGTCAACTTCCTGATCCTGGCATTCATCATCTTCCTGATGGTCAAGCAGATCAATCGCCTCAAGCGCGAAACACCTGCCGAGGCCCCTGCAGCACCTGCTGAAGACATCGTGTTACTGCGTGAAATTCGCGACAGTTTGCAGCAGAAACGTTGATCTTTCGCAACGATATAGACCGCTCGTACAAAATTTTGCAAAGAGAAGCAGCCGAGAGGCTGCTTTCTTTTTTCACGGGCCATTCGTTGCGTTCCCGCCGGTGGTCGGCGAGCAGCCCAGAGGCAGAAAGAACGCGAAATCTCAGACCGCGACCAGGTGTTGCGCCGTCTTCACCGCCTCGATCAGGCTTGCTGCGTCCGCCACGCCCTGTCCCGCAATATCGAACGCCGTGCCATGGTCCGGGCTGGTACGCACCAGCGGCAGACCCAGGGTCACATTGACGCCCTGCTCCAGCCCCAGATACTTCACGGGAATCAGACCCTGGTCGTGGTACATCGCCACCACCACATCAAATTCGCCCACCTTGCCCGGCGCACTGCGTGCGCGCATGAAGACGGTATCGGGCGCTTCGGGGCCCGTCACATCCATGCCTTGCGCCCGGGCCGCTGCAACGGCCGGAGCAATCTGCTCGATCTCCTCACGCCCCATGTGGCCGGCCTCGCCTGCGTGCGGATTCAGCCCTGCCACAGCGATGCGCGGCGCACGGCCCAGCGACCTCTCAAGCGCTGCGTGGGTGATGTGCAGCGTCTCCAGTACATTGGCGCTCGTCACCGCATCGATCGCGTCGCGCAGGGAGACATGAATACTGACCAGAACGGTGCGCAACGATTCATTGGCCAGCATCATGCGCACCGGCATCTGTGCAATGGGCACACCGGCATGGGCCGCGGCTTCTGCCTGCAGAAGTTCCGTATGGCCGGGAAAATCCACCCCCGCCAGATGCAGTGCCTCCTTGTGCAAGGGGGCTGTCACGAGGCCATCAATTTGCCTGCGCAAGGCCGCGCGCGCAGCCCATTGCACGCAGGCCGCAGCAGCGCGCCCCGCCTCTGCCTGCACCAGCCCAAAGGGCAGCGGGCCGGGCAAACTAGGCAGCGGCAGTACCGGCACGCAACGCGGCGGTACCTGCAGCGCATCTTGCGCGGCTGCAATCACCGCAACAGGCAAGGCGCAGCGCCCCGGCCCTTGCAGCAACTGCGCGGCGCGGCGCAGGGTGGCCACGTCGCCCACGACGAAGCAGCCTTGCATACGCTCAGGCGCATCACGAAAGGCCTTGGCAATGATCTCAGGGCCAATACCGGCGGGATCGCCCTGGGTGATGGCCAGAAGTGGAGTGCGGCTCACGGCACAAACCTTTGATTAAAACAAGCTCCAGCGCATATTCATCAAGCGCAAAAGCTATTAAATGAATAGCAAAATCAGGCCGGATTATCGATGTCGATGAACTCGTGCACAACGCCCAGTTGCTGTGCCACCAGCGCTGCCACAGCCGGGGCTCCGTAGCGCTCGGTGGCATGGTGGCCACCGGCAAAAAAGCTCACACCAGTCTCGCGTGCCAGATGGGCCTGCGGTTCAGAGATTTCGCCGGTCAAAAAACCATCGGCACCGGCCGCGATGGCGGCCTCAAAAAAGCTTTGCGCCCCCCCGGTACACCAGGCCATGCGACGGATGGGGCGAGGGTTTTCGCTTGTCGCCAGCGTGACGGAGCGACCCAGGGCCTGTTGTATCTGCGCCGCAATCTGCTGTGCAGACGCTTCCGGGATGCTGCCGATAAAGCCGAGATCCTGCTCCCCGAAGCGCCCGTCTGCCTGCCAGCCCAGGTGCACGCCTAGCTGCGCGTTGTTGCCCAGTTCCGGATGGGCGTCGAGCGGCAGGTGGTAGGCAAACAGATTGATGTCGTGCTTGATCAGGCGCTCAATGCGCTGCTTCATCCAGCCGGTGATGCGCCCGTCATACCCGCGCCAGAACAGGCCATGGTGCACAAAGATGGCATCTGCCCCGGCGGCGATGGCCGCATCGATCAGCGCGCGCGACGCGGTCACGCCGCTCACCAGCTTGCGGATCTCGGTCTTGCCCTCGACCTGCAGGCCGTTGGGGCCATAGTCCTTGAATCGTTCGGGTTGCAGCAGGGTATTGAAGGCCTGCAGCATGTCTTGGCGGGTGGTCGTCATGGCGCAATTGTCTCAGAAGGGAATTTCTCTTATGCCTGAAACACACGATAACCACCGCAGAGTGGCCATTACACTGGCGCGCCCTCCTCCTGCCCCTCCACCTGATTTCCCCATGCTTGGCGTTGCACTTCTTTTCATCGGCGCGGTTCTGATCGTCAATGGCCTGTCGCTCGCTGGCCGCATCGCGCCCCGGGACACGGTGGCACTCAACCTGCTGGTGGGGCTGCTGGCACTCTTCACCAACCTGCTGGGGCTGGTGCGCGCAGGCGGCACGCCGGATTACCTTGCAAGCGCGGGCGGCCTGCTGTTCGCCTTTACCTACCTGTATGCGGCGGCCACCCACTGGTTTGGCCTCAAGGGCGAGGGGCTGGGTTGGTACAGCGGCTTCGTGGCCATCAGCGCCCTGGTTTTTGCTGCAGCGCAGCAGGACTGGCGCATGGCGACACTCTGGTTGCTATGGGCCAGCCTGTGGCTGCTCTTCTTCGTCTCCTTGGGCCTGGGCCGCCGCCTGCGCCTGCTGCCGCACTACACCGTTGCCTGCGGCGTGGGCACCTGCTGGGCGCCGGGTCTGCTCATGCTCACCGGCCGCTGGTAGGCTTAGGTTGCCAGCCCGTGCTGGCCAGGGGCCAGAAACCCAGCACCGCGCCCAGAATGCCCATGGCTGCCACGTAGTGGGCAGGTGCCATCACATCGGTCTGCTGCCAGACGGAGACCAGCATGGGCGTGAGCCCGCCAAATACCGCGTAGGCCATGTTGTAGGCAAAGGACAGGCCGGTGAAGCGCACCGGCGCCGGGAAGGCGCGAACGCCCACCACTGGCAGCAGCGAGATGCTGCCCACAAAGAATCCCACCAGCGCATACGACCACAACAGCGACGCATCGGTGCCCGGCAGGCCCAGGTAGAAAACATAGGCGGTAGCGCTCATGCCTAGCCAGCCCAGCATCATCACCACCCGGGTACCCAGGCGGTCGGACAGCCAGCCCCAGAACACGCATCCCAGCGTCAGGGTGACCGTGGCCAGCGCATTGGCCTTCATGGCCGAGGCCGGGTCAATGTGGAATACCTTCTGCAGATAGGCAGGGGTGAACAGCACCACCACCACGATGGCAGTGGACAGCACCCAGGTCATCAACGCCACCAGCACGCAGGCCGCGCGGTGCTCGCGCAGAATGGTCTTGATCGGCAACTCGCGCCCGGCTTCCTTGCGTGCCTGGAGTTCCTGAAATACCGGCGTCTCGTGCAGAAAGCGGCGCAGGTACACCGACACCAGGCCGAAGACACCGCCCAGAATGAACGGGATGCGCCAAGCCCAGTCGTGGATCTCGGTGGCGCTGTAGCTGCTGTTGAGCCACACGCCAATGATGGAGCCCAGGAAAATACCGCCGGTGATGCCGGAAGTGAGTGCGCCAATGGCAAAACCATAGTGCCGCGCCGGTGCGTGCTCGGCCACGAACACCCAGGCGCCCGGCATCTCGCCGCCAATGGCTGCACCCTGCAGCACGCGCATCAGCAAGAGCAGCAAGGGCGCGGCAATGCCGATGGAGGCATAGGTGGGTAACATGCCAATCACCAGCGTGGGCACCGCCATCAAAAAGATCGACAGCGTGAACATTTTTTTGCGACCTAGGATGTCACCGAAGTGCGCAATCAGGATGCCGCCCAATGGCCGCGCCAGATAGCCGGCGGCAAAGATGCCCAGGGTCTGCAGCTGGCGCAGCCAGTCAGGCATTTCGGCCGGGAAGAACAGCGTACCGATCACGTTGGCAAAAAAGACGAACACCACGAAGTCGTAGAACTCCAGGGTGCCGCCCAGGGCGGAGAGGCCCAGGGTCTTGTAGTCGCCGCGCGTCAACGCGCGGGCAGGCGCTGCAGCGGCAGCGCCTTGGGGGAAGGTTTGCGAAGTCATGTGTCCTCTAGCTTTCAGAAGACAGCGCGGTGCAATGCGGCGCAGTTATGAGCGCAATCACCGGGTTCGGGATCGCCGGGGTACGGGATCGTGGCAGGCAAGCCTGGAGGATGGCCAGTTCGCGAGGAACCGCAATGTGCAGGAAAGGCGCAGTCAAAACGACAATTTTAGGTATAAACCCTTGCAACAATCACCGCCCGGGCACCCACCAACCATCGCCATCAGCGATGCCCGCAGCCTCCGTGCACGATACAAAGGGGTGGCGCAGCCGCAAAAGCAGAGGCGTCCGGACACGAATGACATAATCACCCCATGCGGGGCCGCCATTGGTGCGCTCCAGACCCATGGCATCCTCTTCCCTTTCGCCTCTATGAAACGCCTCTGGCTTCTGTTTACCCAGGTAGTCACCGTACTGCTTGGCATCTATTTCGTCGTGGCTACCCTGCAGCCCAGCTGGCTGCAGCGCAATAAAAATGTGCGCAGCAATGCGGGTATTGCCCTGATTGAAGCGCCCAAGGACGACAGCACCCATGCCGCAGTCGCCACCAGCAGTTTCAGCCCCGCAGCCAAGAAGGCCGCCCCTGCCGTGGTCAGCATCAATACCAGCACCGAGGTCCGCCATCCGCGTGCCAACGATCCGTGGTTTCAGTTCTTCTTCGGCGACCAGGGCGTACAGAACCAGGCAGGCCTGGGCAGCGGCGTCATCATCAGCCCCGATGGCTATGTGCTGACCAACAACCATGTGGTGGAAGCAGCCGACGACATCGAAGTGACCCTGACCGACGGCCGCAAATCCAAGGCCCAGGTGATTGGCACCGATCCGGAGACCGATCTGGCCATTCTCAAGATCACGCTGGACAAGCTGCCCGTGATCGTGCTGGGCAATTCGGAATCGGTCGAAGTCGGTGACCAGGTGCTGGCCATCGGCAACCCCTTCGGCGTAGGCCAGACGGTCACCAGCGGCATCATCAGCGCACTGGGCAGGAGCGAGTTGGGCATCAACACCTTCGAGAACTTCATCCAGACCGATGCCGCCATCAACCCGGGCAACTCCGGCGGCGCGCTGGTCGATGTGAATGGCAACCTCGTGGGAATCAACACCGCCATCTATTCGCGCTCGGGCGGCAGCATGGGCATCGGCTTTGCCATCCCTGTGGCCATTGCCAAGAACGTGCTCGACAGCATCGTGCGTGACGGCAAGGTGACGCGCGGCTGGATCGGTGTGGAACCCAACGACCTGACGCCCGAGCTGGCAGAGACTTTTGGCGTGAAAGCCGACGAGGGTGTGATCATCACCGGCGTGCTGCAGAATGGCCCGGCAGCCCAGGCAGGCATCCGCCCCGGTGATGTGATCACCCAGGTGGGTGAAAAGCCCGTGCGCCATGTGCAAGAGCTTTTGACCGCCGTGGCCGGCCTGATGCCCGGCACCGAAGCGCAGATGCAGATCCGCCGCAACGAAAGCAGCCTGACCATCCGCATCACGCCGGATACCCGCCCCGCCAGCGGGCGCGCCGTGCCGCAGATGCCTCAGGGGCGACGCTGAACCGCTGCCTGCAGGAGCAGACACCCAGGTCTGGCAGAGCCCCATGCCCGGCATTTCAGCAAACATCGCTTGCTGAAATGCCTCTGCCCACGGTCAAGAAACATCGTTGAAATTCAATGACATCAAGCGCATGAAGCTCTTCTTTTCGTAGCAGACTTCAACCAAAAACGCCAAAACTCCCCCACTACGGCGAGCATCGGCAAAAACAAAGAAAGCCCCGTGCTGGAAAGCAGCCGGGGCTTTTTTTCTGCTCTTGAGACCCGTAAGCAGGCCATCGCATCTGCAGCCGCTCAGGCTGCGCTGTTGGTGTCCGCCTCTTCGTCCTTCTTTGGCGCGTTGCGCGAGAACCAGGTTGCGCCCCAGATGCCAATCTCATACAGAATGCACATGGGCACCGCCAGCGAGATCTGTGAGAGCACATCGGGCGGCGTCACCACAGCGGCAATGATGAAGGCCAGCACGATGAAGTAGCCGCGGAAGGACTTGAGCTTGTCGATTTCGACAATGCCCAGGCGCACCAGCAGGATCACGACAATCGGCACCTGAAACGCCAGGCCGAAAGCCAGATACAGCGACAGAATGGCTTCGACGTAAGAGGCGATATCGGGCGTTGCGGCCACGCTTGACGGCGTGAAATGCTGGATGAAGCCGAACATGCGGTCCAGCACGAACAATTGCACGAAGGCAATGCCAGCGTAGGCCAGCAGGCTGCCAAAAAATATCAGTGGCAGTGCAAAGCGCTTTTCATGGCTGTAGAGCCCGGGCGCCACAAAGGCCCACAGTTGGTACATGATCCAGGGCAGGGCCAGCAGCACCGCCGCCATCCCCAGCACCTTGAGCGGCACGATGAACGGCGAAAACACGCCGACGGCAATCAGCTTGGCGTCAGGCGGCATGTGCGCCTTGATGGGGTGGGCGATGAAGTTCATCAGCCCATCGGGGCCAGGCCAGATGGCCAGCAGGATCAAGGCCACGACAATGCCGCCGATGCTGTAGACCAGGCGGTTGCGCAGCTCCATCAGGTGCTGCACGAAGGGCTGCTCGGTGCCGGCCAGTTCGTCTTCTTGGGAGGGAGTTTCGGACATGGAAAAATTCTTGTGAACAGGTGCCTGCCGTCAGTTGCGGGCGGACGCGAGGCCGCTACCCTGCATTCTCCGCATCACGCCTTGGGACCGCGCGACTTGGGCCGGAAACGGGCGACCCGGGCTGCCCCTGATTGCACGTGGGTGCGCACGCCTGCGCGGTGCTTGTACCACTGGGGCGTCGCGCCACGTTTGACGCGCCAGTTCTTGCGCGGGTGCTGGTACACCGGAGAGACGGACGAAGCCGTACTGCCATAGCTCTCGGCATAGGGGTCTGCGGTGTAGAAGTTGTCTTCGCCGGTCGACGACTCCCCCGACAGTGCGCCCTTGACGCCATGCGCCTCGTCGTTCAGGTTCTTTTCGAAATCGGAGGCATTGGTGCGGATCGTGCTTTCCACATCGCGCGCTGCCGATTCGACGCTGTCCTTCATCTTGCGCAGCTCGTCGAGTTCCATCGAGCGGTTGACCTCGGCCTTCACGTCATTGACATAGCGCTGCGCCTTGCCCAGCAAGGTGCCAACCGTGCGGGCCACGCGCGGCAGTTTTTCGGGGCCGATCACGATCAGTGCCACCGCACCGATCAAGGCCATTTTGGAGATACCGAGATCAAACATTCCAGTCCCAACGATGGCAGGCCAGCGACAGCGACCGCACGGGCATGGCCAGCACGGTCGTCACGGGCATGCGGCGCATCAGCCCTTGTTCTTGGCTTCGACGTCGATCGTGGTCTTGTCTGCCACGGGAGTCTGGCCCACCTGCTGCTGAGCCGTAGTGGTAGATGCTGGGGCAGCGGCGCTTTCGTTGCCGTCCTTGATGCCATCCTTGAAGCCCTTGACGGCACCGCCCAGGTCCGAGCCAATGTTCTTGAGCTTTTTGGTGCCAAACACCAGCACCACGATGGCCAGAACGATCAGCCAATGCCAAATAGAAAAGGAACCCATGAATTTCTCCTTGCGAATGCAAACATTTTAGACGCCCCGGGCGCCTGCAAGTTTCGTAATACTGTCACGCAGCGCGGTATTAACTCAAGCTGGAATCAACCTTTGCGCCAGGGACGGGCGCCGCCCAGGATGTGGATGTGCAGGTGGTGCACTTCCTGGCCACCCTCTTCGCCCGTATTCACCATGAGGCGAAAGCCGCCTTCGGGATAAGGGTTGCAGCCATTGGCCCGGGCCAGCTCGGGCGCCTTGACCATCATGCAACCCAGGAGGGGCGCATCCTCGGCAGTCACCTGGGCCATCGACGGGATATGGCGCTTGGGCACCATCAGCAAATGCACGGGTGCGGACGGGTGGATGTCCTTGAAGACCAGCATGTCCTCGTCTTCATACACCTTGCTCGAAGGGATATCGCCCGCGATGATTTTGCAGAAAATGCAGTTTGGATCGTGCATAAGATTCATGAGTAAAAAGATGCCTTGGTGCGCATCCACTGTGCGCATGCAGCTATACCAAGCATAGCGCAATCGGCCTGCTGCACCCGCAGCACGGGCGACAGCGCCATTACACCTTGAAGCCCGAGCGCACGCCAACATCGGCGCGGTGGCGCTTGAGCCAGGCGAGGCCCGATTCGCGCCCCTTGTCCATCAGCTCGCGCACAAAGGCCATGTCGGAGCGGTTCTTGCTCGATGCCCCATAGGCCTTGAGCACCTTGCCGCCATCCACATGGTGCATCAGCATGTATTTGTAGCGCTCGGAATCGAGCTTGCCCTCTTCCAGCAGACGGCGCACAAAGCCCATGGCACGCAACTCGGCCAGCAGGCTGGCGTTGAATGTGATCTCATTGATGCGATCCATGATTTCCTGCGCGTTGGACGGCACCTCGTCATACTCGATCGGGTTGAGCTGCACCAGCAGCACATCGCTGTTGCCCGTCTGGTAGATCAGCGGATAGAGCAGCGGATTGCCGGAATAGCCACCGTCCCAGTAGAACTGGTCACCCACCTCAACCGCCTTGTACAGCATGGGCAGGCAGGCGGATGCCATCACTGCGTCTGCCGAAAGCCGCTTGCCGCTGAAGACTTCGCCCTTGCCGGTGCGAACATTGGTGGCGCAGACGAAGACGCGCGGCGCGCTCTTGCCCTGCTCCTGCTGCAGAAAGTCGAAATCCACCACGCGCTCCAGCAGGCGGCGCAGCGGATTGATATCGAGCGGGTTGGTCTGGTAGGGCGAGAACCACTGGCTCATCATGTCCATGATGGCCTTGCCCGCCGCAGGCACGCCCGCCATCAGGCTGCCCATGGTGCCCACGCCTTCCCAGAACTGACGCAGGCTGGCCCGAGCGGCTTCACAGCCCGCTTCATGGGCTTCGCGCCTGTCCTTGATTTCGACGGCCGCGCGGCCATAGCCGTAGGCCATCACCACCGCATTCATGGCCCCGGCACTGGTGCCGCTGACACCTTCAAACCACAGGCTGCGCTCTTCCAACAGGGCGTCCAGCACCCCCCAGGTGAAAGCGCCGTGCGAGCCGCCGCCCTGCAGCGCCAGGCTGATGGGCGGCGTATTCTCGTCAACGCCCTTGGACCGTGCAAGCCGCGTGCGCTGCGGCGCAGTTCCACCCGCCTCAGCCGCCTGCGGGGACAGCGCGCCGTCTGCCGGCTCGATGTGGTTAGCCATGGACGGCCTGGTCCTTGTTCATGGCGACCATGCCGCGCACGATGCGGTAGAGGAACCAGATCGAGATGATGGTCCAGGCGATCCATCCCGGCACCAGAAAGAATATCCACAGCGGTGCAGTCACTACATACAGGATGCCCGCCCAGATCACACTGCGGATGCGCCAGGAAAAATGGCTCTCCTGCCAGGTACCCCTGGCATCGCCACGCTTGACCAGATCGATCACCAGCGCCACGACGAGCAGGAACACGCTGACCTGCGCGCTTGGCACCACCGCAGCCACGGCCACGATCAGGTGCAGAAAATAGCTCACCCAACCCCAGGTTTTCAGGCTTTCCATTTCAGCCGCATCCACGGCTTTGACTTCGATCACATCACTCATGGAACACTCCCTTCTTCGGCTTCACGACTCTTGACCTTGCGCATGGCCTTTTCTTCCAGGCCACTCAAGCCTTCGCGGCGCACCAGCTCATTGACCACATCCTGCGGGCTGAGGCCATAGTGGGCCAGCGCCACCATGGTATGAAACCACAGATCGGCCACTTCGTACACCAGCTTGGCAGCGGGTGCGCCGTGGTCGACATCCTTGGCGGCCATCACGACTTCGGTGGCCTCTTCGCCCACTTTCTTCAGAAATGCATCCGGCCCCTTGTGCAGCAGGCGTGCCACGTAGCTGGACTCCGGATCGCCGCCATTGGCGGGCTTGCGCGACTCCAGCAGCTCCGCCAGGCGCATCAGCGCATCGGTTGCAGGCAGGGCAGAGGAAGAATTCTTGTCGGTCATAACAGCAATGTATTTCGCCCTGCCCCTATGGCAAAGGCTTCGGGCCAGGGCTTTGGGCCATGGCCCTTATTTATAGATGGATTCAGGATCTTTCAAGACCGGATCGACCGGTTGCCACTGGCCTTCGCGCAGTACGCTGTAGAAACAGCTGTGACGGCCCGTGTGGCAGGCAATGCCCGGCTCGTGGCCGGTTTGCGTCACGGTCAGGAGGACCACATCATTGTCGCAGTCGATGCGAATCTCGTGCACCTGCTGCACGTGGCCAGACTCCTCGCCCTTGAACCACAGCTTGCCACGCGAGCGGCTGAAGTACACCGCCCGCTGCAGCTCTGCCGTCTTCTGCAGCGCCTCGCGGTTCATCCAGGCAAACATCAGGACATCGCCCGAGCCTTTTTCCTGCGCAATGACGGGCACCAGACCCTGCGCATCCCACTTTATGTCGTCTAGCCAAGTCATGTGGCGATTGTCGGCGATCTGCGATACCCCCTGAACCCGCCAAACGATGTCCCTGGTATTGAATTTTTTATAAAAAAGTGAGCAACCCGTGGTTACTGGGTATCAGATAGCATGCTTTTTCTATCCAAAGTCCTTACAGAGAATACGCCACATGCTCCCCTTTTGGAAGCACGCAAGGAATCCGCACCGCCCAAAGAAAAGAGGCTGGCGCACTACACGCCAGCCTCTTGAGCTCCTCCAACGCCTGCTGCGTCCTAACGTCTGCCGCTCCTGCTCTGCCAGCCTGCAGCCAGCATCAGCAGTACAGCCAGCAGCAACAGCATCGTGCGCGAATCCACCGGGACGGGCGCAGGCACGGCAGGCGGTTTCGGACCAGGCGTGTAGGTGGCTGCAGCCGAAAGGCTCGCCGTACAGGCATTGATGCCTGCCGGATCATTCTGCGTGTCCCAACAGGCCTGCGCCGTATTGGTGACAGGGGCGGGAGTGGCCACGAACTGCGCCTCAAACACCACCTCGACCCGGTTTGCACCTGTGGCCGTTCCGTTGTCCGGTGCCAGCGTGGCATCCACGACAAGGCGGTTGTTCGCCTGGTCGTAGTAACAGCCCGCAGGCGGGGCCACCACCGTGGAGGCGCCATTGGCCGCGCAGCTCACGCTGCCGCTAACGAAGGTCATGCCTTCAGGCATCGGGTCGCGCATCTGCACCACCATCGCCGCAGGATTGGGGTTGTCCAGCACAATGATCCACTTCACATGCCCATCGCTGCCCTGTGCGGCGGCCTTGGTGATGAAGGGCGGATCGACGACTACCGGCGGCACCGGCTCGATCGGATCGCTGTCAGTGGCGGTACAGCTCGCTGGCGTGCTGGGCTCAGTGCCAGCACCGGCCACGCAGCCGCCGCCCACCAGGTTGGCCGTGTTCACGGCCTGCGCCCCAGGTGCTGCCGCGCCGACAGTGCCAGTCACTGTGTAACTGACAGAGCCACCATTGGCCGCCACCGTGATACCCGTGCAAGCCAGGCCTGCGCAGGTGCCGAGATCAGACCCGGCCGAAGCAGCCCCCGGGGCAATGCTGGTGATGCCCGACAGGCCGCTGACTACTGCGTCACGCCACTCCACCCCGTTTGCCGCCGTGCCGCCGGTATTGGTGATGGTCACCGTGTACGTGGTCTGGGTGCCCGCCGTCAGTTGGTTCACACCATTGGTCTTGCTCACGAGGAGCGCAGCTGGCATGTTCACCGGTACATCCTCCGTGCTGGGGTTGCAGGCCAGCGGGTTGCCATCGAGCTTGCAGGCTGGGTCGCCTCCGCCGCTCAGGTGCGCTGTGTTGGTACCCGCTGTCGCCCCCACGGTGGCATCACTCGTGTCGATGGGGATCGTGATGATGTAGGTGCCCAGGTTCAGCGTCACACCTGTAGTGCCGCTGAGTACGCAGTCCGCTCCCAGGCTGGTGTCTCCTGCTGCTCCGCAGGCTTCCAGCTTGGGCACGCTCGCTCCTGTGCCCGCCTCTACCGTCGGCGCACCCGCCAGCTTGATGCCGCTGGGCAGTGCATCGGCAATCGTGATCCCGTCCATGGTCGGCGCACCAGCTATCGTCACGGTGATCACGTATTTCTGGCCCGACGCTCCCTTGATCAGCGCAGCAGGCTCTGCCACCTTGGTGGCCGAGACCTGCGGCAAGCCGCTGTTCTTGTAGGTACACAGCAGCTCAGGCGCACCGGCTGGCACCGTCAGATCCTTGCCCGCCAGGCTGCCAGCACTGCACGACACCGTCTTGGTGTACTTGGCTGTGTTGTCAGGATTGGAGAACACTTCTTCGGGCAGCGTCAGCACGTCGCCCGCATACACGGTGGCGGCGTTGGTGCCGGTATCGGTCTTGTCCGAGTCCGTGGCGGTCGAGATGATGGAGGCCGTGGTGCCGTTGTAGGCCGCCGTGATGTTGACCGTCTCACCGCTGGTGCCGTTGATCCACTGCTTGGCCAGCTTGAGCTGCGCGCTCTTGCGCGTGTTGGTGACCGTGCAGGTGACTGCCGCATTGGGCATGGCAAAGCTGGAGACAGCGCCAATGCCGTTGTCGCAGCTGTAGGCCACGTCATAGTTGGCGCTGTTGCCTGCCGTCCAGCCCTCTGCAATCGCCACGGTGCTGCCCACGATGGCCGTCGCCGTGGCATCCACCACTGCGCCGCCCACGGCCGAGCTGCCGCCCACCGCACCGGTCACGCCGGAGCCAGTGATGGCCAGGCTCACCGCATCACCGCTCTTGCCGTTACTCCATGCCTTCTTGAGCGTGATTCCAGCTGTGGCCTGCCCTGTCAGGTCGCCGCAGGCATTGGCACTTGCAGCCGTTGTACCCGTAATGCTGGCGGTATTGAAGGCGCCATTGCCGGCACTGCCGTTGCAGGCCAGCGCCATGCCCCCCACCATCGTGTAGTCAATGGTGACCGTATAGGTGTGCGTCGCACCGGCTGCGATGGGCAGGCTGGATGCGCCAATCTGCTGCTCGGCTCCGTTGGCTGGGTTGCTGCGTGGGAAGGCACGGCCTCCCAGCACACCGCCGCCAGCTGGCTGAGCATTGATGCTGGTCAAGGTGGCACTGCCGGCAAAGCCAGGGGTGTCAGAGAGCGTGTAGCTGCCGTCCGAGCCGCCCGTGTTCTTCACCGTCAGCTGGTAGCTTGCCGTGTACTGGTTAAGACCTGCGGCAGCATTGATCGCAGGTGCAGACTTCTCCACCGTCAGCGCCGCTGGCGTGTTCACATCGGTGGACCAGTTAGCGCAACTGGTCGTTGTCGCATCGCAGGCGGCGCCTGGCGGGCTTGGCGGATTGCCGCTGCCGCTGGGGTGGGTTGCTGCGTAATTGACCAACGCCCCGGCTGTGGCTGGCGCCTTGACTGTCACCGTAAAGGATGCCGATGGAGACTCACCGCCCGCCTCGGTCAAGGGGCCCGGCACGGCGCAGGTCAGCAAGGTCTGTTTGTCGCTGGCAGCGCCAGTACAGATGTCACCCTGGGCCGACACGAACTCCATGCCTTCAGGCAGCAGATCCTGCACGGTCAGGACCGGTCCCGTCGGCAGTTCGCCGGTATTGGTCAGCGTCAATGTGTAGTTGAACTGTTCACCGGTCAGCACGACGCGTGGACCCGTCTTTTGCAGGGTGATTTTGGCATTGGCCTTGAGCGGGTTGACGATGCTGCCCACGGCACCAATGGCGATGACATCCGCTGGCGGGGTCGTGCTTTCCGCAGCCCAGCTGTAGTTCGCAGGCGGTGTGGCCTTGCCGGTTTCATTCAGGGCGGAGCATGTGGCTCCTTTCGGCACCTGCACCGTGGTGCTGCCCGAGACGCCATTGGCCGCAATGCCCACCGCGCCCGTGTAGGTGCCGGTATCGCAAACCAGCGAGAAACCATAGTTGCCTGGCGCACCAGTGGCTGGCGCGCCCGTCACCGTCTTGTTGATGGTGACGCTCACCTGATCGCGCGTCAGTGAGTTGGCGATCGTAGCTGCCAGCGTGCCGCCCGCTGCCATGGGGCCACCGGGATTCGTGATCTGCTCCGCTCCCCAGGTGTAATTGGCTACCGGCGGCTTGGCCCCTTCGGTCACCGTACAGCTGGAGCCTGCTGGGATATTGCCGACCGATGCCGAGGACCCTGCAGACACATTACCGCTGGCAGAGAAGCCGCCAGCAGGCGCTGCACCACCCGTGCAGCTCACGCTGAAAGGAAAGCTCAGGGCAGGCAGCGGGCTGGGGCCGCCCGTCACGGTCTTGCTCACCGTCAAGGTGCCTGGATTGGCACTGAGAGAATTGGCAATGCTGGCCGCCAATGCGCCACCGGGAGCCATGGCCCCCGCTGGGTTCGTGATCTGCTCCACGCTCCAGGTGTAGCCGGGCACGGCAGGTTTATTGCCCTCGGCCACACTGCAGGTGGAGCCCGCCGGAATGCCGGTCACCTGCGCCGAGCCACCTGCGGCCACATTGCCGCTGGCATTGAATGGAGCAGCACCGCCAGAGCAGCTCACGCTGAAAGGAAAGCTCAGAGGAGGCAGCGGACTGGGGCCACCGGATACGGTCTTGCTGACCGTCAAGGTACCCGGCAGTGGCGAGAAATTGGCCACCACGGCCATGTCGGCGTTCGTCGGCGTCAAGGTGCAGTTGTTTGTGTTCTGGCCCTGACTGCAGGCGGCGCCCGTCCAGCCTGTGAAGCTCCAACCCGGTGTGGTGGTGGTGACCTGGCAGGTGCTGGAGACGCCGCTCGCTACCGGTGATGGCGTGCAATTGGCGCTGCCGCCATTGACAACGCCCCCGCCCACCGGGTTGACCGTGGCCGTGACGTTGTAGGTGATGGGGGCGTTGGTGATGGTGCAGACGATGTTGTCACCAGCTACGGGGTTGAACTCGGGCCATTGCAATTGCGTGCCCTGCGCCGTTCCTGGGCCGCTGGGCGCTGCTGCCGTAGAGCCCGAGCAACTGAGGCTGGATGTGTACGCGCTGGGCAGCTGGTCTGCACCCGTGCCATTGGCCTTGAGGGCCTCAAAGAACTGCAGCGTCTTGCCTGCCTGAAGCACCTGCAGGCCAGTGGTTGCGGTGGCGGGTACGGTAGTGCCAGTCGTGGTTGCGCTGGATGCCGGAATGCCTCCGGAAGACATGCGGATCTGGAACTGATCGGTAGCCGCAATGCGACCCGTCAGGTTCTTGTTGAGGGTTACCCACACAGGCGTGGGTGTATTCTGGCAAGCGGCATCGCTGCTCGTGCCAGCCCCCATGCCGGTGACTGTCGCGGTTACGCTGTTGAACAGGCCCTTGCCAGTGGTTCCGTCGCAAATGTCAGCACCCACCTTGCCTGGTTTGACCGTGAAGCGCACGACCATCGAATAGGTTTCGGTTCGGCCACTGGCGAGCCCATGGCTGCTGCTCAGCGTCCAGGGGCCAGCCCCATTGATGGAGCTGGGCGGATTGCCGCCGCACGCCGTGCCTCCGCCACCACTTCGGGTGCATGTCAGCGACTGCAGGCTGTTGATCGTCACATCGCCATCAAAGCCCGGCGTGTCGGTCAATGCATAGGTTCTGTTGCCCGTAGTGTCGTTCGTGACCACAACCGTGTAGCCGATGTCGAACTGATCAGGCTGGCCCGCCACTGGCACGGGGGCCGATGCCACGGTTTTCTTGACATTCAGCGGGCCATCATCATCAACAATGGTGTAGACCGCTGGCGACGCATCCTGCCCGCACACATCATTGGAGCTGCGCACATATTGGGAGGATGGCTGGATCTCGAAGTTGATGGTCTTGCTGGCTCCGGCAATGGCGTTGCCAACGATATAGATTGGCAGCTGGATCAAGCTGGCAACCGATGTGCCGTCGTAGCTGCCAGCTGCCACATTGACTGTGAATGTATCGCTGGTGCCACTGCTTGTGCCCGTGAAGTAATCAACACCCCGCACCGCGCTTCCGCCGGTGATCTTGACGGTAACGGTCATGCCTCCCGCAGGAACCACGCCATTGACCCGAAAGGTGGGCAGATCAGTGCCTCTTTGCGAGCCACTGTCGCCTTCCAGATCCGAGTAGCTGGTCTTGGAAAAATCGACAAACGGAGTGAGGGCCAATTGCACGTTGTCCAGGAAATTTCCTGAGCTGGCTCCGCCAGCCGATCTGATCGACTCGAATCCGAAGTTGGTACCACCGGTCGCCCCGGCATACGTGAAGGCGCCACTGTAGTCGCGCCAGCCATTGGTGGCGGCCGGCACCGGCGTATTGACCGTTCCCAGGTATGCAACTGGTGTGTCCATTGCACCATTTGATGTCGTTCCCACCTGCGCGACCGAGGTAGTGGCGCCGATCTTGACCTCTGCCACGTCTCTGACCGTGGCGCTTGACCGCCCCCGGTGGCTGAACCGCCAGTTGACCGTTTCACCCTGTACCAGGCAGATTTTCTGGTAGAGCCGCGAGGCCTCATTGGCGTTCAGCTCCACAAAGTTGGAGCCATTTCTTGCCACAACCCCCATGAAGCTGGAGCTCCACATCTCGATCAGCCCACCCGTGGCCACGAGATTGGGCAGGTTGCAGGTTCCACTGACCGAGCCCGCCCGGTGTGTGGTGTCCCAGCCCGGCACGTTGTCGCTGGGCATGGTTTGGTAACAGCTGGCCGGCAGCACCGGCTCCTCAAAACCCGGGTTGATAAAAATGCGCTGCACCTGTGCTTGCGCTGGCACTGCAGCGACGCAGGCCAAAGCCAGAACGCCTCCCAACGCCCATGGGCGCCAGCCCAAGACCGGAGGGGTTTTGCGAAAGTTCGAAACCGGGGAAGGCAGTGCCTGTGGGGGCGCCGCATTGCGATACGGGCTTGGAATGATCATCATTACTCTTCATCCAACTGAACGCGCCAGCAAATGCAAAGCGGCGGAGGTGGGCGTGAGAGGATTCATCCTCAACACACCTTCCTCCGCCGCTTTGTATGGGCTGTGGGCGCTCAAATAATTAAATAAATTTAAGAATCGCCATTGTTTATTAATATTTGTAACTATTGTACAAATGAATCATCTTATAGATTTCGATCAAATTGTTAATAATTCTATTTTTCAACTATTCCACTATAGAGAACGCCAAAAAATACCCTCTAAAAACACAGGATGCAAGCACTCACACCCATCAACAATTGATCAAAATTCTTAATTAATATGATTAGATATTTTTGAAAATCGCGAAGGATCTTCCTTACCCCACCTTTGGCGACATCCTTGCACCCAGTCAGCCGCCGTACTGCGATCCGCAGAAACGATGTTGAAAAAAGGAGCTGCCAGCGTCTGAAACCAGACGCTGGCAGCTCCTTATTTGAGAGCATCTGGCCCACAAGGCCAGAAAGGGTCTACTGCCGCACAGGAATGCCTCGCTGCGCCATCAGCGCCTTGGCCTGCCCCACGGTGTATTCGCCGTAGTGGAAGATGCTGGCGGCCAGCACTGCGTCCGCACCACCCACGGTAACGCCATCGGCCAAATGCTCCAGATTGCCAACGCCACCCGATGCGATCACCGGCACGCCAACGGCATCGGCCACGGCGCGCGTCAGCTGCAGGTCAAAGCCGCTCTTGGTGCCGTCGCGGTCCATGCTGGTCAGCAGAATCTCGCCCGCGCCGCGGGTGGCCATTTCAGAAGCCCAACGCACGGCATCCATGCCCGTGTTCTTGCGGCCGCCGTGGCTGTACACATCCCACCCTGCGCCCACGGGCTGACCATTGGCACCGATGCGTTGCTCATCCTGCGCGCTGCGGCGTTTGGCATCGATGGCCACCACGATGCATTGCGCACCGTATTTGTCGCTGGCGGCGTTGATGACTTCCGGGTTGGCAATGGCCGCCGAGTTGAAGCTGGTCTTGTCCGCACCGGCATTGAGCAGTCGGCGCACGTCTTCGACCGTGCGCACGCCGCCACCGACGGTCAGCGGGATGAACACCTGGCTGGCCACGGCCTCGATGATGGGCAGGATCAGGTCACGCCCATCGCTGGTGGCGGTGATGTCCAGGAAAGTCAGCTCGTCCGCGCCCTGCGCGTTGTAGCGTGCCGCAATTTCCACCGGGTCGCCAGCATCACGCAGTTCGACAAAATTGACACCTTTGACGACACGGCCGCCCGTGACGTCCAGGCAGGGGATGATGCGTTTGGCAAGCATGGAAACTCTCGTGAAAGATGGAAGAAGGCAGACGAATTTTCTACAGGGCAAAACCATACCACGCCAGGCCTTGGCGGTAGCCATTCGCCCGTGAAAAGCCCCTGCCCCGCTTCACCTGTGCGTCACCGCAGCCACAGGGCGCCCTGACAGGGCCCCCGGAGACCCTCTGCCAAGGCCTGGCAATGAAAAACCGCCGCGAAATCGGCGATTTCTGCGGCGGTTTTCCGGAATGGACCCACAGGATCAATGCACGCTGCGGCCCATGCCGATCTGCCAGCGCCAGACGTCCTCCATCATGCGATCGAGCCCCAGCTGCGGCTGCCAGCCCAGCAGCGCACGCGCCTGGCTGATATCGGCCCAGCAGTGGGCCGCATCGCCATTGCGGCGCGGCCCGACACGGAAGGGCACGGCGCGGCCATTGGCATGCTCGAACGCGCGCACCAGCCCGAGCACCGACGTCGGCTGGCCCGAACCGACGTTGAGCTTGAGCAGCCCCGCGTGGCCCCGCAGATAGTGCAAGGTGGCGACATAGGCACGCGCCAGATCGGTCACGTGCAGGTAATCGCGCACCGGCGAACCGTCCGGGGTGGCGTAGTCGTTGCCGAAAATGCGCAGGCAGTCGCGCTTGCCCGCTGCCACCTGGGCCAGGTAAGGCGCCACATGGGTGGACATGCGGGGCGGGTCTTCGGCGATCAGGCCGCTTTCGTGGCAGCCCACGGCATTGAAGCTGCGCAGCAGCGCCATGCGCCAGCGCTTGGGGGAGGCCTCGTCCAGGCTGGAGAGCACCTGCTCGACCATCAGGGCCGTCTGCCCGTAGGGCGTGCTCGCGCAGACCTGCGCATCCTCGCGCACCGGCATGGCAGGCGTGTCGCCATAGACGATGGCCGACGACGAGACGATCAGATTGCGGATGCCAGCGGTCTGCATGGCACGCAACAGACCCACGGTACCCGAGACGTTGTTGTCGTAGTAACGCAGCGGCTCGCGCGCGGCGTCGGCTGACGATGTGAGAAAGGCGTTGTGGATCACCGCATCGAAATGCTGCTCGTCAAACAGCTGCTCGAGCATGGCGGTGTCGCGCACGTCAGCATCGATACACGGAGGCGCAAAACCCAGGATCTTCTCCAGCCGCTGCAGCACCGAGCGGCGTGCATTGCTGAAGTTATCCAGGATCAAAAAAGGCAGCCCTGCTTCTGCGAGGGCAACACAGAGGTGAGAGCCGATATAGCCGGCTCCGCCAGTCACGAGTATCACGGGGTGCTTTCTAACAGTCTGCGGAATGCGTGTCCAGCATCTGCTATGGATTCTGACATTTCGCGCGAGGCCTATTGTCCGATACGCCGGGAAATTGCGGCGAATTTGGCCCATATCATATGTGCCACGCGGTAACAACTGGCATTTGTTGACATTTATCAATGTCCAACCAGGATCCGCCAGTATGACAACGCATCAGCATCGCCTTCCTACCGTCGCAGCAGGCACTTTTCAGGCAGCCGCCTGACACACACCCCAACGGTTTGTTGCAATAGAAAAAGCCGCACAGCGTGCGGCTTTGCAAGCGGAGTGGCCAGCCTCAGCCTTCGCTCAATTCATCGGCGCGGTTCTGCGCCGCTTCAAAATCGAGGTCGCCGGTATAGATGGCGCGGCCACAGATCACGCCTTCCACGCCTTCGGATTCGACCGCGCAAAGCGCCTCGATATCGGCCATGCCCGACAGACCGCCCGATGCGATCACCGGAATGCGGATGGCCTGCGCCAGCTTGACCGTGGCATCCACATTGATGCCGGTGAGCATGCCATCGCGGCCAATGTCCGTGTAGATGATCGACTCCACGCCCCAATCCTCGAAACGCTTGGCCGTTTCGATGACCGAGTGGTTGGTGATCTTGCTCCAGCCATCGGTGGCCACCATGCCGTCCTTGGCATCGAGGCCCACGATGATGTGGCCTGCAAATGCGGTGCAGGCGTCCTGCAGAAAACCGGGGTTCTTGATGGCTGCGGTGCCAATGATGACGTACTGCATGCCAGCATCGATATAGCGCTCGATGGTGTCCAGGTCGCGGATACCGCCACCCAGTTGCACCGGCAGTTCATCGCCGAACTCCTGGAGGATGGCCTTGATGACATGCAGGTTCTTGGGCTGGCCGGCGAACGCGCCATTCAAATCCACCAGATGCAGGCGGCGAGCGCCCGCATCGTACCAGCGGCGCGCAACCTCGACAGGGTCTTCGCCGAACGTGGTGGATTGATCCATATCGCCCTGTTTCAGGCGTACGCAGTGACCGTCCTTCAGATCAATGGCAGGAATGAGCAGCATGGTGGTGGTTGGCTGACGTTGAAAACAAAAAGGATTGAGGAAAAGGCTTAGGGATTCCAGTGCAGGAAGTTGCGGTACAGCGCCAGGCCCTGGTCCGCACTCTTTTCCGGGTGGAATTGTGTCGCAAAAATATTATCGCGGCCAATCGCACATGCAAAGCGCTCGCCATACTCGGCCGTGCCATGGCATTGGCTGGCCTCTGCGGGCTCGGCATAGAAGCTGTGCACGAAGTAGAAATACGATTCGTCAGGCACCCCTTGCCAGACCGGGTGCGGCTTGCCCGCCGGGGTCTCCTGGCGCACCTGGTTCCAGCCCATCTGCGGCACCTTGAAGCGGCTGCCATCTGCCTGCAGGCGGCCCGCCAGCTGAAACTTTCTCACCTGTCCGGCAATCAGGCCCAGGCCCGGCGTATCGCCTTCTTCGCTGTGGTCGAGCAGCATCTGCATGCCCACGCACACACCAAACAGCGGCTTGGTGGCCGCAGCTTCGAGCACGCTCTCCTGCAGGCCGGAGGCCCGGAGTTCGGCCATGCAATCGCGAATGGCGCCCTGACCGGGCAGCACGATACGGGTGGCAGCGCGCACCACGTCCGGGTCCGAGGTGACCACGACCTGCACCGCCGAGCCGGCTGCGGCGGCCTGCACCGCCTGCGATACCGAGCGCAGGTTGCCCATGCCGTAATCGACCACCGCCACGGTGTTGTTCTTCAAATTCATAGCAGCCATCGCTTTTTGATAGGGGATTTCAGAATGAATTCACATTGAAAACTATACGTAGCAATTGCTACACGCTCTGATTTAGAGAGCGCCCTTGGTGGAAGGGATGACGCCCGCCATGCGCTCATCATGCTCCAGCGCAAAGCGTAGCGCACGCGCAAAGGCCTTGAAGATGGTTTCACATTGGTGGTGGGCGTTGAAACCCTTGAGGTTGTCGATGTGCAGGGTAACGCCCGCATGGTTCACAAACCCCTGGAAGAATTCGTATACCAGCTGCGTGTCGAGCTGGCCGATGCTACCTGCGGTGAACTTGACCTCCATGTGCAGGCCGGGGCGACCCGAGAAGTCGATCACCACGCGCGAGAGCGCTTCGTCCAGCGGCACATAGGCGTGGCCGTAGCGGCGAATGCCTTTCTTGTCGCCCACGGCCTTGGCAAAGGCCTGGCCCAGGGTGATACCGATGTCTTCGACTGTGTGATGTCCGTCAATGTGCAGATCACCTGCGCATTCGATGTCCAGATCGATCAGGCCGTGACGGGCGATCTGGTCGAGCATGTGGTCGAGAAACCCGATGCCGGAGTGAAGGCGTGCCTTGCCGGTACCGTCAAGGTTGACACGCACGGCGATGCGCGTTTCTGCCGTGTTGCGCTGCACCTCGGCAATGCGGGGCAGTGGTTGGGCTGCAGAGGGGATGATATTGCTCATAGGCTTTCTTTCAATGCCGCCAGCATCTGGGCGTTTTCTTCGCGGGTACCCACGGTCAGGCGCAGGCAGTTGTTCAACAAGGGGTGCATGGCAGAGACATTCTTCACCAGTACGCCACGCGCCTTCATCTCGGCCTGTGCCCGGCCTGCATCGCGCACGCGCAGCAGCACCATGTTCGCCTCGGACGGCCAGACTTTTTCGACACCGGCGATGGCCTCCAGCGCATCGATCAGTGGCTGGCGCTCGGCGCGGATGGCAGCGGCCTGCTCCGCGTACAGCGCCTCGTGCTCCAGCGCAAAGATAGCAGCTTCGCAATTGAGCACGCTCACGTTGTAGGGGGGACGCACCTTGTCCAGCTCGTTCACGATAGCGGCAGGCCCGATCAGGTAGCCCAGGCGCGCACCGGCCAGGCCAAACTTGGAGAGCGTGCGCATCAGCAGCACATGCGCATTGCGCTGCGGCTCGGCCTGCATGCGGGTGATCCAGCTGCGGCAGGCAAAGGGCTGGTAGGCCTCGTCCATCACCACCAGGCCTCCCACCTGCGCCACCGCATCGATGATGGCCTGCACCTTGTCTTCATCCCACAGCGTGGCCGTGGGATTGTTGGGATAGGCGAGGTAGGTGATGGCAGGCTGGCGGGTGGCAATCGCCGCCTGCATGGCGGGCACGTCCAGATCAAAATCGGCCGTCAGATCGACACCGATGAAGTCCAGCCCCTGCAGCTTGGCCGACAGCGGGTACATGACAAAGCCGGGCATCGGCGCGAGCATGGTGGCGCGGCCGCCCTGGGCAGGCTGCGCAGTGGCCAGTGCCAGCAGAGTGATGAGCTCGTCCGAACCATTGCCCAGCAGCACGACCGAGCCCGCAGGCGCGCCTGCGTAGGTGGCCAGCATGTTCTTCAGCACTTCCTGGCGCTCGCCCGGGTAGCGGTTGATTTCGAGCGCACCCAGGCGCTCGCCCAGCTGCTTTTGCAGCTCGGAAGGCAGGCGGTACGGGTTCTCCATCGTGTCCATCTTCAGCAAGCCTTGCGAGGCCTGCACATGGTAGCCCTGCATGGCGCGCACATCGGCGCGAATGCGTTGCAGGGCTTTGGACGGGGTGTCTGGAACGGTCATGGGATGGAGTCTTTCACACAGGGCACGGGTTGACCAGTTTGGACGGCGCTTAGAACGTGTTTACGATCTCTACGCAGCCGCGTTGGAGTGCAATCGGGATGAGTTCGAAGCGCTGAGCCGCAGCTTGCACCGGGGTGCAAGCAAGGGTCAGCGCACAGAAATCGCCCGATTTCACTCCAACCCGGAGGGACAGTGGTTTTGCGGGCGGTCTGCGTTGTTGCAGCGCTTGCCAATAGCTGGCTATTGGCCGCGCACTGCGCCTAGCAGCCCATCCCGCAAAGCCACTGTCGCGGCACGAGGAGATCGTAAACACGTTCTTACGCCTTCTCTTCTTGGGGGGCAGACTGCAGCAGCGGGTGCAGCACGGTCACGCCGCCAAACTCTGCACCGTGGGGCAGGTGCAGGCTGAGCATGTGGCTGCAGCCGCTGTGCTGGGCGCAGGCCACAGCCAGACAGTCGCCAAAATCCAGGGCATGGCGGGCCTGTACGGCCCAGGCCGTCTCCAGCGTGGCGGCATCGGTCTTCCATGGCGTCCAGGTCTGGTAGCGGCGAATGGCAGCCCGGGCATCGCCCTGAGGCATGGGGTTGGCGGCGGTGGTGACCTGGTCGTAGAACTCGGTGAGGGCCTGGTTGCCGGTGCGGCCCGTGCGCGTGCGCCAGAGCCAGTCGAGCCAGCCCAGGGTGGCCTCGTACAGCGCGCCGTCCGATACGTTTTCGGACGCGATCAGGACCGAGGTGTCCACAAACACCGTGCTCATGCCTGCTCCTTCTTGCCGCTGGGGTTGTTTCTGCCATTTTGGCCACCCGCGCGCACCAGTTGTGCGCTGCGCGCTTCCTTTTCAGGAGCACCATCAGCGCCAGCGCCGCCTTGCCAGGTGCGCTCGTCGGTACGCCAGGCGAGATAGGCCCGCTCGTAGGTGTCTTCGCGCTGCTTCATCTCGGCCATGAAGTCGCCCACCATGCGCGAAACACTGGTACCCCGGCGGGCCGCCTCTACGCGCGCCCACTCCAGCACACTGTCTTCCACGGTGATGGTCAAATTCTTCATGGATCGAAGTTTACACGAATTTCGTGTCACACGAAATTCGTGTATTAAATTACAACCCCGCCGACCCGTTCACCCAGGCTTTCGGCCCATGCCATGATGGCGGCCATCTGTAGTGCCACCCATGTCGATCACCTCTCCCACACCCTTCTCCTGCACGCTGCAGGATCTGACCGCCGTGCTGACCCGCCACCATCCCTGGACGGTGCTTACCGGGGCCGGCATCAGCACCGGCAGCGGAATTCCCGACTACCGTGACGAGCACGGTGCATGGAAGCGCCCCGCCCCGGTCAATTTCCAGGACTTCATGGCACATGCCACCACACGCCAGCGTTACTGGGCGCGTAGCCTGGCAGGCTGGCCGGTATTTTCACAGGCGCGGCCCAATCTTGCGCACCAGGCGCTTGCACAGCTGGAGCACGCAGGCTTTGTGCAAGCCGTCATCACGCAGAATGTTGACGGCCTGCACCAGCAGGCAGGCAGCCGCAATGTGGTGGATCTGCACGGCCGCCTCGACGAGGTCATCTGTATGGGCTGCGGCACCATCAGCCCACGTGCCGCTTTTCAACATGCACTGGTGGCCGCCAACCCGCATTGGCACCACCACAGCGCGCCTGCCGCACCGGATGGCGATGCCGACCTGAGCGGCGTGGATTTTTCGGCCTTTTCGGTACCTGCCTGCCCGGTGTGCGGCGGCATTCTCAAGCCCCATGTGGTGTTTTACGGCGAGAATGTGCCGCTTGCCCGCAAGCAATATGCGATGGAGCAACTCGCTGCCAGCCGCGCCCTGCTGGTGGTTGGCAGCTCGCTCATGGTCTATTCCGGACTGCGCTTTGTGCATGCGGCCAAACAGCAGGGGTTGCCGGTGGCAGCTATCAACCTGGGCGCCACGCGAGCCGATGCCGAACTGGATTTCAAGCTGCGCGCGCCCTGTGACGAGGCCCTGGCCCAGCTGTCTGCCGTGCTGAAAGCGCCTGCTCGCGATCCCAGCCCGTAGCCAGACCGCCAACAACCGCTGTCGATCCAGGCCACCAATGCGGTCCGGAGCGTTTACAGTGTGCCCCTGCATGACCCGTTCACCCGCTATTTGATTTTGCTCAATCTCTCATGACCAGCGCCTCTCTGCCGTCGACCCCCCTGCCGCGTGCCCTTTTCTGGGTCGCCGTCATCTATGCGCTGGCCTGGTCGCTCGTGCCGCCTTTTCTTGCACCCAGCTTTCCGCTGGATATTGTGGAGAGCCTGGGCTGGGGCCGGGAATGGCAATGGGGCACCTACAAGCACCCACCGCTGCCCCCTATTGCGCTGCATGTGTTCTGGGTGGTGTTTGGCCGTTTCGGGCCCTTTATCCTGAGCCAGCTGTGCGTGGGCCTGACGCTGTGGCTGGTGTGGCTCACGGCCTGCCGCCTCGTCTCGCGCGACCGCGCACTGATCGGCACCGTGCTGACCATGGGCGTGGTCTTCTACACCCGGCCTGCGCTGGAGTTCAACCACAACATCGCGCAGATGCCTTTCTGGGCGGGCATCTGCTACTTCTACCTCGCCGCCTGGCAGGACGGCAAGCTGCGCCAGTGGCTGGCCCTGGGCGTGATAGCGGGCGTGGGGCTGCTGTGCAAGTATTCCATCGGCCTGCTGCTGGCATGCCTGGCCCTTTTCACCGTACTGACACCAGCGCGCAGCGTGCTGCGCCGGCCCGGCCCGTGGCTGGCCATTGTGGCCATGGCGCTCGTCTTTTCCCCGCATGCCCTCTGGCTGCATCAGAACGACTGGCTGCCTTTTGCCTATGCGCGGGGACGCACTGCCAAGGTCGGTACATCGCCGCAGATGGGAGCCCTGTCTTTTCTGCTGACCCAGATGCTCAACCACCTGCCGCTCCTGCTGGTGGTGCTGTTCGCCTGGGCGCGAACCCGATTCACCAAGCAGCTGGCACCTGCGCAATCGGGCTGGAACATCCACAGCAGCCAGCCGCGTTACCTGCTGCTGATCGCTCTGGCCCCGGGCCTGCTGCTGGTACTGGTAGGCCTGGTGGCCGGAGTGCGCCTGCGTGACATGTGGGGCGTTCCGATCTGGCCCTTCACCGGCCTGCTGGTGGCCAGCCTGCTGCCTGCGGCCTGGCTTGCCAGCATGCGCCCTTACCTGCTGCGCGGCATCACCGTATGGCTGGTGCTGATTTCGCTGCTCTCGGGCTCGTACCTGGCTTACGTGCACGACTGGCGCAAGCGCCCCGTGCGTTCCGACTGGCCCGCCGCAGCCCTGGCCCAGCAGGCCGGCCAGACCTGGAACCAGCTCTCCACCTGCCCGCTGGACACCGTTGCCGGCGATGCATGGACCGCTGGCTTGATTGCCATCCACACGCCCAGCCAGCCATCGGTACTGCTTTTTGGCGACCCGCGCTTTACCCCGTGGGTGACGGCCGAGCGCGTGCAGCGCCATGGTGCGCTCTGGGCGTGGAGACCGGAAGACGCGGAGGACGGCGAGCCCGCGCCGGTGGCCGTTCTGCAAGACCTGGGCAGCCGCCCCGATATGCGGATGCAGGAAGGCACCTGGAGCATTCCCTGGCCGCGCGCACAAAAGCAGCAACCGCTGGTGGTGCAATGGCGGGCTTATGTGCCTGCGGCCTGCGAGCGGCGTTGAACCAGCCACCCGGCCCCACTGCTGGCGTTTCGGGTGGTTCAGACATTCATGCGGCCTTGCCTGACTGCGTTCGTGATTTGAACGGATTCAAGGCATGATGGATGGTCAATGAAAAACACCAATACCTTGTCGGCGCAGGAAGTGGTGGCACATCTTCGGCGCGCCCTCCGGGCAGAGATCACCATCACTGCCGAAGAGCGGTCCGCTCCCTATAAGGGAGAAACAAGCTACAAGGTGGGAGACTGGCGTATCGGGGTCTTCTACTACGAGGGACGCCTCGACTACTGTGACCGGGTGTCGGCACCGAACGGAAGGGCTGGCGGGTACGCCGATTGGGCGGATAGCAATGGCGATGGCAACCCCGTTTCCCTCCTGAGCACCGAAGAGGCCTTGGCGCTGGAACAGATTTTCAATCTGGCCCACTGACTCTCCACCAATTGCACGATAGGTGGTGAGTTACGGTAAGGATATGAGGGGCGCACCTATAGCCGCAGCAATAGCCATGCTACCGGGGGAAAGCAACAACGCAGCCTGCCGCTCTGGCTAAACGCCCCCCTACTAGACACTAATAACCAGGCATCCGCAAACCCGCTCTCTGCAAGTTGTGTAGAGATCACAAATAGGTTCCGAGAAGTTGAACCACTGCAGCAGCAGATGGATACACAGCAGCACCGCCTCGCCTGCGAAGGCAGGCTGGCGAGTCGCCTCTAGCAGGCGACGCGGCTCGATGAGCGCGACCAGCGCAGGTCAGGTAACGACCAAATCCACCACATTCACCAACTTCCGCTACGGGTTCGCTTGAATGTCTTCTTGAACTCGGTAGCAAGGCCGATTGCTTCATCTATGGATGATCCGCCTGCGCTGTAGAGAGTCGGTCGCTGTGCAGAGATTCCCCTAGCGGCCTGCTGATCATTCAACCAAAACTTGAAAAATGATGCAATTGAGACAGTGCGAATCAATTATTTTGATTTATATCAAAATAGGTGCCGCCATCGCCAATTTTTGCACTTTTGAAAAAATACTTTGCAATCAAAAAATCAGACTTTATATAAACTAAAAACATAAAAAAGCATCGCATCCATCAAATTCTAAAAATAATGAAATCTAATTATTTTATAAAATTCCAACAAATTTATTTATATTGCAAATTTATATCTAAACGACACACTCAAAGAAGTAGCAAAATTGATGCACCTCATTTGAAATGTTTAGAACCTCACTATTGACAAAATTCAAAATGGAGAGATTTACCATGGGAAAAATTCTAAGAGTGTTGAGATGCATGCTCATTGGCATGTTTTTAATTGGAGGGGGTCAGTTGGCCTTTGCACAGAAGGTGCTGATGCTGACTACGAATGTCACAGGCCCGAATACAGAGAATCAAGAGGCAATCGATTTATACAACAATATGCAGGCCGAATTTACGGCAGTGGTGGGGGCATCCAACTTAACCCGTCTATCTGTACTCGGGGATACCAATGCTATCTCGCAAGCCACATTTTCCAATGCCCAAGGGCCTTATGACATTGTTATTGTCTCAAGCGTTTACCGCCTTATTGACAGCACCAATTGGGCTGTCTTGCAGAACGCAGTAGCAAATCGATGGGCCAATTCCATTATATTTTTTGTTGACGCGTGCTGCGGCGGCGCCAATGGGTCTGCAATGCTGACAGCACTGAATGGCGCAACGGGATCCTCTTTCAGTCTAGGAACCGTGCAGGCGGGATACGCGACATTCCCTTTGAACACCAACGCTTCCTTGGCTTCTTCATTCACTGGCCTCAATCCGATCCATGGTGGTGACCTCGCTTATATCAACAATGTACCTGCCAACAATGCACTTTACCTTGCTACGGGTACTCCATCTACCAGCTTCCCTTCTGCCGGCTCAACGGCACCAGTCAACGATGTATATGGACTATTGATACCTGCAGACCAATCAAATGCTGGCAGAGGTGCCTGCGTTTTCGCCACAGTGGATGCATCTCCCTTCTTTGATCTGCTCCCAGGCTACCCGATGTGGACCAACAACCGAGGCAAAATAGGGCCAGCCTTTGTGAATGCAGCAACGTCTACAAGTGGCAGTTGTGGTTATCCCAAGGTCACAAAGTCATTTGATGTAACGGATATATATCTGGGCGATAACGGTAGCACACTGAGCATTCAGTTACTCAACGACACTACCTCAGCCATATCGGTCACTAACCTCACGGATAACCTTCCTGCCCCCTTGCAGATTGGTGCGGGTGTAGCGGCAAGCCATACCTGCACAGGAGGTACCCTTACAGCCACGTCAGGTGCAAGCAATATCAACTTCACCGGGTTCAGCATTCCTGTTGGGGGCTGCAGTGTATCGGTGCCAGTCATCTGGCCCATCACCTCTGCGGGCCTACAGGCCTGTGTCAGCACACCAACGGTTATCAACACCATCACACCCGGAGTTGACTTTGTCACCTCTGTCGGTCAAATCACCACACCAGCCACGGCGTCGCTTACCTGTCATGCCGCGCAGCTCACCGTATCCAAGCAAATTGTGTGGCCTGCCAATGTCACCCCGGTCGATCTGACGGGAACGAGCTACCCCGTATCAGTAGCCTGTACTGGTACAAACGGCATGGCAATGCCACTGATTGATACAGCCATAACGCTCACATCGTCTGCCAGCGGAAACACCATTGTCAGCCCTGTGATCGCGAGCGGCTCTTGTGTGGTTACGGAAACATCGCGCCCGGCCCCGCCTGCCAACCATATCTGGGTTGAAACCGCACTGCCCAGTGCAACAGTTGCCATGGCCGCGCCGCCCGCAGCCAACACTGTGCAGATCAGCAACACCCTGGCCCGGGCCACAACTGATATCACAATTCAGAAAACGGTGAGCGGCGGGCCTGCAGCAGGTATGTCTGGCGTGTTCAACTTCACCGCCAACTGCGGTGCAGACGGCACCTTCCAAGCCGCTGTCACACTCAATGCGACGAGTGTGGGAGCCATTGCCATCACCAACGTTCCGCAAGGCGCAAGCTGTACCATCAGCGAAAACGCCACGCTGCCTGCAGCACCCGCAGGCTATGCATGGAGTACCAATGCACCGCCTGCTGTGACCAGGGTGACCACAGCCACCGGAAATGTAGCCACCTTTGTCAACACGCTGACCCGGCTCACATCTGGTATCACGATCCAGAAAACGGTGAGCGGCGGGCCTGCAACCGGTGTGTCAGGCGTGTTCAACTTCACTGCCAACTGCGGCCCAGACGGCACCTTCCAAGCCGCCGTTGCACTGAGCGCTGCAAATACTGGCTCCATTGCCATCGCCAATGTTCCTCAAGGTGCCAACTGCACTATCAGCGAGTCCGCTGCGCTGCCTGCTGCTCCCGCTGACTATGCCTGGGGCGTTCTGCCTGCTGCTGTGACCTTGGTAACCGCGAGCAGCGGAAATGTGGCGACGTTTGTCAACACACTCACCAGCACCGCAGCACCCGTACCGAACCCTGTGCCGACTCTTAAGGAGTGGGGTTTGATGGCACTGTCACTGTTCCTGGTGATGATGGGCGCAGTGCAGATGCGCAAGCGCCAAAGTTAATTCCGAAAGCCTCCTCCAATGTGAATGCCAGTCAGTTAAGCGCTGACTGGCATTTTTCTTTGTGGAGAACTTGCAGCAAGGGCAGTTTGACACCGCACGGAAAACTTGGCCCCTAGCTACGCATAGAGAACACCAAAGGTTCGCATTCCAAAAGGGCTCGGGACCGAGCGGCAGCAGTGCGCCGCCAGTAACCGGCTATCGACCAGTTATTGGCAAGTGCTATAGCACTGCAAGCCGCCCGCTCAGCCTCTGCTCGGGTCGAGGATTTCCATCAAGGCCTCAGCCGCATTTCCGCCGCGCGGGCATGGCCCTGCAGGCCTTCGCCATAGGCGAGCACGGCGGCTGTTTTGCCCAAAATCTGTGCACCGGCTTCGCTCACTTCGATGAGGCTGGAGCGCTTCTGAAAGTCGTATACACCCAGTGGTGACGAAAAGCGCGCCGTGCCGCTGGTGGGCAGCACGTGGTTGGGGCCAGCGCAGTAGTCGCCCAGGCTTTCGCTGGTGTAGGCGCCCAGGAAGATCGCGCCTGCATGGCGCAGCAAGGGCTCCCAACGGTGCGGGTCGCTGCTGGAGACTTCCAGGTGCTCGGGGGCAATGCGGTTGGAGATGGCGCAAGCCTCTTCCATATCGCGCGTCAGGATCAGCGCGCCGCGGTCGGTCAGGCTCTTGGCGATGATGGCCTTGCGCGGCATCTCGGGCAGCAGACGGTCAATTTCGCGCTGCACGGCCTCGATGTAGGCGGCATCGGGACACAGCAGAATGGACTGCGCCAACTCGTCATGCTCGGCCTGGCTGAACAGGTCCATCGCTACCCACTCGGGCGGCGTCGTTCCGTCGGCCAGCACCAGGATCTCGGAGGGGCCGGCAATCATGTCGATGCCCACGATGCCGAACACGCGCTTCTTGGCGCTGGCCACGTAGGCGTTGCCGGGGCCAGTGATCTTGTCCACCTTGGGAATGGTGGCCGTGCCGTAGGCCAGGGCCGCTACGGCCTGGGCACCGCCGATGGTGAAGGCCCGGTGCACACCCGCCACATAGGCAGCGGCCAGCACCAGCGCATTCTTTTCGCCCTTGGGCGTTGGCACGACCATGATGATGTCCTGCACGCCCGCCACATGGGCAGGGATGGCGTTCATCAGCACGCTGGAGGGATAGGCCGCCTTGCCACCCGGCACGTAGATGCCCACGCGGTCCAGCGGCGTGACCTTCTGGCCCAGCAGCGTGCCGTCTTCGTCGCGGTAGCTCCAGCTTTCGCCATTGGCCTTCTTCTGCGCCTCATGGTAGCTGCGCACGCGGCGTGCGGCCGATTCCAGGGCCTCGCGCTGCTCGGAGGGCAGGCCCTCGAAGGCCGCCTTGAGTTCGTCCTGTTTGAGCTCCAGCGCAGCCATGCCCTCAGCCTGCAGGCCGTCGAAGCGAGCGGTGTACTCCAGCACAGCCGCATCACCGCGCTTTTGCACATCGGCCAGGATGTCTGCCACGCGCTGCTCGATGGCTGCATCCGTATCGGCCGACCAATGCAGGCGCTGCGCAAATTCATGCTCAAAAGTGGCACTGGCAGTTGACAGTCGGGCGGGAGCAGCTACGAATTCCATAGTAATCACCAGGGTGTGAAGTCCATCATTTTCCATGTCTGGCGCATCGAGATGCAGCGAAGACGGCAACCGACCGGATGGCCGAGGGAGGGATCAGTTGTTTTTGGCAATGCCTGCCGCAAACACATCAATGATATGGCGCAGGCGCTGCTGCTTGAGCTTGAGCGCGGCCTGGTTGACCACCAGGTGCGAGCTGATATCAATGATGTGCTCGACCTCCTTGAGGTTGTTGGCCTTGAGTGTGTTGCCGGTGCTCACCAGATCGACGATGGCATCGGCCAGGCCCGTGAGCGGCGCCAGCTCCATGCTGCCGTAGAGCTTGATCAGGTCGACGTGTACGCCCTTGTTGGCAAAGAACTCGCGCGCGATCTCGGTGTACTTGGTGGCCACGCGCAGGCGGGCACCACGCTTGACGGCCTGCTCGTAGTCAAAATCGTTGCGCACGGCCACGCTCACGCGGCACTTGGCAATCTGCAGGTCCAGCGGCTGGAACAGGCCGCTGCCGCCATGCTCCAGCAAGGTGTCCTTGCCGGTCACACCGGCATCGGCGCCGCCATACTGCACATAGGTAGGCACATCGGTGGCGCGCACCAGCACCACCTGCACATCGGGCTGGGTGGTGGGAAAAATCAGCTTGCGCGACTTTTCCGGGTCTTCCAGCACCTCAATGCCAGCGGCGGCCAGCAGGGGCAGCGTTTCGTCAAAGATGCGGCCCTTGGAGAGGGCCAGGGTGATCATGGTGTTCTTGTCCATGGAAGCACTTTCGCTGCTGATTTTGAATGAAACCAGCCATCAGCGCATAGTGGATGCGCGCCAGCAGCTATCAAAACAATAGTATCAAACCGATTGCGCCGCCCACTCGGCGGGCGTGAGGGTCTTCATTGACAGGGCATGCACCTCGTCGGTGTGCATTTTCTGGCCCAGCGTAGCGTAGACCAGCTGGTGGCGCTGGATCAGGCGCTTGCCTTCAAACGCGGGCGAGACGATGGTGGCAAACCAGTGGCGGCCATCGCCTTCCAGCGCGATATGGTCGCAGGCCAAGCCTGCGGCAATGATGTTTTGGAGTTCGTCAGCAGTCATTTCAGTTTCTGATTTTGTAGCCCGTGCGCAGCAGATGCACAGCCAGTGCGCTCACCAGCAGCCATGCCACGCCCACAATGCCCAGACTCAGCCACGGCGAGGTATCGCTCTGGCCGAAAAAGCCATAGCGGAAGCCGTCGATCATGTAGAAGAACGGGTTGAGGTGGCTGACCTTCTGCCAGAACGGTGGCAGCGACTGGATGGAATAGAACACGCCCGAGAGGAAGGTCATCGGCACGATGACGAAGTTCTGGAACGCAGCCATCTGGTCGAACTTGTCGGCCCACAGCCCGGCAATCAGGCCCAGCGTGCCCATGAGCGCAGCGCCCAGCACGGCAAACATCAGAGCCCAGGGCAGCGACGCAAAATGCGGTGGTGCGAAGAACAAGGTCACCACGTACACGCCCACACCCACCGCCAGGCCGCGCACCACGGCCGCGCCCACAAAGGCAAAGAACCAGCCCCAGTGCGACAGCGGCGTGAGCAGCACGAACACCAGGCTGCCCATGATCTTGCTTTGCACGAGGCTCGATGAGCTGTTGGCAAATGCGTTCTGCAGCAGGCTCATCATCACGAGGCCGGGCACCAGGAATGCGGTGTAGCTGACGTCATTGAACACCGTCACCCGGCCTTGCAGCACGTGGCCGAAGATCAGCAGGTACAGCACGGCGGTCAGCACCGGCGCCGCGATGGTCTGGAAGCTCACCTTCCAGAAGCGCAGCACCTCTTTGTAGAACAGGGTTTGCCAGCCGTTCATCGCGCCACCCCCTGGCCCAGCTGGGCAGTGGCGTGGGGGGATGCGGCATCGCGGGACATCACTTGCAAGAACACATCCTCCAGGTCCGCGCGGCGGATCTCCAGGTCTTCCACGGGCACGCCCACGCTGCGCAACTGCGCCAGAATGCGCTCCACATCGGCCGCGCTGGCAGCAGGCAGCTGCACGATGCGGCCGGTGATGCGTGCCTGCGCCGCCAGATCGGCCGGCAGCAGCGCATCGGTCTTGAACTGCAGCACATTGGACGAGCCGCCCTGCAGCAGCTCGGCCATGGTGGAGAGCGCAACGATATGGCCCGAGCGCAGCATCGCGATGCGGTTGCACAGGGCTTCGGCCTCTTCCAGGTAATGGGTGGTGAGCAGCACCGTGTGGCCCTGCTTGTTGAGCTTGCTGACAAACTGCCACAGGGTCTGGCGCAATTCCACATCCACACCCGCCGTGGGCTCGTCGAGCACGATGATGGGCGGTTTGTGCACCAGCGCCTGAGCCACCAGCACACGGCGCTTCATGCCGCCCGAGAGCTGGCGCATGTTGGCATTGGCCTTGTCGGCCAGGCCCAGGCTCTCCAGCAACTCGTCAATCCAGGCATCGTTGTTTTTGACACCGAAGTAGCCGGACTGGATGCGCAGCGACTCGCGCACGTTGAAGAAGGGATCAAACACCAGCTCCTGCGGCACGATACCCAGCTTGCGGCGGGCATTGGCATAGTCCTCCCGCACGTCGCTGCCGAGCACCTTGACGGAGCCGCCGCTGGCGCGGGCCAGGCCCGCCAGAATGCTGATCATGGTCGTCTTGCCAGCACCATTGGGGCCGAGCAGGCCAAAGAATTCGCCTTCCTCGATATCGAGGTTGACGTTATTCAATGCCTGGAAAGGACCCTTGGCGGTCTGGTAGACCTTGGAGACGGATTGGAAGGCGATGGCGGACATGAGCCAGCCATTGTAGGCGCAGCGCGCGCGGACTGCTGAACTGGGGAGAAAGATGCAACAGGGGTGCTTTACGCGCAGCCCGCCGCAGGCTTATGCCACCTGCAGCATGCCCTCGACGCCATAGAGGCGCGCCAGCGAAGCGGCGGCTGACGGCAGGCCCGCCACCTGAAAAGTCTGGCCTGCGGCAAGCGCCGTGCGCCGGCATTCCAGCAATACGGCAAGCGCCGCAGAATCGAAGACCGCCAGCGCGCTGGCATCCACCACCGCTGCGCTGCCTGCTGGCAACCGTGCCAGGCCCGCCTGCAATTGCTGCAGGCAGGCGGTGGCCTGGGCGTTGGTGAGGGTGGATGGCAGCCGAAGCGCAGTCATGCCTTACTTGCCCGCGTTGGCCGTGTTGCGGGCTGCGATGGAGTCGATCAGTGTCTGGATGCTGCCACCGGGCTTGTTCAACTCCTGCTGGAACTGGTTGCGGTAGGTCTCGACCATCCAGATACCCAGCACATTCAGGTTGTAGATTTTCCAGCCCATGCCCTGGCCCGGTGTCTTTTCCAGTCGGTAGTCGAGCTGAATCGGGTCGCCACGGCCCAGGATTTCGGAGCGCACCACCACTTCCTTGTCGCCCTCTTGCATGCGCACAGGCTTGACGCTGATGGTCTGGTCGCTCACCTGGTGCAGGGCGCCCGCATAGGTGTTGACCATCAGCTTCTTGAACTCGTCCTGCAACTGCTGCTGCTGGGCTGCGGTGGCATTGCGCCACTTGGGGCCGACGGCAGAAGCCATCATGCGGCGGAAATCCACATTGGGCATCACCACGCTGTCGACGTAGGAGGTGATCTTGCTCACATCGCCAGCGCGGATGCTCTGGTCGGTCTTCAGGGTGTTCAGCACCTGTTCAGACAGTTGCTTGATCATGGCGTCGGGTGCCATGTCGGCCGCGCTCGCTGCCAGCGGCGCTCCTGCGAGGCACGCCACCGCAGCCCATGCGGCAGAGTATTGCACCCATGCGCGACGATTCATCATGTCCATTCCTTTCAAGCAGCCTTCTGCATGTGCAGACGAGTGCATTTTTGACACGAACGCCGGCGGAGAAGTTCAATCCGGCGTGTGTCTGGTGTAAATGTTTATGTCTTACTTCTTGAACACCTTGCCCATCGGGGTCGGTTCGGCAGCGGATTCGTTCATCCACTGCGTCTCGTCCTCCACCTCGTCAGGCGTTGCGGCACGGTGGCGCAACTGCAGGTAGGCATCGCGGGTAAAGCTGTACTTGTCGAGTGCTGCAGCCTCCACCAGCGAAGTGGTGCCCAGCAGGTTGGCGCGGGTGTTGACGACGCGCAACGCATAGATGGAGTTGCGCGCGCCTATGTCGTTGACGTAGCCAACGGGATCGCCTTGCCAGTCCACGACAAAGCCCACCGAATCACGCACCGACGAAGGGCCGAGCAGCGGCCAGACGATGTAGGCGCCCGCAGGCATGCCGTAATGCGCCATGGTCAGGCCAAAATCCTGCTTGCGGCGCTCGATGTCCATGTCCGAGGCGATGTCGATCAGGCCACCGAGGCCAAACACCGTGTTGGTGGTAAAGCGCACCACGCTGTTGTAGGTGCCCTCACCCTTGAGCTGCAAGGCGTTGTTGACGACAGACCACAGATCGCCCAAGTTGGAAAAGAAATTGGTCACAGCTGTGCGCACGGGCTTGGGCGTGATGTCCTTGTAGCCGGTGGCCACAGGCTCCAGCACCGCGTTGTCCAGCGCATCATTGAACTTGAACACCGCACGGTTGTAGGGCTCCAGCGGGTCGCGGGGGTCGGCATTGGGGCCGGTGGCACAGCCGGCCATCAGGGCACTTGCACCCAGCGCCCCAGCCATCAGCCAGCTGCGGCGCGCGCCAAATCGGGTTTGCGTCTTGGTCATCGTTGTTCTCTTGTTATTTCTAGAATCATTCTTGTGGCTTGGTGCTCGCGCCTTCCGAGGCCTTGCCATACAGGAACTGGCCAATCAGATTTTCCAGCACCACCGCCGACTGGGTGTTGGTGATGGTGTCACCAGCAGCAAGGGCTTTCTCGTCATAGCCCGGCTCGACACCCACATACTGGTCGCCCAGCAGGCCGCTGGTCAGGATCTTGAACGAGCTGTCCTTGGGAAAGGCATAGCCGTTGTTCAACTCCAGGTGCACATCGGCCTGGAAAGTCTTGTCATTGAACGTGATGTTCTTGACCTTGCCCACCTTGACGCCAGCGCTGCGCACCGCCGCCTGCGGCTTGAGGCCACCAATGTTATCGAAGCGGGCAGTGACCTCATAGCCTTTGCTGAAATCCAGGGTCAGCAGATTGCCTGCCTTGAGCGCCAGAAACACCAGCGCGGCAGCTCCCAGCATCACGAACAGGCCGACCCAAAAATCGGTTTTAGAGGGTTGCATATGCAAATCCGTTTCTTGTCACTCTATTTTCTATAGCATCAAATGCTGAACATGGTTGCGGTGAGCAGGAAATCCAGCGCCAGCACTGCCAGCGACGCCATCACCACCGTGCGCGTGGTGGCGCGCGACACGCCCTCAGGCGTGGGCTTGGCCACGTAGCCTTGCAGCAGCGCCACAAAGGTCACCGTCACACCGAACACGAAGCTCTTGATGACGCCATTGCCCAGATCGGTCAGCACATCGACACCGTTCTGCATCTGGCCCCAGAAGGCGCCGCCGTCGATATTGAGCATCAGCACGCCCACGATCCAGCCGCCGATCACGCCCACTGCGCTGAACACGGCCGCCAGCAAAGGCATGGTGATGAGGCCCGCCCAGAAACGCGGTGCCAGGATGCGCTCGACCGGGTCGACCGCCATCATCTCCATGGCAGACAGCTGCTCGCCGGCTTTCATCAGCCCGATTTCGGCCGTGAGTGCCGTGCCGGCACGCCCGGCAAACAGCAAGGCGGTCACCACGGGCCCGAGTTCGCGCAGCAGGGTCAGTGCCACCATCATGCCCACGGCTTCGGTCGAGCCGTAGCGCTGCAGGATGTAGTAGCCCTGCAGGCCCAGCACAAAGCCCACGAACAGGCCCGAGACGCCGATGATGGCTAGCGAATAATTGCCCAGAAAGTGAATCTGGTCGCGCAGCAGCGCCGGGCGCCTGAGCACATAGCCCAGCGCGACCACCAGACGCAGCAGCAGCCGCGTGGCCTCGCCCACGCCCACCGCCTTGCTGCGCAGTGCAAAACCAATATCTGAAGGATGCCACCAACGCATCAGCGGCCCCCTTTCCTGGCTGCCCCGAAGTCTTCTTCCATGCTGGGCCCTGGAACGTGAAAAGGCACCGGGCCCTGTGGCAGCGCTCCCACAAACTGGTGCACCAGCGGATCGGTGCTGGCCCGGACCTCGTCGGGCGAACCTTGCGCGGCCACCACGCCCGGGCCCAGGATGATCACCTGATCGGCCAGCTTGAATGTTTCTTCGACATCGTGCGAGACGATGATGGTCGTCAGCCCCATGGCATCGTTGAGTTCACGGATCAGCTGCGCCGAGGTGCCCAGCGAAATCGGGTCCAGCCCGGCAAAGGGCTCGTCATACATGATGAATTCGGGATCAAGCGCAATCGCCCGCGCAAGCGCCACGCGTCGCGCCATGCCACCCGATATCTGCGAGGGCATCAGATCGCGCGCGCCGCGCAGGCCCACGGCCTGCAGTTTCATCAGCACGATGTCGCGGATCAGCGGTTCTGCCAGATCGGTGTGCTCGCGCAGCGGAAACGCCACGTTCTCGAACACGCTCATGTCGGTGAACAGCGCGCCAAACTGGAACAGCATGCCCATGCGGCGCCGTGCTGCATACAGCTGGGCCTGGTTCATCGCACCCACATCCTGCCCGCCCACCAGCACTTCGCCAGCCTGGGCGCGCACCTGACCGCCAATCAGCCGCAGGATTGTGGTTTTTCCGCCGCCGGACGCCCCCATCAGTGCCGTCACCTTGCCGCGCGGAATCGTCAGCGACACATCGCGCAGGATGGTGCGGTCGCCATATCCAAAGGTGACGTTGCGTAGCTCTGCGAGTGGTGTGGAAGCGGTAGATGGCATAGAAAAACCGGATGGAACCGGCTTGATCATCATACGTGATCGCCGTCATCCTCATTGTCGTCAATTGGTGAACGCAGCAACCCTCTGGCGGCAACATTTGCAACAAACATTCACGCATGTATTTATAGCATCACATCACCACTTTGCCAGTGGAGGCCCCTTGCCGCCGCAGGCTATTGGCGCGGCAGTTGCACGATTTGCTGCAGTGCGGCAGCCCTGCGCCATCGGCCTACGGCACTGCTATGAAAATTGCATTTTCAATAGCAAAAAGCGCCCATCTGTCGGGCGCTTGAGGTCAATATCGGCCACTCCGGCAGCACTTTTCTGCGCGCTGGAGCATTCTCTTTCACTCACTCAGAGCATGTTTTCCAGGAACGACCGGATGCGCGGGTGGCTGCATTCCTCAAAAAAGGCCCTCGCCTGCTTGGCTTCGATCAGCTCGCCCTGGTCCATGAACACCACGGTATTGGCCACTTCACGGGCAAAGCCCATTTCGTGCGTGACCACCAGCATGGTCATGTGCTCTTCAGCCAACTCGCGCATGGTGCGCAGCACTTCGCCGGTCAGTTCGGGGTCCAGCGCGGAGGTTGGCTCGTCGAACAGCATGATGTCCGGCTCCATGGCCAGCGCGCGCGCAATGGCCACGCGCTGCTTCTGGCCGCCCGACAGGCGAGCGGGGTAGGCATCGGCCTTTTCCGACAGACCCACCTTGCACAGCAGCGCCTGCGCCTTGGGCATGATCTGGTCGCGCGTCATGCCCTTGACGATCATCGGCGCCTCGATGATGTTCTCCAGCACCGTCAGGTGCGGGAACAGGTTGAACGACTGAAACACCATGCCCATGCGGCGCAGAATGGGGCGCAGCTCGGCGTCGGGCACGTACTGCGCCACGCCCTGGGCATTGTTCTGCACCAGGGTGGCACCGCCCACCACGACGGAGCCGGAATCGATCACCTCCAGGTGGTTCAGGCAGCGCAGGAATGTGCTCTTGCCCGAGCCCGACGGCCCGATCACCGCCACGACCTCGCCCTTGTGGATATCGAGCGACACGCCCTTGAGCACTTCGGCACCGCCGAAGGCCTTGTGGATGCCACGGGCCTGCACCATGACGCCTGCCTGGGTGAAATCAAGCGTCGTACTTGGCATAGCGTTTCTCCAAACGGTTGAAGCCCCAGGTCAGCACCAGGGTCATGATGAGATAGAAGGCCGCAGCCACCACGAAAGGCGTGGTGGTGAAATCGCGCTGCACGATGCCGCGCGCAGCGCGCAGCAGGTCGTTCAGTGCCAGCACGTAGATCAGCGAGGTGTCCTTGACCAGGGTGATGGTTTCGTTGCTGACTGGCGGCAGGATGGTGCGGATCATCTGCGGCAGCACGATGCGGCGCATGGTCTGGCCATACGACAGGCCCAGCACCTTGGCGCCTTCGTACTGACCACGGTCCACGCTCTGGATACCGGCGCGGAAGATCTCGGCAAAGTAGGCTGCGTAGTTGAGCGCAAACGCCACCACGGCCGCAGGAAAATCGGGCAGGCGAACGCCGACCACCGGCACGAACGGCAGCGCAAAGTAGATGAACAGCAACTGCAGCATCAAGGGCGTGCCGCGCATCAGCCAGATGTAGCCCTCGACCAGGCGCGAGAGCCATTTGAAGGGCGAGATGCGCGCCAGCGCCAATGCCAGGCCCAGCGGCACCGACAGCACCAGGGTGATGACAAACAGCTTGAGAGTCACCAGGGCGCCATTGGACAGCGGCCCCAGAAGTGAAATTACATAATCCATCGCATGCCCTCAGGTGGCGCCCTGCCTCGCGCGCCGTATGCCTGACGGTGTGCGGCGCATCTCGCCACCACACACTTCTATCAAAAAGAGAGCTGGTGGCGCTCATCCACATTGAACTTCAATGGCTTTCGTGCCAATGAACCAATATGGCTGCGCGCTACCAGCTATGTTTTTTGCAGATTTCTTGCACCAGCAGGGCGCGGTGTGCGCCCAGCAATCCGCTATCAGTGCTTGATCACGTCCGCGCCAAACCACTTCTTGGCGATCTCTTCGGCCTTGCCGTCCTTCTTCATCTCGCCCAGCACGTCGTTGATCTTGTTGCGGGTGGCCTCGTCGTCCTTGCGGAAGCCCACGCCGTAGTCTTCCGTGCCAAAGTCGTCTGCCAGCACCACATAGTTGTCAGGCTTCTTGTTGACCAGGTAGCGTCCTACCACCTCGTCCACCACCACCACATCCAGGCGACCGGCTTCCACGTCCATCAGCGCAGCAATGTTGTCGCCAAACAGCTTGGTTTCCTTGAACTTGGACGACAGATCCTTGTCCTTTTCCATCGCCGTCACGGCGCTGGAGCCTTCCTGGGCGCCCACCACCTTGCCGGCCATGTCGGCCTTGGTCTTGATGGGCGAGCCAGCCTTCACGATGATGATCTGCTTGTTGACCATGTACGGATCGGTGAACAGGATCTTTTCCTTGCGCTCTTCCAGAATCGTCAGGCCGTTCCACAGCGCATCCACGCGCTTGCCCAGCAACTCGGCTTCCTTGGCGTTCCAGTCGATGGGCTTGAATTCCACTTCGATGCCTGCGCGCTTGGCCGCTTCGCGGGCCATGTCGATGTCAAAACCCACGATTTCGTTCTTCTCGTCACGGAAACCCATGGGCGGGAAGTTGTCGTCCAGGCCCACCACCAGCTTGGAAGCCACAGCAGCGACCGGTGCAGGCGCTGGTGCCGGCGTTTCTGCCGCAGGCTTGGGAGCTTCATTCTTGCTGCAAGCGGCAAGCAGGGCAGACAGCGCCAGGGTGGCAACGAAGGAACGTTTTTTCATGGTGTCCAACAACGCAAAGAGAAAGACAAAATAAGAGCACCTGGCTTGTTCGGGACAAGATACCAAGTGCGGGCGAAGCGGGTATTGTCTCCGATCACACGAATTTCGTGTCGCCTTTATGGAAAACTCTGCCGGGCTAGTCGGACGTCGGCAAGCCGCTACGATGGCGACCCTGGCTGGCACAGGCTGGCCCCTGCCGTGATTTTCAATGGAATATGCCGCCATCGCTTACCCTGCAAGCGCTGGCAGCTATCAAACTATGACCACCCTCTCGCCCGCACTGCGCAAGGCCTTTGAAGAAACCCAGTACCACGTACTGCACCAGGCGCCCTTTGGCTTGCAGGTAGGCCAGGCCCAGCCTGCGCTCGCGGCCATCTACCTGCAGCACCAGACCGATTGCGCGTGCCTGATCACCGCCTTCAACCCGATGGGCGAATTGCTGGACAAGGACGAAAACATCGAGCGCCATGCCCAACTGGGCCGCGCCCTGGGCGCCGCCGGCTACGCGGCACTGCCCACTGTGGCCCAGCACCCTGCCAACGGCTGGCCCGCCGAGCCGGGCTTTCTCGTCATCGGCATGGGCCGCGAGGACGCCCAGCGCTGGGCCGCCGAATGGGAACAGCTGGCGGTGCTGTGGACCGCAGCCGATACCGTACCCCAGTTGCTGGAAACCCAGGTGCCGGGCTGGTTGCGCTGACCGCCAGAATCGGCCCGGCTGAAGGGCGTGAACGCGGTTCTCGATAGTGCCCCCCGCCCCTTGCCTGCTTGACTCGCCTCCATGAAAGGAAATCACATGCTGTTGATTGTTGGTACCGTCCGCCTGCCTGCCGCCAACCTGGAGCGCGCCAGACCTGCGATGCAGGCGATGGTGCAGGCCTCGCGTGCCGAAGCCGGGTGCCTGGAGTACAGCTATGGCGAAGATGTGCTGGAGCCGGGCTTGATCCATGTGAAGGAGTTGTGGAGTGACCAGGCCGCGCTGGATGCACATTTCGCATCCAGCCACATCCAGGCCTGGCGCGCCGCATGGCCTGCGCTGGAGATTGGTGACAGAAACCTGCGCGCCTATGATGTGGGATCGCCGCGCAGCACCTGATGCGCGGCTTGCAATGTGCGGCTTGCCCTCCACCCTTGCGGGAAAGTATTGACGATGCCTGACTTCAACAACTGGCTGGCCTTTGGCCTCATCTCACTGGGCATGGTGCTGACACCAGGGCCCAACATGGTCTACCTGATCTCGCGCTCCATCTGCCAGGGGCGCACCGCAGGCCTGATCTCCCTGGGCGGTGTGGCACTGGGCTTCGTGTTCTACATGGTGTGCGCGGCTCTGGGCATCACCGCCATCGTGATGGCCATCCCATTTGCCTATGATGCGCTGCGCATTGGTGGTGCTCTGTATTTGCTGTATCTGGCGTGGCAAGCCGTCAAACCCGGGGGACGCTCGCCGTTCGAAGTGCGGCAACTGCCGCAGGACAGCCCGCGAAAACTGTTTGCCATGGGCTTTCTCACCAACCTGCTCAATCCCAAGATCGCTGTGATGTACCTGTCGCTGCTGCCCCAGTTCATCAGCCCCGTGAATGGCAGCGTCTTTTCGCAGTCGATGGTGTTGGGTTTCACCCAGATTGTGATCAGCGTCAGCGTGAATGCCGCCATTGCAATGCTGGCAGGCTCCATCGCCGTGTTTCTGGCGCAGCGCCCCAGCTGGATACAGATTCAGCGCTGGTTGATGGGCACCGTGCTGGCAGGCCTTGCCCTGCGCATGCTGACCGAGGCGCGCAAGTAGCCCGGCAGCAGCCGGTCGGCCTCGGCGTGCTGCAGGCAACAGGCGCTGCGCCTGCGCTGTTGCCCTTGTGGGTATTTACAGTTGCTGCAGCGACTGCACGGCCTGCGTCAGCAGCGCTGCCTTGGCGCGCGAGCGCTCGTTGGCCGCTCCACCGTAGCCCCGCTTGCTGCCTGTCAGCATGCGGGTGTGGGCCACCTGCTTGACATATTTGGTACGCGCGCGGTCGCGCAGGTTGCGCGCTTTTTGCAGCAGACGGCGGCGCTCCTTGACCGGCAATGCACCAACCTGTTGCTCGGCCTGGCTCAACTGGAAAAGCGACAGCTCCTGCTTGTCGAGAATCTGGTGCGGTTCATAGGCAGTCGGCATGGCATTCCTTTCAAAGATTCCAATGGGTCACGAGGTTCGAGTGGGTCGAATGGGTCGAATGGATCGCTGTAGCGGCCCAAGCCGCCACCTCTGAAGCTATCCTGCCATTATTTATAGAGCCGTCCTATCAATCGCCACGTCAGACAACGCCGTCCTTGTGCCAGCGCAGCAAAACTGCAAACTGCTCCGCCCGATGGTGACGCCTGTGCAGGTCAGCCGCGCAATTGCTCCGCGTGGTGGCGCACATGGTCTTCGATGAAGGTCTGGATGAAGTAGTAGCCGTGGTCGTAGCCCGCATGGCGGCGCAGCGTGAGCGGCTGGCCCGCCTTGGCGCAGGCAGCCTCGAAGGCTTCGGGCAGGAGCTGCTTTTCGAGCAGAAACTTGTCGGCCAGCCCCTGGTCGATCAGGATGCCTGCCGGGTATGGCGCCTGCAACTGCGCGGCCATCAGCTCGGTGGCGTCATGCTGCGCCCACACTGCCTTGTTGTCGCCCAGGTAGCCAGAAAAGGCTTTCTGACCCCAAGGGCAGTGAATGGGGTTGGCAATGGGTGCAAAGGCCGATACCGATTTGAACACCCCGGGGTGGCGCAGCGCCAGAGTCAGCGCGCCATGGCCGCCCATGCTGTGACCAAAAATGCCCAGGCGCTGCAGATCGACGGGCAGCCTGGCGTCCACCAGCGGCAGCAGGTCATGGAGGATGTAGCTTTCCATGCGCCAGTGCAGCGCCCAGGGCTTGGCCGTGGCATCGAGGTAGAAACCGGCCCCCACGCCAAAATCCCAGCTCTCCGATTCGCCCTGCAGGCCCGCCCCGCGTGGGCTGGTGTCACACGTCAGCAGAGCCACATTCAGCTCGGCCGCCAGGCGCTGCGCGGCAGCCTTGATCATGAAGGTCTCTTCGGTGCAGGTGAGCCCTGCCAGGTACAGCAGCACAGGCACCTTTTCACCCTCGATTGCCTTGGGCGGCAGATAGACGGAGAACTTCATCGCCAAGCCCGTTTCGCTGGAGAAATGCTCGTAGAAGCGTTGCGCACCTCCAAAAGAGGCGTGGGCAGCAGTGAGCTTGAGGGTAGAGGCGGCGTCAACCATGGAAATCCTTTTCAATTCACTGCGTCGTCTTGCCAGGGCGGGCCGCAGGCATGCCTGCCTGTTGTGCTGCCGCGCGCAGTTTGTCTTTCTTGCTCATGCGCTTGCCCTTGATGCCGCCGTTGTTTCCGTCTTCCTGCGGCTGGGGCGTGGGCTCGGGCTCAGTCACCGGATAGGCGGGCAACTGCTCCAGCTCCACAGCAAGCGCATTGCGTTTGGCAATCAGCTTCCAGTGCGCCAGGCTTGCGGGCGTGACCAGGCTGATGGCCAGGCCGCTCAGCCCTGCACGGCCAGTACGGCCGATGCGGTGTGTGTAATCGGTCGGCGAGCGCGGCAGGTCGTAGTTGACGACCAGCGGCAGCGCATTGACATGGATGCCGCGCGCCGCCAGATCGGTGGTGATCAGCACCTGCCACTGGCTGCTGCGAAACTCCTGCAGCACCTGCTGGCGTGCCCCCTGGCTCAGCTCGCCATGGAAGGCCGTGGCGTTGATGCCCCGGTCGTACAGTTTGTTGGCCACGTGCTCCGCGCTGTAGCGGCTGGCCACGAACACCAGCATGCGCTGGCCCTTGTACTGCTCGATCAGATCGCGCAGCACCGGCGTGCGCTTGGCGGCATCCACGTACAGCGCGCGCTGCTCAATGGTGGCGTCTTCCAGGTGGGTGGATGCGATCTCGACACGCGCATGGCCGTCGCGCAGCAGCTGGGGCACCAGGGCCTGTACGGCTGGGGCAAACGTGGCCGACAGCAGCAGGGTCTGGCGCTGCGCCTTGGCAGGCACCAGGGCCAGCACACGGTTCAACTCGTCAGCAAAGCCCAGGTCCATCAGGCGATCGGCCTCGTCCAGCACCAGGGTGCGAATGGTGTCCAGCCGCAGTTTGCTGTGATCCACCACATCCAGCAGACGCCCGGGGGTGGCAATCACCATGTCCACGCCCCCGCGCAGGGCCAGCAGTTGCGGATTGATGGATACACCGCCCGTGAGTACTGCCACCTTGGGGCGGCGGCCCAGTGCCTCGCCCACAAAATAGACCAGTTCGGCCACCTGCGTGGCCAGCTCGCGCGTGGGCACCAGAACCAGTGCCTGGGTTTCGCGCGCCCCGGGCCTGTCGCACGCGTCGCTCAGCATCCAGGCCTGCAACAGCGGCAGCACATAGGCGGCGGTCTTGCCCGAGCCTGTGGGCGCGCAGGCCAGCAGGTCACCCCCGTCCAGAATGGCGGGGATGGCTTGCTGCTGGATGGCCGTGGGCGCAATCAGCCCCTGCGATTGGGCGGCATGGGCGAGCGATGGCGCAAGGCCAAGTGTGGAGAAGGACATGGAGACAAGGGCGCGGCGGCTGCCGCAATAAAGCATTCAGCCCGCCATTGTCGGGCCTGCGGGCCGATTGCGTGCGGCGAGGTTTTATTCGACGTAATTGACGACCGAGCGGATCGACTTGCCTTCATGCATCAGGTCGAACGCCTCGTTGATCTGCGCCAGGCCCATGGTGTGGGTGACAAACGGTGCCAGCTGGATCTTGCCCGCCATCGCGTCTTCCACCATGCCAGGCAGTTGCGAGCGGCCCTTGACACCGCCAAAAGCCGTGCCCATCCACTTGCGGCCGGTCACCAGCTGGAACGGGCGGGTCGAAATCTCCTGCCCGCTGCCTGCCACGCCGATGATGATGCTCTGGCCCCAGCCACGGTGCGCGCATTCGAGCGCGGCCCGCATGACGTGGACGTTGCCAATGCATTCAAAGCTGTGGTCCACGCCCCAGCCGGTCATCTCGACGATCACCTGCTGGATTGGCTTGTCATGGTCCTTGGGGTTGACGCAATCGGTGGCGCCAAAGGTGCGGGCCAGCTCGAACTTGCCGGGGTTGGTATCGACGGCAATGATGCGACCGGCCTTGGCCAGCTTGGCGCCCTGGATCACCGCAAGGCCAATGCCACCCAGGCCAAACACGGCCACGGTATCGCCTTCCTGCACCTTGGCGGTGTTCTTGACAGCGCCCAGGCCTGTGGTTACGCCGCAGCCCAGCAGGCAGACCTGCTCGGGGTTGGCATCGGGGTTGATCTTGGCCAGCGACACGGCAGCCACCACCGTGTACTCGCTGAACGTGGAGCAGCCCATGTAGTGGTAGATGGGCTCGCCGTTGTACGAGAAGCGCGTGGTGCCGTCGGGCATCACGCCCTTGCCCTGGGTAGCGCGCACGGCGGTGCACAAATTGGTCTTGCCGCTCTTGCAGAACAGGCATTCACCGCATTCGGCGGTGTAGAGCGGAATCACATGGTCACCAGGCTTGACGCTGGTCACGCCCTCGCCCACTTCCACCACAATGCCTGCGCCTTCATGGCCCAGCACGGCGGGGAAGATGCCTTCGGGATCATCGCCACTCAGCGTGAAGGCATCGGTGTGGCACACGCCAGTATGGGTGATCTTGACCAGCACCTCACCCGCCTGGGGCGGCGCGACGTCGATCTCGACGATCTGCAGGGGCTCTCCGGCTTTGAAGGCAACAGCGGCGCGGGATTTCATGGGTGGACTCCTTGTAGGTCAAACGATTTATGACAGATATTCATGACACGGACGATGCCCAAGTTGCGAGACAGCGAGGAAGGGCCTACGCCGGCCGCGCCGCCCCACACCGAGGCTGTCGTTCCCCTGCCTGCATGGCATCGCCACGCAAGGGTAGCGGGAAGGCGCACAGCGCCACAGGGGGGATATTCATTTCAGGTACGAGCGCAGCAGCGCCAGCATCTCCTCGATATCGGCCTGCGACGGCGCCGGTTGCCTGGCCATGGTCTCGCGCAGATGGCTATCGAGCAGATCGGCCATCAGCCCGTGCACGGCTCCGCGCATCGCAGCCAGCTGCTGCAGGATGGGCGCGCAGTCGGTGCCTGCCTCCACCGCGCGCGCCAGCGCATCGGCCTGTCCACGAATGCGGTTCAGGCGCGTGATGGCACGGCGTTTGTCTTCGGCAGAATGAGGCATGGTGCAGATTTTACATATACTGGTAGATAGTATAAAAGATCAGCGCACAGCCAGTAAACGCAAAACGCACAAAATTCACCGTTACTCAGGGGGAGTACACTACCAACCAGTCTCACCGCTTACCAGTTGCCAACAAAAAAGCCGCACACCTTCCGGTATGCGGCTTGGTTTTACAGCTGTGGATCAACAAGGCAAACGGTCAGGTTGCCTTTTCACGAGACCCCAAAGGGCGACCGGGAAGGCCACCCCACCCTATCAACGTGGCAGGTCGCTTTCTCCCATCAGGAACTCATCCACCGCGCGCGCTGCCTGGCGGCCTTCGCGCAAGGCAACCGGTCAGGTTGCCTTTTCACGAAACCCCAAAGGGCGACCGGGAAGGCCTCCCCGCCCTGTCAACGTGGCAGGTCGCTTTCTCCCATCAAGAACTCATCCACCGCGCGCGCTGCCTGGCGGCCTTCGCGCAAGGCAACCGGTCAGGTTGCCTTTTCACGAAACCCCAAAAGGGCGACCGGGAAGGCCTCCCCGCCCTGTCAACGTGGCAGGTCGCTTTCTCCCATCAGGAACTCATCCACCGCGCGCGCTGCCTGGCGGCCTTCGCGGATCGCCCAGACCACCAGCGACTGTCCCCGGCGCATGTCGCCAGCGGCAAACACCTTGCTCACATTGGTGGCGTAGCCTCCGGTGAAATCGGTCGTTGCCTTGGCGTTGCCGCGTGCGTCCTTGTCCACACCAAAGGCGTCGAGCACGCTGGCGACCGGATTCACAAAGCCCATGGCCAGCAGCACCAGGTCAGCAGGCCATTCTTTTTCAGTACCCTTGACTTCAGTCAACTTGCCGTCCTTGAACTCGACCTGCACGGTGGTCAGGCTCTTGACCTTGCCCTTGTCGCCGTTGAACGACTTGGTGGAGATGGCGAACTCGCGCACCGCCCCTTCTTCGTGGCTGGAGCTGGTGCGCAGCTTGATCGGCCAGTAGGGCCAGACCAGCGGCTTGTTTTCCTCTTCGGGCGGCATGGGCATCACCTCGAACTGGGTGACGCTCTTGGCGCCGTGGCGGTTGCTGGTGCCCACGCAGTCGCTGCCGGTGTCGCCGCCACCGATCACGATAACGTGCTTGCCATCGGCTCGCAGCTGGCCCTTGAGCTTGTCGCCCGCATTGATCTTGTTCTGCTGGGGCAAAAACTCCATCGCAAAGTGGATGCCGTCCAGATCGCGGCCCGTCACGGGCAGATCGCGCGACTGCTCGGAGCCGCCGGTCAGCAGCACGGCGTCGAACTCGGCCTTGAGCTGCTCGGGCGAGACGGTTTCCTTGGCCCAGTTGGTGACCTTGCTGTCCTTGCCCAGGCCGTCCTTGCCCGCCACCAGCACACCGGTGCGGATGGTGACGCCTTCGGCCTCCAGCTGCTTGGCGCGGCGGTCGATATGGCTCTTGTCGAGCTTGAAGTCAGGAATGCCGTAACGCAGCAGGCCGCCGATGCGGTCGTTCTTTTCGAACAGGGTCACATCGTGGCCCACGCGAGCCAGCTGTTGCGCCGCCGCCATGCCGGCCGGGCCGGAGCCAATCACGGCCACCTTCTTGCCGGTCTTGGCGCTGGCCGGGCGGGGCAGCACCCAGCCTTCTTCCCAGGCACGGTCGATGATGGCGTGCTCGATGGACTTGATGCCCACCGGGTCGTTGTTGATGTTGAGCACGCAGGCGGCTTCGCACGGCGCAGGGCAGATGCGGCCCGTGAACTCGGGGAAGTTGTTGGTCGAGTCGAGCACGTGGAAGGCTGCTGCCCAATCCGCGCGGTACACCAGATCGTTGAAATCCGGAATGATGTTGTTGACCGGGCAGCCGTTGTTGCAGAACGGGGTGCCGCAGTCCATGCAACGGGCGCCTTGCTGCTTGGCCTGCTGCGAGTTCAGGCCGACAACGAATTCCTTGTAATGCTTGACGCGCTCTTCAACGGGCGCATAGCCCTCGTCGATGCGCACAAATTCCATAAAGCCAGTGACTTTTCCCATGATCGGATCTCTTGCTTGGCTACCGCCTGCGCCATGTGGGCAGGCGGCAATCGTGGTCTATTAGGTCTTTTGAAAAGGGTGGTGGACGTCAGCGGCCGCGCCATTGGTACAGCGCAGCCGTTATGCATCACTTTGCCGCTGCGTCTGCACTCTTCTTGGCGGAGGTCTTGGCCTTGGTCAGCTGCGCCTTGGCTTCTGCCTTGGCATACATCTCGCCCAAAGCGCGCTTGTACTCGGTCGGGAAGACCTTGACGAACTTGGCGCGCGAAGCCTCCCAGTGGTCGAGCAGTTCGCGGGCGCGCTTGCTGCCCGTCCAGCGCAGGTGGTCGGCCAGCAGTTGCTTGAGCTGGGCTTCGTCGGTCTGTCCATGGTGCCAGACGGCCTTGTCGATGGAGGCCTCCTGCTCCGCCTGCGGCAGCACCTTGTCCAGCGCCACCATCGCGGTGTTGCAGCGGCTGGCAAACTGGCCGTCTTCGTCATAGACGTAGGCCACGCCACCACTCATGCCCGCCGCAAAGTTGCGGCCGGTCTTGCCCAGCACCAGCACGGTGCCGCCGGTCATGTATTCGCAGCCATGGTCGCCCGTGCCTTCCACCACCGCCGTTGCACCCGACAGGCGCACGGCAAAGCGCTCACCGGCCACGCCGCTGAAGAAGGCTTCGCCCGTGGTTGCGCCGTACATCACGGTGTTGCCGACGATGATGTTCTGGTGCGCATCGCCACGGAAATCGAGGCTGGGGCGCACCACCACACGGCCGCCGGACAGGCCCTTGCCGGTGTAGTCGTTGGCATCGCCAATCAGGTACAGGGTGATGCCGTTGCAGAGGAACGCGCCAAACGACTGCCCGCCTGTGCCTTCCACGCGGATGTGGATGGTGTCGTCCGGCAGGCCTTCGGGGTGCACCTTGGTGACCGCGCCCGAGAGCATGGCGCCCACGGTACGGTTGACGTTGCGCACGGTCTCCAGAATCTTCACGCGCTCGCCCTTGTCGATGGCGGGGCGCGATTTCTCGATCAGGATGTTGTCGAAGGCTTTTTCCAGGCCGTGTTCCTGCTCTTGCGTGTGGAACAGCGGCACATCGGCACCCACCTCGGCACGCGCCAGCAGGCGGCTGAAATCCAGACCCTTGGCCTTCCAGTGGGTGATACCAGCCTTCATGTCGAGCAGGTCGGCGCGGCCGATCAGGTCGTCGAACCTGGCGATGCCCAGCTGGGCCATGATCTGGCGCGCTTCTTCTGCAATGAAGAAGAAGAAGTTCACCACGTGCTCGGGCTTGCCGCTGAATTTCTTGCGCAGCTCGGGGTCTTGCGTGGCAACGCCCACCGGGCAGGTGTTGAGGTGGCACTTGCGCATCATGATGCAGCCTTCCACCACCAGCGGCGCCGTGGCAAAGCCGAACTCATCGGCACCCAGCAACGCACCGATCACCACGTCGCGGCCGGTCTTCATCTGGCCGTCGGCCTGCACGCGGATGCGGCTGCGCAGGCCGTTGAGCACCAGGGTCTGCTGGGTTTCGGCCAGGCCGATTTCCCATGGCGAGCCCGCATGCTTGATGGAGGACCAGGGCGATGCGCCCGTGCCGCCATCGTGGCCGGCAATCACCACGTGATCGGCCTTGCACTTGGCCACGCCTGCGGCAATCGTGCCCACGCCGACTTCGGACACCAGCTTGACGCTGATCGACGAATGCGTGGCGACGTTCTTGAGGTCGTGAATGAGCTGTGCCAGGTCTTCGATCGAATAGATGTCATGGTGCGGCGGTGGCGAGATCAGGCCCACGCCGGGCACCGAGTAGCGCTGCTTGCCGATGTATTCGGACACCTTGCCGCCAGGCAGCTGGCCGCCTTCACCGGGCTTGGCGCCCTGGGCCATCTTGATCTGGATCTGGTCAGCCGACGCCAGGTACTCCGCCGTCACACCAAAGCGGCCCGATGCCACCTGCTTGATCTTGGAGCGCAGGCTGTCGCCTTCCTGCAGGACGTAGTCGGACTCGATCTGATCCTTGCCGATGACCGATGCCAGGCTCTCGCCCTTCTTGATCGGGATGCCCTTGAGCTCATTGCGGTAGCGTGCGGGGTCTTCGCCGCCTTCGCCGGTGTTGCTCTTGCCGCCGATGCGGTTCATCGCCACTGCCAGGGTCACATGGGCTTCGGTGCTGATCGAGCCCAGCGACATGGCGCCGGTGGCAAAGCGCTTGACGATCTCGGCCGCCGACTCGACCTGCTCGACCGGAATGGCCCGGGCCGGATCGATCTTGAACTCGAACAGGCCGCGCAAGGTCATGTGGCGCTTGCTCTGATCGTTGATGAGCTGCGCGTATTCCTTGTAGGTGTTGAAGCTGTTCGAGCGCGCCGAGTGCTGCAGCTTGGCAATCGCATCGGGGCTCCACATGTGCTCTTCGCCACGGGCGCGCCAGGCGTATTCGCCGCCGGTATCCAGCATGGTGGCCAGCACCGGGTCATCGCCAAACGCAGCCTTGTGGCGGCGGATGGCCTCTTCGCCGATCTCGAACACGCCCAGGCCTTCCACGCGGCTGGAGGTGCCGGTGAAGTACTTGTCGATGGTCTCGCTGTTGATGCCGACGGCCTCGAACAGCTGCGCACCGCAGTAGGACATGTAGGTGGACACGCCCATCTTGGACATGATCTTGGACAAGCCCTTGCCGATGGCCTTGATGTAGTTGTAGATCGCCTTGTCTGCCGACAGGTCACCGGGCAGGTGCTTGTGGATCGAGGTGATGGTCTCCAGCGCCAGGTAGGGGTGCACGGCTTCGGCACCGTAGCCGGCCAGCACGCCGAAGTGGTGCACTTCGCGGGCGGTGCCGGTCTCCACCACCAGGCCGCACGCAGTGCGCAGGCCTTCGCGGATCAGGTGCTGGTGAATAGCCGAGAGCGCCAGCAGTGCCTGGATGGCCACGCGGTTCTTGCTGACTCCCTTGTCGCTGATGATCAGGATGTTGTGGCCAGTCTTGATGGCGTCCACAGCCTGCGCGCACAGCGAGGCCAGGCGCGCTTCCACGCCTTCGCTGCCCCACTCGAGCGGATAGGTGATGTCGAGCACCGCCGAATTGAACTTGCCGGCCGTGTGCTCGCGGATGTTGCGCAGCTTGACCATGTCGGCAAAATCGAGCACCGGCTGCGTCACTTCCAGGCGCAGCGGCGGGTTGACCTGGTTGATGTCCAGCAGGTTGGGCTTGGGGCCGATGAAGGACACCAGGCTCATCACGATCGCTTCACGGATCGGGTCGATCGGCGGGTTGGTCACCTGCGCGAACATCTGGCGGAAGTAGTTGTAGAGCGGCTTGTTCTTGTCAGACAGCACGGCCAGCGGGCTGTCGTTGCCCATGGAGCCGATGCCCTCTTCGCCGTTGGCAGCCATGGGGCTCATCAGGAACTTGATGTCTTCCTGCGTGTAGCCAAAGGCCTGCTGCAGATCCAGCAGCTCGGGCGAATCCTGCTCGTCGGCAATGGCGCCGAACTCCTGCGAGGCCTGGGCCTGCTGGTCGATCTGCGACTCGCCTGCCACGGGAGTTTCCACATCATCCAGGCGGATGCGCAGGTCTTCGATCCAGCGCATGTAGGGCTTGGCGTTCGTCAGCGACGACTTGACTTCCTCGTCGTCAATCAGACGGCCTTGATCCAAGTCAATCAAAAACATCTTGCCCGGCTGCAGGCGCCACTTCTTGACGATCTTGTGCTCTGGCACGGGCAGCACGCCCGATTCGGAACCCATGATCACGAAATCGTCGTCGGTCACGCAGTAGCGCGCGGGGCGCAGGCCATTGCGGTCCAGCGTGGCGCCGATCTGGCGGCCGTCGGTGAACACGATGGAGGCCGGGCCGTCCCAAGGCTCGATCATCGAGGCGTGGTACTCGTAGAACGCGCGGCGGCGCTCGTCCATGGTGGTGTGCTGCTCCCAGGGCTCGGGAATCATCATCATCACCGCCTGTGCCAGCGGGTAACCTGCCATGGTCAGCAGTTCCAGGCAGTTGTCGAAGGTGGCGGTGTCGGACTGGTGCGCAAAGCTGATCGGGTAGAGCTTTTGCAGATCGTTGCCCAGCACGGGCGAGCTCATCACGCCTTCACGGGCGCGCATCCAGTTGTAGTTGCCCTTGACGGTGTTGATTTCACCGTTGTGCGCCACATAGCGGTAAGGGTGGGCCAGCGGCCACTCGGGGAAGGTGTTGGTGGAGAAGCGCTGGTGTACCAGACCCAGCGCCGATACACAACGCTCGTCTTCCAGGTCGCGGAAGTAGGTGCCCACCTGGTCGGCCAGCAGCAGGCCCTTGTAGATGACGGTGCGGCTGCTCATGCTGGGCACGTAGTACTCTTTGCTGTACTTGAGCTGCAGGTTCTGGATGGCGGCGCTGGCCGTCTTGCGGATCACGTACAGCTTGCGCTCCAGCGCGTCCTGCACGATCACATCGGCGCCACGGCCAATGAACACCTGGCGGATGATCGGCTCTTTCTCGCGCACCGTGGGCGACATCGGCATGTCGCGGTTGACCGGCACATCGCGCCAGCCCAGCAGCACCTGGCCTTCGGCCTTGATCGCGCGCTCCAGCTCTTCTTCGCAGGCCAGGCGCGAGGCATGTTCCTTGGGCAGGAATACCATACCCACGCCATATTCGCCAAAAGGCGGCAGGGTCACGCCCTGGGCGGCCATTTCATCACGGTAGAGCGCATCCGGCAACTGGATCAGAATGCCCGCGCCGTCGCCCATCAGCTTGTCTGCACCGACTGCGCCGCGGTGGTCGAGGTTTTCGAGAATCTTGAGGGCCTGGGTCACGATGGCATGGCTCTTGTGGCCCTTGATGTGTGCCACAAAGCCAACGCCGCAGGCGTCGTGTTCCATTGTCGGGTCGTACAGACCCTGAGCTTGCATGTGCTCGCGTGCAGATGCCACCATGGCGCAATCCTTCAAATAATCTATCGCGGGAAGGCCAATGTAGAGCAGCAGCTAATACCCGAGCAAGAACTTTATTCAGGGTCAGATACCTATTTATTTGACATTGAATTTTCAATAATTAAATTAGGGTCATATTAAATTCAATAAAAAAGATGTTGATTTATATGGATTTCATGAATTTATTCGGCCTTGACCGGCTGCAGGCGTGGTCGCCCCGCACTCTTTTTGTGCAAACGCCGCTCGGTCGTGGACTGGAGCTGCTGCACAAAAGCGTCGCCCCCCAGTGCCCAGCCGCCATTGACGGCCGCCTCCAGAGCCTTGGATTCCCGTTGCGACAAGCCTTGCGCCAGCAAGCGCGCGTATTCCGCCTCGCGCGCAAACGGGGTATTGCCCAAGGCCCAGAAGGCAGCGGGGTCGCGCAACCACGGGATGTTTTTTGCACCTAAATGGTGCGCGCAGCTGGACCAAGGGTAATCTGCAGCCTGCACCGCCTGCCCTGCCCGCTGGGCACAGGCGTCAATGTAGATGATGCATTGCAGCAACGGTGCCGCTGGCTCCACCACGGTGGAGCGATAGCGCCCTTCCCACAAAGTGCCGGTGCGCACATGCCGTGCGTTGAAGTAGCGCACATAGGCCCGGCCCAGCGCCTGCATCAACTGCGGCAGGCCTTGCTCGGTCTGCGGAGTAACCAGCAGTTGGAAATGATCGGGCATCAGCACAAAGGCATGCACCGCGACCAGATGCGTCTGCGCCAGTTGCTGCAGCAGCTCGACAAAAGTCTGGTAATCGTCCGCGTCCACAAACACCGTTTGCCGGTTGTTGCCCCGGTGCAGCACATGATGTGGCAGGTTGGGAATGGTGAGACGGGGAAGGCGGGCCATGGGGGTCAATCAATGCGTGGTCGATGCGGGATCTGGCATGGAGATTATCCGTGCCTGCGCCCAGCGGATGCAAAAACAACCCGCCGCGCCGCTTCGCGCCTCCAACCAGCCAGCAGCTACCAGCTGGTGATGCCCAGCACCAGCAGCAGTGCAAGGCAGGTGCCCGCCAGCCCCAGTGCCAGCAGACGCGGGCCGTGCAGCTTGGTCCACAGCAGAAAGCCAGTGAGCGACAAGGCGATCAGCGCGCCCGCCAGGGTGTCGGTGAGCAAAATCCAGGCCACGCTGGCGCCCGCGCCGGTGTGCAACCGAACCAGCTTGCCCAGAAAATTCGGATCGGTGCGCTCCACGCTGACGGAGCGGTTGCCCACCCAGTACTCTGCATTGACCACGGCGCGCGGCGTGTTGAACGCGATTTGCCAATGCTCTGGCTGCGTAGCCCCGGGCCAGGGCGCGGGACCTGCGGGCTCCACCTTCTTGCGGTGCGGCTCGCGGTTGAGGGCCATCGATTGCTTCAGGTACGCCGCCAGTTCATCGACCGTGGCGGGCGGTGGAGACGGCAGCTCCAGCTGCCATTGGGTTTTGGCGTAGCTGGTTCCCGGCACCTTCATGGTGGCGCGGTGGTTCAGGAAAAAGCCGGTCAGTCCAAACAGCAGGCCCATCACTGCGCCCCACACCCCCAGCCATGCGTGGGTGCGCCGCAACCATTTCAGTACCGCTGGGCGGTGCCAGCGCCGCGGCACAAAGAGATGGCCGCCCGCTGGCTGCGGGCGCTTGCCAGATGGCGCTGGAGCTTGCTGAAAACCAAGTCGCGCGCTGTGCTGCGGTTGGCCGCTTGCGGGGGGAGTCATGGAGCGCAGATGGTTCAGAAACGGTAACGAGCGACCAGTTGCACCGAGCGCGGCGCGCCGGGCAGGTTGAGGTTGGGGCTGGAGCCGTGGCCTGCCACGATGTAGCGGCGATCAAAGATATTGTTCAGCTTCAACTGCAGATCCACACCGTTCATGCGGTAGTACCCCATGGCGTCCACCGTGGTGTAGCCCGGCAAGGTGACGGTATTGCCCGGGTTGGCAAAGCGCGCACCCACATAGTTCACGCCGCCGCCAATGCCAAAGCCGTTGCCCAGCGCCTTGGTCAGCCAGATGTTGGCGCTGTGCCGGGGCGTGAGCGTGGGCCGCTTGCCTTCCACGGGCTGGCCCGCATCCTTGGCAGGCGACGAGGTCATTTCCCCCAGCAGATAGGCGTAACCCGACCAGATCTGCAAGCCATAGGGCAGGTTGCCCGCCAGACTCAGCTCCAGCCCGTTGGTGCGTTGCACGCCCAGCGGAACCACCTTGTTCGTCACCGCATCCACGCTTTTGATATTGGTGCGCTCCACCTGGAACAGCGCCGCAGTCGCCGTTGCCTTGCCTTCCAGCACATCCCACTTCACGCCCACCTCCTTGCTGGTGGTCATCTCGGGCGCCAACTGGGCATTGGTAGCTGCCAGCGCAAAGGTCTCACCAGACGGCTGGAACGATTTGCTGTACGAGGCGTAGTACGACAGCGCGGCGCTGGGCTGGTACACCACACCCAGCCGCGGGCTCCAGGCCACATCGGTGCGCGCCAGATCGGTGTTGGCTGGCAGCAGGTCGTCGGTCTCCTGGCGGAAGCGGTCGTACCGCACGCCCGCCAGCAGCTTCCACTGCGGCGCCAGGCTCACCAGGTCTTGCACATAGGCGCTGGCCACATTGAACACGCTGTTGTTGTTGGCGCCAGGTGCTGCCGTCAACTGCGGCGGCACCACGGGCAGCACCGGCTTGAACAGGTCGATGGTGCCCGGCACCGCCTGGCTGATGTTGAGCAGCGCCTTCTTCTGCCGCCCCAGCTCCAGCCCGTACAGCATCTGGTGCTGCATGCCCGCCAGCTGCAGCTTCTGCGTGAGTTCCGTCTGGTTGAAAAAGCCGTGCTCGCCCCGCTCCACATGGCCCCGGGTCAGTGTTGCGGTTTGCGCCGCCTCGTTCACCGAGCCGACCAGCGTGTTGCTGCGGTCCAGCGAATAGTCGTAGTAGCGCAGCGCATTGCGCAGGCTCAGGCTGTCGTTGAACCGGTGGTTGAAGGTGGCGGAGAACGAGCTGACCTCGCTGGTACTCACATCTGCCTGCCGCGCATTGGCTGCGCCATAGTAGGTGCCTGGCGATACGTTCACGGGCCGGCCCTGGTAGGCGGGCACGCCAAAGTCGGTGATGCGGCTGTCCTTGAGGTAATCGGCCTGCAGCAGCAGATTCGTGTCGGCGCTGAATTTGAACAGCACCGAGCCTGCCAGCGCCTTGCGATCGAGAAACTGCGGATCACGGTAGCTGTCGGCGCGCTCCAGTGCGCCCGTCAGGCGGTAGGACACCACGCTGTCCGCAGGGGCGCGCGCAATGTCGAACTCCCCCCGGCGCTGCTTCCAGCTGCCCAGGGTCAAGCCCACTTCGTTCAGGTTGGCGCCCGGCTTTTTGGTGATGCGGTTGATGAGCCCGCCCGATGATCCGCGCCCATACAGCACCGATGCCGGGCCCTTGAGCACTTCCACCTGCTCGATGTTCGACAGATCCCGAAAGTACAGCGCGTCATCGCGCATCCCATCGACAAACTGGTCCGCAATCGCCGAAAAGCCCCGGATGGTGACCTGGTCGCGCTGCCCGTCGCCGTGCGACATGCCAATGCCGGGCACGGCCTTGAGCACATCCTGCATGGATTGCGCCGCCTGGTCGCGCATCAGGGTCTGTGGCACCACGTTCACGGTCTGCGGAATATCACGCAAAGGCGCTTCGATCTTGGTGGCGCTGGTGGCGGTGACTGCGTCGTAGCGCGCTTCGGCTTCTGCACTGCCCTGCACGCGCACCTCTTCGAGCGTGGTTTCGGCAGCAGGTGCGGTGGATGAAGCAGGTGCAGCAGGTGCCGACTGTGCCTGCACGCAAGTGGAAAACAGGGCCGCAGCTGTTGCAGCCCAGGGTTTGAGGGGGTGAGCCATTTCGATTCCTGTTATGGGTTGGCACGAATCTGGTCTGGCTGCAGGGGGCGGGAAGCCCGGCTTGTCTTGCTACTACCGAGAAAGCCCGCACATATTAATGAGAAATGATTCCCATTTGTGAAGAGCTGATGAATTTGTATAAACACAACCATGGCAAGCCCGGCGCGGCATGGCTCTGGCACGTAGACTCAATCACCGTTTGCACTCTTATCGCTATTATTTTTGAATATCTAGTGCGCTCCTGTAGAGCGCCAGCGGGCGTTTTTCATTCAAAACCACCGCCCAGCACAATCAGCGCCGCACCGCTCCCGCCCGCGTCGCACCGGATCCAGCCCGGTAGCCCAGCAGCGCCGACACGCGCCCAGCCGCCTGAAGCAGCTGTGGCAGCAACTCCTGGCGCATGATCTCGGGCGTGGTGCGGTTGGCCTGGCCGCTGATGTTCATCGCAGCAACCACCTTGCCTGCTGCATTGCGGATGGGGGCTGCGACCGAGGTCAGGCCCTCCTCCAGCTCCTGGTTCAGCAGGCACCAGCCCTGCACGCGTACCTGGCCAATCTGTGCCAGCAGCGCATCGTCGTCCTGCACCGTCAAGCGGGTGAACTGGCTGCGGTCGCGTGTTTCAAGCAAATGCTGCAGCTCGTGCGCGGGCAGTTCGGCCAGCAGCACGCGTCCCAGCGACGTCCAGAACGCAGGCAGGCGCGAGCCGATGCCCAGGTTGGTGCTCATGATCTTGTGGGTATGCACGCGCATCACGTACACCACGTCCTGCCCGTCCAGCACCGCGATGGAGCAGGATTCATGCACCTGCTCCACCAGCGCGTCCATCACCGGCTGGGCGCTGTGCCACATCGGCATGGATGTCAGGTAGGCAAAGCCGAGATCGAGAATTTTCGGCGTCAGCTCGAATGCCCGGCCTTCCATGCGCACGTAGCCCAGGGTGTGCAGCGTCAGCAGGATGCGGCGTGCGCCCGCGCGGGTCAGGCCCGTGGCGTCCGCCACCTCCGTGAGCGTCTGGCGCGGCGCGGCAGCACCAAAGCTGCGGATCACTTCCAGCCCGCGCGCAAAGGATTGCACGTAGCTGTCACTGGGGCGGAGGGTCTGGTCGTCGTCTTTCATAGCGATCTCTGCGGCAAGCGCAACATGGCAGCAAGGTGGAGCGCAGCCATGGCTGCAAAACTGCAAAAGTCAGTCACCAAGGCGTCGGTGGCAGTTGAACCGAAAGTCTATAATTCTTTTATCGAACTATTGTTCTATATACGAACATTTTGGTCAATCCCCAAGGCTGCAAAAGTCACCCAGGCACCAGCGTCGCCATCGTGCCTGATGCACTTCTGTGGTCACATGGGGCCATGCGCTGCCGAACCGGATGGCAGCACGGGTTTCTACTGACAGGAGACAGCGGATGATCAACAAGATTTCGGACTCGGTGGCCGAATCGCTCAGCAAGGTCCAGGACGGCTCGACGGTGCTGATCGGCGGTTTTGGCACAGCCGGCATTCCCTCGGTACTGATCGACGGGCTGATCGCCCAGGGCGCGCGCGAGCTGACCGTGGTGAACAACAACGCGGGCAATGGCGACACGGGCCTGGCAGCCCTGCTCAAGACGGGCGCTGTGCGCAAGATCATCTGCAGCTTTCCGCGCCAGGTGGACAGCTATGTGTTTGACGGGCTGTACCGCAGCGGCAAGATCGAACTGGAAGTCGTGCCCCAGGGCAATCTGGCCGAGCGCATGCGCGCAGCAGGTGCCGGCATTGGCGCCTTTTTCTGCCCTACGGCCTACGGCACCGAGCTGGCAGCAGGCAAGGAAACGCGCGAGATCAATGGCAGGCACTACGTGCTCGAATACCCCATCTACGGCGATGTGGCCCTCATCAAGGCCGAACAAGGCGACCGTTGGGGCAATCTCACCTACCGCAAATCGGCGCGCAATTTCGGCCCGGTGATGGCGGCAGCGGCCAAGTACACCGTGGCCACCGTGCACGAGATTGTGGAGCTGGGCACGCTGGACCCGGAAGCCGTCGTCACCCCCGGCATCTATGTCAACCAGGTGATCAAGATCGACCGCGTGGCCACGCAGGCCGTCGGCATCAAACAGGCTGCCTGATCGGCCGCAGCGCAGGAGATAACACCATGAGCAGCTACCAAAAACGCACCAAGGATGAGCTGGCCGCACGTGTGGCGCAGGACATCCATGACGGCGCCTACGTCAACCTCGGCATCGGGCAGCCGACCGCGGTTGCCAACCACATTCCCAAAGACCGCGAAGTGATTCTGCAGTCGGAAAACGGCATCCTCGGCATGGGGCCCGCCCCGGCGGCTGGCGAGGAAGACTACGACCTGACCAATGCCGGCAAGCAGCCCGTGACGCTGCTGGCGGGTGGCTGCTACTTTCACCATGCCGACAGCTTTGCGATGATGCGCGGCGGCCACCTCGACATCTGCGTGCTCGGCGCTTTCCAGGTGGCCGAAAACGGCGACCTGGCCAACTGGAGCACCGGCGAGCCCGGCGCCATTCCCGCCGTGGGCGGCGCGATGGATCTGGCCATTGGTGCCAAGCAGACCTGGGTGATGATGGATCTGCTCACCAAGAAGGGCGAGAGCAAGATCGTCAAGCAATGCAGCTACCCGCTCACCGGCATCGGCTGCGTCAAGCGCATCTACACCGATGTGGCAACGATCGAAGTCACGCCCCAGGGCCTCAAGCTCATCGACACCGTGGCCGGGCTGGACAAGCCCGCGCTGGAAGAGATGATCGGCCTGCGCCTGATCTAACCACCCTTCCTTTTCATTGACACCCATTCAGGAGACCACCATGACCGACGCATTTATCTGCGATGCCATCCGCACCCCTTTTGGCCGCTACGGCGGCGCGCTCTCCGGCGTGCGCACCGATGACCTGGGCGCAGCGCCCATCAAGGCGCTGATGGAGCGCAACCCCGGTGTGGATTGGAAGGCCGTGACCGACGTGATCTACGGCTGCGCCAACCAGGCAGGTGAAGACAACCGCAACGTGGCCCACATGTCGAGCCTGCTGGCCGGCCTGCCCGTGGATGTGCCCGGCGCCACCATCAACCGCCTCTGCGGCTCGGGGCTGGACGCCATCGGCACTGCAGCCCGCGCCATCAAGGCGGGCGAAGCGCGCCTGATGATTGCAGGCGGTGTCGAATCGATGAGCCGCGCACCGTTTGTGATGCCCAAGGCGGAGTCCGCCTTCAGCCGCAGCAATGCGGTGTATGACACCACCATCGGCTGGCGCTTCATCAACAAGCAGATGAAGGCGCAGTACGGCGTGGACTCCATGCCCGAGACGGCAGAGAACGTCGCGGATGACTTCAAGATCGAACGCGAAGCGCAAGACCGCATGGCGCTTACATCGCAGCAAAAAGCCGCCGCCGCCATTGCCGCAGGCTACCTGGCCCAGGAAATCGTGAACGTCGTCCTCCCGCAGAAGAAGGGCGACCCCATCGTTGTGAGCCAGGACGAGCACCCCCGCGCCACCACAATCGAAGCGCTCGCCAAGCTCAAAGGCGTGGTGCGCGAGGGCGGCACGGTAACAGCGGGCAATGCATCGGGTGTGAACGACGGCGCCTGCGCCCTGCTGCTGGCCAACGCCGAAGCCGCCAAACAATACGGACTGACCCCCAAGGCGCGCGTGGTGGGCATGGCCACTGCCGGCGTGGCGCCGCGCATCATGGGTTTTGGCCCGGCACCTGCAGTGCGCAAGGTGCTGCAGCTCACGGGCCTGACCCTGGACCAGATGGACGTGATCGAACTGAACGAAGCCTTTGCCGCGCAAGGCCTGGCCGTGCTGCGCGATCTGGGCCTGGCCGATGACGACAAGCGCGTCAACCAGTGGGGCGGCGCGATTGCCCTGGGCCACCCGCTGGGCGCATCGGGCGCGCGCCTGGCGACCACGGCAGTCAACCAGCTGCACACGCTGGGCGGCCGCTACGCGCTGTGCACCATGTGCATTGGCGTGGGCCAGGGTATTGCGGTGATTCTGGAAAAGGTCTGAAAACCTTTCCCGGCGCACACCAGCACCTCCCTGAAGACGGCCGAAAGGCCGTTTTTTCATTACGATAATTCAACAAAAAGAAATTCCAGAGCCCTACCATCAAGCGCCAAATGCTACCAAATATATAGCAATCTACATGCTTGGGATGGCACGTGGCAGTGAAACCCCCAATTCGTTTACGGCGCAAGCCCGTTCTGCCCCAGTGTCTGCGCCATCGCCTGCTGCAGCCAGGCATGTACCTGCGCGGTACGCGCATCTTCCAGCCCGCGCGCATGGATCAGCACATAGCCGGAGCCATCTGCGCGCCAGCCCAGCGGGGCCACCAGGCTACCTGCCTGCACGGCGGCATCGGCCATGTACACCGACGCCAAGGCCACACCCAAACCGCTGATGGCGGCCTGCAGGCACAGATAGAAATGCTCCAGCACCATGCGTTGCGGCAGGTCTGCCGGGCGGTTGCCCGCCGGGCTGCCAGCCCACCAGTTGGCCCATGCCTGCGGGCGCGTGGCGGAATGGAGGGCCACGCGTGCGGCAGAAGGCTTTGCACCCGCCGAATCAGGCAATAACCAATGTTGTGCAAGCGCTGGCTGGGCCACCGGCCCCATGTATTCCGGCGCAACGGCATGCACCTGCCAATGCGGCTGCAGCGCAAAATCGTTGCGGCGCAGGGCGAGGTCGATGCCATCCCGCCCAAAATCCACCGCACCACCGCCCGCCACCAGGTGCAATTGCACGCCAGCGCACGCCGCCTGCAATTGCGGCAGACGGGGAATGAGCCAGTGCATGGCCAAGGTTGGCTCGCACGACAGCACCAGCGGACGCGTGGCTACAGGCGCGCGCACGGCATCCACAGCCTGTGCCAGGGTCTGCAGCGCCTGCGTGCAGGCCTGGTGCAGTTGCTGGCCAGCAGCGGTGAGGTGTACGCCCCGGTTGCGCCGCTCGAACAAGGCCACGCCCAACGCCTCTTCCAATTGCCGCAACTGCTTGCTGACGGCACCTTGCGTCACGTGCAAGGCGTCTGCCGCCCGCACCACAGACCCCGTGCGCGCCACTGCCTCAAAGGCCTGCAGGCTTTTCAACGGTGGAAGGCGCTCCGAATTCATTGAATTTTTCTCATCTTTCTTGCAGAGAATAAATCGATATTCTTTCTTTTATACCTCTTTCACAATGCGCCTCATCATTGAATTGAAGGAATGTATATGGAATGGCTCGCAGTGATCAGCATCACTATTTTGGCAGTCATCAGCCCCGGGCCCGATTTTGCGATGGTGACGCGCTGTAGCCTGCTGTATGGCAAGCGCATCGGCATGCTGGTGGCCTGGGGCATTGCCCTGGGGGTGCAGGTGCATGTGTGCTACAGCATGCTGGGCGTGGCTTGGCTGCTGCAGCATTCGCCCGCGTGGTTTACGGCCTTCAAGCTGGTCGGCGCAGCCTACCTGGTTTGGGTGGGCTGGCAGACTTTGCACAGCCCTGCTCTGCCCGCAGCGGTGGATGGGCCTGAAGGCAACCACAGCCCGGCGCAGACCAGTACCATGGGGCCCTGGGCAGCAGTGCGCACCGGCTTTTTCACCAATGCGCTGAACCCCAAGACCACCTTGTTTGTGGTGAGCGTCTTCTCGCAGGTGGTTCAACCGGGCGCGCCGTCATGGGTGCTGGTGGGCTACGGCCTGTTCATCTCTGTCGCGCATGGCGCGTGGTTCACGGCGGTGGCCTGTGTGCTGGCCACACCGGCGATCCGCAATCGCGTGCTGCAGAAGGCGCAATGGCTCAACCGGGGCATTGGTGCCGTCTTGATGGCCATGGGCATCGCACTGGCCTTGGCGCGCTGATACATCAGTAAAAAGAGCTTTCTGCGCAATGGCGACATGCGCAAAAAGCTCTTGTTTTGATAGCAAATGAGGCTATGCTTGCTGGATATCTGCAGCAACTGGCAAAGGGTAGCGGTGCTGCAGCAAGGTATCGAGGCCAAACTCAGCAAGCAACTGCTGCAGCCGCTCGGCCGCGCTGCGCTTTTTCTGGCCGGTGTAGCGCGCCAGAATCAACTCGTTCTTCATGCTGTGCTCCCAGCCCACCAGCTCGGTCACCGTCACCTGGTAGCCCTGGCTTTCCAGGTACAGGCAGCGCAGCACATTGGTGATTTGGCTGCCTATCTCGCGCGTGTGAATGGGGTGGCGCCACAGTTCGGCCAGCGGCGTGCGCGACAGCTGCAACGCCTTGTTCTGGCGCAGGCAGGCTGCCACCTCGGCCTGGCAGCAGGGCACCAGCACCATGGCCCGGGCCTTTTTCTCCAGGCCGAAGGCAATGGCATCGTCGGTGGCGGTATCGCAGGCATGCAGGGCGGTCACGATGTCGAAGCGCTCAGGCATGGTGTCGGCACGGGTGGAATCGGCCACCGACATGTTCAAAAACGCCATGCGCTCAAATCCCAGGTCTGCGGCCAGCTGTTGCGACGCATCAACCAGGGGGGCGCGCGTTTCAATGCCGTAAATGCGACCGCGACCCAGTTGCTTGAAGAACAGGTCGTACAGGATGAAGCCCAGGTAGGACTTGCCCGCGCCGTGGTCGGCCAGGCTCACGGCGTGCTCGTTCTGCGACAGCTCGGCCAGCAGGGGCTCGATGAATTGGTAGAGGTGGTAGACCTGCTTGAGCTTGCGGCGCGAATCCTGGTTCATCTTGCCGTCGCGCGTGAGGATGTGCAGCGCCTTGAGCAGTTCGATCGACTGCCCGGGCTTGAGACCCAGTTGCTCGGCAATGTCCTGCACCACAGGCTGCTTTTTGCCAGCGGTGTTCACGTCACGCTGGGGCTTGGTCTTTGTCATCAATCGGCTTTCTGATCGTCGGCATTGCCTGCTGCGGCATTTTTTTGCGATTCCTTGTGAGGAAAGGGGCAACGCGCACCCACACCCAGATCCAGCCAGCCTTCGAGGCCCAGTTGATCGAGCGTGTCCATGTTCTTTTCGTAGATCGACTCCGCCTCGGGAAACACTTCGACGGCCTTGTCGATGCTGTCTTCGCGCAGCAGGTGCAAGGTGGGATACGGCGAGCGGTTGGTGCAGTTGGTCACATCGTCCACGTCCGTCCCCTCGAACTGGTAGAGCGGATGGAATGACGCTACCTGCAGAATGCCGCCCAGATCCAGCTCGTCGATCATGTCGTCTGCCAGCTCCAGGAATTCGTTGAAATCCAGAAAATCGTGCAGCGCATACGGCAGGATCAGCAAGGTGGTGTCGCGCTTTTCGGGGTTGGCCTCGGCCAGGGCCTCCAGTTCGCGGTGTAGTGCCTGGGCCACGCCCTCCACGTCGTCGGCGTCGCTGACGGTGTAATGGATCTGCCCTTTGACATGCACGCCCTTGGCAAACGGGCACAGGTTGAGGCCGATCACCGCCTTCTCCAGCCAGTTCACGGTGTCGGCAATCACGACTTCGTGCATGGATGTGCCTTGCGCAGGCGTCGCGTGATCATCGGTCATGGCGGGCTTTCTGGTGGGTATTGTGTAGGTATTCGCAGACGGCGCAGACAGGCGGTGCACAGCGGCGTCGGCAGCCTGCAGGGCTTACAGGAGCGTGTCTACGCTCCCAGGGCTGCAGGGCAAGGCGGAATTGGGCACATTGTAGCGATTGCGCTTTTCTCGCCCATGGCAGTAGAGCAATCGCTCGCTTGCGCAGCGGCGCCCAACAGGCTCCGAGCCTGCACGATGGGCGGCTATCCGCCCGTTGCAAGCGCATGCCTACGCCGTCAAAACCGCTATTCCGTCAATAGCTGCTTGCCGGTCAAGCGCTCATGCTCACGCAGGGCATAGCGGTCTGTCATGCCAGCGATGAAATCGGCTACCACGCGCGCGCAGTGGGCTAGCTCCAGGCCCTGGGCCCGCGCGGCATAGCGCGGCTTCATCTCCTGGGGCCGGGCCAGGTAGATATCAAACAGCTCGCGCACCACGATCTTGGCGCGGCTGGTGGTGTCCACCACCTGGGGATGGCGGTAGAGGTTTTGAAACAGAAAGCGCTTGAGCGCTGCAGATTCCGCGCGCATGGCATCGCTGAAGCCAACGAGTGGCGGCAGCGCCCGCACCGCATCTGCGCTTGCGGGCTGCGCGGCCTGCAAAGCGGCCCCCGTGTTGCGGATCACGTCGTACACCTGCTCGCTGAGCAAGCGGCGAATGGTCTCGTACAGCCAGCGGCGCTGCCAGTTGCTCTCCTGCAGTTGCGGATGTTCGCGCACCGCTTCGTCCGCATAGCGTGCAAACAGCGGAATCTCCATCAGTTGCTCAACGGTAATGAGCCCTGATCGCACGCCATCATCCACATCATGTGCGTTGTAGGTGATCTCGTCGGCGAGGTTGGCCAGTTGCGCCTCCAGCGCGGGCTGCCCGCCCACCAGAAAGCGATGGCCTACGCCACCGGGCTCCCGCGCCTCCAGCTTGCGGGCGTTGGCGGCAGAGCAGTGCTTCAAGATACCCTCGCGCGTTTCAAAACACAGATTGAGGCCGCTGTAGCCGGGGTAGCGCTCTTCCAGATCGTCCACCACGCGCAGGCTCTGCAGGTTGTGCTCAAAACCGCCAAAGCCTGCCATGCAAGCGTTGAGTGCATCCTGCCCAGCGTGGCCAAATGGCGTGTGCCCCAGGTCGTGTGCTAGGCAAATGGCTTCGGTCAGGTCTTCGTTGATGCGCAGTGAGCGCGCAATGGAACGGCCCAGCTGAGCCACCTCGATCGAATGGGTCAGCCTTGTCCGAAACAGGTCGCCTTCGTGGTTCAGGAACACCTGGGTCTTGTAGACCAAGCGGCGAAACGCAGAGGAATGCACGATGCGGTCGCGGTCGCGCTGAAACTCGCTGCGCGTGGGCGCGGCATCCTGCGCATGGATGCGGCCCTTGCTGAGGTGCGAATAGCAGGCATACGGCGCAAGCTCGGCCTCGGTCCATACGGGAGATGAATCTACGGCCTGCATGCTCCCCTTTCCATCAACCTCGGGATGCGATCAATCGCGAGAGAAAACCGCATACCGCATCACCGCTGGCAGCTGTTTTGCAGAAAGGCGCCGTCATGCCGCGCAGCAGGTATCGATGACTTCGCGCACCAACGCATCAGGCGCCTCGCGCACCACGGCTTTGCCCGGGCCATCAATCAATACAAAGCGGATGGCGCCCGCCTGCGATTTCTTGTCCAGGCGCATCAGCTGCAGGTAGCGCCCGGCATTGTCCTGCGTATCCAGAATGGCCCCCCGTACCGGCAGCCCTGCCCTCTCGATCAAGACCCGCAGGCGCTGCACAAAAGCGGAATCCACCAGGCCAAGGCGCTGCGACAGCTCAGCGGCCATCACCATGCCGGCCCCTACGCCTTCGCCATGCAGCCACACGCCATAGCCCATGCCCGCTTCGATGGCATGGCCAAACGTATGGCCAAAGTTCAAAATGGCGCGCAGATCGGCTTCCTTCTCGTCCTTGGAGACGACGTCGGCCTTGATCTCGCAACTGCGGCGCACGGCATGGGCCAGGGCTTGCTTGTCGCGTGCCATCAGCGCATCCATGTTCGCTTCCAGCCAATCCATGAAGGCCATATCGGCGATCGGCCCATACTTGATCACTTCTGCCAGCCCGGCGCTCAGCTCGCGCGCAGGCAAGGTATCGAGCGAATCGAGATCGCACACCACCAGTTGGGGCTGGTAGAACGCACCAATCATGTTCTTGCCCAGCGGATGGTTGATGCCGGTCTTGCCCCCCACCGATGAATCCACCTGGGACAGCAACGTGGTTGGAACCTGCACAAAAGGCACTCCGCGCATGAAGCTCGCGGCAGCGAAGCCCGTCATGTCCCCCACCACGCCACCACCGAGTGCAAACAGGACCGTCTTGCGATCGGCACCGCTTTGCAGCAAGGCATCGAAAATGGCTTGCAGGGTGTGCCAGTTCTTGTGCGCTTCACCATCGGGCAACTGCAGCACCTGCACCTGCGGATAGCGGCCTGAAAGCGCGCGCTGCAGCCGCTCGGCATACAACGGTGCCACAGTTTCATTGCTGACAATCAGCGCCTGTGCCGCCTTGGGACAGGCCGCAAACGTGTCTGCCAACGACATGGCGCCACCAGCAATCACGATGGGATAGGAACGATCACCCAGATCGATATGGACAGTTTCGGTCACGGTTGATGAAGCTAATGATGGGTAACTGGTGATTATCTTATCCGGCTCCAGTCCTTTTAACAGCCTGGACTAGATGGATATCGGCCTGCCTTGCCTGGGCTCTGCAGCACGTCAGTCTGTGTGACGTCAATCCGCACTCCGTGCCGACAACATGCCTCAGCAAATCGCAGATTTATGTTGAAGCCAGAGAACCTCTCTACCAATGCGGACCCCAGGCAGGATAGGGCAATGACATGCATACCCATGTTAGCGCTCTTCGCGCAGGGCGCCACCCCATGGTATCAATCCCTTGTCACTACGACTTCGTTGCCGCCCCTGCCATGGGAACCACGCCCGCGAGCTCGGCCTGCATTGTCACTTTGCGCACCACCTGCGCGGTCGAGCAGCGCACGGTGTCAATGACGAAATGCGCTGTCTCCTCATACAAAGGCGCGCGCACCGCCAACAAATCTCGCAAGCGCTTGAGCGGATCTTCGCCCTGCAGCAACGGCCTGCTGGTGTCATTTCGCAGGCGGCGGGCAATGTCTTCAGGGCTGGATTGCAAATAGAAAACCGTAGTATTTGCATGCAACACGGCGCGGTTCTCAGCTCGCAGCACCGCTCCCCCCCCCGTTGACAGCACACAGGCTGACTGCCCACGCGCAAGATCGGCAAGAACTTCCGCTTCCGCATCCCTGAAAGCCTGCTCGCCATGCGCTGCAAAAAAATCCTTGATGGCGCAGCCCAGACGACGCTCCAACACAAGATCTGAATCCACAAACTCCACGCCCCAATTGCGGGCGAGCTGACGGCCAATTGTGGATTTTCCAGATCCCGGCAGACCAATGAACGCAATAACAGAAGACATGAAACACCAAAATGCAAGAATCGGAATTCGGGGACTATGGCATAAAACAAAGCCCCAAGCCAAGGCTTGGGGCTTTGTTTATATAAGCCTCTCTACTTGCAGTTTATGGAGTAGTGGCTGGTGTTTCGTGACAGCTAGGATCATCCAACACTGTAATGGAGACTTGGCGTGTCACTGAGTTGGTTGCATTCGACGCTGTTACAAAGAACTTCGCCATACCAACGCTCTCGCAAGTTAGGGCCCCCTTGGCGGCGATCAGCCCAGTAGTACCGGTAGCACTTGCATCCAGCCAGCCCGGCAAGCCTTGATAAGACCAATTAATCGTGCCACCACCTGATGCAGAGAATGCATAAGCATAGCCACTGCCTACGACACCAGAAGGTAATGGGCAAGCGGTATTGATTCCGCCAGAACAGCCCAAGATATCAAACGCGACAGGGGTTGCAGGCAGCTCACCCGTGATTGTCAGCTTCATTTGCTGCGTTACAGTTGCTCCAATCGAATCCGTAACGCGCACAGTGACTGTATAGCTACCGGGCTTGGCCACCCAGGGCGTGCCTTGCAACACACCAGAACTACTCAAAGTCAAACCAGTCGGTAGACCTGCAACTGCTTCAAATGTGTAAGCCGGCACCCCTCCACTAGCAGTCAACGCAGCATAGAAGGGCTGTGCATTACTGATGGTCAGACTTTCGAGTTGAGTAGCATCAAGTGCCAAAGGCGTCGTGGCAATAGCCTTTGCCACTGGCACCGCAACCAAACGCGTTATAGGCTCTTGAATCCCATTCGTCACATCATTGTCCGCTCGATCCGAGGTCAACTCTAACAGCACTGCTCCTTCAGAAGCCCCGCTTGCCAAGGAGAATTGCGCAACTCCGCCATTGGAGCGCAAACTCATCGAGGTTGCAGTCTTACCCTCAATCATCAGCCGTGCGCCAGGTGCAGCTGAACCACCACGAATACTAACCTGCACATTGGCACTGGTTCCAGCCGATACCGGTTGATTATTATCATTCCACAACTGCGCTTGCATGGCAATGCGGGTATCCAAGCCAGAAACATTACCACTCGTTCCCAAGGTTCCCGTTGACAATAGCGTTATGTCTCCTGGAGTATTGGTGCTAGCACTACCTACAACTACATTGGCGCTGGAAGTATAAATTTTTCCATCACGGGGGTCGGTGACAGAACACACTACAACAACTGTACCAGCCTTATCTTTGGCATGCAGATGGAAAGACGCGCCCCCAGAGTTAGCCCCAAGCGTGATGGAGCGATATGCCAAAGGGTTACCCTTATCATCTTCATGAGCCTTATCCCCATCCAAATAATAAAGAGAACCGGAATCCAAGCCAGAAGCGATATTACAGCCAAAGATATTCTCCCCCCCAGGAATGGCTTCACCACCCCGCTTAGCAGAAACATACATGCTGGTTGTGTATGGAGCATAAGCACCTTGACCCGCTGCATAACCATATAAATTAACTGGCAGCGATGCTTTATCAGAACGCAAGGAAATGCTGTACTGCTCTTCGGTTGCACCACTACTACCACCACCACCACCGCAAGCTGTTAATATTACAGGAATGCCCAAAAATAAAGGCCTCATTTTCAGCAAAATTTTCATTTCCATTACTCCCATTTTCAACGCATCTCACCACGATCCGAAATCATCTTCGGAGTTATAAATACCAACATTTCACGCTTTTCCGATTCGCGAACATTGTTTTTAAACAAATTACCGATAACAGGAACATCGCCAAGCAGAGGTATCTTATTCGTAGTTTGCGTTTCCTGCAACTCAAAAATACCACCAATTACTACAGTACCACCATTCTCAACCAGCACCTGAGTTTTGATATGTTTAGTATCAATAGCGGGTCCAGCAACCGTATCTGCCCCTTTAGAGTCTTTAGAAACATCCAAATCTAGAATAATATTCCCCTCAGGCGTAATTTGGGGCACAACCTCCAGCTTCAAAACTGCCTTTTTGAATTCAACTGTGGTCGCGCCATTTTGTGCTGAGTTTTGATATGGAATTTCCGTACCTTGCTCGATCAGAGCCTTGGTTTGATCTGCAGTTATCAATCGCGGACTAGAGACAATTTTACCTTTACCATCAGCCTCCAATGCCGACAACTCCAAGGACAAGAATCGATTTGCCGCAGAATTAAAAATGGAAAGAGCAAATGTCCCTGCTGTACCAGAAGCTAAGGTAGCAGCAGGTAAATTCACAAAATTACCATTCGATGTATTGGAGCCGCCCATTCCAGTCGTTCCAACTGCATTGTCATAGCTCGTACCAAAGCCTACCCGATTCCCCCCCCCAAGTGAGTACCCGCCATCCCCTCCTTTTGCCGCACGCATATCTCCCCCACCCAATCGAACACCCAAAGAGCGACCAAAAGTATCTCGTGCCTCTACAATTCGAGCCTCAATAAGCACTTGACGCACAGGAACATCCAGCGTCACCAAAAGACGCTTAAATTCCTCTAGTTTAGCAGGAATGTCCGTGATAAAGATTTGATTCGTTCGAGGCTCAGAAATTGCTGAACCTCTAGATGTTAAAAATCTACTTTGAGCTCCAGAGGTACCGCCACTTCCTGAGCTACTAGTAATTTGCTTCAACAAATCCGTCGCTTTTGCATAATTCAGCTGGAATGACTGTGTCTGCAATGGCGTTTTTTCTTCCAGCTTTGCGACCGCATCAAAATCCTTTTGAATGCGCTCGTCAATTTCATCCTTGGGAGCGATCCAAAGTACGGTTCCTGACTTGCGCATTCCTAGGCCCTTGGCATCCAGAATAATCTGGAGTGCCTGGTCCCAGGGCACATCCTTCAAACGCAATGTCAAAGATCCATTGACCGTATCTGAGGTGACGATATTGAAGTTGGTGAAATCTGCAATCACCTGCAGCAGAGAGCGGACTTCAATATTCTGGAAACTCAGCGACAGCTTTTCTCCGGTGAATGTTCCACCAGATCCCAGCTTGTTGGGATCAGACTTGCGTTGACGAACTTCAACGACAAACTGGTTGTCGCTTTGGTAGGCGCTATGCTCCCATTCGCCCGTGTTCTTCAGGTCGACATAGGTGGCATTACCGGCCTGGCGAGAGGAAATCATCCGGACAGGCGTGCCGAAATCGGATACATCCAGCTTTCGCCGCAACCCCTCGGGCAGCGTCGTGTGCTGCAACTCCAAGGTCAATCCATCCGCCATCTTGGCAATGTTCACCCCGACACGGTTGTTGGGCAGAGCGATGACCAGGCGTCCGGCACCATCGGTTCCGCGACGGAAATCAACATCAGACAGAGGCTGCGAGAACGCGTTGCCGTCAGCAGAAAATTGCTGATCCTGCTGAGTGGCCGTCACTTTCTTGGCAGCTGGCTCGATTGCAACCAGCAGGTCCTTCCCACTGACTTCTGTCTTGTAGGTGGTGCTTTCTTTCAGATTCAGTACCAGTCGCGCCTTAGTATCGGTCTCCACCACATTCAATGAGCGCAAGTTCCCCTGGTTGAGCTCGATGCGGTTGCTGGGCAGCGCACTCTTGAAGCCGGGCAGATCCAGCACGACGCGTGCAGGAGACTGGATGCTGAAGGTCTCGGGCAGTGCGAGAGGCGCGCCGTCCGTCTCGATCTTGACGAGTTCCACGCCATCACGCACGACAGTGGAGACACTGTTGATCTTGCCTTGCGCCAACACCGAGGCAGGCAACAATAGCATCGCTGCCAGCGGCAGCAAAAGAGTGAATTTTTTCATTTTTTGGCCTCCTGCAGTTCGAGGACTGCATCTCTCTCTACCCATTCACCAACGCCGTCCTGGACGATTTCACGTATGGTGATGGAGCTCTCATTGACGTTTTTGATCTTGCCGTAGTTCTGCCCCATGTACATGCCTTTGTTGACCTGATAGATCAGGCCATCCACCTTGACCAGGCCTACATCTGCACTGCCTTTTTTGAGAAAGCCCACCATGGAGATGCCATCCAGCGGAAATGACTCCAATTGCTCCTTGCGACGGACTCGCTCTGGAGCAACCAGCGCATCGGAGATCGTAGGCGGCGCACTGCCGCTACCGCGCAGCACGGCAGCCAGTCGCTCCTTGCTGAAAGGATCCAAGGTGGTCGCCGCCACATATGCCTGTGGCACAAACTCCTTGGGAGGAGCGATGGGCTTTACAGAAGGTCTGGTTGCCGCTTGTTCCTGTTGCATCCATGTGTGGAGATTGTCGCTTTCATCATCGCACGCAACGAGTAAAGACGCAGTGGCAACGCCCAAGAGAAGCTGAGTAAAACGATTCATTCCGCCCCCTTATTTCTTGGCCTTGGTCTTGGCATCCTGCTGCTCCTTGAGCTCTTGCGGATCCAGATAGCGGAAAGTACGGGCAGTAGCATCGAGCACCAGCATGTCAGAGTCCTTGTTTGCAGGTGCCAGTCCAATATTGTTCAGCGTCACGATGCGCGAGAGGTTCGCAATATCGGCAGCAAAAAAACCGATATCGTGGTATTTGCCATTCACCTTGATTGAAATTGGCAACTCTGCATAGTAATCCTTCACCACCGTTTGCCCGGGCTTGAACAGATCAAACTGCAGGCTGCGACCAATACCCGCCTGATTGATATCGGACAGGAGAGCGGCCATTTCAGCCTTGCTGGGCAACTGCTTCTCGAGCTGCGTCACATATTGCAATACCTGCTCGCGCTGCTTGCGCAATGCTTCCAGATTGACGGCCTTGCGCAAACGCGATTTGTAATCGTCCTTGAGCTGCAATTCCTTGCCTTGGGAGGCGGTCAGTTCCTCATCGAAGTTGCTCAGATACAGATACCAGCCCAGGCCCACGACCAGAGCAGCGATCATGATCAGCAGCATCCAGCGCGGGGCCGCAGGCCACAACGAAGGATCCTTGGGATCCAGATTCTGGAACTGCCGCTGCAGATTTTTGAATCCCTCTCCCAACTGCATATTCTTTTTGGTTGCCATGGCAGTCCCTATTTCTTTTGATCAGGCGAAGCATTCGCCTGTTCCATTTCACTGGAGCGGACCAGCCGGAAGCGAAGGTTAAAGCCAGATACCCGTTTCTTCTCTTTGGCATTGACCTGAGTCGTGGTACCCACAACCTCCACCAATTCAGGCTTGGAGAGCCAGGGGGTTTTGGTGGCGAGGCTGTTGAGCAATTCCGACACCCGCTCATTGGACTGTGCAATCCCTTGAATCTGTACGGTTTGCTCCTGTTGCTTGAGGCTCTCGACATAGACGCCATCGGGCAACTGCAGCACCAGTTCATTGAGCAAATGCACAGGAAGATTGCGATCCGACTGCAGGTCTTCCACCGCCTTCTGCCGTGCCTTCAGCGCAGCGATTTCGGCGTCAATCTTGGCCACATCGGCAATCTTTGCATCCAATGCCTTGATCTCGGAAGTCAGGAGCGCATTACGCTGCTCCTGCTGGTCAAGTCGATATTGGTAGAGCAGATAGATGGCACCACAGATAGCAGCACCAAACAGCGCAGCAGCCAGCATGGAGACCTGAAAGTTCTCTTTGCGCTTTTTTCGTGCAAGTTCCCGGTGGGGAAGCAGATTGATCAAAATCACGCTGCATACCTCCGCAGAGCCAGACCGCAGGCCGTCAGATAGGTGGAGAAATCCTTGTTTTTGCTGCGCGAGCGAACCGCAGCATCCATCACCATTTCTTCAAACGGGTTGGCCACGGAGGTTGCAAACCCCGTCGCGTCAATCACTGCATCGGTCAGGCCGCTGAGAACCGCTGAGCCGCCCGCCAGCAGAATGTGGTCGATTCTGTTGTGTGGCGTGCTGGTGAAGAAGAACTGCAGCGCACGGTTGATTTCCTGCCCGACGCTTTCCACAAACGGACGCAGCACCACTGTCTTGTAATCGGCAGGCAGATCGTTGTTGCGCTTTTTCTGCTCAGCCTCTTCCTGCGAAAAGCCATACTGCCGCATGATCATCTGCGTGAGTTGTCCGCCGTTGAACGATTGATCGCGCTCGTAGATCACATTGCTGTTGTGGATGATCTGCAGAAAAGAGGCGTTGCCACCAATTTCGAAGATGGCGATGAAGGCATCCTTGCCCTTGCTAGGCATATTGCTGATCAGACGGCGTGCTGCCAGCGCCGTGGCGTTCGATTCAATCTCCAGCACAGCGGGCTTGAGCCCTGCCGCTTCCGCCAGGCCCTGGCGATCCTGCACCGTTTCCTTGCGGGCAGCGGCAATCAGCACGTCCACGTCTCCCACGGAGTTGGCGGATGGCCCGATCACACAGAAGTCCAAATTCACCTCATCCAGGGAAAAAGGTATGTATTGGTTAGCTTCTGATTCAACTTGAAACTCCATTTCCAGCTCGGACAAGCCGGCGGGGAGTACGATTTTCTTCTGGATGACTGCAGAAAGGGGCAGCGCCAGCGCAGCCTGCTTGGTGCGTGTACCGCTTTTTTTGACGAGGCGGCGCAATGAATCGGCGACCTCATCAAAACGCTCAATGCCCGACTCGGTGACCCAGCCAGGCTCCAGTAGCTCTTGTGCACAGCGTTCAACCACATATTGACCGCCGCCACTCCTCCCCAGTTCAACCAACTTGATGCTCGACGCGCTCACGTCAATGCCTAACAGGCTTGGCGGCTGGCGTCGGAACATAGATCCCATTGAGACCAAGATGGACTCCTCCCTTATTTTTGCTCTATGTTGAGCTACAAAACTTAACACCCTCTATGGATGCTATCAGCAAGATAGTCGCGCAGCAAAGAACGGCGTGATCTGCATTTCAATTCGTTGTCAAAACAATACGATACAAGGTATACATTGAAATTTAGATGACATTTGGCCCAGCCTAAATCACACCTGCCTGTGCAAGCGCGGCTATGCCCCGCGTGATAGGATTTCCCGCTTATGCATGCCTATCTTGACTGTCTGACCCAATGAATCCAGACGCCCCCCTCTCGCGCCGAACCCCTGAAAAGCCCCAACCCAGGCCAAGCAGCCTGGGCAGCAAGGTGCTCAAGTTCTTTGGCGGCCTGATTGCATTGTTCATTGCTCTGGCAATCGCTGCGGTCGCTGTCGTTGCTGTCGGCCTGGCCATGGCCTACCCCAATCTGCCCGATGTTTCGGAACTGGCCGACTACCGCCCCAAACTCCCCATGCGAGTCTACTCGTCAGAAGGAGCGTTGCTGGGCGAATTCGGTGAAGAACGTCGAAATTTGACACCCATCAAGGAAATTCCGAAGATCATGGTCGATGCCGTTCTTGCCATTGAAGACACGCGCTTCTTTGAGCACAACGGCGTCGACTACAAGGGCATGGCCCGGGCCCTGCTGGCCAATCTCGGAAGGGAAAAGGCCCAGGGCGCGTCCACCATCACCATGCAGGTGGCGCGCAATGTGTATCTGTCTTCAGAAAAGACCTATACCCGCAAGATCTATGAAATCCTGCTGACCCTGAAGCTGGAGCACACGCTCTCCAAGAACCAGATTCTGGAAATCTACATGAACCAGATCTACCTGGGCAACCGCGCCTATGGTTTCTCGGCAGCATCAGAGACGTATTTCGGCAAGCCGCTCAAGGACGTGACCGTGGCCGAAGCGGCCATGCTGGCCGGCCTGCCCAAGGCGCCATCGGCCTACAACCCGATCAGCAACCCCAGGCGTGCCAAGGTGCGCCAACTCTACATCATCGACCGGATGGAAGAAAACGGCTTCATCACCAAGGCGCAGGCCGACGAAGCCCGTGCCGAGAAGCTGCGCATCCGCTCCAGCTACGCCGACAACAAGGTGCATGCCGAATATGTGGCCGAAATGGCGCGCCAGCTGATCTTTGCGCAGTACGGCAGCGAAGCCTACACACGTGGCCTGAACGTCTACACCACCTTGATCGCCAGCGACCAGGAAGTGGCCTACGATGCGCTGCGCAAGGGCATCATGGACTACGAAAAGCGCCAGCACTACCGGGGGCCCGAGAAGTTCATCAACCTGCCCAAGACCCAGCAGGAGCGCGACGACGCCATCGACGAAGCCCTGGCCCAGCACCCGGACAACGGCAACATTCTGGCTGCCGTGGTGTTAGAGGCAACGCCGCGCAAAGTGGTGGTGACCCGTGCCGACGGCGACCCGATCGAGATTACGGGCGAAGGCCTCAAACCCGTGCAGTCCGGGCTGAGCGACAAGGCGCCACCCAACACCAAGCTGCGCCCTGGCGCCGTGGTGCGCATCATGGAAACCAGCAAAAAGACCTGGGAACTGACCCAGCTGCCCGAGGTGGAAGGCGCCTTTGTTTCGCTGGATCCGAACTCCGGCGCCATCAAGGCCCTGGTGGGAGGTTTTGACTTTGACAAGAACAAGTTCAACCATGTCACCCAGGCCTGGCGCCAGCCCGGCTCCAGCTTCAAGCCGTTCATCTATTCCGCCGCGCTGGAAAAAGGGTTTTCTCCGACCACGGTGATCAACGACGCACCGCTCACCTTCCCCGGCTCGGGCGGACAGCAACCCTGGGAGCCCAAGAACTCTGACGGCCGTTTCGATGGGCCGATGACCATGCGCCAGGCCCTGGCCCGCTCCAAGAACCTGGTGACCATCCGCGTCATGCAATCCGTGGGCGCCAAGAAGGCGCAGGAATGGGTCACCAAGTTTGGCTTTGATGCCGACAAGCACCCGCCCTATCTGCCCATGGCTCTGGGCGCGGGCGCTGTCACCCCCATGCAGATGGCGGCAGGTTATTCGGTATTTGCCAATGGCGGGCACCGCGTCAATCCGTACCTGATTGCCAAGATCACCGACCACCGGGGCAACGTGCTGTCTGAGTTCACACCTCCGGCGGTAGAGGACCTGCCCCGCGCCATCGATGCACGCAACGCCTTTGTCATGGATTCGCTGCTGCAGGACGTGGCACGCTACGGCACCGCCGCCAAGGCACAGGCCCAGCTCAAGCGCCCGGACATCTACGGCAAGACCGGCACCACCAATGACTCGGTCGACGCCTGGTTTGCAGGCTTCCAGCCCACCACGGCAGCGGTCGTATGGATGGGCTACGACAACCCGCGCAGCCTGGGCGCGCGTGAATTCGGCGGCGGCCTGAGCCTGCCCATCTGGATCAACTACATGCAGCATGCACTCAAAGGCGTGCCCGTGGCCCAGATGCAGCCGCCCAGCGGCCTGGTCAACCAGGGTGGCGACTGGTACTACGAGGAATATGCGCGCGGCGGCCCGAACCTGGGCCTGGATACCCCGATACCGGGTGCGACTTCGCCCGTGCCGGCGCCCAATGCGGAAGAGCGCAACAAGATCCTCGATCTGTTCCGAGACTAGAGATTCTCATGCCGACAAACACAAGCCCCGCATCGCGGGGCTTGTTTCATGGCGCTATCGATTTTGCAGCTATAGGCACAACCCCATCAAGCGCCAAACACCAGCTTCATGGCAGATTGTGCAGTCGCATCGCGCGTCAGGTCGGCATAGAAGTCATTGCCGGTCTTCGTATCTTTCCACAGCTTGCCATCCCATTTGTAGTGATAACCGCCCGATTTGGCCGCCATCCATACCTCATGCAAGGGCGGCTGCAGGTTGATGATGATCTGGCTGCGGTTGGAAAAGGTCAGCGTCACCATACCCCCTACGCGCTGGGCGTCGATGTCAGCGTCGGTGTCGTCATTGATGCGGTCGCACGTCTGCTCCACGGAGAGCAACAGCTTTTCGGCAGCATCCAGGTATTCGAGTTCGTTCATTACAATGTCTCTATGCGGAGTATTTCTCAAATTGTATGCAAGGCCATTGTCCTTGCCGGCGGTGCGGCAGTCCTGGCGGCCTGCGGCCAAAAGGGCCCACTGTACCTGCCCCAGGAGCCTGCGGCAGCCAACCGCGCCACCCTGCCCCAAACCCTCGATCCGCGCGGAGAGACTCCCGAGCCCGATCTCAAGCCTCTGCAGCCCAACATCAGTAATCAAAAATAATAGCGCGCTGGGCCTGAAAAATGGGTGCTGTCGCCGCGCGCGGCTTCCAACCAGCAGGCAATTCAACCGCTTGGCCGTTACTTGATTCACATCAAGTCTCGCTCGCCCTGCATTCGCTACAGTGCAACGCGTTGTAACGAATGCATGGAAAAGAGATGGCGCTGGCACCTGTGGAACTGTACCGGGACGAGCACCACGCTTGTCTGATGTTCACCGATCTGGTGGAGGAAGATGCGCAGGCCGTACAAGCCAACCAATTCCTGATCGTGGACCATGGCACCGGTGCCATCATCGATCCAGGTGGCAATCTGGCCTTCAACGAGCTGTACATGGGCATGGTGCGCTATTTTTCGCCCCACAAGCTCTCGTACCTGATTGCCTCGCATGCCGATCCGGACATCATCGCTTCGCTGGACCGCTGGCTCACCTCCACCAAGGCGTCGCTGGTCATCTCCCGCGTGTGGGAACGCTTCGTTCCGCACTTCACCAAGGTGGGCAAGACGGAAAACCGTGTCATTCCGGTGCAGGATGCCGGCGGCATTCTGCCCCTGGGCCAAAGCCAGCTGCATATCCTGCCCGCACACTTTCTGCATGCAGAGGGCAATTTTCACTTCTACGACCCGATCAGCCGCATTCTGTTCACCGGCGACCTGGGCGTCTCGCTGACTGACGGCTACATTGCCCGCACGCCGGTGACGGATCTCGCACCGCACATTGCGCGCATGGAAGGCTTTCACCGCCGCTACATGGTCTCTAACAAGGTGCTGCGCCTGTGGGTGGCCATGGCGCGCCAGCTGGAGATTTCTCTGATCGTGCCGCAACATGGCGCCCCCATCATGGGACAGGCGATTGCACAGTTTTTTGACTGGCTGGATCACCTCATGTGCGGTATCGACCTGATGGACAACCAAAGCTATACCCTGCCCCGCGCACCGATCTCGCCACAACCGGTAGCAGCGGCGCGTTAAGCCGTCAGCGCACTGCGGCCCGCAAGCGCCTGCGCTGTACCGCCCACGCCACGCGCGCCATCAGCAGTGCAGCCAGTATGCTGCCGTATACCCACACGTCGCCAAAATGGTTTTTGCCCGCGCGCATCCACCAAAAATGCAGCACGCCCAGGATGGCGACGGCATAGACCGCGCGGTGCAGCTTCTGCCAGCGCCGGCCGCCCAGGCGTCGCACCAGGGCAGGGAGGGAGGTGACCGCCAGCACCAGCAAAACCAGCCACGCCAGGGTGCCCACCAGAATGAAGGGCCGCTTGGGCAGATCGGCAACGATGCCTGCCCAGTCCAGCCCCATGTCGAACACCACATAGGCCAGCCAGTGCAGCGTGGCATAAAAGAAGGTGTAGAGGCCCAGCATGCGGCGGTATGCCGCCAGTTGCGGCCAATGCAGCCACTGGCGCAGCGGCGTTACAGCCAATGCCACGCACAGAAAGCGCAACGCCCAGTCTCCCAGAGATCGCAGCAGTGCCTCGGCGGGGTTGGCCCCCAGTCCGTCCGTGGCGGCCAGATAGAACAGCCAGGCTGCAGGCAGCCAGCACAGCAGGTGCAGGGCCGTGCGAATGGCGGCCTTTGCAGCGGAAGATGACATCATTTGCTATGAATAAAGGAGTTGCAGCGCTTGCTGGATAATCCCTGGCGGCCAGTTTTCTCAGAAATTCTTCTTCAGATCCATACCCGCGTACAACGCTCCCACCTGCGCCTCGTAGCCATTGAACAGCAAGGTCTTGTGCCGCTTGGCAAACAGGCCGCCCTCGCCAATGCGGCGCTCGGTCTCCTGGCTCCAGCGCGGGTGCGGCACGCCCGGGTTCACATTGGAGTAAAAGCCGTACTCGTTGCGTGCCGCCTTGTTCCAGGCAGTGCCCGGCTCCTTTTCGGTCAGACGGATGGTGACAATGCTCTTGGCGCTCTTGAAACCGTACTTCCAGGGCACCACCAGGCGCAGCGGCGCGCCGTTCTGCTTGGGCAGTTCGTTGCCATACATGCCAAAAGCCAGCAAAGCAAGCGGGTGCATGGCCTCGTCCAGACGCAGGCCCTCGGTATAGGGCCAGTCCAGCACACGGCTTTTGAGGCCCGGCATCTGCTTGTCATCTGCCAGGGTGACGAACTCCACATACTTGGCGCTGCCTTGCGGCTCCACCTGCGCCAGCAGCTTGGACAGCGAATAGCCAATCCACGGAATCACCATGGACCAACCCTCGACGCACCGCAGGCGGTAAATACGCTCTTCCATGGGGCTGAGCTTGAGCAGCTCTTCAATGCCAAAAGTCCTGGGCTTGTTCACCAGGCCTTCGACCTTCACCGTCCAGGGGCGTGTCTTGAGGCTTGGGGCATTGCGCGCCGGGTCTTCCTTCTCCAGACCGAACTCATAGTAATTGTTGTAGCTGCGCGCGTCGGTATAGGGAGTGAGGGGCTCCATGGTCATCGCCCCTGCAACGGTGGATTTGACCGATGTCATCTGCGCCAGCCCTTCCACCGCCTTGCCTTGTGCCCAGACGGCACTGCCAGTTGCTGCCATCCCACCCGCTGCGGCCAGGCGCAGCCACTGGCGGCGCTGCAGGTACAGACTCTGCGAAGTGATTTCGCTGCTGTTCGGGTGGATAAAGCCGCTATCGTTGTCTTGTATCAGCATGGCGAATTCCTCAAAACGGTAGGCATTGGAGTTTGCCAAGAATACAAAAATTCCCCGCTCTGCACCCTGAAAATAAAAAAACTCCCCGCAGGGAGTCTTTTTGCCAAGCCCGGCCTTCTACAAAGTACCGTAGCTGTGCAGACCGGAGAGAAACATATTGACTCCGAGAAAGGCGAACGTCGTCACCACCAGCCCCACCAGCGCCCACCAGGCCGAGACGGTACCGCGCAGCCCCTTGACCAGGCGCATGTGCAGCCAGGCCGCATAGTTCAGCCAGACGATCAGCGCCCAGGTTTCCTTGGGGTCCCAGCTCCAGTAGCCACCCCAGGCCTCGGCCGCCCACAGGGCGCCCAACACGGTGGCAATCGTGAAGAAGGCAAACCCGACGGCGATGGCCTTGTACATCAGGTCATCCATCACCTCCTGCCGGGGTGTGGCGCGGTTGATCCAGTTGCGTGCAGCAATCATCAGCGCAAAAAACACCAGAAGCGGCACGGCCATGCGCAAGGTCTTGTCGATGGCCGGGAAGAAATTGGGGTCGCCCGCCAGGCGGAAAGCTCCAAGCGGCAGCACCAGTACCAGCACGGGCACCAGCACCAGGCCCACCCACAGCGCGCGCTGGGTAGCCGATTTGAGCAGATACGCCAACGCCACCATGGCAGCCAGTGCAAACGTGCCATAGCCCACAAAGTTGGCCGGTACGTGCAGCTTCATCCACCAGCTCTTGAGAGCCGGCACCAGTGGCTGGATTTCGTGCGCCTGGCGCACCACGGTGTACCACAGCAAAAAGCCCACGGCAGCGCTCACCACCAGCATCACAAACGCTCCCAGCGAGCGGGTGCGGTAGTGCTGCTCGAAATACAGGTAGAAAAGCGCCGTCATCCAGGCAAACAGCACGAACACCTCATACAGGTTGCTCACCGGGATGTGACCGATGTCCGGCCCCATCAGATAGCTTTCGTACCAGCGCGCCATCGTGCCCACCAGGGCCATGGTTACCGCCAGCCAAGCCAGGCGCGTGCCGATCACCGACAGCGCCGAGCCTTCACCCCTGGAGAACATGCCGATCCAGTAAAAGATCGTGCTCATGAAGAACAGCACGCTCATCCACAGAATGGCCGACTGGCTGGAGAGAAAGTACTTGAGGCCGAATACCGTCTCCGAGCGCGCAAGCTGGCCCGCACCGTCCACCCGGTACAGGCCGATCGCCAGCAGCGACAGCGCTGCCACCACCACCATCAGCAGTTGCAGCGGCCGCCAGAACCAGCCCAGCCAGATGAAGAATGGCACGCTGGCCACCAGAATGCCTTTTTCGTAGACGTCCATGTGATGGCCATACAGGAACAGGGCATAAGCACCACCTGCCGCCAGAGCAAGGGCAAACAGCCAGTCCCACAGAGAGCGACCGCTGAAGTAGCCTTCGCTCAGTTGCACGGTTTTGACCACATTGCCTACAGGCGGCTGCTGCACGCCGGTTGTCGCGGTATTCATCACTGGCCTCCCACAGGCTTGACGCCCAACAATTTCTCACTCAGCCCTTCAAACTCGCGGTCCACATCCATGGTCTTGCGGTTGGTGGACAACGCCATGCGCGCGTCCGTGCTGCCATCGTCCCGCGGAGCCAGCCACACCCAGACACGCCGGTCTCGCACATACAACATGGCGAACACCCCCAGAATCAGGAACAGGCAACCCAGGTACACCACCAGCTTGCCCGGCGCCCTGGCCACTTGAAAGACACTCGCCTGCACCTGCTCGAAATTCGTCAGCTCAAATACCACGGGCTCGGGATACAGTTGCACATCGCTGAGCGACAGCACGGCCTGGGTCATGAACTTCTGCGTTTTCTCGTCTGCCGCCAGAGGCTGCAGGCCATCTCCAGCGCGTGCAGACTGCATCAGCTCAAACAACACGCCGTTGAGGATGCGCACCAGCACCTCGCTGGCCTTGGGGCGCTCGGCCTCAGGCACATTCTGCTCCATGAAATCCGAAATCGCCTGCAAACCCGCGACCCGCTCGCCCTTGTCATTGGTAGCACCTGCAAAGATCGTCAATGCCTTGAGGGCGGAGGCATGCAGTTGCTCGCGCAACTCTGCCCGATCTGGCGCCACCGAAGCCTCCACATACCGGCCCACTGCGGCTTCACGCATCGCCGGGTCCTGCAGGGCTGTTTTCAGGCGCATGAAGCCGCGCCAACTGCTCTGGTCATCCGCAGGCACGCGCAAATAGCGGAACTGGCCTGCCAGGGTATCGCGCACCCCCCACAGAAAAACGGGCTGGCCATCACCCGTATCCACGGGCAGCATGTAGTTGTTGAACTCGCGCGCCTGGCCGGATGCATCGCGCAGCTTGTAACTGACACTGGGCCCCACGTTGCGCAACTCTTTGGGTGTGAGCACCTTGTTGCCCGCCCCCAGGTGGTTGTCCAGGGTCGATTTCAGATCCACCTTGCGCACATCGATAGCGCCTTCACTGTCCTGGCCTTCGCCATTGCCGCCCATGTTTTCCACATTGATGGTGCGCAGCCCGGTGAATTCCAAGGTGAGCGGGGGCTTGCCCTCGCCGGTATTGATGGAGGTGGAGCCGCCCACCTCGCCCTGAATGTCGAAGCTCTTGAAGCCTGCCGCCAGCGGCACGGCCCGCAATGAAAGGCGCGAGCCGCCGTCGTCAAAGCTTGACTGGTAGATTTCGATGCCCTTGAAGCTGGCCGGGTGGTTGACTTCAATGCGCTTTTCGACTTTTTCACCAGTTTCTTTGTCGTGGATCACTACATCGCTTGCAAACAACTTGGGCATGCCGGTGGAGTAGTACTCGACGATGAATTTCTTGAGCTCGACCGCGAATGGCAGCTCCTGCAACAGGATGCCATCCGACTGGCTGAGAATGGCGGTGTCGGACTGCGTCCCCTCGGCCACCATCAGATTGCCGCGAAATGTGGGGTTGCTGGCAGACAGACGGTGCTGCTGCGCCACTTCCGCGACCAGGCCTCCACCGGTATAGACCGACTTGCCACCCAGCAGCATCTGCGCACGCACGATCAGATCGCCATCCAGCAAGCCGCCCAGGCAGATCAGCACGATGGCGCTGTGCGCGGCCAGGTACCCGATCTTGTTGGCAGCGCCAGCCTTGGCAGCCACCATCCAGCCCTCGTGGCCAGCACCCGTGCGCTCCTGCAGTCGCACCTTCCAGCCGCTCCCCGCCAATTGCTGGCCCACACGCTGCGCAGCCTGTGCCGGAGTTTCAGCCAGATGCGCCTGCGCCTTGTGGTGAAAGGCCTGCAAGCTTTGCACACGCACATTTTCCTTGTAGTTGCGCAGATCCGCCAGGTATTTGGGCGCGTGCTTGGCGATGCACAGGCTGGTGCTGGTCACCAGGAACGCCAGAATCAGCAGAAACCACCAGGCGCTGTAGACCGCATTGAGCTTGAGCGCCATGAACAGTTGCGACCAGAAAGGGCCGAACTGGTTGACGTAGTTGGCTGCAGGCTCATGCTGGCGCAGCACGGTACCGATGACAGAGGCAATGCAGATCACCGTCAGCAGGGCAATCGCAAAGCGCATGGAAGAGAAAAGCTCGTACAGTGCACGCCCTTGAAGACGTGGCCTGGGCGCATGCCCCTGCACAGAAGAGAGTTCAGACATGTATCAACAACGCAATCGGTACAAAAGCAAAGGGCGAACCGTCGTTGTCCGATCAGTCCGCCCCGGTTGGGTCAGCGCTTGCGAGCAAGGTTCCCTGTAGAGAGCCCATCTTAGACGGTAGACTGCCAGGGATAACCCGTAATCCCTGAACTGCCAGGGACGATTCCCCGACAGCGCGGAAGCGATCAGCGCAGGCCGGCGATGTAGTCGGCTACAGCCTTGATCTCCTTGTCGTTCATTTTGGCAGTCACCCCCGACATCTGGATGCTGTTGTTGCGCTTGCCATCACGGAAGTCGTGCATGGTCTGGACAATATAGTCCGCATTCTGGCCTGCCAGACGGGGGTATTGCGCCGGGATACCCGCACCATTGGGGCTGTGGCAGCCGGCGCAGGCGGCGATCTGGCGGTCCGGCAAGCCTCCGCGGTAAATGCGCTCGCCCAGAGCCACGGTATCCTTGCTCTTGGCAAAGCCCAGCTTGCCCGGCTTGCTGGCCAGCCAGTGCGAGATATTGCGCATATCGCCATCCGTGAGGCCAGCAACCATGCCTTGCATCACTGGATTGCTGCGCTTGCCGCTCTTGAATTCTTCCAGCTGCTTGATGAGGTATTCGGGATGCTGCTGCGCCAGCTTGGGATTGATGGCAATGGAAGAATTGCCGTCTGCATTGTGGCAAGCCGCGCAGACGGCGGTGTAACTGGCCTCGCCTTTCACCAGATCCGGCTTGGCAATTTTGGGCGCGGCCTCCGATGCCGAAAATGCAGAAACGGACGAAAAAGCCAATACAGCAGTCGTCAACAGGGAGGCGATCAACTTCATATCGAGGGTCTTTATCTGGTTTATATGCACACGGCCGGAACGACCGGCTCCTACAATGCTACCTTAGATGAATTCAAAAACATATGATGACAATGCCTAGTACCTCCCCAGCCGTTGCAGACGCGCCAAACATTGATGGCAAGTCTGCCATGGGATGGATGCACACTGCGCGCTTTCTGACAACAGCAGCCCAGTTACATCAACTACCCGTCATCAATGTGCCCGAATTTGCCTTCGTGGGTCGCTCCAATGCAGGAAAATCGACCTCGATCAATACATTGACACAACAGAACCAGCTAGCGTTTGCATCCAAGAAACCCGGGCGTACCCAGCACATCAATCTGTTTGCACTGGGCAAGAAGGGCGTGACCGATGCTGTGTTGGCCGACTTGCCGGGCTACGGCTACGCGGCGGTGTCGCGCGAAGACAAGCAGCGCTGGCAGCAGGTGATGGTGAACTACCTCGTCAGCCGCCCCAGCCTCACTGGCATCGTGCTGCTGTGCGACCCGCGCCTGGGGCTGACCGAGTTGGACGAAGCATTGCTCGATATCATTCGCCCACGCGTCGAACAAGGTCTGAAATTTCTGGTTTTATTGACGAAAGCCGATAAATTGACTCGCGCCGAGCAGGCCAAGATTCTGTCGATCACCAAGCTCAATGCCGGTGGCGGCGAAGTGATGATGTTCAGCGCCCTGAAAAAGCAGAACGTAGACAAGGTGGCCCAACTGCTGTGGCAATGGTCGCACCCGGAAGGCGTTGCAGACCCCGAAACAGTGCCGCTGTCACTGGAATAGCCCAAGGGGTTCTCTGCAAAAACCTCGCCAGATGGGAGGGACGGGGACTGGGATAAGCCGCAAGGCGTCTTTTAAAGGCAATGGCCGTAGCTATTGACGAAAAGGACAAAGCAGCGGACCGCCCGAGACCGCGTTCAGGCCGCAGCAGGGAGTTTCGCAGAGGGGCTCTAGTTACAGGCTGCGCCCCGCCCTTGTACGGTGGCGACATAGGGTTGTTGCAGCAGCACTGCCCCACCGCTGCTTACCGGCCGAATCGCTTCATTTTTGATAGCTATCAGCGACTGTTACACAAGCGCCAGCAGCTATTTTCTTATGAATAAACCGACGCTTCTCCCTCCGGCCGGGTCTTGAAGCGTTTATGGACCCAATAGTACTGCGGCACCATGGTGCGGATCTGCGCCTCCAGCTCCCGGTTCTGGCGCGTGGTGTCGGCCACCACATCATCCGTCGGGAAGTTCTGCCATGCGGGCGAGATCGTCACCTCATAGCCGGCGGGCGTCAACCGGGTGTACATGCCGATCACCTTGGCACGGCCCAGCTTCGCAAAACGTGACAAGGAAGGAATCGTCGCTGCAACCTGGCCGAAATACGGCACGAACAGCGAATCGCTCGGGCCGAAATCCATATCCGGCAGCAGATACAGCAGGCCATGGTCCCTGCGCAGGCTGGCAATGATGGGTTTGACGCCATCGTCACGGTTGAGCATGCGCACGTCGCCGAAGCGCTGACGGCCCTGGCGAATCCAGGCATCCACATCGGCATTGGGTTGGGTGGAAAAGATCGAGGTGAACGGCCGGTTGCAGTAAATGGTGAGCGCCGTGCCCCCTGCGTCCATACCGTAGAAATGCGGCGCGAACATGATGGTGGGGATATCCCCCTCCAGCTCTTCAAGTGCGCCAGTCATCCGGGTGCGCTTTTCCACCGTTTTTTGCGGAGCGAACCACAGCCAGCTGCGATCAAGCCAAGTTTGACAGAAGACAACAAAACTCTCTTTAACCCAGGCCCTGCGCTGAGCAAGCGACGCCTCCGGAAAGCACAACTCCAGATTGCGCAGGGCAATTTTTCGGCGCGAAGGCACCAGATAGAACAGGATGCGGCCCAAACACCAACCGATGCCGCGCAACACCGACAGGGGCAGGTGTGACATCAACCACATCCAGCCAATAAACAACTTACCCATGTTTGTGACTTTCTGGCTCCGCCGCGACCATACTCCGGGGCTGCTTGTAGCGCGCATAGCCCCACAGATACTGCTCAGGACTCTCGCGGATCAAGTGCTCCATCTCCTGGTTGATCTGCATCACGGCAGCTTCCATATCGGTGGCCAAGGGCTCGGCCAACTTGCGCACATGCAGATCAAAGCCCTGCCCCCAGGGCCGGCGCACACAGCGCGCCAATATAACAGCCGCACCTGTCTGTTGGGCCAACTTGGCAGCCAGCGTCATCGAATAGGCAGGCTTGCCAAAAAACGGCGACCAGATGCCCTGTCCATCGGGCGGCACCTGGTCGGGGAGCAATCCCACACTGTGTCCCTGGCGCAGGGCCTTGATCATCTGGCGCACGCCCGCCATGGTGGTGGGTGCAGATTCCAGCCCGGGGCGGGATCTTGCGGTCTCCATCAACCTGGCCAGCCATGCCTGGCGTGCCGGGCGGTACAGCACCGTGATCGGCCCGTGCACCACACCCCAGCGGCGGGCCATGGCCTGCGCCGATAATTCAAAGCAGCCCATGTGCGGCGTCAGGAAAACGATGCCTTTGCCTGCGGCAATACCGTCATCGATTACCTCTGCACCATGCATCTCGCACGGCAGCGGCTGACCAAACCACAGACGCGGTACCTCGGCCACCATGCGCCCGGCATGGGCAACGGCGCGGCGCACATCGGCAAACCGGTAGCCCGCCTGCGCCGCGTTGGCCACAAACCGCCTGCGATAGGTGGGAGACGCGACAAAGGTGAGCCACCCCATGGCAGCACCCAGCCCATGCAATAGCCACAATGGCAGTGCAGCAAACAGTCGAAACAAGAAAGGCATTAGAATAGGAGGGTCGCTGAGTTAAAGAGCAACTTGCAGGGCGACTTTAAAACAAAACTGCTAAAGCGTTCGCCAAGCTCCTGAAGGACTCGGGCAACGCAATTGCCCAAGTACTGAAGGAGTTTTTTGTTTATGGCAAACAGCGATTTTCTGTTCACTTCGGAATCGGTCTCTGAAGGCCATCCCGACAAAGTGGCTGACCAGATCTCCGATGCGATTCTGGACGCTATTTTCACCCAAGACCCGCATAGCCGCGTGGCGGCCGAGACACTGACCAACACCGGTCTGGTGGTATTGGCGGGCGAAATCACAACCGGCGCCAATGTGGATTACATCCAGGTGGCGCGCGACACCATCAAGCGCATCGGCTACGACAACACCGATTACGGCATTGACTACAAAGGCTGCGCCGTGCTCGTGGCCTATGACAAGCAGAGCCAGGACATCGCCCAGGGCGTGGACAAGGCGAGCGATGACGAACTCAATACCGGCGCTGGTGACCAGGGCCTGATGTTTGGCTACGCCTGCGACGAGACGCCCGAGCTGATGCCCGCGCCCATTTACTATGCCCACCGCCTTGTGGAACGCCAGGCCCAGTTGCGCAAGGACGGCCGCCTGCCTTTCCTGCGCCCCGACGCCAAGAGCCAGGTGACCATGCGCTACGTGGACGGCAGGCCCCACAGCATCGACACGGTGGTGCTGTCGACCCAGCACAGCCCTGATCAGTCGGAGACTGCCACCAAGATGAAGGCCAGCTTCACTGAGGCCATCATCGAGGAAATCATCAAGCCCGTGCTGCCCAAGGAATGGCTGCAGGACACCAAGTACCTGATCAACCCGACCGGACGCTTCGTCGTCGGTGGCCCGCAGGGCGACTGCGGCCTGACCGGCCGCAAGATCATCGTGGACACCTATGGCGGTGCCTGCCCCCACGGCGGCGGCGCCTTCTCGGGCAAGGACCCAACGAAGGTGGACCGCTCGGCCGCCTACGCTGCCCGCTATGTGGCCAAGAACGTGGTGGCTGCTGGTCTGGCACGCCAGTGCCAGGTGCAGGTGGCTTACGCCATTGGCGTGGCACGCCCCATGAACATCACCGTGTACACCGAAGGCACCGGCGTGATCCCCGACGCGGAAATCGCCAAGCTGGTGGCTGCGCACTTTGACTTGCGCCCCAAGGGCATCATCCAGATGCTGGACCTGCTGCGCCCGATCTACAGCAAGACTGCTGCCTACGGCCACTTTGGCCGCGAAGAGCCTGAGTTTACGTGGGAGCGGACCGATAAAGCGGCATTGCTACGCGCTGCTGCAGGCTTGAAGTAAATTTTCAGCCTCTCTGAAATCCGCCTGGAGCAATCCGGCGGATTTTTTTATGGGTTGTCGTGGGTACTACTCAGCGCTCACAACCCCCGCACACTCAGCGCCAGCTGTCGCCGGAAAGCAGGCCGTACACGGTGCAGTTGCGCCGGGCGATGGGCGCCTCCGGCCAGCATTTCACCGGGCACGGGCTCAAGCATGCCCAGCTCATCCATCTTGCGCCTGAAGCTCACCTTGTTCAAAGGCTCGCCCAGAATGCCCTCATACACCAGCTGAAGTTGCGGCAGGGTGAAGGTCTCCCCGAAAAAATGCACGGGCAACGATGAATACTGGCTTTTGCTGCGTACGCGTGCCAGCGCCGCTTGCAGGATCAGCCCATGGTCAAACGGCAACTGGCCAGGCGCGTCCACAGGCACAATCTTCATATCCGAACGCTGCACAGGCAATCTCTCCTGCGGAACCAGTGCGCAATAGGCAATCGCCACCGACCAGCCACGCGGGTCGCGCGCCGGGCCGGTGAAAGTGGCCAGTTGCTCCAGGTAGGCCCCCTCGATACCCGCCTTGGTGCGCAGCACGCGCACTGCGCTGGCATGGGCATCGGCGTCCTCGTCCGCATGGATGTACCCGCCCGGCAAAGCCCAGACACCGGCGAAAGGTGCATGAGCGCGCTGGACCAGCACCACACTCAGCACACCCTCTACCAGCGTGAGCACCACGACATCCACGCTGGTCAGTACATGGGCATGTGCCGTTTCACTTTGATTCATTTTTGTACCAAGCATTTCTTATGAAGCTGCAGTATGCCCCTGCCACCCGCAGGCATCAATATGCATGCATCATTCTCCTCATGAATCTTCCTTGCCTTGATTCATTTAGTTAGTTGCAAAATTATTCTAACTAGAATAGACTGCAATACATCGAAGGAGACGGACATGCGCCACCGCACACAGTTACTCATCATCGACCCGCAAAACGACTTTTGCGACCTGCCCCAGGACTGGCGCCCCGCTACTGCTGCAACCAGCATGCCTTTTGCACCCAGCCTGCCGGTGGCAGGTGCCCATGCAGACATGCAACGCCTTGCAAAGTGGATCGGGCGCCAGAGCGAGCGGCTGGACAACATCACCATCACGCTCGACTCCCACCAGGCCTATGACATTGCCCATCCCGCTTTCTGGCAGCAAGGGAATGGCAGCGCGGTGCAGCCCTTCACCACCATCACCGCCGATCAGGTGCGTGCTGGCAGCTTCGCGCCCCGCAACGCTGCCGAGCGCGATCGCACACTGGCCTATCTCGATACGCTGGAAACCCAGGGCAGCTACACCTTGATGGTATGGCCGCTGCACTGCGAGATCGGCAGCATTGGCCACAGCGTGCATGCCGACGTGTTGACCGCCTGTCGCCACTGGCAGACCGCGCGCCAATGCGCTGTGCGCCATGTGTTCAAAGGCATGAATCCCTTCACCGAACACTACAGCGCCATTCGCGCGGAGGTGCCTGATCCGCAGGACCCCGAGACCGGCCTGAACACCGCCCTGCTGCAACATCTGGCGCAGGCGGACACCCTGGTGATTGCCGGTGAGGCGGGCAGCCACTGCGTGCGCGCCACCACCGAGCACATCGTGCAGAACATCGGCACGTTGTGGGGAGCAGACGACTGCTCGCGCATCGTGCTGCTGACCGATTGCATGAGCCCGGTTGCAGGTTTTGAGTCTGCACAAGAAACCTTTTTGCAGCAGATGCATGCCATCGGTGTACGCTGCACCACCAGCACTGCTTTCAATTTATAAGCATTTTTGACCACTAGCGCTTGATAGATAAGCGCCAGCAGCTCTCATTTTGATAGAGAAAGACGCGGTATGCAGCCCATCATCACCAGCCTGCTCGACACCGATTTGTACAAGTTCACGATGTGGCAGGCCATGCTGCACCGGCATCCGCAAACCCAATCCACCTACCGCTTTGTCTGCCGCTCTACGCCCGAGTTTCCGCTGGTGGATCTGCTGGACGAGGTGCGGACAGAGATTGACGCGCTGTGCACGCTCAAGTTCAAGAAAGATGAGCTGGACTACCTCGCCAGCCTGCGCTTCATGAAAAGCGATTTCATCGATTTTCTGCGCATCTTCCAGTTCCAGCGCGATTTCATCGAGGTAAAGGCCGACGGCAGCAGCCTGCACATCGTCGCCAATGGCCCGCAGGTGCATGTGATGGGCTTTGAGATTTTTGTGCTGTCCATCGTCAACGAGCTGTACTTCCGCCGCTTTGACCAGGCCTCTGCCCTCGCCGAAGGGCGCAGACGACTCGGAGCAAAAATAGTGCGTCTGCAGGAGCTGGCGCAGGAAGCCAAGCACCGCCATCCCTTCGAGCTGTTTGATTTCGGCGTGCGTCGGCGCTTTTCCGGCCCCTGGCAGCGCGAGGTGGTGCAAGCCTTTGCCAGCCAGACGGCGCAGTGGTTCAAGGGCACCTCGAATGTGCTGCTGGCGCGCGACCTGAACCTGGTCCCCATCGGCACCATGGCCCACGAATACCTGCAAAGCTACCAGGCCCATGGCGTGCGCCTGCGCGACTTCCAGATCGCCGCACTCGAAGACTGGGTGCAGGAATACCGGGGCGACCTGGGTATCGCACTGACCGACACCGTTGGCATGGACGCCTTCCTCGCCGACTTCGACATGTACTTTGCCAAGCTCTTCGATGGCCTGCGCCACGATTCGGGCGACCCCAAGGAATGGGGTGAAAAGGCACTGGCGCACTACGCCAAGCTGCGCATCGATGCCAACTCCAAGCGCCTGGTGTTCTCCGATGGCCTGACGCTGGACGCCGCACTCGATCTGTACCAGCATTTTGCCGACCGCATTCAGTGCGGCTTTGGCATCGGCACCCAACTGGCCAACGACATGGGGCTCAAGCAGCTGAACATCGTGATGAAGCTCACCCATGCCAACGGCCAGCCGGTAGCCAAGCTCAGCGACAGTCCGGGCAAGACCCTGTGCGACGACGAAACCTATCTGGCGTACCTCAAACAGGTCTTCCACGTGAAATATTGATTCAACCATCCCGCCACCGGAAGCAGACAGAGCGACCGGTGGGTGCGGACATGGGAGGAAATGGAAGGAAATGACCATGCTCAAGATCACCCTTGCCCAACTGGACCTGACCGTGGGCGACATCGACGGCAACATCGATCAGATGGTGCAGGCTGCCCAGAAGGCGCAGGCAGAAGGCGCGCAACTGGTGGTCTTTCCAGAGCTGTCGATCACCGCCTACTACCCCGGGGACCTGCTCGACGAACCCGAGTTTCTCGCCCGCGTGGACGCCGGCATTGCCCGCCTGCGGGAAGAGACCCGCAAGCTGCCCGGGCTGTACTGGGTAGTGGGCGCCCCCACCCGCCGCCAGGGCCCCGGCAAGCAGCTGCACAACAGCCTGCTGGTGCTGCAAGACGGCACTGTGCGCCTGCAGTACGACAAGCAATTGCTGCCCACCTACAACATCTTTGATGAGCGCCGCCATTTCGAGCCGGGGCGCGACGCTGCCAAGGTACTGCGGATCGGCAATGCACAGGTGGGCTTTCTGATCTGCGAAGACGGCTGGAACGACAGCGGTGCCGACTACGCCACCAACCCCTTCGAGCGCATGGCGGATGCTGCACCCGACGTCGTCGTCAGCATCAACGCCAGCCCCAGCCACCTGGGCAAGCGCGAGCAGCGCCACCAGATCTTCAGCGAAGCGGCCACCCGCCACGGCCTGCCCATCCTCTACGTCAACCAGATCGGCGGTCAGGACCAGATCGTGTTCGATGGCGCCTCGTTTGCCGTGCAACCCGGCGACGGCATTGTGTGGGAGGCCCCTCGCTTTGCAGAAGCCACCTGCACCCTGGGCTTTGACAATGGCCAGTTCCGCACCTCCAGCGGCCAGGCCACGCAACGCCCGGCCATACAGGGGCTGCCGACCATGGAGTTCTACCGCCAGCAGATCATCCTGGGGCTGCGCGATTACGCCCGGCGCTGCGGCTTCCGGCAAGTGGTGGTGGGCAGCTCCGGCGGCATTGACTCGGCCCTGACGCTGGCGCTCGCCACCGAAGCGCTCGGCCCCGACAACGTCGTCGGCATCACCATGCCGTCGCGCTACTCATCCAGCGGCTCGGTGGATGATTCCGTCGCACTGTGCCGCAACCTGGGCATTGCGCTCAAAACCCACCCAATAGCAGATTTGGTGGCCGCTTACAGCTCTCAATTCGAGAGCAGCTTCAACACCCCGCTACAGGGTCTTCCGCTGGAAAACCTGCAGGCGCGCATTCGCGGCACCATCCTCATGGAATTCAGCAATGCCTTCGGCCACCTGCTGCTGACCACGGGCAACAAGTCGGAAATCTCGGTCGGCTACTGCACCCTGTATGGCGACACCAACGGCGGCCTGGGCCTGATCGGCGACCTGTACAAGACCGAGGTCTTCGCGCTGTCACGCCACATCAACGACAGTGCAGGCCGCGAAATCATTCCGCAAGCCATCATCGACAAAGCGCCATCGGCTGAACTGGCGCCTGGCCAGAAAGACGAGGACAGCCTGCCGCCGTATGAAATCCTGGACGAAATCTTGAAAATTCTCATCGAAGGCCAGCGCCTGTCCACCCAGGAGTACACAGCCGCCTGCGTCTTTGTCGGCAACCTGCAGATGACGGAAAACGGCCGCGCCATGGTGGCCAAGGTGCAACGCATGGTGCACCGCAGCGAGTACAAGCGCAGGCAGGCGCCGCCGATACTGCGCCTGCGCCCCCGCGCCTTCGGCACCGGCCGCCAGATGCCGATTGCGGCATGGTATCCGTGACTCACCACAGCACCGCTGCTACCCAGGCTCTTGCCCCGGGTCTTCCGCATGGGGGCAGCGCCAGCTTGGAAAATTGCAACCGCAATGCACCGACAATGACACCATGAGCCCTACGACCGACACCTATGACCTTGCCGTGCTGATCGGCCGCTTTCAGCCCCCTCACCTGGGCCACCTGGCCTTGCTGCAACAGGCACTGGCGCGTGCGTCCAGGGTCATCGTGGTACTGGGCTCGGCCATCCAGGCGCGCAGCCCCAAGAACCCCTTCACCTGGCAGGAGCGTGCGCAGATGTTTGCCGGCGCACTCAGCCCGGCCGATGCCGCGCGTGTGGAGTTTGTGCCGATCCGTGATTACTACGACGAGCCCCGCTGGGTGACCGCTGTGCGCGAGGCCGTCACCAGCCACAGCCAGCCCGGCGCACGCATCGGTCTTGTGGGCCACTTCAAGGATGCAAGCAGCAGCTACCTCGCGCACTTCCCCGGCTGGGATCTGGTGAGCCTGCCGCGCCAGAACAGCATTGACGCCACACCCATCCGCGATGCCTACTTTGGTGCACCGGCTGCCGGGCCGGCAGGCGACTTGAGCCCGCTGAAAGAGATGCTGCCTGCCAGTTCGCTGGCATTTCTGCAGCGGTTCAGCCAGACGCCTGCGTATGCGGAACTGTGCACCGAATGGCAGATGCTGCGCAAATACCGCCAATCGTGGGCGGTCGCGCCCTACCCGCCGGTCTTCGTCACCGTTGATGCCCTGGTGCGCTGTGGCAATGAAGTGCTGGTGATCCGCCGCGGCCACGCGCCTGGAAAAGGCCTGCTGGCGCTGCCCGGTGGTTTTCTGGAGCCGCGCGACACCTTGTGGCAATCCTGCCTGCGCGAGCTGCAGGAAGAGACCCACTGCACACTGGAAGAGACCAGCCTCCGCGCCGCACTGCAGTCGGTCACCGTGTTCGACCACCCGGACCGCAGCCAGCGCGGCCGCACCATCACCCATGTGCATTACTTTGACCTGAAGCAGAGCCCCAAGCCCGCCGTGCGTGCCGATGACGATGCCGCAGAAGCCTTCTGGCTCAGCATCGACGCCATCCGGGCGCGCGAGGCAGAGTTCTTTGAAGACCATTTCCAGATTCTGCAGAAGCTCCTGGTGCCCAGTTTCACTGCGTACTGAAAGCAGGGCCCGTATCGCTGCGCCTCACAGCATCCAAGACTACGTACATTTCACCAAGACCGCTTGACCATGCCCGCCCTCCACATTCGCCCCGCTACCATCGACGACACCGACACCATCCTGCGCTTTGTGCGCGACCTGGCCGTTTACGAAAATGCCGAGCACGAGGTGCTTTCGACACCCGCCCATGTGCACAAGACCATGTTCAGCGAAGGCGCGACGGCACACGGGCTGATCTGCGAGCAGGATGGCCAGGCCATCGGGTTTGCGGTTTACTTCTTCAACTACTCCACCTGGCAAGGACGCAACGGTCTGTACCTGGAAGACCTGTATGTAGACCCTGCCTATCGCGGCAGTGGCGCGGGCAAGGCCATCTTGCGGCACCTGGCCCGTATTGCGGTAGAAAAGGACTGCGGCCGCTTCGAATGGAGTGTGCTCGACTGGAACACGCCCTCGATCCAGTTCTACGACAGCCTCGGCGCCAAGCCGCAGAGCGAGTGGATTCGCTACCGCATGACCGGACAGGCCCTGCGCGATCTGGCTCAGGCCTGAGAACGTGTTTACGATCTCCTCGCGGCTGTATAGAGATCGCAAACACGTTCTGAGGGGCACGCGCCCCCCGTAGTGCCTCTCAAGGGTTTAACGGCCGGCCCGCTCCAGCATGGCGTGCAGCAACACATTGCAGCCAGCTGTGATGTGCTCGGGCTTGGCATCTTCGATCTCGTTGTGCGATATGCCATCCTTGCAGGGAATGAAGATCATGCCCGCAGGCGCCAGACGCGCCATGTAGACGGCATCATGGCCCGCGCCGGAGACGGCATCCATGTGTGAATAGCCCAGCATCTGCGCGCCACGCCGCACGGCGTCGATGCAATCGGGGTTGAAAGGCTGCGCGGTATAGCTGGACACCAGATCGATCTTGATCGGCAGCCCTGTTTCTCGGCTGATACGATCCGCCACCGCACGAATGTCCTGATCCATGGCTTCGCAGTCGGCATCGGTCGCATTGCGCAGGTCGATGCTGAATTTCACCTCTCCCGGAATCACATTGCGGCTGTTGGGGTGCACATGCACCATGCCCACCGTTCCGCGCCCGTGCGGCGGGTGGCGGTGCGCACAGGCCACCACCTCCTGCATTACCTGGGTGGCGACCTGGAGCGCGTCTTTGCGCAGCGCCATGGGCGTGGGGCCGGCGTGCGCTTCCATGCCGGTGACGGTGCAGTCGTACCAGCGAATGCCCAGCACACCGGTCACCACGCCAATGGTCTTGTCGTGGTCTTCCAGCACCGGACCCTGCTCGATATGGGTCTCGAAGTAGTAGCCAATGGGGTGATCGCCCGGCTCCTGCGGGCCGATGTAACCGATGCGCGCAAGCTCGTCCTTCACGCTCTTGCCTTCGGTGTCCTTCGCGGCATAGGCGTGCTCCAGCGTAAATGCCTTGGCAAAAACGCCCGAGCCCATCATCACCGGAACAAAGCGGGAGCCTTCTTCGTTCGTCCAGAATGCCACCTCGATCGGCGCTTCCGTCTCTATGCCGTGGTCGTTGAGCGTGCGCACCACCTCGATGCCTGCGAGCACGCCGTAGTTGCCGTCGAACTTGCCGCCCGTGGGCTGGGTGTCGATGTGGCTGCCCGTCATGATGGGCGGCAGGCTGTTGTTGCGGCCGGGGCGGCGCATGAAGCCATTGCCAATCTTGTCGATGGTAACGGTCATGCCTGCCTCCTTAGCCCAGCGCGTCACCAGGTCGCGGCCCTGGCGGTCAAGATCGGTCAGCGCCAGACGGCACACGCCCCCCTTGGCGGTAGCACCAATCTGGGCCAACTCCATCAGCGAATTCCAGAGCCGCTCTCCATTGACGCGCAACTGGCTGGTATCGGTCTTCACTTTCGTGTCCATGTTCGATCTCCTTGTTTCATTGCGCGCGAGCAACAGCCGTGGGCGCCATTTCCTGCGCGCGCTTTTGCACCGCCTGGAAGTTGGGGCCGAACGCCGGCCGCTTGAAATACTGGCCTGCATTCTTCTCGGCCCGCAGATCGCCGTTGGCATACACGACCTTGCCGCGGCTGATGGTGTGGCTGGGCAGGCCTGTCACCTGTCGGCCCTCAAAGATGTTGAAGTCGCCCTTGGAGTGCTGGGTCTTCACCGACAGCGTCTTGGTGGCTTTCGGGTCCCACAGCACCACATCTGCATCTGCGCCCGCGCCGATGAAGCCCTTGCGCGGATAGACGTTGAACAGTTTGGCCGTGTTGGCCGAGGTAATGGCGACGAATTCGCTGGGCGTGAGGCGCCCCGTATTCACGCCGGCATCCCACACCACAGCCATGCGCTCTTCGACGCCGCCGGTGCCGTTGGGCGTCTTGGCAAAGTTGTCTTTGCCAGCTGCCTTTTGTGCAGCGCAGAACGTGCAATGGTCCGTTGCCGTGGTGTGCAGGTGACCGGCCTGCAGGCCGCGCCACAGCGCCTCCTGGTGCTCCTTGGGGCGGAACGGAGGGCTCATCACATAAGCTGCGGCAGTGGCGTAATCGGGATGGCGGTACACGCTGTCATCAATCATCAGGTGACCGGCCAGCACTTCGCCATAGACGCGCTGACCGCGCGCACGGGCACGAGCAATGGCATCTGCCGCCTCGATGCAGCTCACATGCACCACATAGATGGGCACGCCCAGCACATCGGCAATCGCAATGGCGCGATTGGCAGCTTCGGCCTCGACCATGGGCGGGCGCGACAACGGATGGCCTTCGGGGCCGGTGATGCCCATGCGCGCCACTTCCTGCTGCAGCAGATAGACCAGTTCGCCGTTCTCGGCGTGCACGGTGGGCATTGCACCCAGCTCCAGCGCGCGCCGGAAGCTGTTGACCAGCGTTTCGTCGTCGCACATGATGGCGTTCTTGTAGGCCATGAAGTGCTTGAAGCTGTTGATGCCCTCATCGCGCACCAGCACCCCCATGTCCTCGCGCACCTGATCGCTCCACCAGGTCACGGCCACATGGAAGGAATAGTCGGATGCCGCTTTTTCCGCCCAGCCGCGCCACTTGCGGTAGGCATCCATCAGCGGCTCCTGCGGATCAGGAATCACGAAGTCGATGATGCTCGTGGTGCCACCGGCCAGGCCTGCGGCGGTACCAGTGAAGAAATCGTCGGCGGTGACCGTGCCCATGAAGGGCAACTGCATGTGCGTGTGCGGATCGATGCCGCCGGGCATCACGTACTGGCCGCTGGCGTCCAGGGTTTCGGCGCCGGCAGGCGCCTGCGCCGCAGCCCCCTCGCCCACTGCCACGATCTTGCCGTCTGCCAGCAGCACATCGGCACGCTCCTCACGGTCTGCGTTCACTACGGTGCCACCACGGATCAGAAGGGGGCGGCTGGCTGTGCTCATCATGTCTCTCCTTTGGGTTCAGGTCACAAAAATTCGTGCAGGGCTCCGCTCACGCCCGCCGCAGTGCGGCCTGAGAAGCCACCACATGGCTTGCCATGCCGATGCGGTACACCACGCCTGCAATGAAGAGGCCAATGAACCATGCATACGCATACAAGTCCTTGAAGATAGCCCCCACATTCGGGAAACTCGCAGGAAACGCTGCATTCAGAAAGCCTGGAATATTGGGCGCCACGCCACAGGCGAATGCGGCAACCGCCACCCAGTTCCAGCCGCCGGAATAGCTGTACTTGCCGCCTTCACGGTAGAGCTCGGGCACATCGAGCTGCGTGCGGCGGATGAGGAAGTAATCCACCATCAAGATCCCGGCAATGGGGCCCAGCAGTGCGGAATACCCGATCAGCCAGGTAAAGATGTAGCCTTGGGTCGACTCCAGAATCTTCCAGGGCATCATCAGGATGGCAATCGCCACCGTGATGTAGCCGCCCGTGCGGTAGCTGATGCGCTTGGGGTCGAGCGCAGAGAAGTCGTAGGCCGGCCCCACCAAGTTGGCAGCCAGGTTGACGCTCACCGTGTCTACCAGCAGCACGATGAGCGCGATGAGCACAGCAGCTCCGGTCATGCGCGCAGCCACATCCACTGGATCCCACAGCGCCTTGCCGTAGATGACGACGGTGGCCGAGGTGACGATCACCGCCAGCGCCGCCAGCAGCCCCATGGGCACAGGCAGGCCAATGGCCTGGCCCACCACCTGGTCACGCTGCGACCGGGCAAAACGGGTGAAATCAGGAATGTTCAGCGCAAGCGTGGCCCAAAAACCGATCATGGCCGTGAGCGACGGCCAGAAAGTACCCCAGAACTGACCCGCCTTGGCTTCGCCCGGGGCAAATGCGGACGGCTTGTCCAGAATCGGGCCAAAACCGCCGGCCTTCTCATACACCCACCACAGCAGCACAAAGCAGATCACGATCTTTGCCGGTGCGGTGTAGGTCTCGAGCTTGCGGATGGACTCAATGCCATGCACCACAAAATAGAACTGAATGGCCCAGAAGACCAGGAAGCAGATGAGCTGCGCGATGTTGATGCCAAGACCTGCAATCTTCTCGCTCTCGAGCGGATGGCCAATGATCACACCCAGCAGCGTATAGATCATCAGGCCGCCGAACCAGGTCTGGATACCGTACCAGCCGCAGGCCACCAATGCGCGCAGAACCGCCGGGAGCTTTGCGCCCCGGGTGCCAAACGATGCGCGCGCCAGCACCGCATAGGGAATGCCATATTTGGCGCCCGCATGCCCGATGAGCAGCATTGGCACGAGCACGATCACGTTCGCGATGAAGACGGTCATGACCGCCTGCATGGCCGACATGCCGCCTTCCACCAGGCTGGCTGCCAGCGTGTAGGCAGGAATGCACATCACCATGCCTATCCACAACGCCGTGAAGTGGTACCACGTCCACGTTCGCTGCGATGCTTGCGTGGGTGCGAGGTCGTGGTTCCAGAGGCCGCCGGCTTCACTGCCAGCGGCGCCTCCTGCTTGCGCGTCATGGGACATTGCTCACTCCTTGAGAGGTGTTTTCAATACGTTCTAATCATCCAAATCCAAAATCTTGCGTTCCATCCTGTAGGCACTTCTGACAAAGCAAAAAGCGCGCCACCACAGGTGATAGCGCGCCAGCCATTTATGGCGCGACCTGCGCCGTCACCCGAGCCGGGTTGTTGGGGTGTGTCGTCCAGTTGGCGTACTCGCCCGTCACGGCTTTGCCGGTGCGCGCGTCCACCTCACCGGGCTGAAGGCAGCGCATCGAGATCGTGTCGGGCACCGGGCAGATCGAGACGCACAGGTTGCAGCCCACGCATTCGGCTTCGTTCACCTCGAAGCGGCGTTCACCCGCCTCGCCCTTGTTATAGAAGATGGCCTGGTGCGAGGTGTCTTCGCACACCACATGGCAGCGCCCGCACTGGATGCAGCTGTCCTGGTTGATCACCGCCTTGTCGATGTGGTTGAGGTTCAGGTCCTTCCAGTCCTTGACGGTGGGCACCGCACGGCCACAGAAGTCATCGATGGTCTTGAAACCATGCGAGTCCATGTAGTTCGACAGGCCATCGCACATGTCCTGCACGATCTTGAAGCCATACACCATGGCGGCGGTGCACACCTGCACCGTGCCGCAACCCAGCGCAATGTATTCGGCCGCATCCTTCCAGGTGGTGATGCCACCAATCCCCGAGATGGGCAGGCCCGCAGTCTGCGGATCGCGGGCGATCTCGGCCACCATGTTCTGGGCAATCGGTTTGACGGCCGGGCCGCAGTAGCCACCGTGCGACCCCTGTCCGTCGGTGCTGGGGTGCATCACCAGCGTATCCAGGTTCACGCCCATCACCGAATTGATGGTGTTGATCAGCGACACCGCATCGGCCCCGCCCGCCTTGGCCGCCCGCGCCGGAAAACGCACATCCGTGATGTTGGGCGTGAGCTTCACGATCACCGGCAGACGGCTGTAGTGCTTGCACCATTCGGTCACCATCTGGATGTACTCAGGTACCTGGCCAACTGCCGCGCCCATGCCACGCTCACTCATGCCGTGTGGGCAGCCAAAATTCAGCTCGATACCATCGGCGCCGGTGTCTTCAACCATCGGCAGGATGCGCTTCCAGCTCTCTTCCACGCAAGGCACCATCAGCGATGCAATGAGCGCGCGGTCCGGCCAGGCCCGCTTCACCCGGGTCATCTCTTCCAGATTGGTCTTCAAAGGCCGGTCGGTGATCAGCTCGATGTTGTTGAGGCCCACCACGCGCCGGTCCTGCGACATGAGCGTGGAATAACGCGGCCCGTTGACGTTGACCACATGCGGGTCCTCACCCAGTGTCTTCCAGACCACGCCGCCCCAGCCGGCTTCGTAGGCGCGGGTGACATTGATTTCCTTGTCGGTGGGAGGCGCAGACGCCAGCCAGAAGGGATTGGGGCTGCGGATACCCAGGAAATTGCTGCGAATATCGGCCATGACGACTCCTTGATTCAGTGGAAACGGTGCGTATTGCGCGCTGTCATGCGCTGATGCCGACTTCGCGCATCAGCATGCGGTGCATGGCTGCAGCGGCGCGTTTGCCATGCTCCACAGCCTCCACCGTCAGATCGCGGCCGCCCCAACGGCAGTCACCCCCGGCCCATACCCGCTCCACGCTGGTCTGGCCGTCATCGTCCGTTTCGATCCGCCCCCCTTTGAGCGCAACACGCGAACCCGCAGGCTCTGCGATATAGCTCTGCCCGATGGCCTTGAGCACCATGTCGGCGGCAAGCACCGTGGTCTCCCCAGTGTTCTGCAGCTTGCCATCCACCAGCTGCGTGCTTGCCAGGCGTATGCCGGTGACCGCACCGTTTTCCACCAGCACCTCCTGCGGCGCTGCCCACAGACGGATCGTCACGCCATGGGTCTGCGCCCATTGCTGCTCCACAGTCGACGCCGACATGGCATCCTGTCCGCGCCGATAGACGATGGTGACTTCTTCTGCGCCCAGCAGGCGGGCCTGGACGGCGGCATCCACCGCAGTCATGCCGCCACCGATCACCACCACACGCCGGCCCACAGGCACCGTGGATTTATCGCTCGCCTGGCGAATATCGGCAATGAAATCGACCGCGTTGCGCAAGCCCTGGGCCGCTGGCTCGGCAATGCCCAGATCATTGACACCGGCAAGGCCCAGGCCCAGAAACACGGCGTCGTGGCTGGCCAGCAGGCTGTCCAGGGTAAAGTCACGGCCCAGCCGCTGGTTGTTTCGTGGGGCAATGCCCCCCACCGACAGCAGCCAGTCAATTTCCTTCTGCGCGAAATCATCGGTGGTCTTGTAGCTGGCAAGGCCATACTCATTCAAGCCACCGAGCTTGGGCTTGGCGTCCAGCAGGCTCACATCGTGACCTTGCAAGGCCAGCAGGTGCGCGCATGCCAGCCCGGCAGGGCCCGCACCCACCACGGCCACCTTCTTGCCCGTGGGGTCGGCCCGCTTGAACAGCGGCGCGCCGCCAGCAGCCATGAACCGGTCGGTTGCGTAGCGCTGCAGTGCGCCGATTTCCACTGGTTTGTCCTCATTGGTGTTGCGCACGCAGGCCTGCTCGCACAGCACCTCGGTGGGGCACACCCGGGCGCACATGCCGCCCAGCGGATTCGATTCGAGAATGGTTTTGGCCGCGCCCCGGATATTGTCCTGCGCGATGCGGGCAATGAAGCTGGGCACATCGATGCCGGTGGGACAGGCCGTGGCACAGGGCGCGTCGTAGCAGTAATAGCAGCGCTCGGCTTCGATCGATGCCTGCGCCCACGTCAGCGGCGGGTGTGCATCGGAAAAATTGTCGGCGTATTGATCCGCGCCAAGCCGTCCTGCGCGCACACCGCATCCCTTGGATCCATCCATGACTCATCCTCCTCGACCGGGTTATCAGCACCAGTTCGAGCGGCGTCATCACTCTGCCGCCTTCCCAGCGCCATCGCATCCACAACTCACCAAGCAGACCGGAATGCTGCGCAATCCGTCCGCCTCCAAAGCTGCACCAACCGGGGAGGGTTCATCAGGCCCTCATCGTGGGTGTTTTATCTTCTGCGCTGCTGTTGCCGCAACGCTGTTGAAATCCATTAAAAGCCTTATTAAAGTTTTACGCACTGGTAAAAACACTAGCATTGAACAATCGATTACGGACTGCTTCCGCATAGCGTGTTGACCGCCGCCACTTCATACACCTGAAAGACTGGGTTCATTTTGTTGTGCGTCAAAGTACACAATGGGCATGGCATCTGGCCGCACAATAGGCAGGTAGGCGCCCGTCCCAGCTTGTGGCGCCATCCGAGCTTGTGAGTTGCCATGTCCAGCGCGTCACCGTCCTCCACCGCCTCTGCGGATTCATCTTCGGGCTACAGCCTGCTGCGCGGCCCGTCGGCAGCACGCCTGCGCAAGCAGAACCACATCCTCTCCTGCGCCGAAGAAGTGTTTGCACGCGATGGTTTCGAGGGCGCCTCGCTCGAGGCCATTGGCGCGGCATCGGGTTTCAGCCGCCACAACCTGCTGTACTACTACCCCAGCAAGGAGGCGCTGTACCAGGCCGTACTCGAATCGCTGCTGGACGACTGGCTTGTCCACATGACAGACCTGTCCAAAGATGGTGATCCCCGCCAGCAGATCCGCGAGTACATCCGCGCCAAGTTTGCGTTTTCGCGCAACCGCCCCTTTGCGAGCCAACTGTTCACCAAGGAGATGATTGCGGGTGCCCCCTTTGCGGGCGCTGCCGTACGCGAACGCATTGCACCGCTGCTGGCGGCCAACGTAGCCGTGTTTGAGTACTGGGCCACGCAAGGCCTGATTGCGCGGGTCGATTTCACCCATCTGATGTTCACCATTTGGGCACTGACCCAGGGCTACGTGGACCAGCGCACCCAGTTTGCTTTGCTGCTGGGCCAAAGCCAGCTTGAACCCACCGATTACCTGACGGCTGAAACCCTGCTCGTGCAGATGATTGCAGCCACCCTGAAGGTCGATCTGGCGAGCTGATGGCTTCCTTCAAGAGATACGAAGGCTCCAATTTGCTCCTGTTTCAATAGCTATATGCGCTTGCGCTGCAAGTGCTTATTCTCATTTTCGCCTGAAACCCTGCAAGACCATGAGCGGCCAACACCGATTTTTTAACCCCCCGCTCTTGAACTGTCATCAAACACCCTTATTATTAGCACTCGAAGGGGTGGAGTGCTAAGTGCCGCCAACACAACCCTTGATACGTCGTTGCTCGGCCTTGTCGTATATCTGTACTGCCTGCTGCCTCGCGCCTCGTTTCAACCGTAAATCTACGATTTGCTGGGTTGTGTTAGCGGCTCTGGTTCACCATTCCTGACCGTTTTGCACTCAAGGCTTAGCCCTTTGCGCTGGGCCTTTTCCCATCAAAACCCGGTATTTGATATTGAAGGAGTTGTTATGAACCTGCGTCCTCTGCACGATCGCGTGATCGTTAAGCGCCTGGAAAACGAAACCAAGACGGCTTCGGGCATCTACATTCCTGACAACGCAGCGGAAAAGCCCGACCAAGGCGAAGTGCTGGCTGTCGGCCCAGGCAAGAAGAACGACAAGGGCGAAGCCATCGCCATGGGCGTGAAGGTCGGTGACCGCGTGCTGTTCGGCAAGTACTCTGGCCAGACCGTGAAGGTCGACGGCAATGAGCTGCTGGTAATGAAAGAAGAAGACCTGTTCGCAGTCGTCGAAAAGTAATCTTTCGCTCATTCAATTTTCATAGCTACCAGCGGTTGATACATAGACCCTGGAAGCATATTTGAACCCAATCTTTGTAGGAGCCAAAAATGGCAGCAAAAGACGTAGTATTCGGCGGTGAAGCACGTGCACGCATGGTTGAAGGCGTGAACATTCTGGCAAACGCCGTCAAGGTAACCCTGGGCCCCAAGGGCCGCAACGTGGTGCTGGAGCGCTCGTTCGGCGCCCCTACCGTGACCAAGGACGGTGTGTCCGTGGCCAAGGAAGTGGAACTCAAGGACAAGCTGCAGAACATGGGCGCCCAGCTCGTGAAGGAAGTGGCCTCCAAGACCAACGACATCGCCGGTGACGGCACCACCACCGCTACCGTGCTGGCTCAGGCCATCGTGCGCGAAGGCTCCAAGTATGTGGCCGCTGGCCTGAACCCAATGGACCTCAAGCGCGGCATCGACAAGGCTGTCGCCGCCCTGGTGGAAGAGCTCAAGAAGCAATCCAAGGCTACCACCACCTCCAAGGAAATCGCCCAGGTCGGTTCGATCTCCGCCAACTCCGACGAATCCGTGGGCAAGATCATTGCTGACGCGATGGACAAGGTCGGCAAGGAAGGCGTGATCACCGTCGAAGAAGGCAAGTCGCTGGACAACGAACTCGACGTCGTTGAAGGCATGCAGTTCGACCGCGGCTACCTGTCGCCCTACTTCATCAACAACCCAGAAAAGCAAGCCGCTGTCCTGGACAACCCCTTCGTGCTGCTGTTCGACAAGAAGATCAGCAACATCCGTGACCTGCTGCCTACGCTGGAAGCCGTGGCCAAGGCTGGCCGTCCTCTGCTGATCATTGCAGAAGACGTCGAAGGCGAAGCCCTGGCAACCCTGGTGGTCAACACCATCCGCGGCATCCTGAAGGTTGTGGCTGTGAAGGCTCCTGGCTTCGGCGACCGCCGCAAGGCCATGCTGGAAGACATCGCCATCCTGACCGGTGGCAAGGTCATCGCTGAAGAAGTCGGCCTGTCCCTGGAAAAGGTGACCCTGGAAGACCTGGGCCAAGCCCAGCGCGTCGAAATCGGCAAGGAAAACACCACCATCATCGACGGTGCTGGCCAAGCTGCTGAAATCGAAGCCCGCGTCAAGCAAATCCGTGCCCAGATCGAAGAAGCGACCAGCGACTACGACCGTGAAAAGCTGCAAGAGCGCGTGGCCAAGCTGGCCGGCGGTGTTGCCGTGATCAAGGTTGGCGCTGCAACCGAAGTCGAAATGAAGGAAAAGAAGGCCCGCGTGGAAGACGCGCTGCACGCAACCCGTGCTGCCGTGGAAGAAGGCATTGTGGCCGGCGGTGGCGTGGCCCTGCTGCGCGCCAAGCAAGCCGTGGGCAGCCTGGCTACCGGCAATGCCGAGCAAGACGCCGGCATCAAGCTGGTGCTCAAGGCCATCGAAGCGCCTCTGCGTGAAATCGTGTCCAATGCCGGTGGCGAGCCATCGGTGGTGGTGGATGCCGTGCTCAAGGGCAATGGCAACTTCGGCTTCAACGCTGCCAATGACACCTACGGCGACATGCTGGAAATGGGTATCCTGGACCCAACCAAGGTGACCCGTACCGCACTGCAGAACGCTGCTTCCGTGGCATCGCTGCTGTTGACCACCGAGTGCATGATCGCAGAAGCCCCCAAGGCTGAATCCGCTCCTGCCATGCCCGACATGGGCGGCATGGGTGGCATGGGCGGCATGGGCATGTAATTGCCACCGCTGTCATAGCACACCATCGGGCCTCGGCGTTCTGCGCCAAGGCCTGATACAGAAAACCCGGCATCTTTTGGTGGCCGGGTTTTTTCATGCCTGCATGCGGACAAGACTGCTATCAATTAATTAGCATCTAACGCTTATCCGACGCATGTCGGGAGCCAATTTCTTCAAAATTCCATGCTTACGCAGCCATCCCAGGGCTCTTCTTGGCTGGTGCCGTGCGCTTGAGCACCGCGCCTGTACGCGTTCCCAGGTAGGTACCCGCTTCGTAGGCGACAGCGCCGTTCACGATCACACAGTCAATACCTGCAGCGGCCTGCATCGGGTCGTCAAAGGTGGCGGTGTCACGCACCGTGTGCGGATCGAACACGGTCACATCGGCAAAGTTGCCTTCGGCCAGCACTCCACGGCGCTCAACACCAAAGACCTGGGCAGTCAGGCCCGTCATCTTCCACACGGCGGTCTCCAGCGGAAACAGGCCTACATCGCGGCTGTAGTGGCCCAGCACGCGCGGGAATGTGCCCCACAGGCGCGGGTGCGGGCGCTCGTTGGAAGGAATGCCGTCCGAGCCGATCATGGTGGGCTCGAAACGGAGGATGCGCTGCACATCGCGCTCGTCCATGCTGAAGTAGATGGCGCTGGCTGGTTGCAGGCGGGCCGATGCCTCGGCGCGGGAGACCCCCCAATCCTTGGCGATCTCGCCCAGCTCCTTGCCTTGCAGCTCCGGGTGCGGCTCGCTGGTGGCGATCAGTATCTTGCCAGGCAGGCGCTCTTCCTGCAGGTGCAGCATGGTGGAGCTGGCATGGTAGGGGTAGCAGTCGAGCGATACGCACTGGCATTGCATGGCCGATTCGATCTGCGGCAGGGTCTTGGTCGAATTGCCCCAGTTGGCCTGGCCCGCCAGCTTGTGGTGCGAGATGACCACGGCCGCCTGCGCACCTCGGCCAATCTGCAGGGTTTCGTCGATGGACTGCTGGCAGTGCACACCTTCGTCGCGCATATGGGTTACGTACAGCGCATCGAATTCAGCCAGGGGCTTGGCTACCTCGCTCACTTCTTCGGTAGTCGCGGCGGCAGCCGGCGGATAGTAAGTACCGGTGGAGAGTCCTACGGCGCCCGCCGCCAGCGCCTCGCGCAGCAGCGCCTGCATGTGCGCAATCTCGTCCTGGCTGGCTGCGCGGTTCAGATCGCTCATCGCCAGCACGCGCAGATTGGTGTGGCCCACCATGGGGATCACATTGACGGCAGGCGGCGCTGCCGTGAGTGCGGCCAGGTACTCCTTGAAGGTGGAAAACCGGGTCTTCGCGTCGCTCAGCAGATTGAGCGGCGCAGGCATAGGCGATTCCGGCAGGAGTGGCGCCACGCTGATACCGCAGTTGCCTGTCACCACCGCCGTCACGCCTTGCGACACCTTGAACTCCATCTGAGGCTGCAGCAGCAACGCCTGGTCATCGTGCGTATGCGAATCGATGAAACCGGGCGCGACGATCTTGCCTGCCGCATCGATGACCTGGTCAGCCGTGGCAGCCTGCAGATCGCCGATGGCCACAATCTGGCCCGCGCGAATGCCCACATCGGCCTTGAAGCGCGGGCGCTTGCTGCCGTCAATCACTTCGCCACCGCGAATCAATATCTCAAAATGCTGTTCTGCCATGGTGCAGCCCCGAGGTTCAATACGATGAAATACTATAAAAACAGAAGCTGTCAGCGCAATCTGGAAAAGCGCTGAAGGCCATTTTCAATCAAAAATTATCAATCCACCTTGGCGCCACTGGTCTTGACCACGGCGCCCCATTGCACGCGCTCCGAATCGGCCAAGGTCTTGAAGGCTTCCGGCGGCCCGCCCAGAGGCTTGAAAGCCATCCGATCGAGCTGCGCAATGATCTCGGGGGTTTTGAGCACGTCGTTCAGCGCGGTGTTCAGCGCCATCACCACATCGCGTGGTGTGCCCGGCGGTGCCACCAACCCGCCCCAGGCATTCATCACGAAGCCGGGCACCCCGGCTTCCTGCATCGTCGGCAGATCGGGGAACTGGGGTGAGCGCTCCTTGCTGGTCACCGCCAACGCGCGCACCTTGCCAGCCTGTACCTGCGGGGCAGCGGTCACAATGTTCTCAAAATAGAACTGCAGGCTACCTGCCATCAAGTCGCCCATGGCCTGCGGCGAGCCCTTGTAAGGGATGTGTTCAGCCGATTGCAGGCCCATCTTCGTCTTGAACAGTTCCGCTCCCAGATGGCTGGTGGTGCCGATGCCCCCCGATCCATACTGCAAGGGCTTGTCTGCCTTCTTGCCGTAGGCCACAAGCTCGGCCACCGTTTTGGCAGGCACGTTGTTGTTGACCAGCAAGAAGCTGCTGGTGGTGGCAATACCGCCCACCAGCACCAGAGTCTGCGGGTTGTAGGGCAAGCGGCTGAAAAGAAACTCGTTGGTCGTCAGCGTGGCATTGTTGCCATAGGCCAGCGTGTAGCCGTCGGGCGCAGCGCTGACCAGGGCCTGGATGCCGATATTGCCGCCCGCGCCGCCCTTGTTGTCGATCACCACAGGCTGGCCCAGTTTTTTGGACAGCTCGTTGCCGATCAGGCGCGTGAGCACATCGGGGCTGCCACCCGCCACTCCGGGCACGATGATCTTGATCGGCTTGTCCGGGTATGCGGCCTGCGCTGCAAAGGCGGCCGCGCATGCAGCAGCCATTACCCATCGGCGTGTCCAGTTCCCTGCGGCCATGCGGCTCTCCTTGTCTGTGATCTGTCGGGCTAAACGCATGCCATGCTAGAGGCGGCTCTGCGCAAGTGCTGTCGCGCATGTGTTCATACGCCCGCGCGTTGTGATTTGCAGCAGTTGGCAAAACACACGAAATCCCCACGCCACATGGGTAGAGGCAGATCCGATAGGCTTGGCCTTGAAACAAGTTCATCCCAAAGAATCCATGACAAGCAAGAACCTCCTGGGCCAGCTGCAATTCCTGCGCGAAGCCGAGCGTCTCAAGAGCGTGCTCAGAAGCGCGCATACTTCCACCGGCAGACCGGAAAGCACCGCCGAACACAGCTGGCGGCTGTGCCTGATGGCCATGACATTCGAGCAGGAACTGGGCCCGCTCGACATGTGCAAACTGCTCAAGATGTGCATCATTCACGACCTGGGCGAGGCCATTCACGGCGATATTCCCGCCATCGACAAAGGCGCACATCCCGACAAGAGCGCGCAGGAAAAAAGCGATCTGCTGCAACTGAGCCAAACGCTGGAGTCCGCGCAGCAGGATGCCTTGCTGGCCCTGTGGCAGGAGTACGAAGATGCCGCCAGCCCCGAGGCCCGGGCGGTCAAGGCGCTGGACAAGCTGGAGACCATCCTGCAGCACAACCAGGGACAGAACCCTGCGGATTTCGATTACGGCTTCAACCTCTCCTATGGTCGCCAATACACCGATGCCACGCCGCTCTTTGCAGCGCTACGCCAGGCGGTGGACGAGGACACGCGCCAAAGAATGCAGGGCAACTGACGGGTGGCACACAAGGCGGGCGGTACCCGCCTCCGAGCAATCGCTGGCGTGAAAAGGCCCACGGCTCCATGAAAACCGCGGGCCTGGGTATGCAAAAAAGCTGAAGCCTAGAACCAGCCCTTATCGCGCCTTCTCGAATGCCTGTGCCAGGCGCTCCACGGCCTGCTCGATCTGCGCCACATCCGGTGCAGCGAAGGACAGGCGCATGGAGTGCAGATCGGCATTGTCGGCATAAAAGGCCTTGCCGGGCACAAAGATCACATTGGCAGCAACCGCTGCATCAAACAGCTTTTGCGGATCGATGCCTTTGTCGAATGTGAGCCAGACAAACATGCCGCCTGCAGGCTGCACAAACTGCACAAGATCACCCAGTCGGGCCTTCATTCCATCGGTCAGCGCCTGCATGCGGCGCCGGTACTCGGCACACGCCGCAGCCACCGCCTGGGCGTAGCGGCCCGACTGCAGGTAGCTCGCCGCCACCGCCTGCGCCAGCGGCGAAGTGCACAAGTCGTTGGTCTGCTTGGCCACAATGGAGCGGCGCAGCACGGCGGGGTCTGCCACCATCCAGCCCACGCGCAAGCCGGGTGCTACGGTTTTGGAGAGGCTCGACAGGTATACAACCGGGTTCTCGCCTTCCGCCTCGCCTCTCTGCTCTTGCAGCAGCTGCTGCGCCGCTGCATAAACCGGCGCGGGGCGCTGGTCGGTAAAGGCCAGTTCGCCGTAGGGATCGTCTTCCACCACAACAAAGCCGTATTGCAGTGCCAGTTGCACCAGCCTGGTTCGCCGCTCCTGCGTCAGCAAGGTGCCGCAGGGGTTGGAGAAATTGGGCACGGTATAGAGGAGACGCGGGCGCTCATCTTCAGGCAGCTCTTCCAGCAGCACCTGCAGTGCATCCAGGTTCAGGCCATGCCCATCCACCGGTGTGCTCAGGATACGGGCACCGGCCTGGCGCAACGCCGCAATGGTGGCCGGATAGGCTGGCGTCTCCACGCACACCACGTCGCCGGGCTGCACCAGCACCCGCAGCAGCAGATCAAAGCCCTGCTGGGAGCCGGTGGTCACCAGTACGTCGCTGGCTGCACAGCGAATGCCGCGCGCCTGGCACTGCGCTGCCAGTTGTTCACGCAGTGCGGGTGAGCCTTCGGTAGCACCATACTGCAGCGCGGTGGCCCCCGTGGTCATGGCCTGTGCCGCCGCCGTTGCGAGCCCTTCCTGGTCAAACAGGCTGGGCGATGGATAACCACCAGCCAGCGAGATCATGCCGGGGCGGCTGAGATAGGGAAACAGTTCGCGGATCGGCGAGCCCTGCGGATTGGCGAATGCCGGGGTGAAGCGGAAAAATGACATGGTTGCGTGTCTCCTTGTTGTTCTTGAATAGCAAATCTGGTCCGGACAGGCATGCGGCACACCAGGATCGTGCCCCGGTTACATCTAAAAGCGCCTGCTCGACGTCTGTCTCTATTGGCTTTGGGCAATTCTCATATTGCAGACTGAAGCAAGGTGCGCGCTGTCAGCGATGCTTTTGAAAGCATCTGCCAGACTGCACGCGCCCTATTTCCTATTTCTTTACTTGGCCACACCCAGATCCACCGTGCCGCACAGGCGCTGCGGATCGAGCCGCTCGCGCCAACCATCGGCCCATTGCTGCAGCAGCGCAGGTGTGAATTGCCGGTAGTAAGCGATGTTGTGCGGGCCCACGCCATGCTCGGCGCTGTAGCTGCCACCAAAATCCTGCACCACCATCGTGTAGATCGCATCGCGCAGGCGCTGCACCACGGCTGCGTCGTAGGGCTCGGCTGCATCCTTGCGCCAGATGACATTGAAATGCACGCCGCCATCGGCAATGTGTCCGAAATCCACCACCGTCAGAAACGGGTAGTCGCGCGCCACCAGTGCGCGGCCCTGGCGGCAGAATTCCATGATGCGCGAGCGCGGTACGGAAACGTCGAACGCAATCGGCTTGCCCAGCGCACGCGCGCCTTCGCTGATGCTGTGGCGCAGGTGCCAGAGCTCTTGCGCGTTGCCCAGCGCCGCGTTGACGATGGTCGATTCGAACTGGTCTTCCAGAAAGCCGTTCAGTGCTTCCTGCAGATCCAGATTGCTGTACTTGGTGGCCGCATTGGCCTCCAGCTCGATCAGAATGGCGAAATCAGGTGCGCCTTCGGGTGCAAACGGGTTGCGCAGATTGGGCACATGGTCAATGGCAGCCTGCATGGCGTTGCCGGAGATGCCTTCGAACGCGGCCAGCCAGTCGCCCAGATCACGCTCCATGGCCTGCAGCAGCTCCATCACGGCCTCATCCGATGCAGGCACCACCAGCGCCGTGGCCCGCTGCGTGGGGCGCGCATGCACCTGTATCGTGGCCTGCGTGACGATGGCGCCAGCGCCCGAACCACCCACCAGCAGTTGCTTCCAGTCCACGCCGGTATTGTTCTTGCGCAGCGCGCGACCCAGCTCCACCACTTCACCCGGCGGGTGCATCAGCACAGCCTGCACCGCCATCAGGTTGGAGCGCACATCGCCGTAGCGGATCAGGCGCGTGCCACCGGTGTTGGTGGCAATCATGCCGCCAATCGATGGATTGGCGCCCAGGTCGATGGGAAACCACAGGCCATGCGGCTCCAGCTTGTCATTCAACTCCTGCAAGGTAACGCCAGCATCCACCACCACGCTGCGGTTGGCTGCATCCACCTCGCAGGTGGCGCGCAGGCGCGACAGGTTCAGCACGATCTGCGTGCCGCTCATGTCGGGCGTGCTGGCCCCCACCATGCCGGTGTTGGCCCCTTGCGGCAAAAGCGGAATCCGCTGCGCCGCGCAGAGGCGCACCACCGCCTGCACCTGCTCAACATTCGCTGGCCGCACCACCAGGCGCGCGTGGCCCTGGCCGTAGCGCGCGCCTTCTTCGTAGGCGGCCATATCGGCACCCTGCAGCACACCGCTGGCGCCCACGATGGCGTGCAGCTCGGCCAGCAGCGCCGTGTTGTCCACTGTATGGCTTGCCTCGATTGCACTCATGACTCAGGCCACGCTTTCTACAGCATTGGCAGACAGCGCTGCGCGGACAGCACGCAGCGACTCATCCTGCATCGATTGGTACAACGCAATCTCGTCGTGCACCTTGGCCCCCAGGTCGGCTTCGAAAGCCTGTTGGGCCTGGTTGGCTGCGTAGTGTTTCTGCTCTTCGCCACCCAGGTTGGACTGGAAGATGCCTGCCGCACTGACGGGCAGAAAATCTTCGTACACGATGGGCTCGGCGCGGACGACGCCGCTTGCGATCAGCGCTTCGATATCGGTATCAACGGCATCAGAGGCCAGGTCCGCATCGGTGTTTTGCAGCACATAGCGGTAAAAGGCCAGGCCCTGCTGGCGCATTGCTTCGTGCGCGTCGGGGAAGGCCGTAAACGCCGTCTGCAGGCGATCCTGGTAGTTGGTGCTGGCGCTGCCGGCATTGCCCATGCTGCGCACATTGGCCAGCAGCTCGTCATACAGCGCGCGGCCCTTGCGGGTGAGTGCCACGCCGCGCTGTTCAATCTCGCCAAAGCGCGCGGTGTGGGTACCCTGGCCACTGCTGTCGCCGGGAAAGTTCACCTTTTCCTGCAGCGCCTTGAAGCTGGTCTGGCGCAGCAAAATCGGGCAATGGCGGCGCGGCGGACCTTCGACCACATCCTTGGCATCCATGCCATGCTGCGGCATGCCCGCCTGTGCGGCATCGATGTCCAGCGTACGCGGCGTCAGGTGGTTGATGTGCGGGCCTTTGAAGCAGACCACATCGGCAATCAGGCGGTGCGCCTTGTGCAGCTTGTCGTAGGTGGCCGCATCGACAGTGGCCTCGCTGTGCCAGCGGAAGGTCTCCAGCGCCTCGTTCACAAACTCGGTGGCTTCGGCGTCCGTCAGGCCACCAGCGGCTTCATGCTGCGCAATCAACGTCAGCGCCCGTGCCGTGAAGATATTGCGTTTGGCCAGAATGGCGGCAGCCTCGTCGCGCAAGGCAGCATCGGCGATCAGGTCCAGGCGCAGCAGCGAGGTGAACACCCGAAACGGATTGCGGTTGAGCGACTGTGTGGCGACCGGCCGGAAGGCGGTGGAATGCACAGGCACACCGGCTACCGACAGATCGTAGTAGCCCACGGCTTCCATGCCCATCACGGCGAACAGGCGGCGCAGCGTGGACAGCTCCTGCTGCGTGCCGACACGGATGGCGCCGTGGCGCTCCACATCCAGCCGCGCCAATTCATCGGCCTGCTGCATGGCTGCCGCCAACTGTGGCTGCGCCTGCAGCACCTGCCCGTTCACGTCGGCCACCAGGTCGATCAAGGAGCCGTATTGCGGCACTTCTTCGCGGTACATATCGGACATGGCGCGGGAAAAGCGCGCGCGAACTTCATCGGGGTGAACAAACGCAGTCATTACAAGTATAAATTTAATAGCATTAAAACCATGCAGGATAGGCGTAGATGGCAATTTTCTCGCCATCGACCATCCTATCCTTCACTGCGCATGATGCTAGAAGCCGCCTTGCCTGCGGTCAAACGCCAATAGCGCGCGACTTTGTTCCAAATACGCACAATATCAAGACGGGCTCAGAGCGCCGCATGCACATCTGCAGCGCACATCGGCTGTGGCCAGAGCTATTGAAACTCGGCCATCGATGCAGACAACTATTGGCTTTTCAAGCCACCAACGCCGCCCGCTTCTGGCGTGAAGTGTGCACGCAACCCGGCATACAAGGCCTTGAACCGCATATGCCGCCTCTGGTGGCTCTCAGCCTTTGTGAAATCGGGTTCAAAGCGCTGCCGCACCACAGGGGTTGTACACACGGCACTCGCCATGCCACCATCGGCCAGGTGCGCCAGACGGGCCGCCCCCAGCGCCCCGCCGGCTTCGCCCCCCTCGTGCAAGGTGAGTGGAACTTCAAGGATGTCCGCCAGCAATTGCGCCCACCAGGTGCTGCGCGCCCCCCCACCCACCAGTGCCAGTGCACCGGCAGGCGACTCCAGCGTATCCAGGCCATCGCGCAACCCCATGCTCACGCCCTCCACAACGGCATACGCCAGGTCTGCCCGGCCATGTGCCTGGGTCAGGCCAAACAGAACGCCTTGAGCGTGGGGATCGTTGTGGGGAGAACGCTCTCCGCAGAGGTAGGGAAGAAACAGCGGAGCATGTACACGGGCGCTGTTGTCCAACGATGCGGCAGCAGCGAGCAGCGCAGCTTCGTCCTGGAAACCCAACGTACCAACGGCCCACCGCACGGCGCTCGCCGCCGAGAGCATGACCGACATCTGATGCCAGCGGCCCGGCACGGCGTGGCAGAAAGCATGCACGGCCTGCCCGGGGTTCGGGGCAAAGTGCTGGCCTGCGATGAAGATCACCCCCGACGTACCAAGGGAGACAAACCCCTGCCCCGGATTGACCACACCCATGCCAACCGCGCTGGCAGCATTGTCGCCACCGCCCCCCGCAATCACCACACCGCCCTTGTGGGCTGTGCCGATACCCCAGCGCCTGGCCAGTTCCGGCCGAAGCCAGGCTGATGCGTCGCTGCCTTCTACCAGCTTCGGCATGTGAGCCCTTGTAAGGCCGGTGGCAGCCAACAGCTCATCCGACCAATCGCGCCGCCCAACATCCAGCCACAGGGTGCCGGAGGCATCCGACATGTCGCTCACCGCATCGCCGCTGAGCAGCAACCGCAACCAATCCTTGGGCAATAGCACGCGAGCGATGCGGGCGAACAATGCGGGCTCCATCTCACGCATCCACAGCAGCTTGGGCGCCGTAAAGCCCGGCATGGCCAAATTGCCTGCAATGCGGGTCAGGTGAGGCACACGCTGGCTGAGTTTGGTGCACTGCTGCGCGCTGCGGCCATCGTTCCACAGTATGGCGGGACGCAGCACAGCGCCCGCAGCATCGAGCGCTACAGCACCATGCATCTGCCCTGATAGACCAATGCCTCTGACCTGGGCCAAGGCATCCGCGTGAAGCGCGCCCAACGCGGCCATCACCCCCTCCAGGGCCTGTGCCCATTGGCTGGGGTGTTGTTCCGACCACAGCGGCTGTGGATGGTCGACCGAAAGCGGCGCATCTGCGATGCCAACGATGTCGCCCTCATCCGTCAGCAGCAAGGCCTTCAGCGCAGATGTGCCCAGATCCAGCCCAAGATACATGGGTTCAATCTTTCATATAAGGAGAAATGGCATTGCACAATCTGTGCATGCAACGGCGTGCCGGCCATTCGCGGCCCTGGCGCTGTTGCATCAACGCTGGCCTCCAAACCGGTGGTCTGCCTGCCGCCGGAATTCGGTTGGCGTCATGCCCTTGATTTCCAGAAAGCGGCGATTGAAGTTGGCGACATTGTTGAAGCCCACCTGGTAGCAAATGTCCGTCACATAGTGGTCCGTCTGCATCAGCAAGTGGCATGCATTGTTGATGCGCACGCGATTGACAAAATCGGTAAAGCTGTTGCCGGTGGAGCGGCGAAAGAATCGAGAAAAGCGCGATTCCGTCATACCCAACTCCGCTGCCAGATCGCCCATGCTGATCGAGCTGCCCACATGGGTGGTGATGCGATCGACGATCCGGCTGATCTGGTCCTGCTCTGCGCCGCCGTCACCTTGCATTTGCACGGTGGACAACAGCCGATAATCCGTGCATTGCGTCAGATCGGCCATGAGCTCGCAGAAGTGGCCAAAGCGCCGAATGCCACGCGATGCCTTGATCAGGTCCCAGTGCGCGCGGGCACGCTCGGACACGCCAAAGAACTCCACGCCATAACGTGCGCGCCCAAGCAGTTGCATCACATCATGCAGCTCGGGAATGCGCTCACCTGCGCTTTGCAGAGGCTCGTGGAGAAACTGGATGACCAGATCGCGCTCCTCCACCGTTTTTCCACCCGTGTCCAGCGATATCCAGTTATGTGGCAGTCGTGGCCCGCACAACACCAGATGGCCCGGCTCAAACGGCCCGATCCAGTCTCCGATAAAGGCTTTGCCCGATGTTGCCGTGATGAGGTGCAGTTCGTACTCGTCATGGAAATGCCAGCGTGCCAATGGCGTGGGAAAACCGTGCGCCAGGCAACGCACCAGGCCGGCCTCTTCGGGCGTTTCATAGCCCAGCGCGGGGGAGCGCAGAAATTCGCGCTCCAATTCCGGTTGGCGCTGGCGAGGGCGCACCTGGACAGGATGTGGAAATGTGCTCATGGCGACATCAAAGCCGTTAAATCACCTGGCCGCCATCAACTTCTGGGGCCACAGTGCGCAGATGTGCCTGCCGCTTTGCGGGCCAGGATGATGTTGTGCCATGAAACTTTCTCCCCCCTGTTATATCTGCCAAACAGTGTCTGCAGCATGTACCCCAAGGCCTTTGCGCATTCCGGGATGAGAGACTGCGTGCATCCATGCGGCTCGGACGCTGCAAACAAGCCTGCAGAAAAGCAACGCCAGTGACATTCACGCATTGCTCCCGCGCGCCAGCAATGCATCCACTTCCACGCGATGCGGCGGATTGGCGCCTTCACGCGTGCAGTTGATGGCGGCTGCCGCAGTGGCAAACTTCAGAACATCCCGCCAGCACTCGGAGGGCAATGCCGCCAAGGCTGCAGTATCTTCAACCCCACGCTCCAGCAAAGCCACCGACAGGCCTGCTGCAAAGGTATCGCCTGCACCAATGGTATCAGCCACTTTGATAGGGGGCGATGCGACTTCCAATGGCGCTGCCCCCGGGCGGTACAGTGTTGCCCCTTCCCCGCCGCGCGTGATGACTATGGCACGTGGCCCAAGGCGTAAGCAATCGGCTGCCACATCGGCGAGCCCCCGCCCCGGCGCCAGCAGTGCCGCATCCTCATCACTCATCTTGACCACATCCGCGGCAGCAAACCATTGTTCGCAGCGCTTGCGCCAGCTGAGAGGATCGGCGATCAGGCTGGGCCGTGCATTCGGATCGAACAACACCATGCGCTGGCCACGTTGTGCTTGTACGAATTCAGTAATACGGGTGGCAGCCGGCTCCTGAAGCAGCGCGATCGATCCAAAATGCAGCCAGCGGCAACTGGCTGGCAGAAGGGGTAGCTCCGCTGGCGACCAGAGTGTGTCTGCCGTGCCCTGCATGTAAAAGGCATAGCGGTTGCTTGAGGGCGTTCGCTCCACAAAGGCGAGCGTGCTGGGTGCATCGCTGCGCAGCACAAAACGGGTGTCGATGCCATTGCCTTGCAGGTAATCCAGCAGACGCTCACCAAACAGATCCGACGAGAGCTGGGTGACAAAGCCTGTCGGTTGCCCCAGCCGCGCGCAGGCCACGGCACTATTGGTGAGCGCGCCACCTTCGTGCCCCTGGAAAACCAGCCCGCTGGCAGCGGTAAAGTCGATCAGCGATTCGCCGACGAACATGATGCGCATCGAAGCTGTCATACAAGGCCCCCGGCCAGGTCAGTCCATGCCTGTATCATGCCGCGGCCTGCAACTGGGCAACCCGGCTGGCTGCGCGGCGCACCGCATCGGTCAGACGCGCTTCGCCTGCAATATCGCCCCACAAAATCTTGTCGGCGCACAAAGCCTCCACGGGATCGGCAGCGGCGCAGATAGCATGCGCTACGGCTGGATTCATGCTCTGGTCCTGGTAGGTATAGCTCAACTGCCCTGCATGCCAGCGCTGTAGAACGGCAAGAAACAGGGCGGGCAGCATGGCCACACTGTCAATCTCAGCATGTGCCGCCAGCCGCTCGCGTACGGTGGGCGCGATGAAGCCCGGAATCTTGGCAAACCCATCGGCCGCCACACGCTGATTGGTGTCACGGATGGCGGGGTTGGAAAAACGCTCCAGCACTACATCGCGGTAGGCGGGTAAGTCGACGGGACTGGCGTGACCGGGTTGGCTCAGACAGGGGATGGCATCGTTGGTGACATAGTCGTAAGCCATCTGGCGAATGGCCGGTGTACGCACGCCTTCGTGGATGTATTGCAGCCCGCAGAGCGTAGCGGCCCACGCGATACAGCTATGGCTGGCGTTGAGAATGCGGATCTTGGCTTCTTCATATGGCTGCACGGATTGCACCAGTTCTACACCCACGCGCTCCCAAGCCGGGCGACCAGCAATGAAATCATCCTCGATCACCCACTGAATGAAGCTCTCGGCGGTGACCGGCGCAGCATCATCCCAGCCAGTGGCGTGACGCACGCGACCACGCAAGTCGGCAGGCGGACGTGGCGTGATGCGGTCCACCATGGTGTTGGGGCTGGCCGTGTGCGCCTGGGCCCACGCCAGCAGCGGCGCATCTCCAGCGTATTCAATGAAATCCAGCAGCCCGGCACGAAAGCGCTCGCCATTGTGGCGCAGATTGTCGCAATTGAGCAGCGTCACCGGCCCTGCCTTGGCTGCCATGCGCGCGCGCAAAATGGCAGTGATTGCGCCATAGATGGTCGTGCCTTCTGCGCGCAATTGACCGCGCCGTGCGCATTCGAGATCCACCAACAGATCGGGGTAGCTCAGATCCAGCCGATGCTCGTGGTTCAGGTAGTAGCCTGCTTCGGTGACGGTGAACGAGATGATGCGTGTAGCCGGATCGGCCCCTCGGGCCAGCATGGCAGCCTGGCCCGGTACATAGGGGATGATCTCCTGGATGGCTTCGATGCGCTCGTAGCGGTACTCGCCTGCGGGAGACACGGTTTCCAGCGTGTAAGCGCCATTTTGCGCACGCAGCGCATTCAATACATCCGCCATGTCGGGCCGCAGATTGGTGCCAGCCAGCGACCATTGCACCTCGCCCGCACCGCGCAATGCCTGCAAGTATGCCGCTTGATGCGCGCGATGAAAGGAACCCAATCCCAGATGAAGCACCACCAGCCCGGCGGGTGCAGGAGAAGATGTCACACAGACCTCCCAGAAATTCTGACTACAAAATCACGCAGCGGCAAGGCTGCGGCCGTCACGGTTGAACAGGTGCAGCATCGACGGATCCACCTCCACCCCCACGCCGTCGCCCGCATGCAGCGTTGTGCGATCGTTCTGTCGCGCCACCATGGTGATGCCATCGATATTCACGTGGATCAGCGTATCTGCCCCCAGCGCTTCCACCAGTTCCACGCGCCCCGGCATACCGCTGGCTGCGCCTGGGTGGATGCGAACACTCTCGGGCCGCACGCCGACAAACCCATCTGCCGGCAATCGCCCGTCACTCAGTTGCGACACCGTAGGCAACGCGTTGGCTGGCAGCATGTTCATCGATGGCATACCAATGAACTGGGCGACGAACTGGTTGGCCGGTCGGTCGTACAGCGCAAGTGGCGATCCCACCTGCTCAATCAGCCCATCCTTGAACACCACCACCTTGTCAGCCAGGGTCATGGCTTCCACCTGGTCGTGCGTCACGTAGATCGTCGTGGCGCCCAATGATTCGTGCAACTTCTTGATCTCTACCCGTGTATTGCCGCGCAACGCGGCGTCCAGATTGGAGAGCGGCTCGTCAAACAAGAAGACCTTGGGCGCACGCACGATCGCGCGCCCGATGGCCACGCGCTGGCGCTGGCCCCCCGAAAGTTCCTTGGGCGTACGCTGCAGGTATTTGGAGAGATTGAGCTTGTCAGCGGCGGCTTCGACCTTCTGCCGGATCTCCGGCGCCGGCACCTTGGCAAGCTTGAGCGCAAAGGACATGTTGTCGTACACGCTCATGTGTGGGTAGAGCGCGTAGCTCTGAAATACCATCGCCAGATCCCGCTTTCCCGAGGGCGCATGGGTGATGTCGCGTCCGTCCAGCAGCATCTGCCCGCTGCTGACCGGCTCCAGGCCGGCGATCAGGCGCAGCAGGGTCGATTTTCCGCAGCCCGACGGGCCGACGAAGACGATGAATTCGCCTTGTTCAATCGACAGATCCACGCCTTTGATGATGTGTGCATCGCCAAACCGCTTCTGGATGTTCTTGAGTTGGAGGAAAGCCATGATGTTGTCTCCATCTTTTGGTTACTTGACCGCACCAAAGGTGAGGCCCTGAACCAGTTGTTTCTGCGAAAACCAACCAAAAACCACGATTGGTGCAATGGCCATCAGCGAAGCCGCCGACAGCTTGGCCCAGAACAGACCCTCCGGGCTGGAGTACGACGCGATCAGCGTGGCCAGCGTGCCTGCCTTGGCTGATGTGAGGTTCAGCGCCCAAAAGGCCTCGTTCCAGCTCAGCACCAGGCACAGCAGACCACAGGAGGCCATGCCACCCACCATGAGGGGCATCACCACATAGCGGAACTCCATCCACAGCGTGGCACCATCCATGCGCGCAGCTTCCAGAATTTCGTGCGGGATGTCCTTGAGGCTGGTGTAGAGCATCCACACCATGATGGGTAGATTGGAAAGCGTAAATACCACGATCAATGCAGGCAGGCTATCGAGCATGCCTGCGGTCTGCGCCATCACGTAGACAGGCACCAACGCGCCAACCGCGGGCATCATCTTGGTGGAGAGCATCCACATCAGGATGTCGCGCGTCTTTCTGGTACGGAAGAACGCCATCGAATAGGCCGCAGGCAATGCAATCGCCAGACCAATGAGGGTAGAGGCCACACTGGTGATGAGCGAGTTGCGCGCATACAGCAGGTAATCGCTGCGGCGCTGTACTTCGGCAAAATTTTCCAGCGATGGCTCAAAGACGAAGAGCGGCGGCACGGCAATGGCCTGCAACTCTGTCTTGAACGCCGTGAGAAACAGCCAGCCAAGCGGAAAGAACAGCAGCAGCGAAACGGCCCATGCAGCCGCCGTTCGGGCCAAGGTAGGAACAAGAGTGCGGAGCGCAAAAGGGTGGGATGACATGCAGGGCTCCTCAATCCAGGTTTTTTCCGATGATGCGAATCAAGAAGGCCGCGACGATGTTGGCCAGCACCACTGCAAAAAGCGCACCGGCAGAGGCCACACCCACGTCAAAATTGAGCAGCGACTGCTTGAAGATCATGTAGGTGATATTTGTGCTGGCATTGCCCGGGCCGCCGCCGGTCGTGATGGCGATCTCGGCAAAGACCGAGAGCAGAAAGATCATCTCGATCATGATGACCACCGCCATCGGCCGCCCCAGATGCGGAAGCATGAGGTAGAAGAAGCGCTGCGGTCCATTCGCGCCATCCATGCGCGCAGCTTCCATCTGGTCGCGATCCAGTGACTGAAGCGAAGTGATGAAGATCAAGCATGCGAAGGGCAGCCACTGCCAGGAAACCATGATGATGATCGACAGCAATGGCCAGTCGGTCAACCAGTCAACCGGTTCGGCGCCGAAGCTGCGCCACAGATCGGCCAGAATCCCATAGATCGGATTCATCATCATGTGCTTCCACAGCAGCGCATTGACGGCGGGCATGACGAAAAAAGGCGAGATCAGCAACACCCGCACAAGTCCACGCCCTGGAAAAGGCTCGTTGACGAGGAGCGCCAGCAGCACACCCAACACCACGGTGATGCCGATCACGCTGCCAATGAGCAGCAGCGTGTTCCACACAGCCGGCCAGAAATCAGGATCAGTGACGAAGTACTGGAAATTTTCAATACCTGAAAAACTGCGCTCACCCGGTTGCATCAGGTTGTAGTTGACGAACGAGAAGTACAGCGTCATCAACAGTGGCACGATCATCCAGAGAAGGAGCGCAATCACAGCAGGCGCCATCAGGGCGCGGGGAAGCAGACGTTGCATAAGGCATTCCGGCTAACAACAGTGAACATGAGCGTGAGAAATGGCTTGGCGCATGTATGAACCTACAGGCTCCAGCCTCTTCTCAAACGCCTTGCCTTTATCCCCGCAGTCACTGCTGCATGGATAGGGCTGGTGCGTACTCCACAGGGAGTGCACAAGCAAGAAGCACGAATGCGCTTACTTGTAGTAGCCGCCCTTTTTCATTTCACGCTCGGCCATCGTCTGCGACGTCTTGAGCGCCTGCTCGACCGACACCTTGCCTGCGAGTGCCGCGCTCATCTGCTGGCCCACTGCAACGCCAATGGCCTGAAACTCCGGAATGGCTGCGTACTGCACGCCCGCATAGGGCGATGGAGGCAATGTGTTCTCTCCAGCATTGGGGTTGGCCGCATCGATGGAGCGCTTCTCAGCTGCAGCAAATCCGGCGACCTTCTGGAACTCCGGGTTCGCGTACGTCGATTTGCGCGTACCCGTAGGTACTGCCCTCCAGCCGTGCTCCCTGGCAACCAGGCTGATGTAATCCTTGGAGGTGGCCCACCGGATGAACTTCTGCGCTGCCTCGCCCTTGGATGAGCTGGCGGGAATGGCCAGATTCCACGACCACAGCCAATTGGCACCCTTGGGGGTGACAGCCACCGGCGCCTGTGCATACGCCACCTTGTCGGCCACCTTTGATTGCTTGGGATCCGAGATGAAAGAGGCAGCAATGGTCGCATCCACCCACTGAGCGCACTTTCCTTCGTTGAAGAGCGCCAGGTTTTCGTTGAAGCTGTTGGCCGATGCGCCCGGGGGGCCATTCTTTTTCATCAGATCGACGTAAAAGCCGATTGCATCCTTCCACGGCTGGGTTTCAATCTGCGGTTTCCAGGCCATGTCGAACCACTGGCCACCGTAGGTATTGACCATGGTTGTCAGAAGCGCCATGTTGTCGCCCCAACCAGGTTTGCCACGAAGGCAGATGCCGTATACACCGGCCTTGGGGTCGTTAACCTTGGTCGCAAAATCCTTGACCTCTGTCCATGTCGGCGGATCGCTGAACTTGACGCCCGCCTTGTCAGCGAGATCCTTGCGGTACATGAGCATGGAGCTTTCTGCGTAGAAGGGCGCCGCATAGAGCTTGCCCTGGTGGCTCAGCCCGCTGCGAATGGCAGGCAGCAGATCGTCCACGTCATAGGCGGCATCGGTGGCAATGGGCTGGAGCCAGCCTTTCTTCGACCAGATCGGCGCTTCATACAAACCGATGGTCATCACATCGAACTGCCCACCTTTGGTGGCGATATCGGTCGTCACACGCTGACGCAAGGTACCCTCTTCCAGCGTCACCCACTTGAGCTTGATGCCTGGGTTGGCCTTCTCAAAAAAGGGGGTGAGCTTCTGCATCTCGATCATGTGGCCGTTGTTCACGGTGGCAATGACGAGTTCGGTATCCGCATGGGCATCAAACCCGACAGTAGCGAGTGCAAGCACGAGGCCGGCTGGGGCAAAGCGCATCATGACATCTCCTTGGTGTTATCTATGACCGAGGATTGTCCGCATGCCCGCTTGCGAGTCCGGTACCATTTTCTCCACATTCAATACTCTCTTGCACCAATGCAATAGGGTATTCCCTTTTTTAGAGATACAAATACAGATAGAAGTTACGCCACCACGAAACCACCGCCTACCGCGAGGCGATCACAACCACCTGCGCGGTCTGGCCAGCCGCCCCTTCTCCGCCGCACACCCCGGTGCTCCATACAATCGGAGGTACGGCATGGGCCCGATGTGAACGGAGCCCGGCGATAGAAATTGGCAACAAAAAACCCAGCCAAAGCTGGGTTTGCAATCAAGCCAGGGAGAAGACCTTACTGGTCGGCGTAGGCTTCCAAGGGCTTGTCGTTGGGTTCCAGGATGAGTTTCTTCAGCGTGTCGCTCATCGGCAGATTCAAGGCCATGTTCTTGGGCGGAATCGGCTGCATGAACCACTTGTCGTATACCTTGGCCAGTTCGCCGGATTTCATCAGCTTGGTCAGGCTGTCGTCCACCGCCTTCTTGAAAGCAGGGTCGTCCTTGCGGAACAGGATGGCAATGGGCTCGGAGCCCAGCACTTCTCCCACGATCTTGTAACCCTTGGGATTGGCGGAGTTGGCAATCACGCCCGCCAGCAGGTTGTCATCCAGCACAAAGGCATCGGCACGGCCGGATTCGAGCAGCATGAAGCTCTCGAAATGGTCCTTGCCCAAGGTGGTGGGCAGGTTGACGTTGTTGTCCTTGCCAAACTTGCGCAGCAACTGCACGGCCGTGGTGCCTGCCGAGGCGGCCACGTTCTTGCCGTCAAGCTGCTTGAGGCTGGTGATGTTGGAATCTGCCTTGACGGCTGCGCGCACCTGGCTCACATAGGTTGTCACCGCAAACGACACCTGCTTTTGGCGGGTGAGGTTGTTGGTCGTGGGGCCGCAGCCGATGTCCACCGTGCCGTTCTGCACCAGCGGCATGGTGTTCTGCGCGGTCAATGCCATGTATTCGATCTTGGCATTGGGCGCGATTTCCTTGAGCACGCGCTCGCACAGTTCCACGTGGTAGCCGCCAAAAGTCTGGTTGGAACCAATGGCATAGGCCATGGGTGCCGAGCTTTCGCGCACGCCCATCACCACCTTGCCGGTGCTATTGATCTTGTCGAACGTGCTTTGCGCCATGGCTGCGCCGCCTGCGGCTACGGCCATTGCCGCCACCGCCATCTTGATGCTGAATTTCATTATTGGTATCCCCTTGGAAATGACGAATGCAGCAGTCCGGTCGATCTCCGGGCTGCTGCGCCAGCCTTGTCAGTGTGCTGTGGGCTCTGCGCGGTCGCCATCCAGAAAAGCCCCGAGTGGGAGCCGGCCCGAAAGTTTGCGCTCGCGCAATAACTGAACAAGTATTCCAGAGACCGAGAGGATTCCCAACCGCTGATTCGGAAGCATGTATTACCGAATTGGAAACAACATGCTGCAGCGCAGTGTCAAGCAGCCATTGTCGTCAAGGAGCCAGCTTGTTCACGAGTGCCTGGGTGGAAGGGTCCACGCCCTGCCAGTCGTTGCGGTCGCGCCGGGCGAACAGTTCTTTGGCCAGTTGCTTGCCCAGCTCCACGCCCCATTGGTCAAAGCTGTTGATGCCCCACAGGGCCCCGCTGACAAATACACGGTGCTCGTACAGCGCAATCAGTGCGCCCAGCGTCATGGGCGAGAGCTTGTCCACCAGCAGGAAAGTGCTGGGGCGGTTGCCCGGGCAGTATCGGGGGCCGGTTTCCTCGGTGCGCCCCACCAGCAGGGCCTGGGCCTGTGCGATGGCGTTGATGACCAGGTTATTCTGGTGGCTCGCCAGCGTCTTGCCGCCATCGCGGGCCGCGATGAACTCGACTGGAATCACATCCCGCCCCTGGTGGATCATCTGGAAGAACGCATGCTGGCCATTGGTGCCTGGCTCCCCCCAGACCACGGGAGAGGTGGAATATGGCAACACCTGGTTGTACACGTCCATGCCCTTGCCATTGCTCTCCATCTCCAGCTGCTGAAGGTAGGCTGAGAGACGTCGCAGGCCATGGCTGTATGGTGCGACGCAGCGCGAACCAAAGCCGAAGAAGTTGCGATACCAGATATCGAGCAGACCCATGCGCACCGGCAGGTTCAACTCCAACGGCGCCGTCTTGAAGTGCACATCCATGTCATGCGCGCCGCGCAGCAACGCACGAAAATGATCCGCCCCCACCGCGATCGCAATGGGTAGCCCGATGACCGACCACAGCGAATAGCGGCCACCCACCCAGTCCCAGAAACCCAGGGTGGTATCGATACCAAACTTGGCGGCAGCCTCGGTGTTGGTTGTCAGCGCCCAGAAATGCCTGGAAATCGACAATGCCGCAGCACGGTCGTCGCTGCCACCTTGCGCCACAAACCACTCCCGCGCCGAATGCGCATTGACCATGGTCTCCAGCGTGGTGAATGATTTGGAGGCCACCAGGAACAAGGTGGACTCGGGCCTGACCTGCGCCAGCACGTGGCCCAGCTCATGGCCATCCACATTCGAGACGAAGTGGAAGCGTTTGCCTTCGATACGCCAGTCTTCCAGCGCATTGACGACCATGGCCGGCCCCAGGTCGGAGCCGCCGATGCCGATATTGACGATGTCGGTGATCTGCGGATTGGCTCGCACCTGCTCGGCCAGCGCCAACATCTGGTTCAGGCTGGCGTGGACTTCCTGCAAAGCGCCGCGCACCGCAGCGTTGCTGCCAGGCAGCCAGCTGTTCAGCCCTTCTTCGGGCTGGCGCAGCAACCAATGCATGACGGCGCGGTCTTCCGACTGATTGATGGCATCGCCTGCAAACATCGCATCGCGATAGCGTTCCAGCTCGCATTCGCGCGCCAGTTGCAGCAGCAATTGCTGGCTGGTCGCATCCACCCGGTTCTTGGACAGATCGGCAAACACGTGTGGCGCCTGCTGCGAGAAAGAGGCATAGCGGGACGGATCCTGCACAAAGGCCTCGCGCACGTCCAGCTGCTGGCCGGTCGTCCCAAAATACTGCTGCAGCTGCTGCCAGGCAGGCGTCTGGTCGCAGCGCTTGCGCTGCATGGAGAAAGCTGAGTTCATGGTGGTGGGCCTGCATACCGGAGGCGCAGGCGCTTGAGAAACAATCACTGAAACGGTCTGGCAAGCTGCAGTCTGATCGACCCGGCGCGAAGAGGCCAGGCGAAGACGGCGACGCAGGCCGAATGCAGTCCTCTATCAGGCCGCTTGCAGCAGTTTATCGAGCTTGATGGCATCGGCGACAAAGGCACGAATGCCCTCGGCCAATTTCTCGGTGGCCATCGCATCTTCATTCAATGCAAAGCGAAAACCTGCTTCGTCGTACTGCACGGGCTCCAGCTGCATGCGCTTGGCGGCATCGGCTGACAGAGCCTGCGCCACTGGCGCATCGGCGGCGGCCAACTGCGCCAGCAGATCGGGCGATATGGTCAGCAGGTCGCAGCCAGCCAATGCAATCACCTGGCCGATATTGCGGAAGCTCGCACCCATCACCTCGGTTGCAATGCCAAAGTGCTTGTAGTAATTGAAGATGGCCCGTACCGATTGCACGCCCGGATCATTGGCGCCAGCCATGGCGGCCTCGTCCCAGTTGCTGCCCGCCTGCTTTTTGTACCAGTCGTAGATGCGCCCCACAAAAGGCGAGATCAGCTGTACCTTGGCTTGCCCACAGGCAATGGCCTGGCATTGCGCGAACAGCAAGGTCAGGTTGGTGTGGATGCCTTGTTCTTCCAGGCGCTTGGCTGCCTGAATGCCTTCCCAGGTCGATGCGACCTTGATCAGCACGCGGTCGATATGCACGCCTTCGGCCTGGTACAGCGCGATGATGCGCTGGGCACGGACCACGGTGGCCTCAGTATCGAATGAGAGGCGCGCATCGACTTCCGTCGACACCCTGCCAGGAATGATGGACAGGATCTCGGTGCCAAAGCGCACCAGCAGACGGTCCATGATTTCATCGGTGGGCTTGCCGCGGAACTTCTGCACTGTTTCCGTCAGCAGCGGCGCATATTCCGGCTTTTGCACGGCTTTCAGAATCAGCGACGGATTGGTGGTGGCATCCTGCGGCTGGAATTGCGCCAGTTGGTGGAAATCGCCGGTATCTGCCACCACCGTGGTCAGCGCTTTCAGTGCATCGAGTTGGTTCATGGTCGCTTGCTAAAAAAGAGAGCTTTCAGCACCCATCCATATTGGGTTTCAATGATTTTTATCACTAAACTCCAATCAAGACGAGCGCCATCAGCTATGGTTTTTGCACTACTTCCGCTGTTTTCCAGGGGAATGCATGCATCGCTCACTTCGTTTGTACGACAGAGACGCCGTGCTGGCCCAAGCTTAACCCAACTTGCGCCCCGATCGGCAGCACCCGGCCCAGATCGGGCGAGACAACAAAAATCGCGCCCAGTGCCGTATCGAATGTGTATTCGTAGCCGCTTCCCAGATAGGCGCGCTTGGCCAGGGTAGCGGCAATGCCTGTGCCCGCAGCCTCAATCTGCCATGCTTCGGGCCGCACGGCCACTTTCACCTCTCCGGGTACCACCGGCTGGCGCGGGTTCAGCACCAATGGCCCCAGATGCACGCGGCCATCGGCCTGGGCCACTCCCGGGAACAGCATGGCTTCACCCATGAAACCCGCCACAAACTCGGATTGCGGCGCCTCGTACAGCTCTTGCGGCGTACCACGCTGCGCGATGCGCCCCACATCCATCACGATGATCTGGTCACTGACGGCCAGCGCCTCGCTTTGGTCATGCGTCACGTAGGCAACGGTCAGTTGCAGGCGCTGCTGCAGTGCGCGAATCTCTTCACGCATTTCGCGGCGCAGGCGCGCATCCAGATTGGAAAGGGGCTCGTCAAACAGCAGCACTGCCGGCTCCAGCACCAGGGCCCGCGCCAGGGCCACGCGCTGCTGCTGGCCACCCGACAGTTCACTCGGCAGCCGGTCATCGAACCGGTCCAGACCCACATTGCGCAGGGCTTCCACCGCGCGGCGCCGACCTTCCTCCTTGGCCACACCGGACATGCGCAGACCGTACTGCACGTTTTCCAGCACGGTCATGTGCGGAAAGAGCGCGTAGCTCTGGAACATCATGCTGACGTTGCGCTGCGCGGGGCCCAGCGTGGTCACATCCTGTCCGTCGATGAAGATACGGCCACTGGTGGGAGATTCGAGCCCGGCGATCATGCGCAGGGTCGTGGTCTTGCCGCAGCCCGAAGGGCCGAGGATGGTGCTCAGGCTGCCTCTGGGTACCTCAAAACTGATGTCCTTCACTGCCAACGGCGCATCAGCACTGCTGCCATAGCGTTTGGAGATATTTTCAAAAACAATACCGCTCATATCAATGCACTCCCTGCGTTCCTGCTGCAGCCTTGGCCTTGCGGCGGCCCAGCGAACGCTCTCCCACCAGCCACTGGATGGCCGCCGTTACCAAAGACATCAGCACGATCAGCACCGTGCAGTAGGCCAGCGCAATGCCATAGTCGCCATTGCCGACGCGGCCGATGATGTAGGTGGTTGCCAATTCGTTCTCGGCGGTGACCAGAAAGATCACCGCGCTCACCGTCGTGATCGCCCGCACAAAGCTGTAGACCAGCGCCGTCACCAAGGCGGGCTTGAGCAGCGGCAGCACCACATGGCGCAAGGTCTGCACGCTGCCTGCGCGCAGCATCATCGAGGCTTCATCCAGCGATTTGTCCAGTTGCTTGAACGCCGCCGTACCCGCACGCACGCCAACTGGCAGGTTGCGGAACATGAAGCACAGAATGATGATGAGCGAGGTTCCCGTCAGCTCAAAAGGTGGGACATTGAAGGCCAGGATATAGCTCACGCCCAGCACCGTGCCAGGGATGGCAAAGGCCAGCAGCGCTGAGAACTCGAACGCGCTCTGGCCCTTGAACTCGGTACGCGCCAGGAGCCACGCAATGAGCAACCCAACCGTAGCGGTCATTGGCGCCGAAATGGCAGCAAGCTTGATGGTAGTGAAGAACGAGTTCCAGGCCGTGCCCGCCCACACGATGCCAAACTGCCCCCACTCCAGCGCAAAAGCCGAGCGGAAATGGTTCAGGGTCGGCGTGTAGTCACGCCCCCAGGTCTGCACAAAGCCGCCGGCAAACGCGAACGCATACACCACCAGGGTGAACAGCATCCATGGCACTGCAATACCGTATACCGCACGACGAATACCAGTCGGCAGCGGCATGGGAATGCCCGCATCGCCCTTGCCAGATACCGTGGTGTAGCTCTTGCTGCCCAGTACCTTGCGCTGCAGCATGAAAACGCCCAGCGCAAATACCATCAGAATCCAGGCGAGTGACGCGGCACGCCCCTGGTCGTACTGCGCACCAACAATGGAGAAGAAGATTTCGGTAGACAGCACCGCAAACTGACCGCCCACCACAATCGGGTTGCCAAAATCGGCCATGCTTTCGATAAAGCCGACCAGGAACGCATTGGCAAGACCCGGCTTGAGCAGCGGCAAGGTGATCGTCCAGAAAGTCTGCACCGGGCTGGCGCGCAGCGTTTGCGCTGCCTCTTCCATGCTGGGTGCCACACCTTGCACCACGCTGCGCATGATCATGAAGGCAATCGGCGTGAACGCGAAGGTCTGCGACACCCACACGCCAAACCAGCCATAGAACCAACGCGTCGGCTCGATGCCGAACCAGGACTCAAGCGCTGCATTGACGATGCCTGCGCGGCCAAACAGCAGAATCAGGCCCAGGCCCACGACAAACGGCGGTGTGATGATGGGCAGCAGCGCCAGCACATTCAGCGCCTTGCTGCCCTTGCGGCCTGAACGCTCGGCCATCAGCGCCATCAAGGTCCCCAGGAAGGTGGTGCTGGCAGCCGTCATCAGGCCGATGAACAAGGTGTTCCAGGCCACACCGCAGCGCTTGCCATCGCTGATGCAGGCCAGCCCGAAATTGCGTTCGTTGAAGACGCGGCCGATGATGGCGGTCCACTGCAATTGGTTGTCTTCGGTGAAGAAGGCACCAGCGAGCGCCTTGGTGACCGGGTAGACGATGAAAAGTGCCAGCAGACTCGCGCACCCCACCACGGCTGCCGCGACAAACAGATCGCCCTTGAAGAACCCGCGTCGCGCCAGACCGAAGGCGAACAGAACCATCAGGCTGGTGAGCACGACAAATGCCCCCCAACCGAAGCCGAATTGGCGCACATCCAGCTCGCCCCAGGCCTGGTTCATCCATTCGTACGACCAGCCGCGCGCGCCAATGGAAAAACCGCTGCCGAGCAAGGCCAGCAAACCCAGCGCACCACCCAGCAGCAGAACCGCACCCTGCTTTTTGCCCGCAGGCATGCCGGCCGCCACCGCTGCCAGCGCCAATCCGGCTACGCCGCCCCACAGCCAACCCCTGCCCCATTGCAAGGCCTGCATCAGTCCATTGCCCGCCGATTCGTCGCTGAACACATCAGCGACCTTGGCAAGCCCGTTGGCATCCTGAATGGCATACCACGGCAGCACCACATAGGCTGCCAGCCCTAACAACACCCAGGCCCAGAGCGCCTGGTTGGCGCCCTGGGCCTTGCGTGCAGGGCGTATTGCCGGTGATGGCACCGGCATTTTTGCTACTGCATTCATTGCTTTCTCCGCCCGGATGACGGGCGCTAAGACCTGTTTTACTTGGAGTCCTGAACTTCTTTTTCCCACTTCGAGATCAGGCGGCGGCGCTCGGCGCTGGCGCCGTACTTCGCATAGTCGTAGTTGATCAGCTTCATCTTGGCGGGATCAACGACACGCGGGTCCTTGGGCACATTCTTGTTGCTGGGCAGTTGGTACTGTTTGGCCGCCAGACCGAATTGCTGGCCGCCCGGCGTCAGCGCCCATTCATAGAACGCCTTGGCGTTGGCGGTGTTGGGACCATGCTTGACGATGCTCATGGAACCGATTTCCGCCCCCGTGCCTTCGGCAGGGGTGTTGGAATCAACCGGAAAGCCATGTACGGCCTCGGTGGTCACATCATGCACAAAACTGATCGACACCATGGTCTCGCCCCGCGCCACCGCCTTGACCGGCGCCGTGCCCGCACGGGTATAGGTGGAGATGTTCTTGTTGAGCGCGCGCAGGTAATCGAAGGCCTTGTCCTCACCCATGATCTGCACCAGGGTGGCAATCACCGTATAGGCGGTGCCGCTGCTGGCGGGGTTGGCCATCTGCACCTCGCCCTTGTACTCGGGCTTGATCAAATCAGCCCACGAGGCAGGCGCTGCCACCTTTTTCTTGGCCAGCAGCTCCTTGTTGAAACCAAAGCCCAGAGGGCCCAGGTAAACGCCCACCGTGCGGAACTTGGAATCTTCTGCCTGGCGAACCGCCCAGGGGTACAGCTCCTTGAGCAGCGGCGATTTGTATTCCAGAGTCAGGCCCATCTCGGCTGCCTGCAAATGCGTGTCGCCGGTACCGCCAAACCACAGGTCGGTCTTGGGATTGGCCTTTTCGGCATTGAGCTGTGCCAGCGCCTCGCCAGAGCCCTTTTGCGTGATGTTGACCTTGACACCCGTCGTCTTGGTATAGACCGTGGCCATGGTGTTGCACCATTCGGCCTGCACCGAGCAGATCACATTGACTTGCCCCTGGGCTTGCGCTCCCCACGCTGCGGCCACCAACGCGCCACCTATCAACCAACGCTGCATAGTTTTCTCCTTGCCGGATAAATGTATTAATTGCTCGATTGTCGCTGTCGATTATCGTCATCAAACTGACATATTTCAAAAAGCGACGCTTCATTCGCCTGAGGGCTTCCACCGATCAATGAAACTAAGTTACATTAATAACTGCCTTAATGTTCAGGAAGTTTCATGAGCTTTGATCTGGTTTTGTTTGGTGGCACCGGTGATCTGGCATGGCGAAAACTGCTGCCCGCACTGTTCCAATCCTTTCGGCATGGCAGCTTGCCAGCAGACGGCCGCATCATTGGCGTCGGCCGCAACGAGATGTCCGATGACGAATACCGTGCGCTGATTGCCCAGCGCCTGGCCGAGGTGGAGGCCGACAAGCGCCCCAACAACGGTGAGTTCGCGCAGTTCGCGCAGCTATTGCGCTACCAGCGCATGGATTTGTCGCACCCGGGCGACTACGCAGCGCTGCGCGATCTGCTTTTGCAGCGCAAGGCCGATACGGTGGTGATGTACCTGGCAACGGCGCCTTCACTGTTTTCCACCGTCGTCGAGCAATTGGGTGCCTGTGGACTGAACACGCCGCACACGCGTGTGGTGCTGGAAAAGCCGCTGGGCCACGATCTGCCATCGAACATGGCCATCAATGCCGCAGTGCGGCAGGTATTCGACGAGGCCCAGATCTTCCGTATCGACCACTACCTGGGCAAGCCGTCGGTACAGAACCTGCTGGCATTGCGCTTTGGCAACACGATTTTCGAGCCGCTGTGGCGGCGCGAGAACATCGCCAGCATCGAGATCACGATGGCCGAGCAGTTGGGCGTGGAAAAGCGCGGCGAGTTCTACGACACCACCGGAGCACTGCGCGACATGGTGCAGAACCATGCGCTGCAACTGCTGTGCGCAATAGGCATGGAGCCGCCCATCAGCGCCGATGCCGATGCGATACGCAATGAAAAGCTCAAGGTGTTGCAATCGCTCAAGCGCTGGACGCCCGAGACGCTCAGCCGTGATGTGGTGCGCGGCCAGTACGCGCCCGGCCAGATCAAGGGCCAGCCCGTCCCCGGTTACCGGCAGGAAACTGGCGTTGCGCCCCACAGCCAGACAGAAACCTTTGTGGCGCTACGCACCGAAATCAGCAACTGGCGCTGGGCCGGTGTGCCGTTCTTCATCCGTACCGGCAAGCGACTGGCGGGCCGGGAGGCCTCCATCGTGGTGCATTTCCGCCAGGTGCCCCACGCCATCTACCGCACGCCCATGGGCGCGGCCAACCGCCTGGTCATCCACCTCCAGCCCAAGGACGGCTTGACCCTGCACCTGATGGCGGCAGCGCAAAGCCAGGGCGATGCCGGAGGCGTTCAGACGCTTTCCCCCGCTGCGCTCGACCTCGATTTTGACCAGCGCTTTGGCAGCGAGCGGGTCGGCGCTTACGAGCGCCTGCTGCTTGATGTAATCGCCGGGCGCCTGAACCTGTTCGTTCGCGCAGACGAGCAGGAAGCAGCCTGGCAATGGGTAGAGCCGATCCTGGAGAACTGGCAGCAGGCCAACGCCAACGGAGAAGGGCCACGGCCCTACGCGGCAGGCAGTTGGGGCCCCGGTGCTGCCAGCGCATTGGTGGCACGCGATGGCCATAGCTGGATGGAGGAACTGTAAAGATGCTGGATCGCATAACCGCCTCCCTGCCCTCGCTGGCCCCGGCTGAACAGCGCGTGGCACGCCTGGTACTGGCCGACCCGCGCGCGTTCGCATCGCTGCCGGTGCGCGAGCTGGCTGATCGCTCCCATGTCAGCAAGCCTACCGTGGTGCGATTTTGCCGCAGCATGGGCTATGACGGGCTGGCAGATTTCAAGCTCAAGCTTGCTGGCAGCGTGAGCGAAGGCGTGCCCTTCATCCATCGCAGCGTGGATGCCGATGACAAGACCAGCGATGTACTGGTAAAGGTGGTTGACAACTCGGTAGCCGCTTTTCTGGCCTACCGCAATGCCGCCAGCACCACGGCGCTGGAGGCGGCAGCCACCGCCATCGTCGCGACCTGGCGCGCGGGCAAGCGCATCGAGTTCTATGGAGTGGGCAACTCCGGCATCGTGGCGCAGGACGGGCAGCACAAATTCTTTCGCCTGGGCGTGACCAGCCTTGCCACCAGCGACGGCCACATGCAGGTGATGAGCGCCACCATGCTGGGTGCCGGAGACTGCGCCATCGTGATTTCCAACTCGGGCCGCACGCGCGACCTGATGGACGCCACGGACATCGCCAAACGCAACGGCGCCACCACCATCGCCATTACCGCCAGCGGCTCGCCGCTCGCGCGTGCCGCAGACATTCACCTTGCCGCCGACCACCCCGAGGGCTACGACCGATACAGCCCCATGGTTTCACGCCTGCTGCACCTGCTGATCATCGATGTGCTTGCCACCGGTGTAGCCCTGCGTATTGGTGAGCCGCTGCAACCCGTGCTGCTACAGATGAAGGACAACCTGCGCGCCAAGCGCTATACATGATGCAGCGCCTTGGCCACAGCGGATGCCACTCGGCGCAAAGGCTGGCCGCCAGGTCCTGGGCGAAAGAATGGGCAGCACCAGCTGCCCATTTTGCTTTGCACCACCAACTACTCAACGGCCACCTGCAAAGGATTTGGTGCTGTACAGATCCGTGGGCAGACGTTTGAGCACCGGCAGGTCTGTCGCAGCATCCTTGGCCTGAGACTCGATGTAATTGAATAGCACGTCGGCATCGAGCACGCCAATGTCCAGGCGGCGATCAGCTGGAACCGATGCCAATGTCTTGTAGCCATCACCCCCATTGGCATTGAAGCTCAGCACGAAGAGCCGATAGGTCTTGCCCTGGTCCAGAGAGGCCCACTGGCCGGTCAAGGCGTCTCGCACTTCGATGCCCGAAACACGGCTGCCAAAGGCCGATGCGGCATTCACATCAAAACGCAGGCCACCCGTGTAAGGGTAGGGACCCGTGGTGCCGCCAGCGCCATAGACCGCCTCCAGCCCGTCTTCCAGCATGTTCTTCACCTCTGCACCGGTCACATTCAAGCGGTACAGCATATTGCCAAAAGGCAGCACCTGGATGACGTTGGCAGCAGTGACTTCTCCGCTCAAGGGAATGCGCACCCCACCACCGCTTTGCAGAGAGATATCGGCGCCACCATATTTGGCGTTGGCCACTTCCAGATACGCCTGCGCCACCAGCTGCTGGATATCTCCGCCACGCAAGCTGACACCGCCTTCGGCATTGCATGCGGCGCTGGAGCGACTGTAGTCCATGGTGCCTTCACCACCGGGCACCCGGCGCGAGCACAGCTCCTGCGGGGCCACTGCCACCTTGGTGGTGTTGAAGCTGGCAACCTTGTCGGTGAAAGCTTGCAGCACTGCCTGGGCCTTGGCAGACGGCGCCGTCATCCTCAGGAATCCCGCGGCATTGACGCTGTTCACAATGGCACTGCGCTGCGCCTCCATCACATCCTGGCCGCCAATCTGGAACTTGTCACCGATCAGCACATGTGGCGTTCCCTTGCATTCGCTGACCTCGCCATCTTTGTTGAACTTGACCTTGAGCTCACCCACCACCTGCGAATATTCCCAGGCCTGCACGATGCACACGGGTTTACCGTCCTTGTCGGTAGTGCCGGTCGGGTACGCGCCCGCGGGAGAGCCCACGCCGAGGGTCTTCATCGCCTCTGGTCCCAGCAAGGTGTGAGAATCGCCACCCACGATCACATCCACACCACGCAGCTTGCGGGCCAGTTCCCTGTCATTGTCGTAGCCGATGTGGCTGAGCAGCACTATGCGTTTGATGCCCTGGGCCTGCAGCTTGTCAATCTCGCGCTGCGCCGCCGTGGCTTCATCTTCAAACATCGTGTCCTTGTCGGGGCTGGACGAGGCCTTGGTCTTCTGGGCAATCGTCAGCCCCACGATACCGATCTTGTTGCCGCCACGCTCCATCACAGTGGAGGGGCGCACCATATTGGGTGCGCGACTCGGATTCAATGCCGAATTGGCGCCGAACTGTACATTGGCACTGAGTACGCTGGTGTTGCAGCTACCGCTCTTGAGTCGGTCGAGAATGCCCTTGAGACCGGTATCTCCCTTGTCGAATTCATGGTTGCCCAGCGTATAGGCATCAAAGCACACCGTATTGAGCATCGCCATGTCGGCCTCGCCATCCGCGCCCGCACGGTTGAAGTACAAGGTGCCGGTGATTGCATCGCCCGCATGCAGCTTGAGTACATTGCCTGATTGGGCGGCCAGCTCCTCGATGGCAGCGGTCACCCGCGGAAAGCCCGCAGCATTGACGGTGACTGCCGTCGTCTTGCCATCTACAGGCAATTGCAAGGTCGCAGTCTTGCTGGCCAACGTGGAGTGATGGTCGTTGACATGCAGAATGGTCAGTACATCGTCTTTTGCGCCATCGTCCGAGCCGCCTCCTCCACAGGCAACCAGCACGGCAGCAGACACGCCGCACACCGCCCAATACATCGCCTGACGCGCACACTCTCGCATCCACACTGCTGCCATGCCCATCTCCGTTTCAAGAAAGGACTCCATGGTTTGGCAGTTTGATGACGTGCGTATGAATCCCGCAAGGCACAAGGCGTCAACGTATCTTCATCCGTTCATAGGCAAGAGAACGCCCGTTCTCTTCAAATCCGGGCGTAAAAAAACCGGCATGCACGCTGCCGGCCTTTCAAGAGAGCATCTGCTTAAGCGGCAATGACGGGAATGCGCTTCTCCTCCACGGCGTGGCACGCCACCTTCACTCCATCATCATCCAACAGTTGAGGACGCTCATTGCGGCAGCGGTCATTGGCCAATGGGCAACGCGGATTGAAGGCGCAGCCGGTCGGAGGATTCAACGGATTGGGCACCTCGCCTTGCACAGGGGTACGCGCCTTGCCGGTATCGTGCATCTTGGGAATGGCGTCAAGCAGCATGCGCGTATAGGGGTGACGCGGCTTGGCAAACAGGGTCTGTTTGTCAGCCAATTCCACCAAACGGCCCAGATACATCACGCCGACCTGGTCACTCACATGGCGAACCACCGCCAGGTTGTGCGAGATGAACAGGTACGTGAGGCTGCGCTTTTTCTGCAGGTCTTTCATGATGTTGAGCACCTGCGCCTGCACCGATACGTCCAGCGCCGATGTCGGCTCGTCGCAGACCAGGAACTCCGGCTCGGTCGCGAGGGCGCGCGCAATCGAAATACGCTGGCGCTGCCCGCCCGAGAACTGGTGCGGGTACTTGAGCATGTCCATGGGAGCCAGACCCACCTGCACCAGCAACTCCGCCACGCGGGCTTTGAGCTGCTCGGTATTGGTGATCAGGCCGTGCTCCTTGAGAGGCTCACCGATGATCTGCTCGACCGACCAGCGGGGGTTCAGGCTGGCATACGGGTCCTGAAAGATCATCTGCACGCGTCGGCGCATGGCTCTTGCGTTCGGGTCCTTGAACGCGGCGTGTGCATCCTGGCCGTCAAAGGTGAAGGTGCCACGCGTGGGGCCATACAGGCCCACCAGCAGGCGCGCCACGGTGCTTTTGCCGCAGCCCGATTCGCCCACCAAGGCGAGCGTCTTGCCTTTCTCGATATCGAAGCTCACCCCGTCCACAGCTCGAAGCAGGCTGCGCGGCTTGCGTTCCAGCACGCGGTTGAGCCACGGGGCCGACACATCAAAAGTCTTTGCCAGGTCGCGTGCCTGCACCAAAGGCCCACGTCCAGCCGAGCCTGCCGCCGTACCGGTTGCAGTGTTTTTTTCCATCGTCGCCACCTCGCTCATACCGTTTCCTCCGTCGCTGCCACACCCGGCCGATTGTCGGCTGCATGCAACCAGCATGCGGCCTGCGTCGCCCCTGCCGCCATCAAATCGGGGCGCTGCTCCATACAGCGGTCGAACACCTTGGTGCAGCGCGGGTTGAATGCACAGCCCTTGGGAATAGCATTGAGGCGCGGCATGGCGCCATCGATCTGGTTCAGACGCTCACGGTCTGCCTCCATATCCGGAATCGAGGCCATCAGGCCACGCGTATAGGGATGTGCAGGATGGTTGATGACCTCATGCACCGGGCCGATTTCCGCAATGCGGCCGGCATACATGACGGCCACGCGGTCACAGGTCTCGGCAATCACCCCCATGTCGTGGGTGATGAGCATGACGGCAGCACCGCGCGTGCGGCAGATGTTCTTGAGCAAGGTGATGATCTGCGCCTGGATCGACACATCGAGCGCCGTGGTAGGCTCGTCGGCCACAATCAGCTTGGGCTCGGCAGCCAGCGCCAGTGCAATCACCACACGTTGGCGCATGCCGCCGGAGAACTGGTGCGGGTAGTGGTCAACACGCTCCTCCGCCGCCGGAATGCCGGTGTCTCTGAGCAGCTGGATCGCACGCTCGCGCGCATCCTTGTCCGACAGCTTGAGATGGGTCTGGATGGTCTCGATCAACTGGCGCCCCACCGTGTAGAGCGGGTTCAGCGAGGTCAGTGGATCCTGAAAGATCGCGCCAATGCGACGGCCACGGATATGGCGCATCTTCTCAGGCGGCAGATGATCGATACGTTCGCCCTCCAGCACGATCTCACCCGAGGCCACATGGCCCGGCGGCTCCAGCAAGCCAATGATCGAGGCTCCAGTGAGCGACTTGCCCGCGCCCGATTCACCCACCACACCCAGGATTTCTCCGGGAGCAATGGAGAACGAAATATTGTCCAGAGCCCGCAATACACCATGGCGATTGGGGAACTCGACCACCAAATTCTTAACTTCCAACAACGACATCGTGGTTCGTCCTTCTTCGTCTTGTGATTGCACCATCAGCGCAGGCGCGGGTTGAGCGCATCGCGCAGCCAGTCGCCCAGCAGGTTGACCGACAGCGCGATCAGCACCAGCATCAGGCCCGGGAAGATGGTGATCCACCATTCGCCAGAGAACAGGTAATCATTGCCCACACGGATCAGGGTGCCGAGCGACGGCGATGTGGGAGGTGCGCCCACACCCAGGAATGAAAGCGTGGCTTCAGTGATGATGGCCGTAGCTACCTGGATCGTGGCCAGCACCATCACAGGACCCAGCACATTGGGCAACACATGCTTGATCATGATGCGCAGCGGCGCCACGCCGGTCACTCTGGCAGCCTGCACGTATTCCTTGTTGCGCTCCACCATCGTGGAGCCGCGCACCGTGCGCGCATACTGCACCCAACCCGTCAGTGATATCGAGATGATCAGCACGCCAAAGGCCAGCGATTCATTGGCGTTGGGAAACAACGCACGCCCCACACCTGCAATCAGCAATGCCACCAGAATGGCAGGGAAAGACAGCATCACATCGCACAGGCGCATCAGCACCGAATCGATCCAGCCCCCCTTGAAGCCCGCCAGCAAACCCAGAGCCACCCCGACAACAACCGATAGCGCCACCGATGCCAGGCCCACGATCAACGAGATGCGCGCGCCGTACATCAGCGCAGAAAGAATATCCCGGCCCTGGTCATCCGTGCCCAGGATGTACTTCCAGCTGCCCTCCTCGCTCCACACGGGTGGAATGCGGGCGTCACTGAGCTCCAGGGTGGTCAAGTCAAATGGGTTGTGCGGAGCCACCCAGTTGGCAAAAATCGCGCAGAACACACAGATGGCTGCAATGATGGCTGCCACGATCGCCATCGGCGATTTTCGGAAGCTGTAGCCCACATCGCTATCGAGCCAGCGTTTGAGTCGGTTTTTCGTCGTCATCAATATTTCTCTCATCTATGGTGGCACTGCCGGTCATGGCCTGGCAGCACCGATCCATCACTGCTTATTTCTTCACCGTCATCCATTTGAAGGGCATGAAGCCATCGGCCATCTGCACCAACTCCACGTTCTTGCTCACACCCCAGTTCATGTACTGCTGGTGCAGCGGCAGGTAGCCGACATCGTCGGCAACGATCTTCAGCGCCTCCTGGATCTGCGCATTGCGCTTGGCCGTATCTGTCTCCGACTGCACCTGCCGGGTCAGCGCGTCCACCTTGGGGTTGCAGTAGTTACCGTAGTTGAACGCCCCTGCGCCCTTGCCATCGTTGCAGTTCATCAGGGCCAGCAGCGGGTTGTGCGCGTCATAGGTCGACGGCGTCCAGCCAAGGATGTAGAACGCCGTTTCGTGGCGCATGATGCGCGGGAAATAGGTTCCCTTGGTTTCTGCGTTGAGCTGCACCTTGACGCCAATCTTGGCGAGGTTGGCCGATACCGCCTGGCAGATACGGCTGTCATTGATGTAGCGATCATTCGAGCAGTTGAGCGTCACCTCGAAACCATCGGGATAGCCCGCATCGGCCAACAGCTTCTTGGCGGCAGCCGGGTCATATGGCAGGCGCTTGATGTCGTCGGTATAGCCATTGACGCCCTTGCCGATCAAGGTGGCCAGGTTGCCGGAGGCACCACGCATCACCTGCTTGTGCAGGCCCTCGATATCGATGGCCTGGTAGAAGGCCTGGCGAACGCGCTTGTCCTTGAACGGATTCTTGCCCTTGACGCTGGAGTTGAGCAGCTCATCGCGCTTGTGGTCCATGCCCATGAAGATGGCACGCAACTCCGGCCCGGAAACCACCCGCGTGCTGCCGGTGTTGTTGACGCGGTCAATGTCCTGCACCGGCACCGGGTCGATCACATCGACCTGGCCGGACAGCAAGGCCGCGACACGCGTGGCATCGTTGGCAACCAGCGTATAGACCACCTCCTGCACATTGCCATCCACCTTGTCCCAGTAGTTACCACTGCGGCTGAACACGGTGCGCACATTGGGCTGTCGCTCGCGTACACGGAAAGGGCCCGTGCCATTGGCCTTGAAGGAGGCCGCGTTCTCAATACCCTTGCGGCGGTCGACGGGGTTGACCGCGTTGTTCGCCTCCGTCCACTTCTTGCTCATGATGTAGACCTGCGAGATCATGCTGGGCAGGATGGGGGCGGGCTCCTTGGACTCGATCTCGACGGTGTAGTCATCGATCTTGCGCGTCTCCTTGATGGCGTTGGTATAGGTCTTCATGTCCGAGCCCTCCAACTGCGTGCGCATCATCGAGAAGACCACATCGTCTGCCGTGAACGGCGTGCCATCGTGGAACTGAACGCCCTTGCGCAGGGTGAAGCGCCAGACTGTCGGCGATGTCTGCTCCCACTTGGTGGCCAGCACCGGGCGAAGGCTCAGATCCTTGTTGCGCCCGGCCAGTGGCTCATAGACGTTGCCCGTCACGCTCAATTGCACGGTTTCATTGAAGGAATGCGGGTCCATCGACAAAGCATCGCCCTGGGCGCCAATGCGTACCGTCTGCGCCCCCGCCAGCATGCAGCCCGCAGCCAGCATGGCCACCACCAAGGTCTTGTGCATTGCATGTTTCATCATCTACCCCTTGTGAATGCCGACTCGTGGCCGGCTCTCGTTGGACAAGCTTCAGACCGAAGCAAGTGGCATACCACGCTCCACAATGCCGGCGTGCAGCGCGGCCCCGAGGGGTAGCACATCGTCATTGAAGTCGTAGCGGTTGTTGTGCAGTGGGATGATGTCGTCACCGACCGCCTGGCCCAGGCGCAGATATGCACCAGGCTTGTGCTGCAGCATGAAGGAAAAATCCTCCGCGCCCATGCTGGGGTCCATGTTGCGCACGACCTGAGCCTCGCCGACCAGCTCGGCAGCCACATCGCCAGCAAACAAGGCTTCATCGGGTGTGTTGATGGTGGCCGGGTACGAGCGCTCGTACTGAAGCTGCGCCGTCACGCCAAAAGCAAGCCCGACGGCCTGGCACAGCTCGCCCAACCGGCGCTCCACCAGATTCTGCACATCGGGGTTGAAGGTGCGCACCGTTCCCACCAGAGTGGCAGAGCCTGGCGTGACGCTGAAGGCGCCCAGGTCGCCCGACTGCACTGCGCAGATACTGACAACCGCAGCATCAATGGCACGCACGTTGCGCGACACGATGGACTGGATGGCAGTGATCAGGTGTGCAGAAGCCAGCACCACATCATTGGTCTGGTATGGATGCGCGCCATGGCCACCTTTTCCAGCCACATTGATCTGGATGCGGTCGGCCGCCGCCATCATTGCACCCGGGTTGATGCCAATCGTGCCCTGGCGCATGGCAGGCCAGTTGTGCATGGCATAGATGGATTCCACCGGGAATTGCTCGAACAGCCCATCCTGGATCATTTCACGCGCGCCCGCGTAACCTTCTTCTCCCGGCTGAAAGATGAGCACGGCGCTGCCATCAAAATTGCGGGTTTCAGCCAGATAGCGCGCAGCACCCACCAGCATGGCGGTATGGCCATCATGGCCGCAGGCATGCATCAGGCCTTGTTTGCCTGATTTCCAGCTGCAGTTGCCCTGTTCGGTGATGGGCAGCGCGTCCATGTCGGCACGCAAGCCAATCATGCGGCGGCTCGCATGCTTCTTGCCACGGATGACCCCTACTACACCGGTCTTGCCGATCCCCTGGTGGATTTCGTCAACACCGCACAGACGCAGTGCTTCTGCCACGCGGGCTGCGGTGTATTTTTCTTCAAAGCCAAGCTCTGGGTTGGCATGCAGATCGCGGCGAAACGCCGTGAGCTCAGGGTGAATCTGCGCCAGATGAGAAAACGCCCGCGAACTGGCGCTGTATGGAAGACGCTGCATGTCAGTGTCCTCCCGACTTTTCGACGCGCAGGCGCGGGTCGACCACGAAATACAGCAAATCCACAATCAGATTGATGACCACAAAGATCAGCGCGATCAGACACAGGTATGCCGCCATGACGGGAATATCGGCAAACGTCACCGCCTGGATGAACAACAGCCCCATGCCCGGCCACTGGAACACGGTCTCCGTAATGATGGCAAAGGCAATCAGGCCGCCCAGCTGCAGACCGGTAATGGTCATGACCGGTACCAGCGTGTTCTTGAGTGCATGGCCAAAGTAGATGGTGCGATTGGTCAGGCCGCGCGCCTTGGCAAACTTGATGTAATCGGTGCGCAGCACCTCCAGCATCTCGGCACGCACCAGGCGCATGATCAAGGTGAGCTGGAAAATAGCCAGGGTGATGGCCGGCAGAACGATGTGGTGCCAGCCCTTGGCGCTGAGCAGCCCGGTGCTCCAGAAACCCAGCTGCGTAGTCGTTCCGCGGCCAAAGCTTGGGAACCAACCCAGGTGCACCGAGAAGATCAGGATCAAGAGGATACCGATCAGGAAGGTAGGCAGCGAGACACCCAGCAGGGACAGGGTCATGAACATCTGGCTCATGAACGTGCCACGCTTGAGTGCCGCATACACCCCCATCGGCACACCGATGACCAAAGCCAGCACGGCGGCGACCATGGCGAGCTCAAAGGTAGCCGGAAAACGTTCGGCAATGAGCGAAGACACCTTAGCACCCTGGCGGAGGCTGATGCCAAACTCCCCCTGAGCAGCATTGACCAGAAAATGCCAGAACTGCACGAAGAACGGCTGGTCCAGCCCCAGGGCCTTGCGCAACTCGGCAATCTGATCGGGAGTTGCGTCTTGCCCCAGCAGGAAGGTGACCGGATCACCCACGTACTGGAACAGCATGAAAGAAATGAACGCCACGGCGACCATCACGATCACCGCCTGTATCAATCGGCGCAATATGAATGCAAACATAGCTGACTCTCTTCAATGGCAAATCAACGGTTTGCGCCCGTCCTGTTTGCCTAACCCGCTATCTCTTAAATAGCCCGGCGCCGCCAGCGGCACCGGACACAAGGCCAAAATTCTCTATCAGTTGATGGTCACCAGCTTGATGTCCACACGGTTGTCCGCGCGGTGCACCATGTCGATGTTCTTCTTCATCGCCCAGGGGATCATCTGGTCATACAACGGCAGGTGGGATACGGTGTCGTTCGACAGTTGCAGACCTTCGGTCAGCATGCGCGTGCGCACGGGCTGGTCGGTTTCCGTCTTCACGCGATCCACCAGATAGTCCATGCGCTCATTGCTGTAACGGCCCACGTTGTAGTTGCCGTCGCCACCCTTGCCCACCGTGCGCACCAGCGATTGCAGGCTGTAGAGCGAATCGAATGTCGGCACACCCCAGCCCAGCATGTAGATGCTGGCTTCATTGCGCTGAATCATAGGGAAATAGGTGGCCATTGGCAGGGTACGCAGCTTGGCCTTGACGCCAACCTTGGCCCACATGGCAGTCACCGACTGGCAGATGGCCTCGTCACTGATATAGCGGTTGTTGGGGCAGGCAAAATCCACCTCGAAACCATTGGGGTAGCCAGCCTCGGCCAGCAGCTTCCTGGAAACCTCTTGGTCATAGGGCAGGCGCTTTCCAACCGCTTCGGTCCAGCCATTGACCTGGGGCGCCACCAAGGTGCCGGTAGGCTTGCCCAGACCACGCAGAATGGTCTTGGTGATGGCATTGATGTCAATGGCCTGGTAGAGCGCCTGGCGGACCTTCTGGTCCTTGAGTGGGTTCTTGCCTTTGACGCTGGAGCCTGGCAGCTCATCGCGGAACTGGTCCATGCCGAAGAAGATGGTGCGGTTTTCCAAGCCTTCGAGGATCTTCAGATCCGGGCTGGCACGCAGGCGGTTCAGATCCTGTGGCGTGGGGTCCAGCACCATGTCCACTTCACCAGAGAGCAGTGCCGCCATGCGGGTGGCCGCCGACTTGATCGGCGTATACGTGATTGCTGTCACGTTGCCCGGCATATTGCCCCACCAGTTGGGGTTCTTCTTGAGCACCATCTTCACATCAGGTTGCCAGGACTCCAAGATGAAGGGGCCTGTCCCCATGGCATTGCGGTGCGCGAAGTTCTCATCGGCCTTCTTGATGTCCATCGGCTCTGTGGACTTGTTCTTTTCAGCCCAGGCCTTGCTCATCATCCGCAGTTCGGTGAGTTGGCGCAGCAAGACCGGATTGGGATCGACCATGTAGATGTCGATGGTCGAATCATCCACCTTGACGACCTTCTCGATGCCCTGCACAAAGGGGCCATAGTTGGATGTCTTGCCCATCGCACGGGTGATGGAGAACACGGCATCGTCTGCCGTAAAAGCCGATCCATCCTGAAACTTCACGCCTGTGCGCAGGTTAAAGCGCATCTGCTTGGGATTCACCTCTTTCCACGAAGTGGCCAACAGCGGCTCGGTCTGGAAATTTTTACTGTTATAGGTAACCAGAGTTTCGTAGACGTAAGGATGGATGGCGTTATGCAGACCGTTGTTTTGCGCGTGGATATCCCAACTGGCCACATCGGCCTGGCTGGCCCATTTGAAAGACTTGGCCTGGGCAACACCAGTTGCCATGGCGGCGGCTACCGCTATTGCAGCTAGAGCAAGAGAAGGCTGTTTCATAAGGTCTCGCAGAAAAAAGAGTTCCACTATGCCGCAAGGAACTCAACTGCCTCATGGTGCTTCCCCCAGGGTAGGAAATCGTCAAATTTGTGAGTTTTCTGTTAAACGTTGCCTATGCCTCATTTCACAGACTGCACAAGAATGTTTTCAATATGAAAATCACTATTTGGCAACACAAATAGAGATAGCAATCACTAACACTTCGCACGCAGAATTCCTGTTATCGCACCGCATTGAAAACAATGACAGATACCGGTTTCAGATATTCCTCAATATCCCGCGAACACCTGCATGGGAGTCGACTATTTGTAGGACAATTCCCTACAGATTGACAACAAAACCAGACTGGCGACAAGCATGGGCAGCAGGTAGCTGTTCAGTCCCGGCATTTGATGGATCGGATCTATCTTGAACCGTTCAGGTTCGGATGTCCACTGTTTGCAGATGAATTCGTAGGGTGTCAGGCCTTTGAGGGTCTTGAGCCTGCGGCCGAAGTTGTATGCATCGATGAAGTTGGCGAGGTGCTGCCGCAACTGCGCGTGATCGTCATAGTGGAAGCGCTTGACGGTGGCTTCCTTGATGGTCCGGTTCATTCGCTCGACCTGCCCATTGGTCCACGGATGCTTGACCTTTGTGAGGCGATGTTCGATACCGTGTTCCTCGCAGACTCGACCAAAGATGTGCTGGAAGGCGTACCGGTCTGAACTGCGGTTGGCAAACTGAATGCCGTTATCGGTGAGCACCGTATGGAGGGTGTACGGCACCGCTGCGATCACATTGCGCAAGAACTGCGCCGCAGTCATCTTGTCAGCCGAGGGATGGAGTTCGGTGAGTGCGAACTTGGACGTCCTGTCGATGGCCACGAAGAGATAGAGCTTGCCCTCGACTGTCTGCACTTCGGCGATGTCGACATGAAAGTAGCCAATGGGGTAGCTCTTGAACCGCTTCTTGGCTGGCTTATCGCCCTGCACCTCGGGCAGCCGCGAGATACCGTGCCGCTGCAAGCAGCGGTGCAGAGACGAGCGCGTCAGATGCGGGATAGTCGGCTGCAGCGCGTAGAGACAGTCATCCAGCGGCAGCATGGTATGCCTGCGAAAGGCGACGATCGCTGCCTCATCCTCAACGGACAAAACGGTGGAGCGCGGCTGCCTGGGCCCTGTCGGCAGATCGGTGACCGAAGGCCGATTCTTCCACTTCGCCACCGTCTTCTGATTGATGCCATAGCGTGCAGAAAGCGCTCTCAGGCTCTCTTGACTATGTTGTATCGCTCGACGGATCGCCTCCGTCGTTGTGGCGCTGCCGTGCAGAACCTGGCCCATAGTGCTTCCTTCCATTCATGAGAGAAGATTGCACCATTAAAATCTGGGACCATACAGGTAGCCAATGCCTGCATGCACCAACAGCCGACCTAGCCATGCTGTCTCGCGAAGAGCCATGTGACTCGTCCTGTCATAGGTTGACACCTATTCGCGACTAATCTCCAGCCCAAGCTGGTTGGCGAGAGACGCCCGATGTACTGCATCGGGCGTTTTGTATTTTAGGGACAGGTGCGGCCGGCGCTCGTTGTACAGCCGTACCGATTCGCCCACCATGGTGCGGGCCTGCGAGAGATCGGCAGGTCGTTGCAACAAGTATTCCATCTTGAGGATTCCATTGACCCGCTCAGCCAGAGCGTTTTGGTAGCAATCGTAGCCATCGGTCATGGAGCAGGTGATGCGGTGGCGTGCATGGATGCGCTGGTATTGAGCCGAGCAGTACTGAACACCTCTATCAGAGTGGTGTACGAGCGGCTGATCTGTTCGCCGCTGACGCAGTGCCATCTTCAACGCTTGGCTGACCTGCTTGGTCTCCAGACTATCGTGCACGTGCCAGCCCACGATCTTGCGCGAGTAGGCATCGGTCACCAGGCTCAGATAGGCAGTCTTCTCCTTGGTGGGTAGATACGTGATGTCAGCGACCCATAGCTGCTCACAACCACTTGCCACTGTTTTGGTCGGGCCCTCCTTGAGTAGATTGGGGTGCCTGCGGTAGTGATGATGGCTATTGGTGGTCTTGTGGTACGCATGCCGTGGCAGCACCAGCATGCGTGCTTGGCGCAGGACAACGAACAGTGCATCGCGCCCGATCTGGATTCCCGCCTGTTCAAGCGGCGGCTTGAGCAAGTGCAGCAGTTTGCGTGTGCCAATGCGTGGCTGATGGCGCCTCTCTTCACTGGCCAACTCCACCACCGCCTTGTCCCGCTCGCTGCGTGCACGCTGGCAGACCAGGCGCTTGTAGTGCGCTTGGCGGCTGATTCCCATGTAGCGGCAAGCCCTCGTGACGCTTAACCCTTTGACGAGCTTTTGCGTGAGGACTTGCCCGCAGGCTTTTTTGTGACTTGGACTCCGTAGTCGCGCTTGAGCACGTTCACTACCGCTTCAAAGAAGACCGCTTTCTCGCGGGCTTCTTTCAGTTGCACTTCCAGCTCCTTGATGCGCTGCTCTGGAGTCAGCAGCTTGGGCGATTCAGGCATCTTCTGTAATCCTTTGCCCCTTGATGATGCAGCTTTCCAGTCCTGCCGTCCGTGCTTGCGAAGCCACACCAGTACAGTTGAGGCGCCCTGGATTCCGTACCGCTCATGGGCCTGCCGGTAGGTCAGCTCACCTCTTTCTACTTGATCGACTACTGCGAGTTTAAAAGCCAGCGTGTAGTCCCGTTGCGTTCTCTTAACCCACTGTTCCATTTGACTTTCCTTTCTGTTCTTCAGAAAGGTGTCAACCCAATTCAGGACGGGTCAATGTGCAAAATAAAAAAGCCCGTCTTTCGACGGGCTTTTGACTTTTCAGATTGAAGCTGGGAAACCCAGCAGTCAATTAGAAAGCGTGACGGATACCAACGGTCAGAGCGTTTTGGTTCTTGCCGCCAGCTGGGGTAGCGATACCCAGGCCGTTAGCGCTGACGCTGAAGGTTTCAGACTTTTGGTTCTTCAGGAAAGCGTAGGTGCCGTACAGAGCGGTGCGCTTGGACAGGTTGTGCACGTAGCCCAGCGACAGTTGGTGAGCCTTGCCGTCCACCGACTTCACGTCGTAGTAGTTGTAAGCAGCACGGACTTCGCCAGCAGCGCCCACAGGAGCGGTCACGCCCAGGGAAGCGGAGTTCATCTTCCACTTGTCACCACCACCAACAGGGGTGTTACGTTGTTGACGGATCAGACCAGCCAGCTTCACAACACCGAAGTTGTACGAAGCGCCCAGACCCAGGGATTGCTCCTTGTCGAAAGCAGCAGATGGGTCGTTTTGTTGTTCCAGACCCAGGCCAACGCTCAGAGGGCCGTTGTCATAGCCAACAGAACCACCGATGTAACGGCCGAACGAGCTGTCGCCAGCGGTTTCACCGAAACCGTAGTTGATGCCAGCCTTGAAGCCAGACATGCCAGGAGTGTAGTACGAAACCATGTTCGACACGCGGAAAGGCGAACCAGCCACGCCGAAGCCGAAGTGTTGGCCGATACCAACTTGACCGAACACGTCGTATGCGCTCACAGTGTTGTAAGCAGCGGTCAGTTCACGACCCAGACGCACTTCACCGAAGTTGCCCATCAAGGACACGGTCGAGCGACGCTTGAATTCGAAGCCAGGACCCGAAGCGCCACCGCCAGCACCGGTGCCGGAGTCGTTCTGAATAGCGCCTTCCAGCCAGAAGCCAGCCTTCAGACCACCACCCAGGTCTTCCACGCCGCGGAAGCCCAGACGGCTGGTAGCGTTACCAGAGTTGGTCAGGCCGTACACGGAGTCGCCACCGCTGGTCTTAGCGTAGGTCACGCCAGCGTCAACGATACCGAACAGGGTCACGGAAGATTGAGCCATTGCGGCGCCGGAAGCGGCCAGCACTGCCAAGGCAACAAGAGATTTTTTCATTGCGAGTTACTCCAAGGTTTAACAGACGGCGCTGGTACGGGGGGGTTGATGTCAGCCTCACGGATCTGCACAACTTCTACCTGCTCCCGCGCCAACCTCCTAGTGTGGAAGTTATCTCTATTTCAACAGACCACAGTCGGTTGCGCAAACAAATTCCCCCACTTGGACGACGAATCCGTGTAAATCGTTGCTTGTGTGCAACGTTTAACGAATGTCAGCAGCCGTTGTTTTTTCAAAAAAATTTGCCGCAAAACAAGGCCTTGCGAGAGCAATATGCCAGCCGTTTGCAGCAGTTCCATTGTAGTGGGTACCATTGGCAGTTATGCAAGACCGACTTCTTTGTGCCGCTGATACTGCGCTCCGTACCCTGTTTGCAACACCTCGCGCCAGCCAGCCCTCGCCGGCTTCGGGCATCGAGGAGGCCGATCTGAGTGAGGCAGAGAAAAAGCTCTCTGGCGCCTATATGCGCGTGAACCATGTCGGAGAGGTCTGCGCCCAGGCGCTCTATACGGCTCAGGCCATGGTGACCAAGGATGAACGCCTGCGCGAACACCTGCTAGAAGCGGCACAAGAAGAGATGGACCACCTGGCTTGGACCCATCAGCGCCTTCAGGCTCTTGGCGAACGCCCCAGCATTCTGAATCCCCTGTGGTTTGCTGGCGCGTTTCTGATCGGAACCGTGGCAGCCAAGGTGAGTGACCGCGCCAGCCTGGGTTTTGTGGAAGAAACCGAAAACCAGGTGTCCGCTCACTTACAGTCCCACATCGATCGCCTGCCGCCACAGGATGCCGCGTCGCTCGCCGTGGTTGCACAGATGAAGGATGACGAAGAGCGCCACGCAGCCGCCGCAGTGGACGCCGGAGCGGTGCCCGTTCCCCCTCCTGCCAAGGCTTTGATGCAAGTGGCCGCCAAGGTGATGACGACCACCGCGCACTATATCTAGTGCATTTTTTATAGACCTTGCGCCTGCTGCACCTGAGACAGGTTGGCCCCGCCATCCTGCGGCGATCCAATTCCCTGATCGCCACGGAGCGTCAATGAAACGGATTCGCCGGGCAGTACCCCCGGCAACTCTGTAATTTTTGATAGCTGCCCACGCTTGCCAGTCAAGCGCCAGAGATCTTTTTCGCCCCGATCAGGCTTCCACCAGATCAAAACCGGTCGTGATCTCGGCGGTCTTGCTCAGCATGATGCTGGCCGAGCAGTATTTTTCGTGGCTCATGGCAATGGCTCGCTCCACCGCTGCAGGCGGTATGCCCTTGCCCGTCACCGTGAACTGCATGTGGATCTTGGTGAAGACCTTGGGCTCGGTGTCTGCTCGTTCCGCTTTCAAGGCGACGGTGCAGTTCTTCACATCATGGCGGCCACGCTTCAAGATCAGGACCACGTCGTAAGCCGTGCAACCGCCCGTACCCGCAAGCAGCAACTCCATGGGCCGCGCCGCCAGGTTTTGACCACCATTGGCTGGATTGTTCGCATCTGGCGCACCGTCCATGGCCACCACATGGCCACTGCCGGTTTCGGCGACAAAACCCATTCCTGATCGCGCACCGCTTGCGCCTGTCCAGGTGACTGTGCATTCCATTGCATCTCTCCAAAATTCAACGGCTGCCAGTGTGACAGAAACGGCGCTGTCCACACCAACCATTGATGGCTATAGCCATGATTGTGAAAAAACATGAGCCGTCGGCATAATTTTGCTGCATTGCAACAGAATCACCGCTATACTTGGTTCATCTGCTCTTCGCAGTCTTCGCCCCGCAAGGGCTGACGAATGTAGCATGCTGGTTGTCTCCTCCACCTCTCAATGGTGGTTTCAAGCCCCTGATGCATATCAGGGGCTTTTTTTATCCTTGTACCCAAGCACACGGCCGCCTCCACTCAATCGCCCGCGATCCCAGCAACGATCCCAGGCCAGCCGAACAGCCCACGCGGCGACAAATCTGCCGCCGTGCCGCTGTATGGTGCGCCAGCGGTTATAGTGCAGCGATCCCTATTGATGCGCTGATTGTCCACCGGCACTCTCCAGGCAGCCACAAGCGACGCCTCGGGTCAGCGCATCGGCAGACACCCTTTGTCTGCACCCGGCCGATCCCTTTGCCTGTCTGTCCTGTTGCCCATTTCCCCAAGCGTGCATTTCCTATGCCCTCCAAGACTGCTGCCGCGCTGACGCCGGCCGACTACCTGAAGAAAATCCTGACCGCGCGCGTCTATGACGTCGCCGTGGAATCAGATCTCGACCCTGCCAAGAATCTGAGCCGTCGCCTGCACAACAAGGTGCTCTTGAAGCGAGAAGACCAGCAGCCGGTGTTCAGCTTCAAGCTGCGCGGGGCCTACAACAAGATGGCCCAGCTCTCACCCGAGCAGCTCAAGGCCGGCGTAATCTGCGCATCGGCGGGCAACCATGCCCAGGGTGTGGCGCTGTCCGCCAGCCGTCTGGGCGTGCGCGCGGTGATCGTGATGCCCGCAACCACCCCGCAGATCAAGGTTGATGCTGTCAAAAGCATGGGCGGTGAAGCCGTGCTGGCAGGCGAGAGCTTTTCCGATGCCTACGAACACGCCCTCCAACTGCAGAAGGAACAGGATCTGACCTTCGTCCACCCGTTTGACGACCCCGATGTCATCGCCGGGCAAGGCACGATTGCAATGGAAATCATGCGCCAGGTGCAAAAAATCGGCTCGTCACAGCTCCATGCCGTGTTCGTGCCGATTGGGGGGGGCGGTCTCATTGCCGGCGTTGCCAACTACATCAAGGCCGTACGCCCTGAGATCAAAGTCATCGGCGTGCAGATGAACGACTCCGACGCCATGGTGCAGTCGGCCCGTGAAGGCAAGCGTGTTGCACTGCCTGATGTTGGCCTGTTCGCCGACGGCACGGCCGTCAAGCTGGTGGGTGAAGAAACCTTCCGCGTTGCCGCGAGCCTGGTCGATGAATACATCACAGTGGACACCGATGCCGTCTGTGCAGCCATCAAGGACATTTTTGCCGACACCCGCTCGGTGGTGGAGCCATCTGGCGCCATGGCGGTCGCTGCCATCAAGCAGTATGTGGCCAAGCACAAGACCAAGGGCGAGACCTATGCCGCGATTCTGAGTGGCGCCAACATGAACTTTGACCGCCTGCGCTTCGTGGCCGAGCGCGCCGACGTGGGCGAAGAGAAGGAAGCGTTGCTTGCAGTCACCATTCCCGAGGAGCGGGGCAGCTTCAAGCACTTCTGCGAAGTGGTGGGTAACCTGCCCGGCGGTGCGCGCAGCGTCACCGAGTTCAACTACCGGATCAGCGATGACCGTCGCGCTCATGTGTTCGTCGGCATTTCAACCAACAGCAAGGGGGAATCGGAGAAGATCACCCGTAACTTCCAGAAAAACGGCTTTGAGGCGCTGGATCTGACCTTTGACGAGTTGGCCAAGGAGCATGTACGCCACATGGTGGGTGGCCATTCAGCGCTCGCCAAGGATGAGCGCCTGCTGCGTTTCATCTTCCCTGAGCGGCCCGGCGCGCTGTTCAAGTTTCTGAGCCTGATGGCGCCCAACTGGAACATCTCCCTGTTCCACTACCGCAACCAGGGTGCAGACTATGGCCGCATTCTGGTGGGCATGCAGGTACCCAAGAGCGACTCCAAGGCCTTCGAGAAATTCTTGAACAACCTGGGCTACCCCTGGGTGGAAGAAACGAATAACCCGGCCTACCAGCTGTTCCTCAGGGCTTCATCATAAGATCGGCATCCAGCGCACATATACAGGTCGTTGGATGCTATTTTTGGCATAGCAAAAACAGCACCATGCAAGCCCTTCGCCATTTTTTGCTGGCCGTACAGTTCTTCACCCGCATCCCTATCACAGGCCGCCTGGCGAACTGGGTGGGCTACAGCCCCGAAATGCTGCGCGCCAGCGCAGGGCATTTTCCCGGTGTAGGCTGGATCGTGGGCTTGGTGGCAGCGGGCATCCTGGCCGCCTTTGACCAGTTGCTGCCTGCTGGCAACACCTACAGCTCCCTGGTTGCCGCCATTTTCAGCACCCTGGCGACCGTGCTGCTGACCGGCTGCTTCCATGAAGATGGCCTGACTGATGTGGTAGACGGCCTGGGCGGCAGCCATGATCGCGAGCGCGCGCTGGACATCATGAAAGACTCGCGCATTGGTGCCTATGGCGCCATGGCCATGTTGCTGGCTGTACTGAGCAAAGTGGCGCTGCTGGCCTTGCTGACCAGCCACCGCCTGAGCCTTGCAATGGCCGCGCTCATCGGCGCCCACGTCATTGCACGGCTGTGGCCCATGCTGGTAGTCCGCAGCCTGCCGCATGTAGGCGACACCGCCAAATCCAAAAGCAAGCCGCTGGCCGAATTCATCACCCGCAAGGGTCTGGTGAGTTGCATGCTGTGGGCGCTGCCTTCTGCAGTGCTGGTTGCCTGGTGGCAAGGCCTGCCCGCCCTGCTACCTGCATTGGCTTTGAGCGCCGCCGCCGCGCTATGGATGCGCCAGTGGTTCCATCGCCGCCTGCAAGGCTTTACCGGCGATGGGTTGGGAGCGATCGAGCAGGTGAGCGAGATTGGCTTTTATCTCGGGGTTGCGCTCTCGATTCGGCCTTCTTTCTAGTACTAAGCCTCTGCTCCAATGACAAAGGCCAAGCGGCAATGCGCTTGGCCTTTGTCATTGGAACATACATGCGCACCGTCAATCTACCGGATTCACCTCCCGCCAATTGATCAGTTTTACCGCACGGCCAGTAGCGGATTTCAGCTTGAGTTGAACCACATTGCCTGCAGCGTCTCCAGCCAGCCCGGTGGTCTCGCCATCTTTGCTGATGACCGTATTGTCCGTTGGTATAGCGCTAAAACGGCGTTGATGCACTACACAGAGACTTCCCATAAAAGCAAGCGCTGATGGTTTTCTTTTTGATAGACCTGAGTGCCGTGGTGTTCAAGAGGCGTAAAACGAAGAACAGACTGCACATTACAGACAGGGTTGTGCACCTGGATCGTCTTGGCAGACAGGTCAGTCAAAAGTTAATGATCAGCGCTTGCATTGACGGGAAATCCCTGTATAGCAACAAAGCCGCGTGAATGGTTCCGAGAAGCGTGCGCAGGAGACCAGGTCCGGCACCCTGCGCTTGCACGAGCTCAAGAAACCCCTTTTCTTGATTGTCAATAGCTATTACTGAAAAATTTCCAATAGATCCGTCTATCTAGGTGGAACGACCATTCGTCGTGTTTCAAAACGCCCCCATTGATACATCAATATTATTGAAATCATGAGTCGGATCCATCATCTCTATCAATCACATCATCACAAAGGCTCCGAAGGCTTTACCGCCATTGAGTTGTTGGTGGTCATCAGCATTATTGCCGTATTGGCTTCATTAGCAGGGCCAAGCTTTAGTGGCTTGATTGAGCGCTGGCGTGTGCGCTCTGCAGTCGAAGACCTGCAATCCGTGTTGTATTACGCACGCGCCGAAGCGATCAAGCGCGGCGGTAACGTAACGCTTGAACCAGCGTCGGGTGGATGGACCAGTGGCTGGGAGGTCAAAAACGGCGGCACTACGTTACAGACATCTCCTGCACCTACCCGCGTGGATATTCGTTTAGCTGATAGCAGCGACGCAAATGTCAGCGGCAGCATTGGCGCGGATCAATGGGGGCAGCTTGCCAGTACGGCCGGCAGTGGACAGGTGTTTGTCTTTCGGCTCACGCCTGCAGGGGCCAGCGCTAGCAGTCCAGCTGCTACCAGTTTATGTGTCTATCCCGCGGGCAGCATCCGGCGCCTTGGCGATGGAAGTGGTGCGTGCTGAAGAGCACTCTACGCCGCCTAAGCACCTAGTCCTCTTATGTGTATCTCCTTATTTCGTCGTTCCGTCCCCCCCTGGTGGGGCAGAGAGGCTTTGAGAGTCCCCGAAATCACGAGTCCAAGTTATCCCCAAAGACACCCCATGCCGCAACAATTGAACTCCGCATCGAAGGCTTTGACTATCTCGTCTGCGCAGACTCGTGCATATCGCGCTAGTGGCCAACATGGCATTACCTTGATTGAATCGCTCATTGCCATTTTGGTAGCCGCACTTGGCATTCTTGGCATCATCGGCGTGCAATTGCGTACCCTCGCCGACACGCAAACGACGGTACGGCGTGAACAAGCTATTCGGCTGATTGAAGATTTCAGCGAGCGCATGAAAATCAGTCCCAATGCCCTGGTCAACATGGGAAGTTATACCAGTGGGTGGTCGACCTCCCTGCCAACTCCAGATGCTGGTACGAGCTGCACAACCGGCACCTGTACACCTGCCCAGCTTGCTGCCTATGACCTGGCGGAATGGAAGCAGCTCGTGCAGGCCAGCCTTCCCATGGGTGACGCCAACGTCTTTCAAGCGACAGGAGAAACGGTTGCAGCCAACCGCCGCCAGCTTGGAATCATGATTCGCTGGCGAGAAAACGAAAAAAATCAAGACGCCGACTATCTTTCAAATCTTCAAATCAGTGCGGCCGCTAACGGCAGTGGCGGTACAGCCGTCACCTGTGATACCGGCTACACCTGCCATCTGCAATATATCCCCGTCAGTGCTCGATGCGCTCCATATAACGGCACTGCTACCACTCGGTATTTCTGCCCTGGAAATTAAATCTTAGCAATGGAAAGCAATATGAAAAAAGAACTGGCTGCCTGCGCTTACGGTTTTGGCGTACAAAGACAAACAAATATAGAAAATCTGCAGAGTCATTATCTGAGGTCGCGTCAGCACGGCTTCACCCTGGTTGAGCTCATGGTCGGTATCGCCATCGGCCTGCTCGTTGTTGCCGTAGCTGGAGGGGCATTAATGGTATCGCGAGGTGTGTCTGGCACGGTCAGTGATGCCAGCACTCTGCAACAACAAGCCAGTTATGCCTTTCGTGTCATCGGGCAACAATTGCGCCAGTCTGGATCACTTTATCTCAATCTAGATCCCAATAGCGTGGGCAACGCGACTTCTGCAACAGAGGCCTCCGCTACCCCCTATGCCCTGCCTGTTGCGATCGAAACAAAGAAGGCAGGGGCCGACAATAGTTTTGACCCCCGTCAGATTTCTAATAGCCTCACTGGCACCAATAGTACGGTCACCGCTGGCTATCGCCGCTACAAAGAAGACTCTTATCAGCCAACTGCCGCAACACCTGCCATGCAATCCCAATCGCGTGATTGCATGGGTGGGCCCACTGATGACACGGCGAATGATGGGTACGCTCGCCTGCAAAGCACATTTAGTCTGGCCTCAGATGGCACTCTTCGCTGCACTGGCACAACCAGCACTACCGCGCAACCAATTATTCGAAACGTTGCCAATTTCCGCTTGCGATACCTTGTTCTTAGTGGTGGGGGCACCAGTAACCCCGCTGTCAGATACGTGGATGCGGGTGCTACTGGTTCTGGCATCTCTAACTGGGCGCAGGTGACGGGTGTAGAGGTTTGTCTGGTGCTGTTTGGAAATGAACGTATGGACATTCCCACAGGCACCAAATATACCGATTGCGACGGCGCCACTACCGTTGATATGTCCAGCGCTACAGCGACTGACATGTCAGGCAGTGCAATAGGCACAGCGCGCGCTGGGCGCATGCACATGGTGTTTCGAAATATCTACCAACTGCGTAGCCAGGGGCTGATTGGCAGCGTGCTGTAAGCCCAAAAATACCGCGCAAAGCAATAATCATGATTGAAAATCGTTTCTTTTATTTTTCTCCTGGTCGAGGCAATCAGCGCGGCATAGCGCTGTTTGTTGTTATTGTTTTCGTGATGTTATCCATGCTGCTGGCATTATGGGCATCACGCACATCGCTGTTTAGCGAAATGATAGTAGGCAATGATGCAGATTATCAGAGAGCGTTTGAAGCCGCCCAGGCTTTAATGCAAGACGCAGAGTTAGATATACGGGGTGAAAATGCGAATGGTACTGTATGTACGCCCGACACGGGCGATAGTAAAGTCTGCCGTCGCAGCAGCGTGCCCCAAATTCCGCTAACAGAGGCAGAAGTTGCCCCGCTGTTGTCGGAGCTTGCGAATAAAACCTACCAGTGCAGTCATGGCCTATGCGTCAAACATACCAAAAAACAGGACTTCTGGAACATTCCCAGTAGTGTTACCAGTCAGGGTTTTAATCTCGCTCAGATGACAGGTACCAATACGAGCGACGGCAGTCCCGTTGGTGCACGTTACGGTATGTATACCGGCGCGCAGCTTGGTAGCAGTGGTAATGCCAATCCTATTTTGGCTGATCGCAGCAGCGCTACCAGCGGTGGATGGTATTGGATCGAAGTGCTCAAGTACGACGAAAGCAGCAGGACATCCGGTCTGATTGTGGCGCAAAGTGCAGGCGTCAGCACTGCCAATAACAGCTATCTGTCTGCCAACTTGGTTCCTAACGTTATGTACCGCATCACTGCCCTGGCCTATGGCCGAAAAGCAGGCATGCCGCCTGTCGTAATCCAAGAAACCTATGTGCGACAAAAAACGAAAGACCTATAAAGAGAATCCATAGGACGCCCCTGCTGCAAAAGCTGCCAAAACACGGACCGCATACATTAATTTTTTATTCGCTGCAGCCTCGCTCTATTAATAAATAATTGATCTAAGAGAGGAATACTTCATGTCTATCGATCTCCCCCAAAAAAGACGTTTCAGAAAAAATGTGCTGGCCCTGGCTGTTAGCGCCGCCTTGGCCCCTCACGCAGGTTGGGCCATTGACATTGCGACTGCACCGCCGGGCACCAAGCAGCCATATGTGGCGCCGAATGTGATTCTGTCATTGGATGATTCTGGCAGTATGGAATCCAAGGACATGGCTAATGGTACAAAAACTCGCACCCAGGTACTGAAAGAAGCCTTATCCGCCGTATTTAACGACATGACGTTGCTGCCTGATGGAAAAATCCGCTTTGCATGGCAGTCCATGAATAGACACGGCGGTCCGACTTCTGAGGCATTGCTGGGCACGGCAGCAGCCGCGGCAAATATATCGCCCATTACGACCAATAACATTAACTTTATGCGTCCATTGCAGGGAGACCATAGAGCTAATTTTCTTAACTACGTCACTGCTTACACATCTCCCGGCGGCACACCAACGCACCCAATGATGCAGCGTGCGGATGAGTATATGCGTGGAGCCATGAACCGAAATGGTCCCTGGGCGACAACCCCTGGCCAAGGCAACGGTGAATACTTGGCTTGCCGCCGAAATTACCACATTCTGTTCACTGACGGTGGCTGGAACGCAAGTTATGTAGCGACTTCGCCTGTTAATTACGATGGTACAAGCCGGACCTTGGCAGATGGTATTTTCTATGATCCTACTTCTGTCAATACCCGTGTGTACAAGGATATGGATCCGATGACAACGATTGCGGATTGGGCCTTTAGAAGCTGGGCGACGCCGTTGCAGAATCCTACCAATCCACTATTTGGGGGAACTACCGTACAGCCTTCCAATAAATATACAAGTGCACCGGCATCAGAGACATTCACCAACAGGGTCACCCATACAACTGCGACGATACCTAAGTATTGGAATCCGCGCTATGACCCGGCCACCTGGCCACATATGCAAACCTATACCATTGGCTTTACTGCCAATGCAATTCCTCTTTATAACTTTGCTTCTGACGATGTATCGGTTGCGAAAGTGAGCAATGTCACTGCTCCTTCGGCCACACTGCCATATGGGTTTGACGGCAGCTTTGCGGACTATGCGAACGGCACTTATGTTTGGCGCGCCTCCGGCAACACCATGAGTGACAGCCGAACTACAAAAGTCGATCGGGGCCACGACATGTGGCATGCCGCGCTTAATGGCAGAGGTGGCTTTTATGCGGTCACTCAGGCTAATGACTTGAAAAAGGCTTTTGAGGACATTATCGACAAAATCAATACTGCCAACGAAGCTCAAACTACCGCTACCGCCGCCAGCGGTACCAGTGCGGCTCGCATAGACGTTGGTACCTTTACCGCCCGCTATGAGCCCCAAAAGGCTTGGAAGGGCTCTGTTTCATCCGCAACAGTTAACAAGGACGGCACTGCCACGGCCGGCTGGAGCGGCAAGACCACTGCCGATTTGCTTGATGCCATGGCGCCAACCAGTCGTGTCATTTTGAGCTGGAGTGATAAATGGACGACTGGCACAAATGTGAATAATGTGGCCTCTCTGTCCTTCAATAAAGGGGGCGTTCCTTTCAAGTGGGCTAGTGATGAGAGCAATCTGAGTACGCCGCAAAAGGCTAAGCTGGGCTTGGATACAGCCACACCCGTCGCTACCAGTGGACAAGACATTCTCGAATACATTCGCGGTGTACGCAGCAATGAGGCGACAACGGGCCCATTCCGAACACGGCAAAGTGCTCAGGGCGACATCGTCAATTCCGGCATTTGGTACACGGGCGCCCCCGCTCAAAGCTATGCATTACAAGGGTATGACAGCTTTGTGCGTGCACAAAAAAGCCGCACCCCGATGATTTATGTGGGTGGCAACGATGGGATGTTGCATGGCTTTTCTGCCACTGATGGCACCGAGAAAATTGCTTATGTACCCAATGGCGTGCTGTCAAAGCTCAAAGATTTGGCAGATCCCAATTATTCCCATAAGTACTATGTAGATGGCTCGCCGATGACAGGCGATGTGGAGTTGGGCGGAGTGGTTGCACCAGTTGGCGGAACCAGTTACTACCAGACAGACTGGCGCACCTTGCTGGTGGGGACACTAGGGTCGGGTGGTAGGGGTTATTTTGTGCTCGACGTGACCAATCCCGTTTCCGCCAGTAGTTCCATAGCGCCGGCTTTTGGCGATACGGCCGCCTTGGCTCAAAAGTTGGTACGGCTTGACCGGACACGAGGTCAAGCCGATACGCTTGATTGCACTACCGTTACTGATACTGCGCAAAATTCCGCCTGTTTGAGAATGGCAAGTGAAGATGCAGATATTGGCCATATTACTGCCCAGCCCGTGCTGAACGAGACTGATCCATTGCAAACTACCCAGATCACCCGCACAAATAATGGTCGCTGGGCGACGATACTGGGCAATGGCTACAACAGTTCAAACCAACGCCCAGTTTTGCTTGTGCAGTATCTCGATGGCGCACAGGAGCTGCTGCGTATTCCTGCGACCGCAGATACTGCGGGCAACGGTAATGCCAAGGACAATGGATTGTCAGCACCTCGCTTGGTCGACTTGAATGGCGACGGTCGGGTGGATATCGCTTATGCGGGCGACAATCTTGGCAATTTATGGAAGTTTGATCTGACCAGCGAGACGGTGACAGCCAATGCTGATGGTGTTGTAACTGCAGGCTGGGGTGTGGCATTTGGTGGCCAGCCACTGTTTACGGCGCTGGCTCCGGCAGCACTCAATGGGGCGCGTACTACAACACCATCCGACACTAACCGGCAACCTATTACCGCACCGCCCACCGTACGCGCCAATGACCGGCAAACAGGTGGCGCTGTTCCCGGCACCACAAAAGCCTTGGGAGGCATGATGGTCGCATTTGGCACTGGCCGCAATATAGCGACTGACGATCCGATTGATAAAAAGGTGCAGACCTTATATGCAGTGCTCGACAATACGCGCTATACGATCGATCACACCAATGGCACCAAACAATGGTTGAAGGTAGCTGCCGCCACCACCTGTCCAACCCCTCCTGGTGAATGCCTCGAGGTTCCTGCGCCCAGGACTGTCAGCATGGCTAACTTGGTCAAGCGCCAGATTACCGCCGCTTCAGTAGGAACGAGTCTGGGAGCTGGCCGTGTGGATGAAGACTCTGGCAATCCCCTCTATAACGCCAGCGGCTTGTGGATCGCCGGCAAGCAAGGCTGGTACATGGATTTGCCCGAGGTGGGTGAGCGTCTGCTCAAGAGCTTGGAGTTGTACGATGGCTCTAATGTCTTGCTGGCTTATACCCAAGTGCCCGCCAAGGGGTCTGTGGATTCTGCTACTGCGACTAATGTTGAGAGTTGTAACCCGATTACCGTCGATGACGAACGCCAGTATCGAACCATGTTAAACATCATGGATGGCAAGCGCCCCACAATGCAGCTGATCGATGTAGCTGGTAATGGCTCTTACAGTAATGCAGACAACGACAATGCATCTCGGCGCCAAGTAAGTAAGGGAGGACATAACGTCATCGCCTCTTCGGACACGAGGACCAAGGATATAGGAACCTGCCCGCCTGGCACCATTTGTACGGACGAAATCCTGCGTGCGCCCGAACAATCTTTGCGTCCAAGCTGGCGTAAGGTGAAATAACGAGGAGCCACGAAAATGCATAAAAAATATACGCTGTCTTGGCCACGCGGTTTTACGCTGATCGAGGTGATGATTGTGGTGGCTGTGGTTGCAATCCTATCTGCGATCGCTCTACCTAGTTACCAGGAATATATTCGCCGCGGCCATCGGGCTGATGCACGAGCGGGCTTGCTGCAAGCTGCGCAATGGATGGAGCGAGCCGCAACAGCAGGAGGCAATTATCCAACAATACTGCCGAAATCCTTGCAATGGAGGCTTGCTGATGACACTCCAGATCCACAGAAACGTTACACCATTGGGTTTGCATCCGGTAATACTGCGAGTGCGTTCACACTACAGGCGGTCCCCCAAAACCCTGGCCCCCAGGCAGGCGACAAGTGCGGCACTTATACGCTGACCAATACTGGTGTGCGCGATGTTACGGGCGCCAGCAGTGATGCTGCCAGCTGCTGGGGTAAATAGAGCCTTTGCTGCATAAATCGATTTGAAATCGACCTACCCTAAACCCCAGACGCAGTTGCACCACAGCCACCGTCTGGGGAAGCTCAGCCTCAAAATAATTTATGCAATAAAGCCCAAGGTATGGCGAAATGGTCAGCAATCGCCAGTTGTCGCAAAGCCACCAAACATCTGTTGGCAGAAGATCTCATCCAATCGCGAAGCTTTCACTTCTCTCGCCGTACATGCCCCAGCACCGAGCACTGCAACCGTCTCAACACTCCCCCCCTCCGCCCCTGTGGCTGCAACGCCATGCCCAGCCCATCGTTGCTCCCGGGGTTTGTTATGGACGCAGCAATCTGGCGGCTGACGACAGGGCCACGGCGGCTGCTGCCGCTGCCTTGCAGCGAGCCTGGCAGGAAGAGGGACTGGCGCCGGGCGAAATATGGCATTCCCCGCTACAAAGATGTGAGCAACTTGCGCTTTCCCTTCAAGCACTTGACTCTGTTTTCACACTGAAACCCGATCCCGATCTGGTCGAAATGAATTTTGGCGACTGGGAAGGCCTGCGCTGGGATGCCATCGCCCGCACCGAGATGGACGCCTGGACTGCCGATTTCTGGAACCACCCACCCGGCGGCGGCGAATCGCTGGCTGCGATGATGGCTCGCGTGGGCCGTGCTTTGGCCGCTGCACGCGTGCAGTCGCAGGCAACAGGCCAGCCCGTGCTGTGGCTGGCCCATGCCGGGGTGGCACAATGTGCACACTGGCTCATTACGCGTGGCGAGCGCCAGCCCACCGCCAAGGACTGGCCTTCGGTCAAGCTGGGTTATGGCGAATGGATTCGGTTACCGCTTCGCTGAGCCATTGCAGCCCACATCCAGCCAACTCACCTTGACTGAGGCCTGGCAAGCTGTCAGTACGACCGCAGCACAATGCCCCAGCGTCCTTCATGCTGCACGGCAACCCACAGATTGCGATGGCGGCTCAACTCGGCATCATCCGCACTACGGCGGGTGTAATCCACCACGAAGTGCACCTTGTCCGCACTGGCGAGCACCGGAGAAATGGCCTCGTAGCGGGTGTGGGTCCAGCCAGTGGCACGCAAGAGCGCAAAGAAATCCGGTGGATGGCTCCCCGGCTGCTGCCACACCAGCAATTGCGTTCCGGACCACATCTGGTGCGGAAAGTGGAGGCATGCGTCCATGCCCGGCAGATCCTGCTGGTTGAAAGCATCGGTAAACCGCTCAAGGCATTGTGTCGCCTGCGCGATGACAGTGGCAATATCGCCCTCCTGCCGGGGCTGACCGATCAGCGCATCCGCAATGCGGCTCATGGCTCTGGTCAGCGATCGCGCAGCACGCCGGTGCTGTGGTCCACATTGGCTTGCTGCGCGGCTGCTGCCGGTGCGGCCGAAGGCTGTGGCTCAGCGCCTATACCCTTGATGGTTGGCAACTCGATGGTGACTGCAGCGGGGCCATCGACGTCAGCGCCCAAGCTCACGGCACGGGGGGCATCGCTGTGCAGCGACTGGAGCACAAGACCATCGGCCACCGTGCTGCCTACGCGAAACACCTTGGCCGGCTGGTCGTCCACTGCGATCACAGCGGCTCCGCCGCCGCTGTTTTTGCCAGCCATGACCCCCAGCAAGCGCCAGCGTGTGGGAGCCGCGGGTGCGACAACAGGCGCACCGTCCAGCACGCCTAGCACGCGTGCCATGGCAGCGCCGCTGGCCTGTATAGGCGCGGTGCCGCCTGCCTGGGGTACCGCAGACACCTGGCGCGGTGCCGAGAGCGTCAGCCCCCAGAACACTGCCAATGCAGCGGCGCCAGCCCATAAAAAGCCGGCGGCGAGCCGAGGAGACCAGGGATTGCGCGAGAGTGTCACCATTCGCAGATTATGATGCACGCAGATGTCATTTCCGAAACTTTGCCCAGAGAGCATGATGTTTTCTACCCGCCTGCTGCCGGCTGTGCGCCGCGCCTCAGCCCACGTTCAGCGTGGCTTTACCTTGATCGAGCTGATGGTGGTGCTGGTCATCATCGGAGTGCTGGCCGCACTGATCGTACCCAATGTGATCGGCGCCGCCGACGAAGCGCGGGTCACCGCCGCCCGCACCGATGTGACCAACATCATGGGCGCTCTGAAGCGCTATCGGCTGGACAACCAACGCTATCCCACCGCAGAGCAAGGGCTGGCTGCACTCATCAACCGCCCTGCCAGCGGCCCGCAGCCCATGAACTGGAAGCCCTATCTGGAAAAGCTGCCCAAGGACCCCTGGGGCAACCCATACCAGTACCTGAACCCCGGCGTGAAGGGCGAAGTCGATGTAATGAGCTTTGGCGCAGATGGCCAATCGGGCGGCGACGGCAACAATGCCGACATCGGCAGCTGGCAGTAAGTCGGCAGGAACGTGTTGGCAGCCATGGGCACCCGCAACGTTTTCGAACTTATTTCGGCTGCTGGCATGCATCCATATTGCGGATGATCATCAAAAACCATAGCAAATCAATGCACGGACTCCACCAAGGCTTTACGCTGGTGGAGCTTCTGGTCGTGATCGCACTGATGGCACTGGTGAGCATCGGCGTCGTATTTGCCATGGGAGACAACAACCAGGACCAGTTACAGCGCGAAGGCCAGCGTCTGGCCGCACAGCTGGAGGCAGCGCGCGCGCAATCTCGCGCCAGCGGTCAGCCTGCACGCTGGCGTGCGGACAGCAATGGTTTTGTGATTGAAGGCCTGCAGGGCGGCACGCGCCGGGTGGCATGGTTGCAGCCGCCGGTCGCAGCGCGTACCGGGGGCGACATCATCCTGGGCCCCGAGCCGCTGATTGGCCCGCAAGCCATTGCCATCGCACATTCCAGCCGAAGTGCCAGCACGGTACTCGTGGCGACCGACGGCGTGCGCCCGTTTGCGCTGCAAGGCCAGTAGGACTGCAGGCCATGGGACATCACACGCGCAGCCTGCATGGGCATAGCCAGGGCTTCACCCTGATCGAGGTTCTGGTGGCGCTCGCCATCGTTGCCATTGCACTGCTGGCTGGTGGCAAGGCCATGAACGCCCTCACGCAGACCGCAGGGCGCCAAAGCGATGTGATGCTGGCCCAGCTGTGTGCCGAGAACCAATTGGCCGCAGCGCGCCTGTCACAGCAGCTGCCGGGCCTGGGCACCAGCAGCGTGGCCTGTGAACAGGCCGGCCGCGTTTTTGACGTACGCGTGGGCGTGTTTCCCACTCCCAACCCGGATTTCCGGCGCATCGACGCGCATGTGTTTGACGGCGCCACCCCACTGCTGCGCCTGACGACGATCGTGGGCAGATACTGAGATGTGCCCTGCCCTGAATCACTTCACGCCCCCCCCTCAGGGGAGAGATGACATTCACCAGGCCAGCCCGCGCTGCGGGGCGGCCCCGGCTGGCTATGCAGCGCTAAAGCCGCGCAAAATTGCCGGTGGCTCCCAAGGTTTCACGCTGATCGAGCTATTGATCGCCATTGCCATTCTGGCCGTGATGACGGTGGCCAGTTGGCGCGGCATCGATGGCATGGTGCGCGCACAGGAGCAGGCCAGGGTCTACAGCGAAGAAGTGATGGTGGCGCAGGCAGCGCTGGCGCAGTGGAATACGGATTTGAACGCGATCGAGCGCGTGGGCGCCACCATCCCCATCGAATGGAATGGCCGGGTATTGCGCATCACCCGCCGCAGCAGCGACATCAACGAGCAAGGGCTGCGCGTGGTGGGCTGGGCGTTGCGCAATGTGCAGGGTCGCTCCCATTGGGTGCGCTGGCAGTCGCACCCGCTGCGCAATGCGCAGGAATGGCAGCAGGCCTGGGAGATGGCCAACCACGCCGTGACCAATGGCGCCATCAATGGCAATGCAGGCAACAACGGCGACGGCATTCCGCAGACCACCGTGCTGATGCCGGTGCGCGGGTGGCAGTTGCTGTATTTTCGCGGCAACAGCTGGAGCAATCCGCTGTCGAGCAGCGCCACCGATACCCGAGCCGACCCGAACAACCCCACCGACACGCCCCTGTCCGATGGCGTGCGCCTGAGCCTGGAGCTGCCCGCACCCGGAGCCCTGTCCGGCACCATCACATCCGATTGGGTGAACCCCATTCTGGGGGGCAACAAATCATGAGATATGGCACCCGCCTGGGTCAGCGCGGCGCCGCCCTGCTGGCAGCCATGCTCACCGTCACCCTGGTGGCCACCATTGCGGCCAGCGCCGTGTGGCAGCAATGGCGAAATCTTGAGGTAGAAGGAGCCGAGCGCACGCGCGTGCAGGCCGCGTGGCTGCTGCTGGGCGGGCTGGACTTTTCGCGCCAGATCCTGCGCCATGACGCGCGTACCAGCGGCGGCACCGACTCGCTGACCGAGCCCTGGTCGGTTCCACTGGCCGAGGCACGCCTGTCCACCTTTCTGCAGGCTACCAACAACCAGACCAATGTGGACGATGCCACCATCGACGCGGCGCAGGCCTTTCTGTCCGGTGCCGTGGTGGATGCGCAGGCACGGCTCAACATTCGCAACCTGGTCAGCAGCAATGCCTTGAATCCAACAGCCCGGCGCCAGTTCGAGCGCCTGTTCGAGCGCCTGGGCCTGCCCAGCGCTGAGTTGACCCTGCTGAGCCAGCAAGCCCTGGCCGCATTGCGCAGCGAAGGCAAGACCGCCAATGCCCCACTCCTGCCCCGCACCTACAAAGAACTGGCCTGGTGGGGCTTGTCACCCGCCACGCTGGCAGCACTGGAGCCCTATGTGACACTTCTGCCGCAAACCTCGCTGGTCAATATCAATACGGCTTCGCCCACGGTCATCTGGGCAGCAGTCGATGGCCTGGACTTTGCTACGGCCCAGCAGATCGCGCAGATGCGCACAACCAAGGCATTTGAAAACACCACAGACATCAAGCAACGCTTTCCCAACAACCAGGCACTGTCAGCGGCGATTGGCCTGCTCGATGTGAGAACCGCCTACTTTGAAGTCTGGGCGCGTCTACGCTTTGATGACCTGGTGGTGCAGGAGAAATCGCTGGTCTACCGCCAGGGCCTGTCCGTGTCGACCGTGGTGCGCGAGCGCGGAGCAGCCATGCCCGCCTCTTTGCTGGCAGAAGGCAGCTCGGCTTTTCCGGGAGGGCAGTGACCGCTCTCTCTTCTTGTAACAACGTCAGCCACGCTTGCTGGCCCCATCACCCAGAAAGTGTCTTTCGCTATAAAAACAAGAGCATCATCTACTTTCCAGACTTGAATTTTTCATATATCTCGGTCAAAACCCAATCGCAATGTGCGCCAGCCGCTATTACTTTTGAAAACACCTACCGCTACAAGGCAGCAGCGACGAGATCGCCGTAGAGACAAGCCATGACAAGCGTATTGCAGTTCGGTGAACGCCAGCCCTCTACAATGCAGCGCACAACACGCTCATGAGTACATTACTGATTTCATTGCCGATGGCCAATGGCCCGGACACAGGCGCCCTGGGAGCTGGCACAGCCCCCAGCTACAGCTATGCCTTGTCGCCGGACGGCGAGGCCATCAGCCAGCAAGGTAACACCACTGCCGGACTCTTGCCCCAGCCGGGCCGCACGGGCGAAGTGGTGGCCGTGGTGCCGGCGGCCATGCTGTCATGGCAACGCGCGCCCCTGCCGCAGGGCGTGGGGCCTGGGTCGCCCCGCCTGCGCGCCGTGCTGGAGGGAGTGCTGGAAGAGCACCTGCTCGACGACCCGGCCCAGCTGCACTTTGCACTGCAGCCGGATGCTGTGGCCGGCGAGCCCATATGGATTGCCTGCTGCCCCCGCGCCTGGCTGCGCGAACATCTGCAAAACCTGGAAGCCGCTGGCCGCGCCGTTGCCCGCGTCGTGCCCAGCCATGCGCCCGGGGAACCTTCGCCAGATGGTGCACAACTGCTGATCACCGGCAGCCCCGAGTGGCCGCAAGCCGTGGTGTACGGCACCGGTCCGGATGACGCCGTGCTCGTGCTGCCGCTGTCGCGCGACACCCTGCCGCTGCTCCCCCCCCTGGATGCTGACAGCGCAGTGCATGCCGAGCCTGCTGTGGCCGGCACAGCCGAGCAACTGTTGCAGCGCCCGGTACGCCTGTACTCCCCAGCCCAATCCATGTTGGATGCTTCGCGCAGCGACTGGGACCTGGCCCAGCTGGAATTTGCCAACAGTGGCCGCAACCGCCTGCAGCGCCGCCTGGGCAGCGGGCTCAACGATGTACTGCATGCCCCCGCCTGGAAACCGGCCCGCTGGGGCGTAGTCGCCCTGGCACTGATTGCCGTGATCGGCGCCAACATCTGGGCTTGGCAGGAGCGCCAGCAACTGCGCGCCAAGGCAGCGCTGGTGCGCAGCACGCTCACCACGACCTTCCCCAAGGTGCAGGTGGTGGTCGATGCCCCTGTGCAGATGGCCCGCGAAGTGGCCAACCTGCGCCAGGCCTCGGGTGGCCTGACAGCGGGTGACGCCGAGCCACTGCTCGCTGCGGCGGGTGAAGCACTTGCCGCACTGCCAGCCAGTGCCACGCCATCGGGCATCGAATACAGCAACAGCGAATTGCGCCTGCGCGGCCTGCCCACCGATGGCTTTGATGCCTTCCGCACCAAGCTGCAAGCCCAGGGCTTGCGCGCCGACATGCAAAACGACCAATGGGTGATCCGCGCGGAGGCCCGGCCATGAGAAACAACGCATCCATGCCTGGCCGCAAAGCGGCTTCCACCAATACCGCCTTCGCGCAACTGCGCCAGCGCTGGATGGCGCTCGATGCCCGCGAGCGCCATGGCGTATCGCTAGCTGCAGCGGTGGTCCTGATTGCCCTGCTGTGGTGGCTGGCCATTGCCCCCGTGTTGCAGGCCTGGCGCACTGCGCCCGCAGAACACGCACGGCTGGATGCCGACCTTGCCCGCATGCTGTCACTGCAAAGCGAAGCGCGCCAGCTGCAATCGGCCACCACCTTGACGACCGCACAGGCGCGCCAGCAGCTGGAATCCAGCCTCACCCAGCAACTGGGCGCGACCGCCAAGCTGTCTGTGCTGGGCGAACGTGTCACTGTCACACTGAGCAATGCATCCGCAGCTTCCACCCAGCGCTGGCTGGGACAGGTGCGGGCCAATGCCCATGCCATTCCCACCGAGCTGCGCCTGACGCGCAGCAATGCAGCCAAGGCAGATGCTGCGCCCACCTGGTCAGGCAGCATCGTGCTGCAACTGCCGGTGCAGGCCGGGCAGTAAGGCGGCACATTTCCATGTCCCAGCATCGCTCGCACCCGACCATGACTGCCGCCAGGCCCGCGCGCGCGCCCTGGCGCTGGGCAGTGGCCGGAGCATGCATGGGCGGCGCGGCGGCACTGGTGGCATACGCACCCGCCTATTGGCTGGCCCATGGCCTTGCCTGGGCAACCCAAGACCAGTTGCAACTGCGCGAGCCGCGCGGCACGGTCTGGAACGGATCAGCCCAGTGGGTGCTGACCGGTGGCAAAGCCAGCCGCGACCAGATGGCGCTGCCCGGCCGGGTCGATTGGCAATTGCGCCCCCAGTTCACGGGCCTTGCCATGCGCTGGAATGCGGACTGCTGCATGGCAACGCCGCTGCCCATCCATATCCAACCCCATTGGGGTGGCGCCACCATCACACTGGCATCGCACGAAAGCCGCTGGCCTGCTGCCCTGCTTGCAGGCCTGGGCACACCGTGGAACACCATCCAGGCCCAGGGACAGCTGCTGCTCAAAACGCGTGATCTTTCGCTCGCATTGAATGCAGGGCGCCTGCAGGTGCAAGGTGGCGCCGAGCTGGATGCCATGGCAGTTACATCGCGCCTGTCCACCATCCAGCCTTTGGGCAGCTACCGGGTGCAGGTACAAGGCGGCGACATGACCACCTTGCAACTGTCTACCCTGGACGGCGCCCTCCAACTGCAGGGCAAGGGCCAATGGATTGGCCAGCGCCTGCGTTTTCAGGGTGAGGCCTGGGCGGCCGAGGGCCGCGAAGCAGCCCTCGCCAATCTCTTGACTATGATTGGGCAGCGCAACGGCAAGCGTGTGCTGCTATCGGTGGGCTAGATGAACGCTCCCCTGAATCGCTTCGCTTTTTCCCTCAAGGGAACGATGACTATGGATAGCGCCCATTTGGTGCCTTGCGACCTGAATGACTGAATTTATGAAGAATCTCACACAGAACAGCGTTCGATTTGCTCTGCATTCAATCGCAGCAAGCCTTTTGCTGGCGGGCGCCACAGGCAGCATCCATGCGCAAACCGCTGTCAGCACGGCCACATCCAGCATTCGCCCGGGCGAGCCGGTGACGCTGAACTTTGCCAATGCGGACATCGAATCCATCGCTCGTACCATGGCCACCATCACCGGCAAGAACGTGGTGGTGGATCCGCGCGTCAAGGGCACAATGAACCTGGTGACCGACAAGGCGGTAACGCCCAGTGCAGCCTTCGAACAGTTTCTTGCCGCGCTGCGCCTGCAGAACTACACGGTGGTCGAAGCCGCAGGCCTGTACAAGGTGGTGCCCGAGGCCGATGCCAAGCTGCAGGGCGGCACCGTGCGCATCAGCCAGGGCGGAGCCGGTGGCCAGGTGCAGGGCGGCGGCCAGATCGTGACCCAGATCTTCAAGCTGAACTACGAAAACGCCAGCAACCTGGTTCCCGTGCTGCGCCCCCTGATCAGCCCCAACAACACCATCAACGTCAACCCCGGCAACAACTCGCTGGTCATCACCGACTACGCCGACAATCTGCAACGCCTCTCGCGCATCGTTGCCAGCATGGATGTGGCCAACGCCAGCGATGTCGAGATCGTGCCGCTGCAGCATGCCGTGGCCAGCGACATCGTCCCGCTGCTCCAACGCCTGGTAGAAGGTGGCAACGCCGCCACCAGCAGTGGCGGCGTACCGAGCGCTGCCGCGCAGCCCGGCGGAGCCCAGGCAGACAACGCCTACCGCACGGCCATCCTGGCGGACAGCCGCACCAACAGCATCCTGCTGCGCGCGGCCAACCCGGCCCGCCTGACCCAGGCCAAGAACCTGATCAGCAAGCTCGATAGCCCGAGCCGGGGCGACGCTTCCGGCAACATCCATGTCGTGTACCTGCGCAACGCCGATGCCACGGCGCTTGCTACCACCTTGCGCGCGGCGCTGACCGGCCAGGATGGCGGCGGAGCCAGCCCGGCCACCAACCTGTCGAGCAGCAGCCAGAACAGCAACACCCGCATGGGCGGCAGCACCTCGCTGGGCGGCACATCCTCGGGATCGCTGGGTACCAGCACCAGCAACAACAGCACCCTGGGTGGCAACAACCGCCTCAATACCGGCACGGCCCTGAGCAGCAGCACCGACACCGGCAGTGCCACTGGCGGCATCATCCAGGCCGATACCGCAACCAACTCGCTGATCATCACCGCGCCCGAGCCGCTGTACCGCCAGATCCGCGCCGTGATCGACCAACTGGACAGCCGACGCGCCCAGGTGCTGGTGGAAAGCCTGATCGTGGAAGTCAGCGCCGAGAAGGCCGCCCAGTTTGGCGTGCAATGGCAAAGCCTTCTTGGCCAGGGCAACAATGTGGTGGGCATATTGGGCAACAATTTCAGCGTGGGCGGTGCCAACCTGTTCGACCTCGCAGCAGGCATTGCCACCGGCCAGAACAATGGCAACTATTCTGGAGCAAAGCCCAGCGCAGGCATGAACGCAGGCATCGCCTTCAAGCACAACGGCGAATACGTGCTTGGCGCCCTGGCCAACCTGCTGCAGTCCAACGCGGATGGCAATATTCTGGCCACGCCCAATCTGCTGACCCTGGACAACCAGGAGGCGCAAATTCTGGTGGGCGAAAACCGGCCATTCGTGACCGGCTCCTATGCATCCACCAACAGCACCAGCACGGTCAATCCCTTCACCACGGTCGAGCGCAAGGATGTGGGCCTGACCTTGCGCGTACGCCCGCAGATCAATGCCAACGGCACGGTCAAGCTGACCATCTACCAGGAAACCTCCAACGTCATCGACGGCACGGCCAAGGACACCAACGGGCCCTCCACCACCAAGCGCTCCATCGAGTCGACCGTGCTGGTGGATGACGGCTCCATCATCGTCATCGGCGGCCTGTTGCAGGACCAGTACTCCGGCTCTGTGCAAAAGATCCCGTACCTGGGCGACCTGCCCGGCATTGGCGCGCTGTTCCGCAGCGACTCCCGCTCGCGCAAGAAAACCAATCTGATGGTGTTCCTGCGTCCCGTTGTCATGCGCGATGCAGATACCACGCGCCAGGTCAGCCTTGACCGCTACGACCTGATGCGCGGCCTGCAGATCAGCAACCAACCGACGCCGAGCACCATGGTGCCGGTCAACGATTCGGCCATCATCACGCCGATGTCACAGCAAACCTCCGGCACCCCGCTGGGCTATTCCGAAGCGCCGGTGTTGCAGGCACCAGCACTCACCGTCACGCCGCAAGGCATGCGTTTCGAGCCTTGATCGAAGAACGGTTGACCTGATGCGCCACCCTCTGCCCTATGCCTTTGCGCGCAGCAGCCAGTTGCTGCTGGAAGAAGATGCCGACCAATACCTGCTGTGGCACGGCGCCGTGCCCAACGGCGCCGCACTGTCCGAGGTGCTGCGCAAGTTTCCGGTCCAGCATCTGGCCCAACTGGCCGACGCCGAGCTGGCCCAGCGCATCAGCGCGGCCTACTCGCACAGCGAATCGAACGCCGCGACCGTGATCAGTGAAGTGGAGGAAGGCACCGATCTTTCGCGCATGATGCAGGACATCCCGGCGGTGGAAGACCTGCTGGAATCCGCAGGTGATGCGCCCATCATCCGCATGCTCAATGCCTTGCTGACCCAAGCCGCGCGTGATGGAGCCAGCGACATCCATATCGAGCCCTACGAGCGCCATTCGAGCGTGCGCTTTCGCATCGACGGCGCACTGCGCGAAGTGGTGCAGCCGCACCGCGCGCTGCACGCAGCTCTGATCTCGCGCCTCAAGATCATGGCCGACCTCGACATTTCGGAAAAGCGCCTGCCGCAGGATGGCCGCATCAGCCTGCGCCTGGGCACGCGCGCCATCGACGTGCGCGTCTCCACCCTGCCCAGTGCCCATGGCGAGCGTGCCGTGCTGCGCCTCCTGGACAAGAGCGAAAACAAGCTCAGCCTTGGCTCGGTCGGCATGCAGGGTGAAACCCTGCGCCGCTTTGAAAAGCTGGTGGCCCAGCCACACGGCATCGTGCTGGTGACCGGGCCCACGGGCTCGGGCAAAACCACCACGCTGTATGCCGCGCTGAGCCAGCTCGATGCCAGCCAGGGCAACATCATGACGGTGGAAGACCCGATCGAATACGAATTGCCCGGCATCGGCCAGACACAGGTCAACCCCAAGATCGACCTGACCTTTGCCAAAGCCCTTCGCGCGATCCTGCGCCAGGACCCGGACATCATCATGATCGGCGAAATCCGCGATTTCGAAACCGCACAGATCGCCATCCAGGCCTCGCTCACCGGTCACCTGGTGCTGGCAACGCTGCACACCAACGATGCCACCAGCGCCATCACCCGCCTGACCGACATGGGCGTGGAGCCGTTTCTGCTGTCGTCATCGCTCCTGGGTGTACTGGCCCAGCGCCTGGTGCGCCGCGTGGATGACACCGAGCCCAGCGGCTACCGCGGCCGAACCGGCATCTTCGAGCTGCTGGTGGTGGACGACCAGATCCGCGCGCAGATCCATGCGCAGGCGCCGGAATCCGAGATTCGCAGCGCCGCCATCGCCGCCGGCATGCACCTGATGCGAGATGATGGCGAACGCCTGGTGCGCGAAGGCATCACCACCGCCGAGGAAGTAGTGCGCGTCACCCGAGACTGATTCCTGCTCCGATGTCGAATGACGCTCCACATCACCCCGGTAAACCCGTGCCGGACGCCAGCTGACCCGGTGTTTGCGACAATCGCCGCATGATCGACTCCCTCACCCAATGGGCCGCTCCGTATGGTGGCGCCCTGTTTGTTGCCATGACGGCGCTGGCCGTCATATCGCTTGCTGCTCTGTGGCATCTGCGCCCGCGCCTCTCAGGTCAGCAACTGCGGCGCATGATGCGCGTTGCAGCCCTTGTGGCCCTGGCGGGCTCCTGGGTGGCCATGCAGCAAGGCGAGCAGTACCTGGCCACGGCGCTGCTGATCCTGCTGTGGGGCATTCTGGTGGGCATCACCTGCGCGCGCGAAATCGCCAGACGCAGATAAGCCACCTACAAGCCGTCAAACCTCAGGCACGGGCCCCTTGCGGGTCGGTGCTTTTTTTGTGCCAGCCTTGCGTATAACAGTCGGTGAGGCAGGCACCGGCATCAACACCCCGCAAAGCAGCTGCTCCACGCACTGGTCAATCACCTGCTCTGCCGTGTAGTCGCCATCTTCCTGGTACCAGCGGCCAATCCAGCTCAGCGCACCGGCAATCACAAAGGCCGCCATCTTGGGATCACAGGGGCGCAGCAGGCCTTGCTCTATCCCCTGCGCCACCAGCTTGCGAAACTCGTGGTCAATGGCTGACTTGAGCCTGCGCAGCTCCTTGCGGCTTTCAGCGGGCACCTGCTCGTCTCCAACGCGGATCAGGCAGGTGCCGAAAGGCTGGATCACGATGGCCGCATAGCTGCGCATGCAGGCCTGCAACTGGTCCAGCGCATTGCCCCCAGCCCGGCGCGACGCCTCGATGCCGTCCAGCGTCATGTGCAAGCCCTTGCGCACGCACTCCAGCAAAATCTCGTCCTTGTTCTTGACGTAGTAGTACAGCGTAGGTTTGGAAACCTGCAGGCGCGCGGCAATGTCGTCGAGCGAGGTGGCAGGAAAGCCGCGTTCGTTGAACATCTTTGCCGCAGTCGTCAGCACCGCATTGCGCTTGGCCTCGCGCTGCACCTCGCGGCTGGGCGCGCCGGCCCAGGGCGATTCCTCCGCCACCAACCGCCCCGTGGGCTTGCCCGATCGCGGGGCCACTTTGCGCTGTTTATCTGTTGATTTAGCAACTGTTGACGCCATCATCATTCCTCATCGGAGCGGGAAAATACCGATGTCATACGGGATCATCATCTTCAAAATCTACTCACGAGTAAAGAGTCTACGCAAAAGTAGACCACCACCGCATCGAACATACCCGTAGAGGAAGCCGATGGAGACAAGACAGCCGGGCAGTGCCAAGGCAACTGCCCCTTTGTTGCAGGTAGATGGAGTCACGCTGGCGTTTGGCGGCGTCAAGGCGCTGTCAGGCGTGGGCTTTGGCGTGCAACCAGGCTCGATCACCGCCATCATCGGCCCCAATGGCGCGGGCAAGACCTCGCTGTTCAATACCATCTCGGGCTTTTACCGCCCTACCAGTGGCAGCATCCATTTCCAGGGCCAGGACATCACGCGCATTTCCGCGCCCCGCAGGGCAAAACTGGGCCTGGGGCGCAGCTTCCAGAACATTGCGCTGTTTCGCGGCATGACGGTGCTCGACAACATCAAACTGGGCCGCCACGCCCACCTCAAGACCAATGTATTCGACGCCCTCTTCTACCTGGGCCGCGCCCGCCGGGAAGAAGCCGAACTGCGCCGTGATATTGAAGAGCGCATCATCGATTTCCTCGAAATCGACCACATCCGCCACGCGCCGGTGGCTGCCCTCTCGTACGGCCTGCAAAAGCGCGTGGAGATGGCGCGAGCCCTGGCCATGCAGCCGCAGATTCTGATGCTGGACGAGCCCGTGGCCGGCATGAACCGCGAAGAAACCGAAGACATGGCACGCTTCATTCTGGACGTGCGCGCCGAATGGGGCGTCACGGTACTGATGGTGGAGCACGACATGGGCATGGTGATGGACCTGTCCGATCACGTAGTGGTGCTGAACTTCGGACAGGTGATTGCCCAGGGCACGCCTGCCGTGGTGCAGGCAGACCCCGAAGTAGGCCGCGCCTACCTCGGGTCGGGCGATGTGGGCGAGTTGCGCAGCAAGCTCCAGGCCGCTACGCGCCCGGCTACCACAACTTCAGGAGCCGCATGATGGATTGGGCCTACCTGTTCGAGATCAGTCTGACGGGCTTGGCGAGCGGCGGCCTCTATGCGCTGGCGGCGCTCGCCTTCGTCATGGTCTACAAGGCCACGCGCGTAGTCAATATCGCCATTGGCGAAATGCTGATGGCAGGCGGTTATCTGTTCTTCACCTTCGCCGCCATGTGGGCACTGCCACTGTGGCTGGCCATTCCAGCCGCCGTGCTGGCCTGTGGCCTGCTCGGCGCGGTGATCGAGCGCACCATGATCCGCCCGCTGCTGGGCGAGCCGCCCATCTCCGTCTTCATGGTCACAGTCGGCCTGTCGTCGGTCTTGATTGGCCTGGTTGAAATGATCTGGACCGCTGACCAGCGCCGCCTGCCCGAGTTCATGCCCAACCAGCCCATCATGGTGGGGGACGCCTTTCTCGCCCCCAAGGTGTTCTGGGGGGCGGTGATTGCGGCAGTCTTCATCGCGTGCGTGTTGCTGGTGTTCCGATTCTGGCGCGGCGGCGTTGCGCTGCGGGCAACGGCCAGCGACCAGGCTGCCGCCTATTCGGTCGGCATCAATGTGCCACGCGTCTTTTCGCTGGCCTGGGTGGTGTCGGCCATGCTGGCAGCCATCTCCGGCATCATCGTCGGCTCCATTGGCGGCATCTCGTCGAGCATGGGCGTGTTTGGCCTGTCTGTACTGGTGGTGGTGATCGTGGGCGGCCTTGACAGCGTGCTGGGCGCCCTGGTCGGCGGCCTGATCATCGGGCTGGTGGAGGCGCTGGCAGGCGTCTACCTGGGCGGCGAGTACAAGCTGCTGGCCACCTTTGTCGTGCTGGTCATCATTCTGATGATCCGGCCCTATGGCCTGTTTGGCACGCACGAGATCGAACGTCTTTAAGGGCACAACACCATGCGCATCGGAACCCTCAAAGAAAGCTATACCGCAGACGCCGCGCTGTTCGACTCGCGCACGCAAAAGATCTGGCTGGCCATAGCCTCCATGCTGCTCATGCTCTTTCCCTTTGTGGCCAGCGATTACTGGCTCTACCTGGCATGCCTTGTGGCCATCCATGTGGCAAGCACCACCGGTCTCAACATCCTGACAGGCTACACCGGCCTGGTCAGCCTGGGCCAGGCAGCCTTCATGGGGCTGGGCGCCTACACGGTCGCCATTCTGCAAACCCGCTGGGGTACGCCGTTCGCATTGAATCTGCTGGCTGGCGGCCTGGTAGCCATGGTGGGCGGCATCATCGTCGGTATTCCTTCGTTGCGCGTCAAGGGGCTGTATCTGGCAATTGCCACGATTGCCGCGTCCTTCATCGCCCATTTTCTGTTTGCCAACCTCAAGATCACCGGTGGCACGGCAGGCATCTCCTTGCCGCCCGCGCGCATGCTGGGTATCGATCTGGATACATCGTTCCGCCTGTACTGGCTGATCGTGCCGGTAACGGTGCTGATGCTGCTGGCTGCTGCCAACCTGTTCCGTACCCGCATCGGCCGCGCCTTTATCGCCATCCGTGACCGCGACATCTCGGCGGAGGTGCTGGGCATTCCGCTTCTGCGCTACAAGCTGCTGTCGTTTGGCCTGTCGTCGTTCTATGCAGGCGTGGCAGGCGGCCTGTGGGCGTACTTCTTTCGGGTGGTCACGCCCGAGAGCTTTCCGCTCACCATGTCCATCTTCTTTCTCGCCGCCATCATCGTGGGCGGCATGGGCTCCATCCTGGGCGGCATCCTGGGCGCAGTGTTCATGACCATGGTGCCCGAGTTGCTCAAGCTCATCGTCGACCTGCTGCCTGGCGGGGCGGAACTGACCGTCTTTCTCTCGCCCGTGCGCCTGATCATCTTCGGCGGGCTGATCATCGCCTTTCTGGTGTTCGAGCCGCTGGGGCTCGCAGAAATGTGGCGCCGTGTGCGGCGCTTCTTCCACCTGTGGCCTTTCCGCAATTGAGTGGTGTGGGCCACTGATTTTCTCTCAACAGAATCACAGGAGACAAGCATGGAGCAACCACACATTTCGCTCAAGCGCCGCAATCTGATGCTGGGAGCCGCTGCGGCGGGCGTGGCGGCACTGACGCAGCCCTTGTCGGTGCTGGCCCAAGGCGCCGACGAGATCGTCATCGGCGGCTCGATTCCAATGACCGGCGTGTTCGCTTTTGCCGGGGTGGGCATCAATGCCGGCATGCAGGATTACGTGAAAATCGTCAACGACGCAGGCGGCATCAAGGGCCGCAAGATCAGGTATGTACCCGAGGACACGGGCTACAAGGTCGATGTCTCGGTCGCCACCTTCAAGAAACTCACGAGCCAGAACAAGATCAATCTGTATTACGGTGACAGCACCGGCTTTGCCAAGACCATCAACCCGGAGCTGGATCGCAATGGCCAGATTCTGATGGCTGGCGCCTCGTTCGCATCCGAGCTGAACGACCCCAAGAAATATCCCAACCAGTTCCTCGTCGGGCCGGATTACACCGAGATGTTCGGTATTCTGCTCAAGCACATCGCCAAGGAAAAGCCAGGGGCCAAGGTCGCCTTCGTCTACTCGGATTCGGAATTCGGCCGTGACCCGATCGAAGCGAGCGAAGCCGCGGCCAAAAAGCTCGGCCTGTCGGTGCCGATCAAGATCATGACACCCGCTGGCAGCGTGGATGTCTCCACCGAAGTCATCAAGCTGCGCCGTGCCGCGCCCGACTACACTATCTTTCACGGCTATATCCTCGCGCCCATCCCGGAGTTCATCAACCAGGGCAAGCAGCAAGGCATGAAGAGCAAGTGGATGGGTACCTTCTGGACGATGGACAGCTCCACCGTCATGAAGATGGGCGAGGCCGCCGACGGCTTCATGGGTGTCATGCCTTTCCGCTACTACTACGACACCGAGAAAGCCCCGATGCTGGAGAAGATTCGCGCCATGCGGCCCGAATACCAGAGCACCGCCTACGTCCAGGGCTTTCTGGCGGCCATGCTGTTCCTCGAATCCGCCAAGCGCTGCCTCGATGCCGGCAAGCCGCTGTCGGGCCCCAACCTGAAGGCTGCGCTCAACAGCCTCAAGGACTTCGACACCGGCGGCCTGATTGGCGTGCCCATCACCATCAGCGGCAACTCGATTCCGGTTGGCCGCGTCTACCAAGCCGATATGAAGGCCCAAAAAATGGTGGCTGCCTCTGATTGGATCAAGCTGTGAACTCCCCGCTGAGCGGCTGCGCAGCCTCCCTTTCTCACCCACCGCTTCGCGTGGCGGGAAGGAGAACGGCACCCTTGCTGCGGTGCGGCCCTTGCTCGGCGCTCCACGCTCAGGCTCTGCGGGTGCTCGCATCGCAGATCCGGCATGCACTGTGACGTTCTGCCCATGACCATGACCGACGCTGGCTCAGACTACGTCCTCGAAGTGAACAACATCGAGGTCATCTACAACAAGGTGGTGCAGGCCTTGCGTGGCCTGTCGCTGGCAGTGCCGCGTGGGCAGATCGTGGCTCTGCTGGGCAGCAACGGCGCAGGCAAGAGCACCACGCTCAAGGCCGTATCGGGCTTGCTGGCGCTGGAGAATGGCGCGCTTGAATCAGGCACCGTTCGCTTCAACGGCGCCAGCACCGCCGGTATTGCGCCACAGCAGTTGGTGCGCCAGGGATTGAGCCATGTGATGGAAGGCCGCCGGGTGTTTGAAGACCTGACGGTGGAAGAAAACCTGCTGGCGTCCACCTATGCGCTTTCTGGCCGCCCGCAGGCCGCCAAGCCGGACTTTGACCTGGTCTACACCTACTTTCCGCGTCTGCACGAGCGGCGCAAGGGCCTGGCCGGCTACCTGTCGGGCGGAGAGCAGCAGATGCTTGCCATTGGCCGCGCGCTGATCGCACAGCCTGAGCTGATTCTGCTGGACGAGCCCTCGCTCGGCCTCTCTCCCAAGCTGACCGAGGATATCTTCAGCATCATCGCCCGCATCAACGCCGAACGCGGTACCTCCATGCTGCTGGTGGAGCAGAACGCCACTGTCGCGCTGGCCGTGGCGCACAGCGGCTACATCATGGAAAACGGCAAGATCGTGATCGACGGGACGGCCGAGCGCCTGGCCAGCGACCCGGATGTGCGCGAGTTCTATCTGGGCATGGGCGGCGGAGGCGAGGCAAAGAGCTTCAAGGACATCAAGCACTACAAGCGCAGGAAAAGGTGGCTGTCTTGAAAGAACACACCCCTCAAGCGCTACGCGCCTTCCCTCCACACCCGCATCGCAAAACGATGCGGGCAGGCGGACGGAGCCCTCGGTGCGGAGCGGCCCTTTCTCGGTGCCGCGCACCTGAGCCGTGCCAGTTTTTAGGAGTACGCCAGGCACGGCGTACTGGATGAGCGCTATGAATCTTCCTGAACTCACCTTGCCACAGATGCTACGCCAGCGCGCCCGCACCGATGCGCAGCGCATCGCCATCCGGCAAAAGGATTTTGGCATCTGGAAGCCCATCAGCTGGGCGCGGTACCACGAGCGCGCCTGCCACTTCGGCCTGGGTCTGGCTGCCCTGGGCATGACGGAGCGCGGCCATGTCGGCGTGATTGCGGAGAACCGCATCGAATGGGTGCTGGCCCAGATGGGCGCCGGGTTGATCGGGGCCATCACCGTGGGGGTCTACCCCACCAGCCCTACGGCCGAAGTGGCCTATGTGATTGGCCACGCCGATGTCGAGATCATGGTCTGCGAAGACCAGGAGCAGACGGACAAGGTGCTGGAAGCACTGCCCAACCTGCCGCTGCTGAAAAAAATCATCGTGATGGAAACCAAGGGCCTGCGCAGCTTTGCTCCTGAGGTGCGCGCGATGATCACAACATTTGACGAGGTGGAGAAGCTCGGCGCCGCCAACCGCCAGTACCACATCATCGACGAAGCCCTGGCCCGGCAGGCGTTCGATGACATCGGGCTGATGATCTACACCTCGGGCTCCACTGGCAAGCCCAAGGGCGCGATGATCTCGTGGCGCAACATGCGCGGTGTGGCGCCCGGCATCATCGAGCGCCTGCAGCTCGATATGCGCACGACGCACCTGTCCTACCTGCCGCTGTGCCATGTGGCAGAGCAGATGCTCACCACCTTCTGCCCCATCTATCTGGGCTCGCAGGTCAATTTCGGCGAATCCATCCGCACCGTGCAGGAAGACCTGCGCGAGGTCGCGCCCAGCATGTTCCTGGGTGTACCTCGCATCTGGGAAAAGCTCCATGCCGCCATCACCATCAAGATGATGGAGACTGGCCGCCTGCGCAGGGCGCTGTACGCCAAGGCCTATGCGGCCTGCGCGCCGTTGGCCGAAAAGCCCCGCAGCCGCTGGACCGGTGGCGAGCGGCTGCGCTTTGCCGCCAGCTACTGGCTGGTCTTCAGGGCGCTGCAGAACTTCATCGGCCTGCGCGAAGCCAAGGTAGCGCTCACCGGTGCCGCCCCTATTCCACCCGATGTCGTGCGGTACTTTCGCGTGCTGGGTGTGCCGCTGATCGAGGTCTATGGACTCACCGAATCGACCGGCATGATCACCGGGCACCGGCTGGACGATGTCATAGTGGGCACCGTGGGGCCAGTCACGCAAGGCGTGGAATACCGTCTTGGCCAGGCGGGCGCTGCGGACGACAGCAGCCAGGGTGAGCTGCAGATCAAGGGCGATATGGTGTTTGCCGGTTATTACAAGAACCCCGAGGCTACCGCCCAATCCATCCAGAATGGCTGGCTGCACACGGGCGATGTGGTGCGCGAGGTGCAAGGCCAACTCAAGATCGTCGACCGTCTCAAGGACATCATGATCACTGCTGGCGGCAAGAACCTGACGCCATCCGAGATCGAGAACACGATGAAGGGCAGCCCCTACATCAAGGAATGCATCATCGTGGCCGAAGGCCGCAAGTTTGTTGCAGCGCTGGTGCAGATCGACTATGAAACCGTCGGCAAATGGGCCGAGGCCCAGCGCCTGCCATTCACCCACTTCCGCTCGCTGGTCGATGCGCCGGAGGTACGCGCACTGATCGATGCAGAAATCAGCCATGGCAACCACCGACTCGCCCAGGTCTCGCAGATCCGCAAGTTCCACCTCTTGCAGAAGGAGCTGGATCACGACGACGGCGAAGTGACCGCAACCATGAAGGTGCGCCGCACCAGTATCTACAAGACCTATGCGCAAGAGATCGAGGCACTGTACCAGTAGTCTCATGGATGGCTGCAGCGCCACTCCCAAAAGCGCATCCAGCTATTAATTCAGGAGCAAAACATGACATCCACCGCGCCCTTGCTCATCCGACGGCAGGCAGGCATCGTCACCCTGCAGTTCAACCGCCCTGAAGCATTCAATGCACTGAATGTGGAATTGGCTCAGGAATTTGCCGCCGCAATGCGCTCGCTGTCTGCCGACCAGGGACTGCGCGCTCTGGTGCTGCAAGGCGCAGGCAAGGCTTTCATCGCAGGCGGCGACCTGGCCACCCTGCAGGCCAACCCCACGCAAGGCGCCCAGGATTTGCTGGATCCGTTGATCGAAGCGGCCACCCTGATGCACCAGCTGCACGTCCCCATCATCGCCCAGGTACATGGCGCCGTGGCAGGCGCCGGCCTGTCTCTGATGATGCTGTGCGATTTTGTGCTGGCCGCGCAAGGAACACGCATGAATCTGGCCTACATCAATATCGGCGCCAGCTGCGACATTGGCGCATCGTGGACATTGCCGCGCCTCGTGGGCCTGCGCCGCGCGCTGGAAATTGCGATGCTGGGCGAAAACCTCGACGCCGACGAAGCGCTGCGCCTGGGCCTGGTCAACCGCGTGGTGCCTGCTGCGGAGCTGCAGGCCGCCACCAACGCCCTGGCAGAGCGGCTGGCCAATGGCCCTACTCAGGCCTATGCGCAAATGCGGCGCCTGATGCGCGGTGGTTTCGAGCGCGATCTGCCCACGCAATTGCGTGCCGAAGGTGAAGCCTTTTTGCACTGTGCCCAAACGCATGACCTGCCCGAAGGCATCAACGCCTTTTTTGCCAAACGCCAGCCACAGTTCATCGGCGCCTGAGTCACCCCGTCCTTTTGCATATCCTCGGAGTTCCCCATGCCCCATCGTGATGTATTCGTCGCCAGTTGCGCCCGCACCGCCATCGGCACTTTTGGCGGCAGCCTCAAGGACGTGCCCAACAGCCAATTGGCCACCATCGCCGTCAAGGCAGCCATTGAGCGTGCGGGCATCGCCGCCGATGCGGTCGGCCACGTGGTGATGGGCAATGTGATCCCCACCGACACCAAGGATGCCTATCTCGCGCGCGTGGCGGCCATCGATGCAGGCTGCCCGATCGAGACGCCCGCGATGAACGTGAACCGCCTGTGCGGCTCGGGCCTGCAGGCGATCGTGTCGGCAGCGCAGGCCATTGGTTATGGCGACTGCGATGTGGCCGTCGCGGGCGGCAGTGAAAGCATGAGCCGGGGCCCCTATTTTGACCAGGCTGCGCGCTGGGGCCAACGCATGGGCGATGCCAGAAGCATCGACTACATGCTGGGCATCCTGCATGACCCATGGCAGAAGATGCACATGGGCATCACCGCCGAAAACGTGGCCGAGCGCTACCGCATCAGCCGCACCATGCAGGATGCACTGGCTGCGCAAAGCCAGCAGCGTGCCGCCGCAGCCATTGCTGCAGGGTATTTCAAGGAGCAGATCACGCCCGTGCGGCTGGAAACCCGCAAGGGCACCACCGTGTTCGACACCGATGAGCATGTCCGTGGAAGTACCAGCCCAGAGGTGCTGGCAGGCATGAAGCCCGCCTTCAAAAAGGATGGCGGCACAGTGACCGCCGGCAATGCCTCGGGCATCAACGACGGCGCGGCAGCCGTCACCCTGGTGGCTGGCGACCGGTTGGCTGCGCTGGGTATCCAGCCGCTGGCGCGCCTGGTAGGTTGGGCGCATGCGGGTGTGGAGCCTGCGTACATGGGTATCGGCCCCGTACCAGCTACACAAAAGCTCATGCAGCGCACCGGACTCACCGTGGGCGACATGGATGTGGTCGAAGCCAATGAAGCCTTTGCCGCCCAGGCCTGCGCAGTGATTCAGGAACTGGCGCTGGACCCTGCCAAGGTCAACCCTAATGGGTCAGGCATTTCGCTCGGCCACCCGGTGGGCGCCACCGGCGCCATCATCACCACCAAGGCGATCTATGAGTTACACCGCACCGGTGGCCGCTACGCCCTGGTGACCATGTGCATTGGTGGAGGCCAGGGCATATCGGCGATTTTCGAACGGGTGTAAACGGTTGTACCTGCTATCGATATCCACAGTCAGCAAAGGATATTTGCCTAGGCAAGAATATCTGCATGACTGAGACACACAAACGACCCGCCCTTTCGATGTTGGATCTGGTGGCCGTGCGCGAAGGCGGCACGGTCGCCCAGGCGCTGCAACTGGCGGTGCGCACCGCGCAGCATGTCGAATCCCTTGGCTTTGCACGGTACTGGCTGGCGGAGCACCACAACATGCCGGGCATTGCCAGCTCGTCCACCGCCGTGCTGATTGGCCATATCGCCGGGGCTACACAGCATATCCGCGTGGGCTCGGGCGGCATCATGCTGCCCAACCATGCCCCACTGGTGGTGGCCGAAGCCTTTGGCACCCTGGCAGAGCTGTACCCGGGCCGCATCGATCTGGGCCTGGGCCGTGCCCCTGGTACCGACGGCATGACCATGCGCGCCCTGCGCCGCGACCGGGTCGAGAGCGAAGAAGACTTTCCCCGCGATGTGATGGAGCTGCAACGCCTGCTGGCCGATGCAGAGCCGGGCCAAAAGCTCATTGCCACACCAGGCGCAGGCACCCGTGTGCCGATCTGGCTGCTGGGCTCCAGCCTCTTTTCTGCCCAGTTGGCCGCGCACCTCGGCCTGCCCTATGCGTTTGCATCACATTTTGCGCCGCGCATGCTGTACCAGGCAGTGCAGCTGTATCGCGACCTGTTCAAACCGTCTGCCGCCCTCGCCAAGCCCTATGTGATCGTTGGCGCACCCGTGATCGCCGCGCCCACCGACGCTGAGGCTGAGTACCTGGCCAGCAGCACCTACCAACGCGTGCTCGGCATCCTGACGGGCCAGCGCGGCTTGCTGCCGCGTCCGGTGGAAGGCTTCATGGAAAAACTGAACGACGCCGAGCGCCAGGCCATTGAAGGCTTTCTCGCCGTTGCATCGATTGGCGGGCCTGATCGTGTGCAACAACGCATGCGGCAGTTGGCCGACTCCACCGGCGCCGATGAGCTGATGCTGGTGAGTGACGTCTACGACGGAGAACTGCGCCTTCGCTCGCTGGATATTGCCGCACAGGCCGTGCGTTCCTGGGGTTAAAAACTATCATTTTGATAGCTATTAGCGCCCATCATTCGTACGCTGCTGCGTCTTTTCACTTAAAGCACACGGCAAGGGTGTACAGCCGCGCTATGCTTGGGGCATGTCCGTCTCCCCACGAATTGCCCTGACCGGGGTATTGAGCGCCTGTGCGCTCAGCACCCTGCTGGCTGGCTGCATTCAGCAGCCGCCTGAAGACCCGCCCTCCACATCCGCGCCTGCCCAGCCACAGGCGGCGGCTTTGCCAGCATCCCCCGCTGCCAACGAAGACCCTCAGCTCGCTGCGCACATGAAGACGCCGGAGTTCCGCCGCGAATACCGCACCAAGCAGGAACAACTGCAGAACGAAGCACAGATCCAGGAAAGCGCTCCCTGGCTGGGACACACGGGCCTGAGCGATGCACAGGAGCGCGCGCTGCCGCGCTATGTGCGCATGGAACTGGGCCAGTCTCTGCAAGACGCCCATGCCGTCCAGGCCCAGGATCTGGAGTACATGGGCAACTACCCTGAACCGGATGGCACGGTGTACTACTGGCGCATTCCTGACAAGGCCAACGCCCATGGGGATACACACGCCGGCCCTGCCTATGCCTACATCCGAAAAGGCACGGACGGTGTGTACTACACCGACTGGGGCAACCGCACACCGCCGCTTGGCTAGTCAAATACCTGCTCATACGGCGCATCAGGTCACTCCAGGCTGACACGCCCGCAGGACTTGCTGCCCCGTGTGTGCAAGCCCTGGCAGGAATAATGCATATTCCGCCCATGGCCGGTGGCTGCTTTCATAATGGCCAGTGGAGACACCACACCATGAACAACGCACCGCACCCCGTGCTGGCCGATCCCCGCCGCGATCCCCAGCAGTTTCTTCTGGACCTGTACCGCACCGCTGTGCAGCGCGCGCAGCCCCTGCACAGCATGGCGCAGCATCTGCCAAAGCCACCCAAGGGCCGCACGGTGGTGCTGGGCGCGGGCAAGGCGGGCGGCTCCATGGCCCAGGCACTCGAAGCGCTGTGGCCAAAAGATGCACCGCTGTCAGGCCTAGTGGTTACGCGTTACGACCATATTCCGCCGCGCCCGCAAGGACTGCCCCAGCGTCTGGAAATCGTGGAAGCTGCGCACCCCGTACCCGATGCGGCAGGCCTTGCCGCAGCCGAGCGCATACTGGCGCTGACCGAAGGATTGACGGCGGATGATCTGGTGCTGTGCCTCATCTCAGGCGGTGGATCGGCCCTGCTGACACTCCCAGCCGAAGGCATTGATCTGCAGGAGAAGCAGCGCATCAACAAGGCCCTGCTCGAGAGCGGTGCCGCCATCAGCGAGATGAACTGCGTGCGCAAACACCTCTCACGTATCAAAGGCGGTCGCCTCGCTGCCGCCTGCCACCCGGCCAAGGTGGTAACGCTGACCATCAGCGACGTGCCCGGTGACGATCCCTCGATCATCGCCAGCGGCCCCACGGTGCCCGATGCATCGACCTGCGCAGATGCTCTGGCCATCCTGGATCGCTACCAGATCAGCGTGCCCGACTCCGTGCGTGCCGCGTTGGAAGATGGAACACTGGAAACGCCCAAGCCTGGCGATCCACGCTTTGCAGGCCATGAAGTCCACCTGATCGCCACGCCCCAGCAATCGCTGGACGCCGCAGCCGCAGCCGCGCGCTCGGCCGGTATCGCCGCCCATGTGCTGTCGGACGAAATCGAAGGCGAATCACGCGAAGTAGGCAAGGTGCATGCCGCCATGGCGCGCGCCGTAGCCCGCCATGGCATGCCATTTGCACGGCCCTGCGTCATTCTCTCGGGTGGCGAAACAACGGTGACCATCCGCCCCCGCCAGCCTGGCGCCGCCAAGGGGCGCGGCGGCCGCGCGGGGGAATTCTGCATGGGCCTGGCGCAAGCACTACAGGGCCAGGAAAAGGTCTGGGCCCTGGCCGCCGATACCGACGGCATCGACGGCGTGGAAGACAATGCCGGCGCACGCGTGGCACCAGACACCCTGCAACGCGCAGCAGCCATGAGTCTGCGCATCAGCGACCATCTGGACCGCAACGATGCCTATGGTTATTTTCTGGCACTCAATGACCTCGTGGTGACCGGCCCCACGCATACCAACGTCAACGATTTCCGGGCAATTCTGGTGCTTTGATTGCTTTAATTTTTATAGCAATGAGCGCTTGATTGAAAAGCGCCTCAAAGCATCACGCCCTTCAAATCCCGCTAGCCACCATTGGGCAGATTCTCCCACCAGGCAGCATCGAAGGTGCCTTGCAGAAACGCGATGAACGACTGCACCTTCTGCGGTACAAGGCGCGGCGACGGGTAGACGGCGTGGATCTCCTGCTCGGGCAGGCGGCAGGTCTTGAGCACCTCGACCACACGGCCGTCT